>NZ_OZ239771.1:0-1150000 GCF_965196655.1 Rickettsia endosymbiont of Nabis limbatus
TGACATTAATTTCCAATTTTATTAAAACATTAGATAATAAACCACCAATTTGGCTAATGCGACAAGCTGGTAGGTATTTACCTGAATATATGGCAGTACGAAAGGAGGTAAAAAATTTTTTAGAATTTTGCTATGATGTAGATAAGGCAACAGAAGTAACACTACAACCGATAAAACGTTTTGGCTTTGATGCAGCGATAATTTTTTCTGATATATTAGTATTGCCTCATGCTCTTGGTTGGGAAGTAGATTTTAAAAAAAATATTGGACCGGTACTAAAGCAATTTAAATCAAAAGAAGATTTTAAGTATTTGCAAAATAATTCCAGCGATAAATTAGAAAAAGTATATGAAATAGTAAAAAAGGTAAGAAAAGAGTTGCCTAAATCCACTTCTCTAATAGGTTTCGCAGGTAGTCCTTGGACAGTAATGACTTACATGTTAGAAGGAAAAGGTAAACAAGACTTTAGAGTTAGCAAAAAATTTATTTATGAAAATGAAGAATTAGCAAAAGAATTACTTGAGTTTATTACGGAAAAAACAATTCATCATCTTATAAATCAAATAAAATCAGGTGCAAATATAATAAAAATATTTGATTCATGGGCTGGTATTTTACCAGAAGAAGAATTTAATCACTTTGTGATAGAACCAACGAAGAAAATAATAAAGAATTTAAAAGAGGCTTTTCCAAATATTCCTATTATTACTTTTCCCAAAGGTGCAGGGCTTTTATATGAAAAATTTCTAGAAGAAGTACCAATGGATGTTTTAGCTATTGACCCGTTAATACCGCTTGAGAAAATGAAATTATGGAGCAATAAAGTAATATTGCAGGGTAATTTAGATCCGGTAGTATTGCTTACTGATAAAATAATAATAAAAGAAAAAATCCATAAAATTTTATCGGTAATGGGAAATAAGAATTTTATTTTTAATCTAGGTCATGGTATTTTACCCGAAACACCACCAGAAAATGTAGAATTTTTAGTAAAATGCATTAGGGAATATGAATATAAATAAAAAGAGAATAGCAATAGTGCTTTTTAATCTAGGCGGTCCAGATAGTCTTAAATCAGTGAAGCCATTCCTATTTAATTTGTTTTATGATAAAGCTATTATTGATCTGCCTAACCCGTTGCGTTATGTTTTTGCTAAATTAATCTCTACAACGAGAGAGAAGAAATCTCAAAAAATCTATTCTCTAATAGGTGGTAAATCGCCTTTACTTGAAGAAACAGAGAAGCAAAAACTAGCATTGGAAGAAAATTTAAAACACGCCATCCAAGAAGATTTTAATATCTTTATAAATATGCGTTATGCCCCGCCGCAAATAGAAGAAACAATAGAGCAAATAAAAGAATATAATCCTACAGAGGTGATATTATTACCATTATACCCTCAATTCTCAACTACTACTACAGGCTCATCGGTAAATAATTTTTTAAGTAGTTTTGATTTTAATATTCCGGTTAAAGTTGTTTGTTGTTATCCGATAGAAGAAAATTTTATAAAAACTCATGCTGCTTTAATAAAAGAAAAAATATTTGATAAAGACTTTCGAATATTATTTTCAGCTCATGGCTTGCCTAAAAAAATAATAGATGCAGGAGATCCGTATAGTTTTCAAGTAGAAGAAACAGTAAAAGCGGTGGTTAAAGAGTTAAATATAAAAGATTTAGATTATAAAATAACTTATCAAAGTAGAGTAGGACCTGTAGAATGGTTAAAGCCAAATACTGAAGATGAAATAGAAATAGCAGGGAAACAAAATAAAAATATAATAATTGTACCTATAGCTTTCGTTTCAGAGCATGTTGAAACGCTAGTTGAGCTTGATATTGAATATAAATTAATTGCGGACAAATACAAAATCCAATATAATAGAATCCCAACACTTAGCACAAATAAAATTTTTATTAAAAGTTTGACAAGCATTTTATTAAAATTTATTAATAAAAAAGAGGATAATTTTTTAGTAGCTAATAGTAATGGTGAAAGAATATGCCCTGATAAATTTAGTAAATGTTTATGTTTTACCTCATTTCTACATAAGCGGAATCCAGTAAATAAAAAATTATAAAAATAAAATAAGGATAGAAAATGGCAAGTTACTACCTATGGTTTAAATCAATTCATCTAATTTCTGTAATATGCTGGATGACCGGATTATTATATTTACCACGAATATATGTTTACCATACAAAGGTCAAAGTAGGTAGTGAAACAGATAAAACTTTCCAAATAATGGAATTAAAGCTCCTTAGATTCATTATGAATCCCGCAATGATTAGTACCTTTATATTTGGTTTAATAAACGCTTATATTTATGGGTTTGCTGCCCTTGATGCTTGGTTTCATGTTAAGATGTTTGCAGTATTAATTTTAGTAATATTTCATGGCTTACTTGCAAGATGGCGAAAAGATTTTGCAAATGGCAAAAACTTTCATTCTGAAAAATTTTACCGCATAGTCAATGAAATCCCTGCTATTTGTATGATTGTTGCAGTGATCATGGTTATAGTAAAGCCGTTCTATTAATCTCTTAGGGTTTAATTCCCCGAAGGTCTGCTTCGTGATATACTAGATGCATGGAAGAAAGCAGTTATATACATAAAAGTGATAATGTCACAGTACTAATATATCATTTAGTAACACCGGCAAAGTATAGAAGAGTAATATTCAAAGAGGAACTAGACGATTATTTATGTAAAATTTGTGAGGACATAGAAGCTCGTTATGAAATTAGATTTTTGGAAATAGGAGTAGATAAAGAACATGTACATTTTTTACTACAGTCAATACCAATGTATAGCCCAACAAAAATAACTCAAATCATAAAAAGTATTACATCTAAGGAAATGTTTAAGAAATATCCAAATCTTAAAGAAAAATTATGGGGAAGTGAGTTTTGGAGTAAAGGATATTTTATGAGCACAGTAGGTAAACATGGTGATGAGCGGAAATTACGTAATTATGTAAAAAATCAAGGTTCAGGCAAACCTTCTTATAAAGCATTTCAACAAAAACAGTTAAAACTTTTTGGATAGATACCTCGTAGCTCTGCTGCGAGGAGTATCATTTAGCTACGTTATATAAGAGTCTAATAAAACTTAGTTTCTTATCTTTTTAAAAAATTCTTTCATTAATAAGGCGGAATTTTTAGCAAAAATTCCGCTATATATTTCTGGTCGGTGGAAGCAGGCTTTGCTGTTAAAATATCTCAAATTACTCTCAACTGCTCCATGTTTTGAATCAGAAGCACCATAAAATAAGCGTTTTAATCTGCTATGAGCGATAGCTGCTGCACACATGGCACAAGGCTCTAAAGTAACGTATATATCGTAATCACTTAAATTTTTGGAAGATATAATTTTACATGCTTCATTAATTGTAATAATTTCAGCATGATAAAGAGCATTATTTTTTTCTTCAGTATTGTTATAACTTTTAGTTATAATTTTCTGATTTTCTCTATCTACAATAACTGCTCCAACTGGCACTTCGTTTTTACTAAAAGCAATTTTCGCTTGTTTTAAAGCTTCTTGCATGAAAAAATTATCAAAATTCATCTAACAATATATTCACGATAATTGACGTGTTCTTCTACTCCATAAGGGTCTTGGTGGATTATTATTTCAGAGTCAGGGAATTCTTGTAATATTTTAAGTGCAATTTCATCACTAATTTCGTGAGCATCATAAAGCGACATATTGCCATCCATTTCTAAATGACATTGTATAAAAGCTTTTTGAGCAGCATATCTAGTTTTCATTTCATGCACACCTTTTACGCCTCGATGCTTATTAACTATTGCAATAATTTTTTGTCTATCTTGTTCTGGTAGTTCATGATCAACTAAATTTTTAAAAGCTTTTTTGAATAAGGAATAAGAAGTATGAAATATATATAATGCAATAACTACCCCAAATAAAGGATCAACAAACCAAAAACGATCGCTTAAATTTAAAGAGATAATTACTATAACATTAGTAAGTAAATCAGTAAAATAATGTAACTTATCGGCTTTAATTATATCTGACTTAGTTTTTTT
The DNA here is from genome assembly GCF_965196655.1 of Rickettsia endosymbiont of Nabis limbatus. Taxonomy (NCBI): domain Bacteria; kingdom Pseudomonadati; phylum Pseudomonadota; class Alphaproteobacteria; order Rickettsiales; family Rickettsiaceae; genus Rickettsia; species Rickettsia endosymbiont of Nabis limbatus. Next base: position 4,054 of record NZ_OZ239771.1, read on the forward strand.
AATTACATAGGTTTGATAAAGCACTAAGATAATCGTTAAGAATATACATATATACATTATAGTAGTACCGTCGCTAATATTCTCCGGTTGTGTTTTTTCAAATAAGGATTTGATAGAGGAAAAACCGACAAAAAAAGCTGAAGCAAAGAAAAATATTGATTGAGAGAAAAGAGTTAAATCTTGTATTTTTTCATGTCCAAATCTGTGATGATAATCTGGCGGTTGCAATGCAAATCTTAAAGCTATTAAATTTATAAAAGAAGAAGTTATATCAAGCATTGAGTCAATCAAAGAAGCAAGTATTGACTGCGAATCAGTCAAAAACCAAGCATATATTTTTACGCTTAGAATAATTAATGCCGTAGTAACTGATAAGTAAGATGCCGATTTTATTAATAAATTCCGACTGTTGATATCCATAAATAATATTTCTAATTCCTCTTGATAGTTTAACAAAGAAAATATAAAATTCAAATAGAATTAGGTTTATACTTTACAAAATTCCAAAAACCATATAATTAGTTATATATAGTACTTTAAAATGAGAAATCATATGAAAATAATATCTAAAATTATTGTTATATTACTTGCAGCTTCAATGTTGCAAGCATGCCAAGGTCCAGGTGGCATGAATAAACAAGGTAGTGGTACGCTAATTGGCGGAACTTTAGGAGGACTTGTTGGTTCACAATTTGGTGGTGGTACGGGACGACTTGCTGCGGTAGGAGCAGGTGCATTATTTGGTGCAATCCTTGGCAACCAAATTGGTGCAGGTATGGATGAACAAGATAGAAAACTTGCAGAGCTTACTTCTCAAAGAGCTTTAGAAGCTGCACCAAGCGGTAGCAGTGTACAATGGCGTAATCCTGATAATGGTAATTATGGTACTGTGACACCAAGCAAAGCTTATAAAAATAATACCGGTCAATATTGTCGTGAATACACCCAAACAGTTGTAGTAGGTGGAAAACAACAAAAAGCTTATGGCACTGCCTGCCGTCAACCTGATGGACAATGGCAAGTTGTTAATTAGTTGAATAGCATCATTGCGAGGTGATGCGAAGCCTCCTCGGTGTCATCCCGTGGCTTGACTACGGGATGACAATGTTTTATTTACACAAAATTCACAGGAGCAACTTATGACTTTTGAAATAACAAGTACGGCATTTAAGCATAACGAGCGTATTCCTGATAAATTGTAAAGGTCAGAATATTTCTCCGCATTTAGAGTGGAGCGGCTTCTCTTCAGATACTAAATCTTTTGTTTTAATTATGGATGACCCAGATGCTCCGGTAGAATTAGCACCGCCGCACGGCATATGGGATCATTGGATAATCTACAATATTCCGGCTTCTATAACGCAACTCCAAGAAGGAGAAGTAAATGATGATATTAAAGTTTTAAATAATGGTTGGAAAGAAAAGAAATATGGTGGTCCATGCCCGTCAGCAGGTAAACCCCATCGGTATTTTTTCAAGTTATATGCTTTAAATGATTACCTAGAACTAGAAGAAGATGCTAGCAAACAAGATTTAGTACTAGCTTTGCAGAAGCACCTTTTAGGGCAGGCGGAGCTAATAGGTATTTACTCGACGTAATGGATGCTATATCATTACTTGCACTGTGTCATCCCGTGGATAAGCCACGGGATGACAGGAGTAAACTAGTCCATGCAGCCCATAATAGAATTTAATAATGTATCTAAAAAATTCGGTAATAAATTACCGATAAATAACGTTAGTTTTACAGTCAAAAAAAATAACATCACTACTTTAATAGGACCAAACGGAGCAGGTAAAACTACTATAGTTAGGTTAATGCTTGGGCTTGAAAAACCAACAAGTGGCGAGATTATAATTGATCCTAAATTAAAAATCGGTTATGTGCCGCAAAAATTTAATCTAAGTTCTGATTTGCCGATTACAGTAAAGAAATTTTTAGATTTACTAGCACCAAATAATCCCGCTAGTGATATTAAAGAAATTCACTCATTCATTGATTTGGAGCGTTTAAAAGATCAGGAAATTTCTACGCTTTCAGGTGGGCAGTTTCAAAAGGTAGTTCTTGCATCCTCTTTGCTTAGTAACCCAAATTTAATTATTTTAGATGAGCCACTACAATCTTTAGATGTCACAAGCCAGCAAGAATTTTATCAGCTTATTAGTTTAATCCGTAAGAAGCTAGATATTACTGTTTTTATGATTTCACATAATTTATTTACAGTAATTAAAAATTCTGACCAAGTAATATGCTTAAACGGTCATATATGTTGCACCGGAACCCCAAACGCTATAACTCCAAACTCTGATTTCTCAAATGCCCTTTCTTCTCTAGGCTTCTATACTCACCACCATGATCACAAGCATTAGTCTATTATATGCTGGATAGTATATTTTTATATTAACTTAATAGGGTTGCATTTTTCTATAGGAGTGTTTAATCCCTCAATGATCGAATTGCTTAATTCTTTGTTAGAAGCTACAAATATTGTTTCTTGTGTATCTTCGTTAATAATTATAGTATAAAGCATGTCATATTTTACTCCACGTTCCACGTTGATCTTGAGTGAAGCAATCTATAGGGTTGTCTTGTCCGGTAATTTGATTGATCTTAGAAGTTAGGATTTTTAAATCTTCTGGCAAATCGGTTATTATAATTATTCTTTTGAAAATACCAATATATTCTTTATCTTGTAAGATTTTCTCTATATTAGGTGGTGAGATAATAATAAGCACACTAGCCTTATTAGGATTTTGTAACGTATCAGTAATATAAATAGGCTGTTTTTCAGGCTGCGGGTCGATTTTACTACCGTGAGGAATGAATTGTTTACGTGAATAAGTCCAAAGGTTTTTATTTAGCATTTCTTGCTGTTCTGTATCAACAGTAAGTACAATGCTCTTAAGATCAGAATAATAACATTTCTCTATTAAAAGAAATATTGCTTTCAGCAGTAATTCATCACTAGTTTGATAAATACTAAATTGCTGCATAAAAATTTCATATTGAAAATTTAAATGGTACGGATGAAGGGACTTGAACCCCCACGCCTTGCGGCACAAGAACCTAAATCTTGCATGTCTACCAGTTCCATCACATCCGCATATACTTGTTTTATTTGAAAAATTGGCTATGTCGTCTTTGTAAATCCTCAGGTGCTCACGTACCTTTGTACGCTCCGCTCCTCGGCTTACAGACTCCATGCTCTTTTCCAAATAAAACTTCGTCTATTATTTTTTATAGTATTTGAAAAATTGGTTATGTTGTCCAATTTTGCTTTAATGTCATTCCCGTAAAGGCAGGAATATTTCCATCAAAAAATTATAATACACATCGTATAATTTTTGTAAATCGCTAATTTTGGTATGTTCATTTATTTTATGTGCAGTGTCTGATAATAAACCGAATTCTACTAAGGAGCAATAATTTTTAACAAATCTTGCGTCCGATGTACCGCCGCTTGTAGAAAATTTTGGTTTTATATCAAGAGTTTTTTCTACTATCGTAGCAAATTCTTTTATCTTATTATTAGGGTTTTGAATAAAGCTATCGGCAGACCTATTATATTCTAGCTTATAATCTACTTTATACTTTTGGCAATATTGTTTAATAATTTCTTCTACTTGTTTTGCTAGTGTTTCTACACTATGTAAATTATTAAAACGTATATTGAAATGTGCCGTTGCTGTTTCGGGTATCACATTTGTAGTGTTATTATCAACGTCAATATTTGTTATTTCAAGATTTGAACTTTGAAAAAACTCCGTTCCTTCATCAAATTTTACATTTGTTAGTTCGTTTAATACTCTTATCAAGCAAGGTAATGGATTATTTGCTTTTTGCGGATAAGCTACATGCCCACCTAAGCCTATTATACTTAATTTAAAGTTAACACTTCCTCTTCTGCCAATCTTAATAGTGTCTCCTATCTCTTTTTCACAAGTAGGTTCACCGACAATAGCAAAATCAATTTCATGCCCTTGGTTATAAATATATTGAAGCATTTCCTTAGTGCCATGTTTTGCTTTACCCTCTTCATCGCTAGTAAGTAAAAAGCTAATCGAACCTACAAAATCGGTATTATTTTTTATGAAGTCTAAGCTAGCTCCTAGAAAGCAGGCAATTGCCCCTTTCATATCAACTACCCCTCTGCCATATATTTTTCCGTCCTGCTCATGAGCTTTGAAAGGATTAGAATTATACCAAAGGTTAGGATCACCAGCAGGAACTACATCAACATGCCCAACAAAGCAAATATTAGGCTTATTATTGCCGTAAACAGCATAAAGATTAGTAACTTGCTCGATCTCACCAAAAATTTTTACCTCGGTCTTAAAACTATGTTTTTTAAGTAAATCCTCAATATATTCAATAGCTCCATTGCTCTGGGGAGTTAGGGATTCGAACCCAATTAAATTTTTTAGGTGGGTGATATGCATAAAAATTTTAATTCAAAACTTACGCTATGTTTGGTTCTAAATATCGTAAAGATGGAGAACGAAGCTGTTGTTGCATATAGTCATCTAAAAGCCCTAACTTTATTTGGTAGACCGTTTTACCTATTTTATTTGCAGTTCTTTTGAGAAAAGCCCAAACTAGAAATGCACAACTAATGTGATTACGTTGGATACGCTGTTTTCTGCATTGGCAACGTTCTATACCAGTCAGTTGCTTAATTTTTCTATGCATGCTCTCAATTACCCATCGCAAGCCAAACTCATCTTGTGCAGCTTTAGAAGATTTTTGAGTTTTGTTATTGGTAACAACATAATCAACTCTGTTGGTAGAAACAGTAAATTTAAACAAATTAACATGCTTATTTTTGGCAAATCCTTTTATATGAATCTCCATTCCATTCTTAATTTCTTCATCTGAAAACGTCAACTTGCTAACAGCTTTATAAGGCTCGTAATCACACGTTTTACTAACATTTCTATTGGCTTTAATAGGGGCATAATAATATTTGCCCAAGGAGTCAACATGTTGCATAATTTTGTGTGTAGCATACCATGTGTCAAAAAGTACAGTTTGAAAAGGAATCTTTTTACTATAAACAGCATTATTGAACATCTTTAGTAGGTGATCTAGTTTCGTCGCTCCATCATGATCAGGTGAAAAAATGCGATAATCTATTACCCAAAACTTATCAATATCGGGGTTATAATATACAAGACTCACTACTCCTATACCGGTAGTAACTCCACCTGTAGCTCCACTATACTGCGATCTAGCAACCTCTATTTTCTTTGTGTTCCTTTTGTTTAACACCGTATCATCAAATATTGTATATCCGTTAGATGAAAAGATAACATCATTCTTAATGTGTTCCCATAACAAAGAAGGAGTATATTTTTCATTTTCTAAAAATCTATTAATAACATCATGGCTACATTTCTTGGCATGTTCAGCGTAGTAGGTTAAACTATAATTCTTTTGGCTAATTGTTAAAAATTGACAGTAATCTGTTCTATTAATTGGTATTGCTTGCAATCTGTTCCTCTTTGACATGTTTAATTATTCTTACAATAATTTATCACTCTTCCACTCATAGCGTAAGTTTTGAATTAAATCATACAAGACTATAATAGTACTTAAGCATAAAAGCAACTTTTCTCCTATTTATAAGAATAAATTACTATTAAAAACTATACTTTAACTTTATTAAAAAACTTCAATAATTTATATTAATAATCTCGATATAATATTAAATAGTATGAGCATAGATAATAAACTAAAAGAATTAATCTCTTAGGGTTTAATTCCCCGAAGGTCTGCTTCGTGATATACTAGATGCATGGAAGAAAGCAGTTATATACATAAAAGTGATAATGTCACAGTACTAATATATCATTTAGTAACACCGGCAAAGTATAGAAGAGTAATATTCAAAGAGGAACTAGACGATTATTTATGTAAAATTTGTGAGGACATAGAAGCTCGTTATGAAATTAGATTTTTGGAAATAGGAGTAGATAAAGAACATGTACATTTTTTACTACAGTCAATACTAATGTATAGCCCAACAAAAATAACTCAAATCATAAAAAGTATTACATCTAAGGAAATGTTTAAGAAATATCCAAATCTTAAAGAAAAATTATGGGGAAGTGAGTTTTGGAGTAAAGGATATTTTATGAGCACAGTATGTAAACATGGTGATGAGCGGAAATTACGTAATTATGTAAAAAATCAAGGTTCAGGCAAACCTTCTTATAAAGCATTTCAACAAAAACAGTTAAAACTTTTTGGATAGATACCTCGTAGCTCTGCTGCGAGGAGTATCATTAATAGAATATAAATAAGTCCTTGTTTTCCTCCACTCTAAAGATTTTTTTAAACGCTAAATCTACTCTTTATATTAGCTTTTTTGTTGATTTACCAATTTATATATTTCCTTTTTGCTATATATTTTTTTAAATTTTTCATAAGCAAGGTCAGTAGTACTTTTAGCACTTAAATCTTTACTCAAACATGATTCTATAAACTTTATTAAATCGAGTTCCAGCTTTTCTTCTTGTTCTTGTAAAACCCCTGAAATTAGTAATACTATCTCGCCTTTTAGAGTATTTTTTTGATAAAATGCTATTACTTCATCGATATTTGCAGTTTTTATTTCTTGGTAAAGTTTAGTAAGTTCACGTGCTACACATATTTCACGATTTCCGAGTATTTCCTTAGCTATTAATAAAGTGCTTATTAAGCGAGTTGCAGCCTCAAAGAAAATTAGAGTAGCACGGATATTTGCAAACTCAGTAAAAAGCTTTTTCTTACTTTCTGTAGTTTTAGGTAGGAACCCGCAAAATAGAAATCTATCTCTAGGCAAAGCAGACAATGTTAGTGCTGTGATTGGTGAAGATACGCCAGGCACTACATCTATGTGGCAATTTAGCGATCTTAAATCTCGTACTAATTTATATCCAGGATCAGAAATTAAAGGAGTACCAGCATCGGAAATTAAGCTTACTATCTTATCAGCTTTTATCAAATTTATAATATTCTCTCTGTCTTTCTCATCACTATGATCATTATAAACTTGTAATTTAGTACGAATATCATGTTTTGCTAGCAATTTTTGTGATACTCTAGTATCTTCACATAAAATAATATCCGAGCTTTTTAAGGTTGATATAGCACGAAGTGTAATATCATCAAAATTGCCAATCGGTGTCGAAATAATATATAATCCTGCTTTTAAAAACATAATTTTTTAATTTTGTAGTAATATTATGGCTAGTATAACACGAAACTTTGCAAAAATCATTTTAATGTTTTTTTGTTCCCTATATCTATCATCCTGTCAAACTTCCAAAGAAGAAACTATTGTACCTGTAAAAAAGGGACAGAAAGAAATCGAGATTGCTATTTTGATGCCTAACCAAGGTCCTGATAGTGTTGTTGGTAAGCAATATAAAGATTTGATTAAAATGGGTCTTAATGATGGAGTAAAATCTTATATCCATGTTACCTCTTATGATGGCTCAGATGAAAAAAATGTATTAGCTGCCATGGATAAAATAGTAGCACGCAAAACTAAAATTATTCTAGGTCCTTTATATTCTAACTTTACTTCTTTAATAGCCAAAAAAGCCAAAGCCAATAATATTGTTATAATAACTATGTCAAATAACCCTGCTCTTGCAGATGATAAATTATTTGTTTTTGGTCATGCACCTTTAAAACAACTAATACGAATCGTTAATTATTATGGAAGTAGTCATAAGGATTTTATGGCATTACTGCCTACAGGCAAACACTCTCAGACTGTTAGCCAAGTTATGCAAAATATCTTGATTCAAAAAAATGCTACCTTAGCACTTACTGAATTTTATGAAGATAATCCTGAATCTATTGCAAAAGCTGTAAAAAATGTTTCGGATAATACTGATGTTATAAATGAACGCAGCGATACAACAAAACCTATTATCTATATATCAGATGACCCAAAGAATTTAAGCTTACTTGCTGGTAGTATTAATAAATATAATTTAGATAAAAAAGCTATACTAATTGGTGATAATCGTATTGATGTCGATTGTCCAGAAAATATTGATATTAGCTTCACTGGCTCGTTAAATACTCTTAATAGTAACGTTCCTGAGCGAGCAAAAGCTCTCGGAATTAACCATATGGGTTTTATGCATTTGCTTGCCTATGATTTAGGGCGTATGACTGCCAGCTTCATAGGAAATGAATTTGATTTAAGTAGATTTTTAAATAGAATAAATAGTAGACAAAATTATATTGGTCTGTCTGGTAATATTCATTTTATTGATTCGATAGTCCAAAGACAATATGATATTATCAGAAAAGAAAATAGTGCTTACACTACTGTTTCTGGAAATTAAATAGCTAAAGTTTAGCAGTCATTACGTTATGGTATTGTTGCGTGGATCATTCTCCCCTGTCATCCCGTGATTTATTCACGGGATCCAGTTAAAAATACTAATAAAATTAGTATTTTTTATTATTTTCTGGATACCGTGGACAAGCCACGGTATGACACCGAGGACATTTTTCCGATCCATGCGGGCAATGCCACCACGGGATGACACGCTACCTACCAATCCTTGCTGTGCAGATTCTTTCAGTGATTTCTTTTAATCTCTTAGGGTTTAATTCCCCGAAGCTCTGCTTCGTGATATACTATCAAAACTTACGCTATGTTTGGTTCTAAATATCGTAAAGATGGAGAACGAAGCTGTTGTTGCATATAGTCATCTAAAAGCCCTAACTTTATTTGGTAGACCGTTTTACCTATTTTATTTGCAGTTCTTTTGAGAAAAGCCCAAACTAGAAATGCACAACTAATGTGATTACGTTGGATACGCTGTTTTCTGCATTGGCAACGTTCTATACCAGTCAGTTGCTTAATTTTTCTATGCATGCTCTCAATTACCCATCGCAAGCCAAACTCATCTTGTGCAGCTTTAGAAGATTTTTGAGTTTTGTTATTGGTAACAACATAATCAACTCTGTTGGTAGAAACAGTAAATTTAAACCAACAAAACTTACGCTATGAGTGGAAGAGTGATAAATTATTGTAAGAATAATTAAACATGTCAAAGAGGAACAGATTGCAAGCAATACCAATTAATAGAACAGATTACTGTCAATTTTTAACAATTAGCCAAAAGAATTATAGTTTAACCTACTACGCTGAACATGCCAAGAAATGTAGCCATGATGTTATTAATAGATTTTTAGAAAATGAAAAATATACTCCTTCTTTGTTATGGGAACACATTAAGAATGATGTTATCTTTTCATCTAACGGATATACAATATTTGATGATACGGTGTTAAACAAAAGGAACACAAAGAAAATAGAGGTTGCTAGATCGCAGTATAGTGGAGCTACAGGTGGAGTTACTACCGGTATAGGAGTAGTGAGTCTTGTATATTATAACCCCGATATTGATAAGTTTTGGGTAATAGATTATCGCATTTTTTCACCTGATCATGATGGAGCGACGAAACTAGATCACCTACTAAAGATGTTCAATAATGCTGTTTATAGTAAAAAGATTCCTTTTCAAACTGTACTTTTTGACACATGGTATGCTACACACAAAATTATGCAACATGTTGACTCCTTGGGCAAATATTATTATGCCCCTATTAAAGCCAATAGAAATGTTAGTAAAACGTGTGATTACGAGCCTTATAAAGCTGTTAGCAAGTTGACGTTTTCAGATGAAGAAATTAAGAATGGAATGGAGATTCATATAAAAGGATTTGCCAAAAATAAGCATGTTAATTTGCAAAACTTACGCTATGTTTGGTTCTAAATATCGTAAAGATGGAGAACGAAGCTGTTGTTGCATATAGTCATCTAAAAGCCCTAACTTTATTTGGTAGACCGTTTTACCTATTTTATTTGCAGTTCTTTTGAGAAAAGCCCAAACTAGAAATGCACAACTAATGTGATTACGTTGGATACGCTGTTTTCTGCATTGGTAACGTTCTATACCAGTCAGTTGCTTAATTTTTCTATGCATGCTCTCAATTACCCATCGCAAGCCAAACTCATCTTGTGCAGCTTTAGAAGATTTTTGAGTTTTGTTATTGGTAACAACATAATCAACTCTGTTGGTAGAAACAGTAAATTTAAACAAATTAACATGCTTATTTTTGGCAAATCCTTTTATATGAATCTCCATTCCATTCTTAATTTCTTCATCTGAAAACGTCAACTTGCTAACAACTTTATAAGGCTCGTAATCACACGTTTTACTAACATTTCTATTGGCTTTAATAGGGGCATAATAATATTTGCCCAAGGAGTCAACATGTTGCATAATTTTGTGTGTAGCATACCATGTGTCAAAAAGTACAGTTTGAAAAGGAATCTTTTTACTATAAACAGCATTATTGAACATCTTTAGTAGGTGATCTAGTTTCGTCGCTCCATCATGATCAGGTGAAAAAATGCGATAATCTATTACCCAAAACTTATCAATATCGGGGTTATAATATACAAGACTCACTACTCCTATACCGGTAGTAACTCCACCTGTAGCTCCACTATACTGCGATCTAGCAACCTCTATTTTCTTTGTGTTCCTTTTGTTTAACACCGTATCATCAAATATTGTATATCCGTTAGATGAAAAGATAACATCATTCTTAATGTGTTCCCATAACAAAGAAGGAGTATATTTTTCATTTTCTAAAAATCTATTAATAACATCATGGCTACATTTCTTGGCATGTTCAGCGTAGTAGGTTAAACTATAATTCTTTTGGCTAATTGTTAAAAATTGACAGTAATCTGTTCTATTAATTGGTATTGCTTGCAATCTGTTCCTCTTTGACATGTTTAATTATTCTTACAATAATTTATCACTCTTCCACTCATAGCGTAAGTTTTGCTAGATGCATGGAAGAAAGCAGTTATATACATAAAAGTGATAATGTCACAGTACTAATATATCATTTAGTAACACCGGCAAAGTATAGAAGAGTAATATTCAAAGAGGAACTAGACGATTATTTATGTAAAATTTGTGAGGACATAGAGGCTCGTTATGAAATTAGATTTTTGGAAATAGGAGTAGATAAAGAACATGTACATTTTTTACTACAGTCAATACCAATGTATAGCCCAACAAAAATAACTCAAATCATAAAAAGTATTACATCTAAGGAAATGTTTAAGAAATATCCAAATCTTAAAGAAAAATTATGGGGAAGTGAGTTTTGGAGTAAAGGATATTTTATGAGCACAGTATGTAAACATGGTGATGAGCGGAAATTACGTAATTATGTAAAAAATCAAGGTTCAGGCAAACCTTCTTATAAAGCATTTCAACAAAAACAGTTAAAACTTTTTGGATAGATACCTCGTAGCTCTGCTGCGAGGAGTATCATTAAGATAAAGCAGTTGTTCTTTCATGATCTTATAATTTTTATCATATCGTGCATCAACATACGCTTTTTTTAACAACTCAAACATTCTTTTTGTTCAGCTGCTGCTATAGGAAAAACTTGTAGTAATTCATTGTTATAGTTTTTTGCCATACTACCTAGTTCTTCTATATCGTGTAGTTTTGGCTTATAATTAGAAAAAACTAACAAAATGGCACTATAAAAACTTTCAGAATCTTTTAAATAGTTATTTGCTCCTTTTAAAAATTCTTTTCCTCTTCCAAACCAATATTCAAAATAATCTTGAGCAATTTCTTTCATCTCGCTCCAAGGTAAATCTTTATCTTCACTTAAAACATATTCACTGCTATCATAAAAAAGAATACCTTCTTTTTTTATATCGGTATAAAAATAACGTCCTTTTTCTAGTTGCTTATTTACTTCCTCTATTGATTCTAAAATTATTGATATCCTTGAATCATAAGGGATAATCTGATCTTTTATTACTCCTTTTCTTTTTAATCTTGTATATATTCTATCTTTTAAATTTAAAGTAGCATGCCCTTTATATTTACCTTTCTTCAATATTATTAAAATATCTGTATCACTATGATAGCCATTAAGTAGATCACGCACCCAATCACCTCTTGCATATGATCCATATAAAATAATCATAGCGATTTTGTCTTGTGCAAGCTCTAAAATTTGCTGCACTATAAAATTTAGCCGACCCTTAATATGTAAAGAGCGTTCAGGTAATACGGTTTTCATTTGAATATTTATTGTCCCAAATTTGGGAGAAAAACCCCGCACTTGCAGTGCGTCGTTTTAACATATAGAATGTAGAGATGCAGTATTACAAGAAGATAAGCCACACAGTTTACGATTGCACTTATCATATAGTATGGGTGACTAAATATCGATATAATATATTGGTTGGTGATATTGGTAGGAGAGTCAAGGACCTAACCCAAGAGATATGTAAGGATAATGGAGTAGAGATATTAAGAGGGGAGATAGCTTCAAATCACGTACATATCTATGTATCTGTGCCACCTTATCAAAGTATTAGTAAGGTGGTACAGTATCTAAAAGGAAAGAGTTCAAGGAAGATTCAGCAGGAATTTCCAGAATTACGGAAACAGTATTGGGGTAAACACTTATGGGCTGTTGGATATTTTGTCAGAACCACAGGCAATGTGACTGACCAAATGATCAAGGATTATATTGATAAACATGAATCGAGAGATGATAAGTTTGGAAACTTTCAAGTTGAAAACTAGCTATAGCTAAGGCATTGATGCCGTAATCTTAAGCCCTGCATTTGCAATGCAGGGTGGTTAACTTTCTAGTTCGTCATCCAGTGGCAACATTGTCTGCGTGGATCGAAAAGTGCTTTCGGTGTCATTCCCGCAGAGGCGGGAATCCAAAAAATTTAAATAAATACAATTCTTGATTGTAAAAAACAGTTGTATTTATGTTTAGTAATTACTGGATTCCTGCTTTCGCAGGAATGACATCGGAACCATACAACAATGCCTCCACAGGAATGACATCGGAGTCATACAGCAACCTAGATCAAGCAACTAGATGACACCGAAAACGTTTTTCGATTTAACTTTCTTCCTCTAATAATTCAGAATTCAAACCGTCTATTATTTTTTCTGCTTCTTCTAAGTATTGAGGAGATTTTTTCATTGCATTAAAGCTTCTTACAACCCCTTCCTGTTCAAATTTAGATTGAAGATTATCAAGTTCATGTATAATAGCTTGACGAATAAAAGCTGTTCTAGATAACCCTAGCTTTTTAGCAACCTCATTACTTGCTTTAGCTATATCATCAGGTATAGTAATAGATAAATTTGTCATATTAAATTCTATATTTAATTGAAATATCTAATCTTTTTTAGTGCTATCATCCTCTTTCATGCCGTCTTTGAAAGCTTTTAAACCTTTGGCAAGGTCGGACATAACTTGCGGTAATTTACCAGCACCAAATAATACAAAAATAATCAATAGAATTATTAATAAATGGCTGAAACTCATTCCCATAGTATTTCTTGCTATATAAGTTAAAATTTTATTATATTATATATTAAAAATCTAATCCAGAGCAAAAATGTTCACTAAAAAACAATTCTCAGAATTCTTTGTTACTTTCTTTTATATCGGAAAAATAAAATACTGCCCGGGCACTTTTGGCTCTCTTGCCGCTTTTCCTTTATGTTATGCTATAATGTATTTTATTGTTGATAATAAGATAATTATCCCTTTTGCAAACCTTACGCTTAATGAAGCCCAGCTTGTCAGTGTGGTCATTGTAGCCTCTTTTATATGTTTGTTGCTTCTAATACTCGGTACATATTTTACTAAAATATACTTAAACTATACGGATTCCAAAGACCCAAAAGAGGTAGTAATTGATGAGGTGGTAGGGCAAATGCTAACTGTTATTTTGGTATTTTTCTCAGTAGTTTTTGCAAATGAATCAAATCTAGTAAAGTATTTTAGTACTTTAAAAGTTAGTATAATATTACTTTTTATACTACCTTTTTGCTTATTCCGATTTTTTGACATAATAAAACCTTGGCCTATTAATTGGCTTGATAAAAATGTTAAAGGTAGCCTTGGGGTTATGGTTGATGATCTAGCTGCTGCAATCTTTGCTGTAGTAACTCAATATGCAATTGTGTTTGTATTGATTGATAAAACTTATTGAAGCTTTATGTTAGTATATTATAATTAGTTTATGATTAATTAAGGAGAAAATCATGTTTTATTATCAAAATTTAACAAATAGGTTTAAACAATATTTACTTCACTAACTATCCAGCTTGTAAAAATTCTACCCCTCACATTTTAGTTGTGTTGCGGCTAATTTAATATCTTTCACCACCCCATTCTTATATTACTACACTAAAGTTTCTTATTATCGATATCAATATCGAATTCTAAATTACTACTAATTAACTAAATTCTCTTTTGTTTATTATTTTTGCGACTTCATCGTCTTAAGCATTCGGTGTTATCCCGTGGCGGCTTTGCCTGCCATTCCTGGCAATGACATTTTTTATTTATATAACAAGCCGATCAAGCTAGAAATATCAAGTACCGCTTTAAATTATCATTGACTAATTACTAATATAATAATATAATACGACAAATATTTATTAATTTTTAAAGAGATATTTTTCATGTTCGCAGTTATAAAAGCAGGTGGAAAACAATATAAAGTAGACCAAAATAGCGTTATTAAAGTCGAAAAAATTGAAGGTGAGCTTGGCTCTAAAATTCAGCTTAATCAGGTTTTAATGATGGGTGAATATTCAAAACCTTCTTTTATCGGTACTCCATTAGTAAAAGGAGCTGTTGTTACAGCTGAAATTACTAACCAGCTTAGAGATAATAAAATTATAGTTTTTAAGAAAAAACGTAGAAAAAATTATCGTCGTAAAGCGGGTCATCGTCAAGAATTGACAGAGCTGAAAATATTAGATATTACAAAACAATAATAAACTTTTTGTAAAAGTTAATAATAAAGGAATCATAAGATGGCAACCAAAAAAGCTGGTGGTAGTTCTAGGAACGGAAGAGATTCAGCCGGTCGAAGACTCGGTGTTAAGAAAGCCGATGGACAATATGTAATACCTGGCAATATTATAGTTAGACAACGTGGTACAAAAATCCATCCTGGAGTAAATGTTGGGATTGGTAAGGATCATACTATTTTTGCTTTAACATCAGGAAGAGTAGAGTTTTTAACTAAGCGTGATCATAAAATAGTAAACGTTACAGAGATCGCTAGTGCATAATTAAGCATTTGTGGGATTGCCTGCATAATCGTCGTTGCAAGTAAGCGAAGTGAATGTGGCAACCTCAGAAAGTTTAACAAAATTATTGCGTCGATACTATGCATCTCTGGTATTTGTTGAGTGTTTGGATCACTTATGTCATTCTTAGCTAAAAGCAGGAACCCAGAGAACAGGTATAAATATAGCAAATTTTTAAAATTAAAAGCTCAAATTATCTTGCTTTATTTTGGATTTCTACTTTCGCAGGCATGACATCAAGAGTATTTTCGATCCATGTAATAAAGCTTGTGATACTCTTGAGATTGTCACGCTCCTTGCAGTTGCGTAGCTTATGACGTTAAAATTAATCCATGCACGCAGTTCTTATTTGGGAATAGTACAAAAGAAGATATATCTCTAATAAATAAAAAATTGGTAGACGAGTATACATAATTTACTCTATTTAAAATAAACAATATTCTACTAGGCTTCTATATATGGCCTTAATAATTCAAAAATTCGGTGGCACTTCCGCTGCAACTATTGACAGAATAAAAAAAACCATCCCTATTATAAAAACTGAAATAGCTAAAAATAATCAAGTAATTATAGTAGTTTCTGCTATGGCAGGGGTCACTAATCAACTTGTTACATTGTGTAATGAAGTATCAAGTCTTAACAAATCATCTCAACTTGCAGAATACGATGTAGCACTTTCTAGCGGTGAAATAGTTACGGCTTCATTGCTTGCACTTGCTCTTCAAGAAGAAAATATAAATGCCAGATCATTTTTGGCATGGCAATTACCAATTTTGACTGATGATAACCACAGTAAAGCTTTAGTAGAATCAGTTGACACGAAATTATTGAACGAATGTTTACAACAAGATATTATTCCTATAATTGCTGGCTTTCAAGGAATCAATAAACATAATAGATTAGCTACATTAGGTAGAGGTGGCTCTGATACTACCGCTGCTTTAATTGCTGCAGCTATGAAAGGAGATAGGTGCGATATTTATACGGATGTAGAGGGAGTATTTGCTGCTGATCCAAGAATTATTCCAAAAGCAAAAAAGATAAATGAGATAGACTTTTCAGAAATGTTAGAGTTAGCATTAAGTGGAGCAAAAGTATTACATCCAAGGGCAGCAGAAATAGTAATGCGATATCAAATAGATATGCGTATTCTTTCAACTTTTGCACCTGAAGCAGATTGCACGTTAATCACTTCAAAAGATAAAATTATGGAAAAAAGGATAATTAGCGGCATTACTTCTAATAAAAATTTATTATATCTAACTATAGAAAGCTCTTCGTTAGATTTTATTCAAGTTGCGAGTATCATTGCACAAAATAATAATCATATTGAGTTAATGCAAGAAATAGAGCCTAACAAAAGATATAGTTTTATTACTAATTTAACAGATAAAAATAGTTTACATATATTACTTACTAATTTGAAAAACAATAATCAAATAACTAATTTCACTTTTGATACTGAAATTGCTACAGTTTCAATTATCGGTCATGGGATTAAAAATGATTTGAAATTGCTTGAAATGATATTATTAAAATTAGCAAAAGATAATATAAATGTTCAAATGATACAAATATCAGAAATTAAAATTATTCTATTAATAAATGATAAGCAAGTAGAGAAAACAATCTGTAATCTATATAATCTCCTTGAAACCTCCAAAATACTTCACTAATAGCTCTATTTTATTGTTTGCATTATAAATTATCTTCTATTTACCATTTATTAGTTATATATTAATAAATAATTTTTCAAAAAATATAAAAATCTTACCACTTAGAAATGAATATATCTGTAGGAAAAAACAATGGGTGAAATTTTAAAAAATAATGGAAGTAATAAGCGAAAATTTGAAGCAAGTAACAATCCTATTGAAATTATAAAAAAGCCTAAAATTGAAGAAAAATATAGAGAGCATTTAAAAGAATTCATAGACAAAGTAATAGTTGAAAAAAAATTAAAAGGTAATCAAAAATCAGATAAAGGTTATTACAAGTTAGCTAATATATTAGGATGTCATGAAACTACAATAGATAGATTTATGAGAGATGATATAAATATGCCTAGTAGTAAAACAATTGTTGCTCTTGCTGATTACATGCAAGTTTCGTTAGATGAAGTTGTTGGCAGAGATCTTGCTAAAGAAATAGAATTAAAGAAATCAAAAGAAATAAATATTAATAAGAAAGAAGTAGAATCAAAGATACCAGCATTTTTAACTCAACTACCAAAAGAAGCTCTGCAATCTGTCATGGAAGTAAGAGGAAAAGCAGCAGGGTTTGCTCATAAATCAGTACAAAAGCCAAATGAGACAAAAAAATCTTTTGCAGGAAAAGAGCAAGCTAAACGATCTAATAAACAAACCGAAAGATCATGTTAAAATAAAAATATGTTTTATAACCTTGATCCTAATATTAAGCCCAAAAATTTGCTTGATATCTTAAAGTGGAAAATGACTTCAAAAAAGTCAGAATGGCTACCATTATCGGAATCTATTATAACCGATATTCCTCCAATAACTCATGATGAAAATATAAGAGTAAGCTATGTAGGTCACGTTACTTTCTTAATTCAGGTACAAGGTCTAAATATTTTAACTGATCCGGTTTGGTTAGAACGAGCAAGTCCTTTTACCTTTGCAGGACCGAAAAGAGTAGTAAAGCCTGGGATCGATTTTACTGATTTACCTAAAATAGATTTTATACTAATAAGCCATAATCATTATGATCATCTAGATATTAAAACGATTAAAGATTTGTGGCTGCGGGATAAGCCTAAAATTATTACTCCTCTTAAGAATGATATAATAATAAAAAAACACATTAAGGATGCCGAAATTATTACTCTAGGATGGGGAGAATTTTACAAGAATCAAAATGTAGAGTATTTTTTAGAGCCGGCACAACATTGGTCAGCTAGAGGAATCTTTGATAAGAATGAAGCATTATGGGGAACTTTTATTATTAAAATCAAGATGGGTGATATTTGTTTTATAGGTGACTCAGGTTATAATGCTAATATTTTTAAAGAGATTGGCAAAAAATATAACATTTTGCTTAGCCTTATTCCAATAGGAGCTTATGAACCAAGATGGTTCATGAAACCGGTCCATATGAACCCTGACGAAGCAGTACTTGCTCATCTAGATTTGCAATCTAAATTTTCTATAGCTAGCCATTTCGATGTTTTTCAATTAGCTGACGAACCCTTTAACTCAGCTCCTTTAGAGTTACAGCAAGCAATCAAAAAGCATAATATACCAGAGGATAAGTTTATTATTCCGAAAGTAGGTAACTATTTTTTATTTGATAAGAATGAAATGAATTAATCTGGAACATGGTAATCTAGTATAATTATATTAGGGCTTATTTCCTTATGTATATGCTCAATCAATTTTGAATAATCCTCTAGGTCAATATTTAAAACAGCACTTAATTTTTTCATTTTAATATTATTATTTTCTCTATAAGAATCTAGCCTCAACCGTTCTAATTTTTCTAATATAGCAAAACTTACGCTATGTTTGGTTCTAAATATCGTAAAGATGGAGAACGAAGCTGTTGTTGCATATAGTCATCTAAAAGCCCTAACTTTATTTGGTAGACCGTTTTACCTATTTTATTTGCAGTTCTTTTGAGAAAAGCCCAAACTAGAAATGCACAACTAATGTGATTACGTTGGATACGCTGTTTTCTGCATTGGTAACGTTCTATACCAGTCAGTTGCTTAATTTTTCTATGCATGCTCTCAATTACCCATCGCAAGCCAAACTCATCTTGTGCAGCTTTAGAAGATTTTTGAGTTTTGTTATTGGTAACAACATAATCAACTCTGTTGGTAGAAACAGTAAATTTAAACAAATTAACATGCTTATTTTTGGCAAATCCTTTTATATGAATCTCCATTCCATTCTTAATTTCTTCATCTGAAAACGTCAACTTGCTAACAGCTTTATAAGGCTCGTAATCACACGTTTTACTAACATTTCTATTGGCTTTAATAGGGGCATAATAATATTTGCCCAAGGAGTCAACATGTTGCATAATTTTGTGTGTAGCATACCATGTGTCAAAAAGTACAGTTTGAAAAGGAATCTTTTTACTATAAACAGCATTATTGAACATCTTTAGTAGGTGATCTAGTTTCGTCGCTCCATCATGATCAGATGAAAAAATGCGATAATCTATTACCCAAAACTTATCAATATCGGGGTTATAATATACAAGACTCACTACTCCTATACCGGTAGTAACTCCACCTGTAGCTCCACTATACTGCGATCTAGCAACCTCTATTTTCTTTGTGTTCCTTTTGTTTAACACCGTATCATCAAATATTGTATATCCGTTAGATGAAAAGATAACATCATTCTTAATGTGTTCCCATAACAAAGAAGGAGTATATTTTTCATTTTCTAAAAATCTATTAATAACATCATGGCTACATTTCTTGGCATGTTCAGCGTAGTAGGTTAAACTATAATTCTTTTGGCTAATTGTTAAAAATTGACAGTAATCTGTTCTATTAATTGGTATTGCTTGCAATCTGTTCCTCTTTGACATGTTTAATTATTCTTACAATAATTTATCACTCTTCCACTCATAGCGTAAGTTTTGATAGTTTTTCTTTTATTTGTAGAAATTTTTGACAAAAATAAAATTTTATTGCTTTCTTTTTCACTTTAAACTTTTACGTTGTCTATATATAATAATTCTATGCTATACAAAAAATTTGAACACAACATCAATAATCTAATAGATGGTTTTGGCTTATCTAAAATAGCTATTGCAGTTTCCGGTGGGAGTGATTCAGTAGCATTACTTTATCTTGCAAGTATCTGGGCAAAGAAAAATAATATAGAGCTATTTGTTTTATCGGTTGACCATAATTTAAGAGAACAATCAAAGCAAGAAATAGAGTATATCCAAAACATAAGTAATAGCTTAAATCGTAAGCATTATAACCTATCTTTCGACCATCAAAATAATTTTTCCAATTTACAAGAGCGAGCAAGAAAAGGGCGTTATGATTTAATGACCTCACTATGCCGGAAGCTTGATATATTAGTTCTTTTAACCGCTCATCACGAAGATGATTATATAGAAAATTTTTGCCTTAGATTAGAACGTAAAAGCGGCGTATTCGGGCTTAGCAGCAGTAACGTGAATTATCATAATGATACGCAAATAATTAGACCTCTGTTTAATATTCCTAAAAGCGAATTAGAAAATTATTTAGTTACGAATAATATTAAATGGTTTGAAGATCAATCAAATTTATCGACTAAATATAGACGTAATGCAGTTAGGCAGAAATTAGCCAAACAAGAAGATTATATTAAAGATGATATAATTACTGAGCAGATTAAAGTTAATGAATTAGTAGAGAATAAGTTTAAACCGGAATTGATAGCAGCAATAGCCGAATCAGTAAAAATATCTGAATATGGTTTTGCTTTTCTTAATTTAATTAAATTTAGCAGATTTTCACCAGAAGTACGAGTGCAGCTAATTAATTTTTTATTGATAATAATTGGTGGGCAGCATCGTTCGGCTCGCTTCTATTCGGTAGAGCCTATTTTAAAATTAATTATGCAAAGTTTGGATTTTAAAAATACTTTGCATGGTTGCGTAATTAAGCGTATGCAAAATGAATTATTAATATATCGGGAGTTTGGTAAAAAGCTACCAGAAAGTAAGTTATTATTGAATAAGCAAGCTGTTTGGGATAATCGTTTCCGTATTACAAAAAAACATGATTTAGAAAATTGTGTAGCAACATATTTATCGCTGGAAGATTATAAAATAATCAAAAAAAAATTAGATTTAGAGGTTTTAAAAAACTTATCTTATGGAACCCACAATGCTATTTTATTTACCTTACCTATTATTAAAATACTTGAAAAAGTTGTAGCAATACCACATATATCGTACTATGATAACGACATAAAGAGTTTTAACGTCTCTTTTGCTCCGGATTTTACATCTCGTTTTACACATTTTTACTAAGTCAGTTAATTAAACTGGTAAAAATGTTTTTATTTATAATTAATGATTTTTGTTAGGTTTTGTATCAATGAATAATCAAGGTAAAAATATTATAGTTTGGGCAGTAATTTTTGTTTTTGTAATACTGCTTTTCAATGTTTTTCAATCTGATGGGTTACTCAGCAGTAAAAATAATATATCTTTCTCAGACTTTTTAACAAAAGTCGATGAAAAAACTGTTAACTCGGTTAAAATTCAAGGAAGAATAATAGAAGGAACTTCAAATGATGGTTCTAGTTTTAGCACTTATGCTCCTGATTATCCTGATTTAGTAAATCGTCTAAATAATAATGACGTTAATATAGAAGTCGTGCCACCTGAAACAAGAATGAACACTTTTTTAAGCTTTTTAATTTCTTGGTTTCCAATGCTTTTATTAATCGGTGTTTGGGTTTTCTTCATGCGTCAAATGCATGGCGGCGGTAAAGCTATGGGGTTTGGTAAATCTAAAGCCAAACTTTTGTCAGATAAAGGACCAAAAATTACCTTTAAAGATGTTGCAGGTATTGATGAAGCAAAAGACGAATTAACCGAAATAGTGGATTTTTTAAGAGATCCTAGCAAGTTCCAAAAGCTTGGTGGTAAAATACCAAAAGGTTGTTTGCTTATAGGTCCGCCAGGAACAGGTAAAACACTCCTTGCTAAAGCAATTGCAGGTGAGGCTAACGTACCATTTTTTAGCATCTCTGGTTCTGATTTTGTTGAGATGTTTGTAGGTGTTGGTGCTAGCCGTGTGCGTGATATGTTCGAGCAGGGCAAGCGTAACGCACCTTGTATTATCTTCATCGATGAGATTGATGCGGTAGGTCGCCATAGAGGTATTGGTATGGGCGGCGGTAATGATGAGCGTGAGCAAACACTGAATCAGATGTTAGTAGAGATGGACGGATTTGAAGCAAATGAGGGAGTCGTAATTATTGCAGCTACTAACCGCCCTGACGTACTTGATAACGCTTTATTAAGACCAGGTAGGTTTGATAGGCAAATTACTGTCTCAAATCCTGATATTGATGGACGAGAAAAAATACTACAAGTGCATTTAAAGAAAGTAAAATACAGCACTAAAATCGTACCAAGAATTATTGCTAGAGGCACTCCTGGGTTCTCCGGTGCAGAGCTTGCTAATTTAGTTAATGAAGCTGCTCTTATTGCTGCAAGGCGTAATAAAAAAGAAGTAGAAATGCATGATTTGGAAGAAGCAAAAGATAAGGTCATGATGGGAGTTGAGCGTCGCTCAATGATTATGTCCGAGGAGCAGAAAAAACTAACAGCATATCATGAGGGTGGGCATGCTTTAGTTGGTTTATACTGTCCCGCTTCTGACCCTATTCATAAAGCTACGATTATCCCTCGTGGTAGAGCTCTTGGCATGGTTATGAGATTACCGGAAAATGATCGTTTTTCGATGCCACGTGATAAAATGGACGCTGATATTGCGGTAGCTATGGCAGGTAGAGTAGCTGAAGAGATTATATTCGGTAAAGAAAAGGTAACCTCAGGAGCATCATCAGATATAAAAATGGCAACCAGAATGGCAAAGGCAATGGTTACCGATTGGGGTCTTAGCGATAAGGTCGGTCCTGTATATCACGGAAGTGCTGGTGAAGATATGTATGCTAATAGAAATAGTTCTAGTGATAGATCGGAAAGTACTTCAGAGTTAATAGATGAAGAGGTAAAGAAAATTGTTACTACCGGCTATGATTTAGCAAAAGACATTTTAACTAAGCACTTAGATCAGCTTCATATACTTGCTAAAGCTTTAATAGAATATGAAACATTATCAGGTCAGCAAATTAAAAATTTACTTAGCAGCAGACAGCTAGACTCTGAAGAAGAAAATAACTTTCCTTTTGGTGCAGCATCATCTACCATAAAAATAGCCGAAGAAAAAGACCTTAAGAAAGCAAAACCAATTAAAGCTAAAAAGGAAGATAAAAGCTAAATCATAATATTAAAGAGTATATAGTATGGCAGAGTTAAGGCTACCGCCAAATTCAGTTGTAAAAAAAGGTAAGGAGCATAAAGCAAAAAGTGATATATCTAATCTTAGAAAAATAAAAATTTATAGATATAATCCTGATCTTGATGAGAATCCTACTATTGATAGTTTTGAGATAGATTTAAGCAAAACCGGTCCGATGGTTTTGGATGCTTTAATTAAAATCAAAAACGAAATTGATTCCACTGTAACTTTTAGACGTTCTTGTCGTGAGGGAATTTGTGGTAGTTGTGCAATGAATATTGATGGCACAAATACTCTAGCATGTATTAAACCTATCGAAGAAATTTCAGGCGATATTAAAATCTATCCACTTCCTCATATGAAAGTGGTAAAAGATTTAGTGCCGGATATGTCTCATTTTTATGCACAATATGAATCTATAGAACCATGGCTTAAAACCGATAGTCCAGCTCCATCTAATGCTGAAAGATTACAGTCGATTAAAGATCGAGAGAAGCTTGACGGATTATATGAATGCATATTATGTGCGTGCTGTTCTACTTCTTGCCCTAGCTATTGGTGGAATGGTGATAAATATTTAGGTCCTGCAATTTTACTTCAGGCATATAGATGGATTGCCGACTCACGAGATGATCATACAGGCGAGCGTCTTGAAGCTTTAGAAGATCCGTTCAAGCTCTACAGATGCCATACGATCATGAATTGTACCAAAACCTGTCCGAAAGGTCTAAACCCTGCTAAGGCTATTTCTGAGATAAAAGGTCTAATTGCTGAACGACACGGGGTGTGATTTTTTTTTGGAACGTCATTGCGGGGAAATTATGAAGTAATTGACGAAGCAAGAAAGTATAAAAAATACTAATTTATAGTATTTTTTCTAAATTGCCACGCTCCTTACAGTCGCGTAGCCCAGACGACTTTCGATCCACCTGGGCAGAACTAATTACTCCCCATTAATCAGCTTTTTAAAGTAATTAATTTTATAAGACCAGAAGTAATTTTCATTACTTTTTAAGGCTTTTATATCTAGAGCAAAGTCATTCTCATCATAGATGAAAATTTTAATCTCTTAGGGTTTAATTCCCCGAAGGTCTGCTTCGTGATATACTAGATGCATGGAAGAAAGCAGTTATATACATAAAAGTGATAATGTCACAGTACTAATATATCATTTAGTAACACCGGCAAAGTATAGAAAAATTAAAAGAAATCACTGAAAGAATTTGTACGATAAAGATTGGTAGGTAGAGGTCATCTTTTGTATGGATCAATTTTTCCATCATTGCGAGGAAATTACGAAGTAATTGTACGTACGCAATCTAGTTAAAAAATGCTAACTTATAGCATTTTTTATTATTTTTTCTGGATTGTCACGCTCCTTGCAGTCGCTCGCAATGACGAATTGGTACCCACGCAACAATACCATTACGGGATGATAGCAAAAAAATGGAGTCATTCTAAAACATAGGTCAAACCTATGAGTGACAGAGTTAGAAAATTAAAGACAATCTACGTCATAATGATCAGTATTTCCACGGAAATATTCACAAACATTTCCTGTCAATGGAATCATTACTTCTAATGCATAGTTGAAACAATAAGTAGCTGTATTGTAAAATGTGGTAAAAAAGCTATTACTAGCCTCTACAAAACTGTCTTCTAGATTTATACTTGTATAAATCTCTGAGCTGTTTGAAATTTTCTCTAAACTTATATTCATTAAGTCTTCTACTTTATTTGTGTCATTGCTAAAGTAAAAGGGACCAGTAAATTGCACGAAAAAGGGACCAGAGAATTTGGTGTAACCTAATAAGGTTATAATGTGCAATATTCACTAGATAATTAATTAAAATAAATATCTAGTGATACAATGATAAGAATAAATATGTACACAACAATTATCACCCTTTATAAGCAAGGCAATAGTCAAAGAAATATTGCCAAACTAACGAGAATAGACCGTAAAACAGTAAGAAAAATAGTAAACCGTTATGTAGAGTCTGGTACAGAATCTCCTGCACCCTATGAACGATCTTCAGCACTGGATTCTTGGCACGAACAAATAATTGAGTTATTAGAAAAGAATCTAAGTTACATAAGAATTTTTGAAGAGTTAAAAATTCAAGGTTATACAAAAAGTTATGGTTCGCTAACCCGTTATATCAAAAAATATAAGATACAAAATAACAGTTGCATTCGTTTTCATACTTTAGCAGGAGAGGAAGCACAAGTAGATTTTGGTGACATAGGCTTACAGTATAATTCTAAGGGGCGTAGAGTTAAAGCATATGTATTTAATATGCGTTTAAGTTATAGTCGCCTTGATTATTATGAAGTAGTGTTTGATCAAAGTTGTCAAACATGGATACAATGTCATATCAATGCATTTAATTATTTTGCTGGCAGTCCAAAAGTAATAAAACTTGATAATCTTAAAGCTGGAGTGGTAGATAGCAATTTCTATGAGCCCGTATATCAGAAGGAATACAAACGTTTAGCTGATCATTATGGAATTTTACTTTCTCCTTGTCGTGTATATCAACCTCAAGAAAAAGGCAAAGTAGAATCAGGAATAAAGTATGTCAAAAATAATTTTTTTGCTGGACGTAAATTTCATAGATATGAAGAATTAACACATGATCTTGCTAACTGGTTAAATAAAGCAAATAACCGAATACATGGTACTACTAAAAAAATTCCTCAGGAACTATTTGAGCAAGAAGAAAGTAATAATTTAATGCCTTTACCATTAGAAACGTTTGATTTGTCATCGTGGCATAATCGAAAAGTAGCAAAAGATTGTCATATCACCATAGATAATAATTATTATTCCGTACCGGCAAAATATATATACAGTGAGGTACTGGTACAATTATCACCAAAACTTGTTCAAATATTTTCTATCCAAAATGATTTAATAGCAAGGCACGTTAGAACAGATGGCAAAGGAATATTTACCACTAATCCGTCTCATTATGCCAAATATAAACGTCTATGCCCAGGTTTTATAGAATATAGTGAACATTATCAACAACAAATGCAGCAGATAGGAAATAATTGCAGTTTATTATTAGAGTTATTACAACAAACACGAGTAAATGATTGGCAACGTTGTGCTAGAGGTATTATTTCTTTACGTAAGGTTTACAATGATGAGTTAATAGATAAAGCTTGTCATAGAGCATTACATTACGGTATAAGTTCTTACTCTAAAATTAAAAATATCTTAAATAGTAATGCAGTAAACTTACCATTGCCAGAGTTTGGAGGTCAGAATGCAGAACTTGCTTAATGACCTACGTAGTTTTAGATTATCAGGTATAGTCAATAGCTTAAATGAAAGGATTATTTATGCTCAAAATAATAAACTAGGATTTAAAGAATTTCTCTCACTATTATGTGAAGATGAAAAATCTCACCGTAAGGATAATAATTACCGTCGTCGTAAAAGTGCTGCTAAATTACCAGTCACTAAAAATTTAGAAGACTTTGATTTTCAGTTCCAACCAAGTATTGATGCCAAAGTAATAAGTGATTTATCTACTTGTGATTATATTAATACTAAGGGCAATGTCATATTCATAGGTAATTCTGGAACTGGCAAAACTCATCTTGCTATTGGATTAGCATTAAAAGCTTTAACACGAGAATACTCTGTATATTTTACTACGGTATCGGATATGCTTTATAATTTACATATTGCAAGAGCAGATAATAGCTATCACAAAAAAGTTAAATTACTCTTATCATTTGACTTATTAATTCTTGATGAGTTAGGTTTTAAGCAATTACCAAAACATTCAGTAGATGATTTTTTTAATATTATTGCTAAACGATATGAAAATAAATCTACCATTATTACCACAAACAAGGATTTTGAAAGATGGAATGAAATATTTGCTGATGAGTTATTAACTCATGCAATTATTGATCGAGTAGTACATCATGCACATATACTAAACATCACAGGTAAAAGTTATCGTATTAATAACTATAAATTTGGAGGTCATTTGACATAAAAATTTTTACATATAGTGGTCCCTTTTTCGTGCAATTTACTGGTCCCTTTTTATTTGACAATGACACTAATAACTCAGCTTCAACTGCTTTGAATTTGAATAAACTTTTGAATTTACGATATTGATGATCCGCATTTACTAACTCATCTAAACTTACCATTAGCATTTGATACTCTGACATATAAACATATTTTTTATTTTTTTATTATACCTGCTACCCTCTCATCTCGCAACAGTCCCTATATAACGCGAGTTTCGTATTCAAAAAGTCGCTGTATAGCTGATAAACAGTGGGTTACGGGGATATTGATAATACTGTTTTTGTTATAAAGTGAGTACAAAATACAAATTGCTAATTAAAATATGGTATTTATAGTATAAGAAAAAAGTTTATAGGTTATTGAAAAAACTTTAAGAGCAATAACCTATGATAATGGATTTTACAGAAATATTTTGTTACGTCGATGATTTTTTTCAAGAATTAGACAAGCATACAAATTCAATTACTAACCATAACAACAAATCTGGTCCTAAAAGTCGACTTAACAGAAGTGAGGTAATAACAATTATAATAGGCTACTGGCAGTCATCTTATGATTGTTTTAAGAATTATTATCTGAAGCAAATATGGATTTATCATCAAAGAGATTTTCAATTAGTAAGCTATAGTCAATTTATAAAAATAATAGGTCCACATTTACCACTATTAGTACTGATATTTAATTCTATTTTGGATCAGTGTGATGGCCTTTCTTTTGTAGATTCAAGTAGTATAGAGGTATGTAAGAGATACCGTATTTCAATGAATAAAGTGTTCGCCGGCATAGCAGCACGCAGTAAGACAACAAAAGGTTGGTTCTATGGACTTAAACTACATCTAATAATTAATAGAGCCGGTGGTATAGTTAAAGCATCTTTTAGCCCTGGCAATAAGGATGATAGAAAACAGCTGGAACTGATGATCAAAAATCTTTTTGGTAAAGTATTCGGAGATCGTGGTTATATTTCACAACAATTATTTCAACAACTTTTAGAGCAAGGAATTTTTATGGTAACTAGGGTAAAGAAAAATATGAAAAATAAACTTATGTCTATGTTGGATAAAATATTATTGCTTAAAAGAGCATTAATAGAATCTGTGTTTAGTAAAATTAAACTATTGGGGAAGTTTGAGCATTCAAGGCATAGATCAGTTACAAATGCCTTTGTGCATATGGTTGCAGCACTGATAAATTATCAAATGTCTGATAATAAACCTTCTATTACATCTCTCTTGATATGCTAAATCCTATGCTATATTAATTCGAAACTCGCGTTATATAGTAAATGAAAACGTGCTATGTCATTCCTGTGGAGGCATTGTTGCGTGGTTCCGATGTCATTCTTAGCTAAAAGCAGGAATCCAGGAAAAAAAGCATAAATACAGCAATAATATGTGCTACTTTTAAAAGCAAGAAATATACTTCTCTATCATGCGAGTAACGGAGCGTTCTAGTTCTACACCTAGTTGTGGATAATCAGCAAAACTAAACCACTTTAGTTCATGTGACTCATTGTTTTTTATGAAATTATCATTATCTATTATTTTTAATAAAAAACGTATATCATAATGATAGTGTGAAGATTCTTTGGAGGTTTGAGGAATATAATGAACATCTATATCAAAAATATTATTACTTACAGCTTCAATCTCATTAATTCCTGACTCTTCTTGTGCTTCTCTAGTTGCTTCAGCTAATATATTATCACTTTCACAATGCCCACCAAGTTGTTGCCATTTATTAAACTTCTTATGATTCATCAATAGAAACTTAGTTTGATCATGATTAAGCAAAAAAGCCGAAGCAGTAAAATGCCCTGCAACGTCATTCAAAAAGCTTGATACAAGCGAATTTTTTGATATTTGCCTTTGCTCACGTACCTTTGTACGCTCCACAGGCTCATCTTCAAATTTATCTTGTCTGAAGCTTTTTGAATTTAGCTGCATTTTTAAGTCACTTCTAACCAAATTTAAGTGCTTATCCAAAAACTCTAGCATTTTTTCTTTAGAAATGATTTCTTCAGGATGGATACTGTTATAGTTTTGTAATAAAGATTTAAGATGATTTAGCACGCTTTAAACCTTTCTTAAGCGTAATCTTGACTTGTTTTAAGGAACGTGGGTTAGCATCTGTCACCTCAATTTCAATATTTTCTGAAACATTTATTTTAGTACCCACAGCGGGAACATTACCCATTTTCGTAAGCACTAAACCGCCTATGGTATCAAACTCATCATCATCGTCTTTTAGTTTCTCGCCGATTATCTCTTCAAGCACCTCAACTTCAACACGTGCGTTTGAAATAATTGTTGAATTATTAATGACCTTATAGTTATAATACTCTGATTTCTGATCATGTTCATCATCGATTCGTCCAACTAATGCTTCCATAACATCTTCAATCGTAACTAAGCCATCAGTACCGCCATACTCGTCAATAACTATAGCAATATGGGTTTTCTCACGACGCATTTTTGCAAGCAAATCTAATAGCTTCATAGAGGGAGCAGCAATTATATGCTTACGTATTAGCTTTTTTAAGCGAAAATTTTGTTTTGTAACTAATGCTTTAAATAGATCTTTGATATGAATAAAACCAACTATACTATCCAAAGTACCATCATATATCAGAGTTCTGGTATGCGGAATTTTTACCTTAATAGATTCGTTTAATTCTTCTATATTTGTAGTAAGTTTTATTGCTGCAATATCAGAGCGTGGTACCATTATATCTCCAGTGGTTTTACCTTTTAATTTTAACAAATTAGCTAAAATATTACGTTCATCTAAAGTCATTTTCTGACTATTAGTTTTTAAACGTTTTATAACGCTAAAGAAATCATCCGGTACTTTATTTGAAAATAAAGATTTTATCGGTGAGAATAATTTTCGTAAGTGAAAAATTGACTTATTATCGTGATTCTTTTTATTGTCATCTTCTTTTTTTGAAGATTTTAACATAAATTTTTTTATTTAGTTAATAAATAGGGAGAGGATATACCAAAATGTGCTAATATTTCGATTTCTAGATTTTCCATGATATTTGTTTCTGTGTCATTTTGATGATCGAATCCAATTAAATGTAAAATACTATGTATTAAAAGGTGAATAAAGTGATTCTCAAAAGTTTTTTGTTGCTCGTATGATTCATTATATATTACATCATAGCAAAATGCTATATCCCCTAAATGCATATAATCAGAATCCCCTAAATTTTCAAGGATAATAGGCTGATTACTAGATGCTATCTTATTACCGCTAAAACGTAAATCTTGCCAATTTAATTCATTGGCAGGAAAAGAAAGAACGTTAGTTGCTTTTTCTATATTACGGAATTGCTTATTTAAGGTCAATATTTCTTCGTTATTTGTTAGCAAAATCGATAGTTCGAATTGTTTTATTTCACTAAAATTATCAAATTGTGATAAGGTTTTTTGAGTAATTTTTTTAATCAAAGCCTTATTTATTTGCTTATGCTCACGCCATTTATTGTAGTTTTTTATAATCTCTACGTTTATCATTATTTTATAATTTTTGTCGTCATTGCGAGAAAAAACTGTAAGTTTTGACGAAGCAATCTCAGGAACTTATACTGTTTTATAAGATTGCCACGTCAAGGCTTCGCCTTTCCTCGGAATGACGATGCCTATAATTTTCTTTTAACTTTTCAAAATCCTTGTCAGCATGGTATGAAGAGCGGGTTAGGGGGCTTGCAGAAACCATCAAAAATCCTTTTGTGCGTGCTACTCGCTCTAAATATTTAAATTCTTCGGGCGTAACATATTTTGCTACTTTGGCATGATTCTTCGTAGGTTGCAGATACTGCCCAATAGTTAGGAAGTCAACCTTTGCCTCCCTTAAATCGTCCATAACTTGTACTACTTCGCTGATTTCTTCTCCAAGCCCTACCATCATACCGGATTTTGTAAAAACTTCCGGTGATAATTTCTTGATGTTATGGAGTAAGCTTAGAGAGTTGTAGTATCTTGCACCTGGTCTAATTGTTTTATATAAAGACGGGACAGTCTCAACATTATGGTTAAAAATATCAGATTTTGCGTTTGCTATTATTTCCGCCGCTCCATCTTTTCTTAAAAAGTCAGGTGTTAAAATCTCGATTGTGGTATTTGGTGAAGATTTACGAATTTCACTAATACACTCCGCAAAATGCGTAGCTCCTCCGTCTTCTAAATCATCACGATCAACCGAAGTAATCACCACGTGCTTAAGACCTAGCTTTTGCACTGCCTCAGCTAGCCTTTGCGGTTCATGCGGGTCAAGCAAATCCGGTCTGCCGGTTTTAACGTTACAAAATCTGCAAGCTCTGGTACAGACAGAGCCTAAAATCATCACAGTTGCATGTTTTTTTGACCAGCATTCACCGATATTAGGGCAAGCAGCTTCCTCGCATACAGTATTTAATTTTAGATTTTTGATTAAATCTTTTGTATTATAATACTCTGAAGAATTAGGAGCTTTAACCTTAATCCAATCAGGTCTTTTTAAATCAGCCATAAAATGGAAATAATTTAATTAATTTTGTTACTTCGCTTAATACTTTCTGATCGGCTTTGCTATTATCTTCGCTATTCTTTAAGCCATCTAAAATATCAGCTATTAAATGACCAACTAATACAAAATCTTTTTCCTTAAATCCTCTAGTAGTGCAGGCTGGTGTACCAAGCCTAATACCTGAAGTAATAAAAGGAGAAGTTTCATCAAAAGGAATAGCATTTTTATTGCAAGTAATACCTGCTCTATCTAAAGAATTAGCAGCAATTTTACCGGTAATGCCGTCTTTTCGTAAATCCACTAGCACAATATGATTATCAGTGCCACCTGTTAATATATCATATCCTCGCTCTTGCAAGCTATTAGCTAGTGCCTTAGCATTACTTATAACTTGTTTTATATAGCTTTTATATTCCGGTTGCAAGCTTTCTAAAAATGCTACAGCTTTTGCTGCTATTATATGCATTAATGGACCACCTTGCAGACCAGGAAATAAAGCAGAATTTATTTTTTTGCCTATCTCTTCATCGTTAGACAAAATTAAACCACCCCTTGGTCCTCTAAGCGTTTTGTGAGTAGTTGAAGTAACAATATGAGCGTGCGGAATAGGGCTTTGATGCTCACCTGCCGCAACTAGCCCTGCAATATGAGCGATATCAGCCATGAGATACGCCCCTACCTTATCGGCTATCTCTCTGAATTTAGCAAAATCAAGGTTGCGTGGATATGCAGAAAAGCCGGCTATGAGCAATTTTGGCTTATGTAAAACCGCTAAACGGAGAGCTTCGTCATAATCAATTAAATAAGTCTCTTTATCCACACTATACGAAACTGCATTAAACCACTTACCTGACATATTAGCAGCTGAGCCGTGTGTTAAATGTCCGCCGCTATCTAAGGACATACCAAGCACAGTATCGCCTGGCTGCATTAAAGCAAGATATACGGCTTGATTTGCTTGCGAACCTGAATGAGGTTGCATGTTGGCATATTTACAGTTAAATAGCTTTTTTGCTCGTTCTATCGCCAAATTTTCAGCTTTGTCTACTTCTTCACAGCCATTATAAAAACGCTTACCTGAATATCCTTCAGCATATTTATTAGTCAGGACTGATCCTTGAGCTTCAAGCACCGCAGGGCTTACGAAATTTTCCGAAGCAATAAGCTCAATCACACTATTTTGACGGTTTTTTTCATGCTTAATTATTTCATAAATTTCTTTATCTATTTCTTGTAGTTCGTTATTAAAAATGTTCATTTATCCTCATGTATTTTTTGGTCTTGTTTATGATTCCTATGTTATTCCTGTATAGATATGAGTCAATTCTACTCCTGTCATCCCGTGATTTATTCACGGGATCCAGTTAAAAATACTAATAAAATTAGTATTTTTTATTATTTTCTGGATCTAGTTCCCAAGTCACGGTATGACACCGAGGACGTTTTTTGATCCACGCGGGCAATGCACAACAGGATGACAATAAAAAATTCTGAGATTGCCACGCAGCTTACGGCTGTTTGCGATGACATCCATTTACAAAATTAACAGTGATCTCAATCCCTCTACCATCTATTGAATGGGCAAGCCTAGTTAATTTATGCCTGCTATGAGGTATATGATATTTGGATAAATAGTGCGAGGCGTTATACATTTCATTAACGCTTACCACATCATCTAGCTCTCCATGAATCAAACATATAGGCGTAAGTTTATTATTAATCTCAACAGGTGGAATTAATGCACCTGAAAAACCTATGGTAGCATAAAACGGCTCTTTCTGAATGAGAGTTAAATATAGCCCGATCATAGTGCCTTGCGAAAATCCAATAATTATCGTATCTTTATTGGTTAAAGTTAGTTCTTCTTGTTTTTGTTTTATTATATCTTCTAGCTTAGAAATATTTTTTACAAGAAGCTTAGATATAATATCAGGGTTACGATCCTGCAAACTAAACCATTGTCTGCCATATGGAGTCATATCATAAGGCTCGATGCCGTGCGGCGAAATAAAATGACAATCAGGCAAATTATTTTTAATATAAGGTACTAACCCTATTAGATCATGACCATCTGAGCCAACACCGTGCAGTAATACTACTAATTTTTTTGCCGGCTGCTTTATACTTGCTATTTCAGGATATTCAAAGTTTTTGTTCATGATTCAAATTCGACATACCGCGACTTGATCGCAATATCTTTTTAAATTATTTCTAGATACCGCAATCAAGTTGCGGTATGAAAATATTATTTCAGCATCTTTTCTAATTCACCACTACTATATAATTCTGATACGATATCGCAACCTCCGACTAATTCACCATTAATATATAATTGTGGGAATGTTGACCAATCACTAAAAACTTTTAAAGACTCACGTAATTCAGGGTCTGATAAAACATCGATATTATGAAATTTCGTTCCTAGCTTAGTCAAAATAGCAACTACTCTACCGGAAAATCCACACATAGGGGCTTCCTTAGTGCCTTTCATGAACAACACTACTTTATTATTTTTTATTTCATTTTCTATAAATTTAAAACTTTTATTTTCTGACATTAAAAACCTAATATATAAGATAAGATTATTTATTCTTAGTATTATACACCATGCAAGCACAGATAGTTAATAAAATTTTTGAGGTTTTTAGTAAGAATAACGAAAACCCAAAAACCGAGTTAGTTTATAAAAATGATTTTACCTTATTAGTAGCGGTAATATTATCAGCTCAAGCAACAGATGTGTCAGTAAATTTAGCCACTAAATCTTTGTTTGAAATTTATGATACACCGGAAAAAATTTTAGGGCTTGGTGAAGAGGGTTTAAAAAAAAACATAAAATCTATTGGGTTATTTAATAGCAAAGCAAAAAATGTTATTGCCTTATGTCAAATATTAATAAGCAATTATAACAGCAAAGTACCGAATAACTTTGAGGAGTTAGTTAAATTGCCTGGTGTTGGAAGAAAAACCGCAAATGTTGTGTTAAACTGTTTATTTGGCTTACCAACAATGGCAGTTGATACGCATGTATTTAGAGTAGCGAAGAGAATAGGGTTTGCTAAAGGTAATACTCCTGAAGTAGTGGAAAAAGAGCTACTGCAAATTATTGATGGAAAATGGCTAAGCCATGCTCATCATTGGTTAATTCTGCACGGCAGATATATATGCAAAGCAAGAAAGCCCGACTGTGATATCTGCCCTATCAGAGAATATTGTGAGTATTATAAATTAACGACTAGATGACGCCTATGATTTAACTAAATCTATTATTTTTTGGAAAACCCATAGGTGGTAATTTACCGGTGCTGCCTCGTTTGCCTAAAAATGCAATAATATTCTTCTCAAGTTTCACTTTCCCGTTACTATTCCAGCTTAAGCCATCTTCCCTATTAAATATTTTAATATCTAAAAGCTTTGCATTTTTAAACTTTTGCAGCGTTACGCCTTGTCCCTTTTTCATTTCAGGTATTTCGTCGAGATTAAACACCAAAAGCTTACGACTTTCACCAATGCAAGCAACACTATCACCATTAACTAGCAAACAAGCTATACATGTATGACCGCTTGGCACATTCATAATTTGCTTACCTGTTTTTGTTTGAGCCATTACCTCGTTTGAATTAACAACAAACCCTTTACCTATGCTACTTGCAAGTAATAAAAGTTGGTCAGATTTATAAACTAAAATCTCAGTAATATCATTATTGCCTATATCTACAAGTAGCTTTATAGACTCACCCGTACCTTTACCTTTAGAAATATTATCGGCAAGGAGGGTAAAAAATCTTCCCTCTGAGCTGATTATCAATATTTTATCGGTTGTGTAAGCTTCTAAGATAAACTTTTCTGCATCCCCCTCTTTATATTTAATACTTGATAAATCATTATTATGACCTTTTAGCGAACGCACCCATCCCATTTTTGAACATATAATGGTGATCGGTTCTTTAGTAATAAAAGCCGTTATGTCAACTACTTGATTCGTCAGTGTCACTTCTTCAAAACTAGTTCGTCTTGCCCCTATCGCAGTGTTTAAGCCAAATTTAGCCTGCACAGCTTTTATTTCTTTTTTGACGACTTTCCATAACTCTTTTGGATTATTTAAGATTTCCTCAAGTATTGCTTGTTGCTTTTGCAAATTACTATGTTCAGCTATAATTTCTTGCTCTTCAAGTTTACGAAGCGAACGTAGGCGAGTATTTAATATTGCCTCTACCTGAATTTCGGTTAGTTTAAACCGCTCAATCATTATCGCTTTTGGCTCATCCTCTTCACGGATAATTTTAATAATCTCATCAAGGTTTAGATAAGCTATTCTAAGTCCTTCTAGAATTTCTAAACGATGCTTTATTTTATTTAAAAGATAAGTCGATCTACGGGTAATAATATTTTGTCTATGGCTTAAGAACTCTTGCAGAACTTCTAAAATATTCATTACTTTCGGTACGTTATTACTACCGATGACATTCATATTTAGCTGAATTCGGCTCTCTAAATTCGTTAGCTTAAATAGAGACTCCATCACTATTTGCGGGTCGCAGCTACGATCTCTTGGCTCGATAACAAGCCTGATAATATCAGTTGACTCATCCCTGATATTACTAACAAGTGGTATTTTTTTATCCTTAAGTAATATCGCAATTTGCTCTATAAGCTTTGACTTCTGAACTTGATAAGGTATTTCGGTTACAACTATCTGATAAGTACCATAGCTTAGCTCTTCTTTTTCCCATCTAGCCCTTACCCTAAAGCTACCGCGTCCCGTCATATAGGCACTAGTGATAACATCAGTTTTATCAATAATTATACCGCCAGTCGGAAAATCAGGTCCTTTAATGAAATTCATCATGTCGCTAATTTCAGATTTTGGATGATCGATTAAATGCATTAAAGCATCGCAAAGCTCATGCAAATTATGCGGTGGGATATTAGTTGCCATACCGACCGCTATCCCCTCCGAGCCGTTAGCAAGCAGATTCGGAAAGCTTGCCGGCATTATGACCGGCTCTAAATCAGAATCGTCATATGTTGGGCGGAAATCTACCGTATCCTTGTCGATATCTTCCATAAGAAGCGTACATATTTCCGTCATACGTGATTCGGTGTAACGCATTGCTGCCGCATTATCGCCATCGATAGAGCCAAAATTACCCTGTCCGTCAATTAAAGGATAGCGGAGCGAAAAATGTTGAGCAAGACGCACTAAAGTATCATATACCGCAACGTCACCGTGTGGGTGATATTTACCAATTACGTCACCGACTACCCTTGCACATTTCTTATAGCCCAAATTCGGTTCAAGTCTTAGCTGCAACATTGCGTACAATAATCTGCGATGTACAGGCTTTAACCCATCACGTACGTCAGGAAGTGAACGTGACATAATCGTTGACAGTGCATAAGCAAGATAACGCTCAGATAAAGCACTACCAAAGTCAATATTTTCTATATTAGCTTCTTTCATAATTGTAACAATCTTTGCGGTGTCCTATTGTTAATATTTGAATAGTAATACCTTCGATCTGATAAATTACTCTATAATCACCTACTCTTAAAGAACGACAATTTTTAAAGTTATATCTTAAAGGTTTGCCAAACTTTACTGGATCAAGAAGTAGTTTTTCATCAATAGCAGACTTTATAATAATTCTGATAGGAGAAGAAAGTCTTGGAGCATCTTTAAATTTAACATGATCAGAATAAATAATATTATACATATTATTTCCAAAAATCTTCGTGCTTTATCCAATGTTTAGTTTCTTCCAATCTTTTATCTGCTAGTCTTGAAAAATACATATCTTCTTCTAGATCAAGACTATCCATAATAAGCTTTTTTGCTATTTTAGAAGAAGATAATTTATTAATTTTTGCCAAATTTGTAATGTCATCAAAAGTTTTTTCATCCAAAGAAACTAACAATCTTTTAGCTGTCATAAATTACCATAATTTGTGTGAACATTATTAAACATAGTATCACATTTGATACATTTATTCAATTTCAATTTTGTATTATTATTTCAACACACAGCTTTGCTTATTCTGTGCCAGTTTCTTACAGACTGCTTTCGCTTGACTCAGATTATCATAATTACCGGCTAATATTAAATAGAAAAATTTTCCATCGTCACATTTAACTTTTTGAGTAGTAATAACAGCATTTTTTAGAATTTTTGGAAATTTCTTTTTTATTCTCTCACCTTCATTTATTGCATCTGCTTCCGATTTTACTGAACCAAGCTGCACTTTATAACTATTAAGGTTATTATAACTTTTTATATTTTTATTGCTATCTGTACTTTCTTTATCACGTTTTATTATATTTAAATCTGTCTCATCTTTTTGTGAAGCATTATTTGGTTCTATTAAAGAAAGCAGATTTGATATGTCATCCGAAGAATCTATATCAAAAGGGTCATCATTTTGATTGCGTGAATTTATATTAACAGGCTTTTCAGGTTCAGGAAGAAGTTTTGCATTTTTAAGGTTGGTATTTTTAGAAATAAGGTTGTCATATATAGTACTATGCACCGCAGACGACATAATATCTTCTGCTTTAGAGGGTTTTATTTTTGTAGGTAGTTCGTCTGCATAAATAGTAATTACTGGCTTACTATCTTGGTAATATTGATAAGCAAAATAAATAGCAGCAACGCTTATTAAAACTCCTAGACATATTTTAGTAAAAATATTATTGATCATAATTATTTGCAGAAGTCAAGATTTGATCTTACAGACACTATAAAAATTATATCTGAATATCTGATAAATTATGACTGTCAGATGAGTATTCAAGATATAAGATTTCATTGTTCTTTTCAATAGCTAATTTCTTACTATCCTTAAAAGTTTGCATAGGCGTTTTACCATAACAATATTTTCCTGAATGTGGTCGCTCATTATTGAAATGCTCTAACCAAATATCAAGATCTAATTGTAAATCATCAAGATCAGTGTAGATCTTTTTCCGCATAGCTGTATCAAAGAATTCTTGTTTCATAGTTTTATTAAAACGTTCACACATACCATTTGTTTGAGGAGAATATGCTTTAGTAATAGTATGTTCTATACCTTCGATACTTAGAAATAATTCAAAAGCATGATGCTCTATATTTCCCTTATATTCTGACCCACAATCTGTCAGAATACGAAGTATTGGTATGCCTTGAGTTTCATACCATGGTAACACGCGGTCATTAAGCATATCAGCAGCAGTTAAAGCTGTTTTATCAGTATATAGTTTAGCATCAGCTACTCTGCTATAGCTATCAATAAATACCTGAGAATAAACCTTACCTATACCCTTAAAATTTCCTACATAATATGTATCTTGGCATCCTAGATAACCTGAATGCTGTGTCTCAATCTCGCCATGGGCTTCTTTTTCGCTACGTCGTTTCTCTAGTACTTGTAACTGAGATTCAGTAAGTACAATACCATCCTGAGCCATCCTTGCTTCTAATGCTTTAAGCCTTTTATTGATATTGTTTAAATCATTACGTAACCAAATTGATCTCACTCCTCCAGGTGATACAAGTATACCGCTCTTCTTAAGCTCATTTGATACTCGAATCTGTCCATATGCTGGATATTCTATTGCCATATCCATTACTGCCTTCTCTATCGCTGGATCAACTCTATTCGCTATTATTGGCTTCTTCCGGCTAATCTCATACAACGCTTCTTCACCACCAGTTTCATACAGTTCTTTAAATCTGTAATAACTATCTCTGCTATATCACATCGCTTTACATGCTGATGATATGCTACCAAGACTCTTAGCGAGTTCTAGTAATCCTAATTTTGGCTTTATTATTTTGGGGTCGTTGAAAGATAATTTTTGATAGTAAAATAAGAGGAAAGGAGGTAATAAATATTTTAAAAAAGAAATTCTGTTTAATATAGAGATAAATGTTATTCAATAGTGTAGTAATTTAATAGAGATTTGTTTACAGAGTTAGAATTTTTATTAATAAATTTCTTTAAGCCATTAAAGTTGTTAAAACCACTAATCGTTTTAAATTAAAACATATGGCATTCATAAATTCGGAGAATTGATTTTTGGCAATTCCTATATATCTAACCCGCTTATTATCTTTTGAAAATACCATCTCGAAAGGTGCTCTGATTTTCGTATAATATTTATCAAGGTCAAAATTCTTATCTTTCATATTATTTTTCTTTATTGCACAAAGATGGACTCCCTTTTTAGCTGCTGCATTCTTGGTAGAGATTGTACAATAACCTTTATCAACATATGTAGCACCAGAACTTGGCATAACATGCTTAAAACCTTTGCTATCGGTAACATTTGCAGGGGTAACTGCAACCTTATTGATCATGCCTGATTGAATATCAACACTCACATGTTTTTTATAACCATACCAAAATTTATTCCCTCCCTTACAGCCAATTTTGGCTTGTTTATCCTTTGCAACCTTAGGCAAAGTCTCATTATTCAATTTATCATATTTTTGTGCTCTTAGTTTATCACGTTCCTCCCAGAGATTAGCTTTTGAGATTAAATGAGAAGCATCTACAAAGGTAAATACTTCACCCATATAGCCTTGTACTCGTAGTTGATCGCGGAATTTTGTAAATATTTTTGATAGTAAATTAGTACCTATTTTTTTACGTATTTTACTAAATACACTATAATCAGGTGTCTTTTCTGTAAGAGCAAAATTACAAAACCATTTCGCCGCTGTGCTATCAGCTAAATAACGTTCTAATTCCCGATCAGATAAGTCTTCCATAAATTGTAGCAGCAAACATTTAAACAGCCTCTCTATACCATATCCTTTATAATTAGCTTCGCATTCTAATGCTAATAACTCAGCTTCAACTGCTTTGAATTTGAATAAACTTTTGAATTTACGATATTGATGATCCGCATTTACTAACTCATCTAAACTTACCATTAGCATTTGATACTCTGACATATAAACATATTTTTTATTTTTTTATTATACCTGCTACCCTCTCATCTCGCAACAGTCCCTAAATATATCTCATTTTTAATAATTATATATTATTAGTATCCTTTAGTAACTGCTCTACCTTTAAGGCATTGTCAAATCCGTGGTCGTAATGAAATCTTATATCAGGTGAATATTTCATATTTATCTTGCTTGTTACGAAATTTCTGATAGCACTTTTGGAATTATTTAGGCTTTCGGTAATCTCTTGAGGCGTTAGTTTAGTGTTAAAAGGTAGAAAATAGCAGTTGGCTATTTTTAAATCAGCGGTAACTATAATTTTTGTTATTGTAAGAGGACAATCGTAAAGTCTAGGATCAAGCATTTTACCACGATGTAAAATCTCAATTAATGCTTCATTTATTATACTTGCTACTTTTTGCTGTCTATGAGAGTTTTCTGAGGTTAATTTTTTCATGGCTATTATAATATATAGTTCTGCAATATAATAGCAGGCTTTTGCTAAACAACCAAGCCCCAAAAATTTTGAAAATTTTGTTCTAAAAAAACCAGCAAATAAGGAAATAAAACTTCCCCAAAAAGGAAACGCCATTAGAAGAAGTATAAATAGCTCATATTTACAAAAAAGTTGTGTTAAATTTTTATGTCTCAAAATATTCTGTTCATTTTTAGAAGAGTAGAAAATATTTAAAGCACATTTACCAAAAATATAATTAACTATATTACCACCAAGAGAAGCACAAGTAGCTACTACAAACATTATAGAGTAACTATAGTTACCAAACACTTTCATAGAATGAAAAATTAATTCTCGTTGAAAACCGATGATTAAGTTTGAGACAAAACTATCAACAAATAATAAACTAAATGCTTCAAATCGTTCCATAAATACTGTAATGTATAAAACTAAATAAATATATTTAACACTAAATAAAAGCAATCAGCA
Source organism: Rickettsia endosymbiont of Nabis limbatus (assembly GCF_965196655.1). Classification (NCBI taxonomy): domain Bacteria; kingdom Pseudomonadati; phylum Pseudomonadota; class Alphaproteobacteria; order Rickettsiales; family Rickettsiaceae; genus Rickettsia; species Rickettsia endosymbiont of Nabis limbatus. The sequence goes on from NZ_OZ239771.1 coordinate 45,720, forward strand.
ATGAAAAAACAAATTATCTATCCTGATTTTATAGCACGTATTTTTTCTACGGCACTTGATTTATCGTTATTTGCTTTCATAGCAATCCCAATTCTACAATTTTGTTTCTTTTATCTAATGATTTTTTTCTACAATGATTATTTCCAGAGCTATAATATTGACTTACATAATCAAAGCGAGGTGCTTCAATCTGTTATGAGCCAAGAATTTTATGAATATCTTAAAGCAGGAAATTTTAATAAATATATTTTATTTAATGTTTCAATTTTACTAATTAATTTAACAGTGATAGGTTCATATTTTATAGGTTTTTGGTATTATAAAGGAGCGACGATTGGTAAAATATTTATGCGTATGAGAATAGTAGACGCAAGCGACTTTAACCGTCCGACCCTTAAACAGTTAATTAAACGATTCCTTGGATATATGACATTTCCAGTCGGTATTTTCTTTATACTTTTCTCTTCTCAGAAACAAGCATTACATGATAAAATAGCTGGAACTATCGTAATAAAGGCTTAATATGAACGATAATAATGAGATAGACCAGTTAATTTACCTATTTTCTAAGCTTCCTGGGCTTGGCAGTAGATCAGCAAGACGTATAGTATTATATTTATTGCAAGACAAGGATGTAAGACTAAAAACCCTTATCAATAATCTTATAGAAATAGATAAGAAAATAGTAAAATGTCAGGTTTGCAGTAATATGGATACTGAAAATATTTGCGGCATTTGTACATCTGAGTATCGAGATAAATCAGTTATCGCAATCGTTGAAACTGTTGCTGAATTATGGGCAATGGAGCGTAGTGGTAATTTCAAAGGGCTATACCATGTGCTTGGTCATAATTTATCAGCAGCTAGCAGACAAAACCCCAGTATTTTGAGGTTACCAGAACTACTTGACAGGTGCTTTAAAGAAAATATTAAAGAAGTGATTATCGCAACTAACTCTACTTTAGAGGGACAAACTACTGCTTATTTTATTACGGAATATCTAAAAGACCATCCTGCAAAAATCTCTCGCCTTGCTAGCGGCATACCTATCGGTGGTGAACTCGACTATTTAGACGAGGGAACTCTGTCTGCTGCTATTAACCTAAGGCAACCTTTTGAGTAGGTTAAAAAGCTTCATGAAATTCTAAATTATGCTCTCCAGCAAATTTCATTACATCTTTATGATTACCAAAATGATCAAAATTTATTAATAATTCACCGTGGGGATTAGTATATAATTTGTTTGTATATAGACGATTATCGCCATTAATTTTGATTTCAACAGCATTTTCCTTAAGAAATTTAACTCCATTATTTCCATGCTGTTTGTAAATTATACCTTTTTCTAACGCATTGATAAATTCATTATATTGAGTACTATCGCATTTTATATCTGTGCTAATTATTCCATAACAATCAAGTCCTTTATATTTACCTAAAGAAATAGCATCGTTTTTATTAATCTCTCTTTCTTTAATTACCCATTTGCTAATATTAACTATTTGTATTAATGATACTCCTCGCAGCAGAGCTACGAGGTATCTATCCAAAAAGTTTTAACTGTTTTTGTTGAAATGCTTTATAAGAAGGTTTGCCTGAACCTTGATTTTTTACATAATTACGTAATTTCCGCTCATCACCATGTTTACATACTGTGCTCATAAAATATCCTTTACTCCAAAACTCACTTCCCCATAATTTTTCTTTAAGATTTGGATATTTCTTAAACATTTCCTTAGATGTAATACTTTTTATGATTTGAGTTATTTTTGTTGGGCTATACATTGGTATTGACTGTAGTAAAAAATGTACATGATCTTTATCTACTCCTATTTCCAAAAATCTAATTTCATAACGAGCTTCTATGTCCTCACAAATTTTACATAAATAATCGTCTAGTTCCTCTTTGAATATTACTCTTCTATACTTTGCCGGTGTTACTAAATGATATATTAGTACTGTGACATTATCACTTTTATGTATATAACTGCTTTCTTCCATGCATCTAGTATATCACGAAGCAGACCTTCGGGGAATTAAACACTAAGAGATTAACTTTGAAGAAACACTGTTATTTGACTTACCAATTTTTGATTCTACAGATATTACTGAGGATTATAAATTATCAGGACAATTATGATTTAATTTAATTGAAGCGTAAGAATAAAAAATAATATAGTTCGTCATTGCAAGTAGAAGCAAAACTAAATTATGCATTTTACTAAGTTCTATAGACATTCCTAAGATATTTTAGGCAAAAATTAAATCTTTTTAGAAATGTCCACAGAGCCTAAATTTCTTTGCCAATTATTATATAACCTTTTCACAATGATAAGAATTTTACTTCATATTTCTCAAATGGTCTTCTAATTTTCTGAGCTTTCTTCCTGAATTTTCTACTGGTTTCTGGTATTTCGGCATTTTAGCATTTTCTCTATATTTATTAATTCGATCAATTTGAGTATTTACTTCATCAGTAATAGCCTGCTTTCTTTCTTCTATATTATTAAGCACCGATGCACTATATTCATAATTTTTAGCATTGATATTAAAGTTACTAACTGCTTCTTCAATCCTTTTATCTAGAGAAGGCTCTGTCTTACTATCAAAAGATTCTATTGGTTTCTCTCTTTCATATTGTGCTATTAAAGCTGGCATTTCCTCAAGCTTAATATCATCTCTTTTGAAATGATCTTTAATCTCTTTATAAGTTCTGTCGATATTTTCTTGAGCTTTTTCATGCATAATATCGTAATGCTCTTGACGACGAGTATATCGATCTTGATCTATAAATTCTGCATGTTTTTGATGAGCATTATCTATCATAGTCCGCATTTGATCATCTGTAGCTTTTTCTTGCATAAATCTATCACCCATTATCACTGGATCACTTCCTTCAGATAATCTATCACGCACTTCATGAATAAGCTTTCTTTGACCTAATTCCTGATAATATTCTACATCACTTGGTCTCTTTAATCTTGCTAAATATTCAGGCGATAATATATCTTCTTGAACAGCAAGCGTTTCTTTATTAATCTGCATTTGAAGCTCTTTAACTTCTCGTGCTCTTTCGTCATCTTTTAGACTTTCACTATAAGTTCTAAGCTGTGGATCGTTATAATCAAAGTCATGCCATTCAGCACTAGTTAAATTACCCTCATATTTATCACGTAAATCTTTACCAACTATTGCAGTAAGAGCTTCTCTTTTTAATCCTGTATAGCCAGCATATATTTTCTCACCTATAGCTACACGTTTTTGTTCTTTTAATTCACGTTTAGTTTTTACGCGATTTTCCATTTCTTGCCAGCTTCTAAGTACTCCTATATTTTTACCAAATAATCCGACTCCTCGTCCTGACATTTCTTTGTGGGCATATTTATAAGCGTCTTGATAATCTCTAGTAAAGCTTGCATCACTTGCAAGCTCACGTAGGCTTTTTGCTGATTTACCTTTCTCACCTAAATCGGATTTCATGAATTTATCAAGCTCTAGTTTTTGTTCACTAGTTAAAGAGCTATAATTTTTTGCACCATATTTATTTTTGGCAAATTCATCTCGAAGCCGTGCAAAATTCATAGTTGCTAGTTTCCTTACATCCAAATCTCCACCTTTCGGTAAAAATGCCTTATTATCTAGCAATTTAGAAATGCCGTTTTTATAATCTGCTCCGGCTTCCATATTAACATCTTTATAATCTATACCATATTTTCTTTTAACTTCATTTTGCACTGCTTTGTTAGCCGAAGAACTGAGGGCTTTATTTTCAAGCCTACCCATCATCAGATCTTGATATTTTTCAGCAAAAAACATACTCGTTTGCTCTTGTATTCGGTTTATCGGCTTACTAATAACTCCTGTTGCATAATTTATCGGTCTATTAACCTGTTTCATAATAGAATTGTAAGATTGCTGGTTAACCGCTTGCATCTCTGTTAAATTACCCGAAGTACCAGCAATAAAACTAGCCGTTGATATAGCAGTCTCATTAAATTTACTAAGCAAATAAATAGAAACAAATATTAATAACAAGCCATCAAGTTGGACGAATTTACCATTTATAAAGTTACTAATTCTATTTGCATCTTTAACTAAATCTAAAAACGGTAATTGAATATAACGTTTATCTATACATTGATATGCTAAACACTTAGTATCATCAGATTTGGTATAATCCTCAGGGACTAATATATTTGCTTGAGTAAAATTATCAATTCCCCCTTTCATTGGTACTGGAAACCACCAATAAAATATTGAATTACCAATACTTGAATCTAAATCTTCTGTAAAACTACCAAAAATTTGATTTATAGGTCCTAAATCAGGAAAATCTTTCTTACATACAGCAAAACCAAGTGTTGAATATACTTCGGTCCTGATAATCATAGAAATAAAAGCAATACCGACAAATAAAATTATAGGTTGTATAGCATATGATATTAATTGCCTTAACCAATTTTCAAATAATGATCTAGTTATATTAAATAACATAAAACAAATAAATATCGGTGCCATTGTTATAATCATACCAATGGTTATTAAAGCTGTTAGATAGATAATTGTAGCCTTGAATATAAGTAAGAAAATAAAATATAAAGCTATTAAATAGAGTATAATGTAAATGAATCCAAGAGGATCTACAAATAATAGAGAAAATAATTTAGATAACGTTTGAGGAGAAATAAGCAATCCTAGTAAACTTTGAGAGCCAGGACCTGTAGCAGAAGCTTCATTGATTATTTGCAGTATCTGCTCTACCCCTTCAACAAAAAATACAAATAAATAATCATGGAAAAATGTCCAAGCTTTACTTGTACTTAACAATATTGAAACTACACTGACTTTTAGTATTCTAACTACCAGCTCAACATGAGTCATGTTTATGTTTCCTATTAAAAAGGAAAATCCAGTAAACATTATATAAAGGGTTAAAAGAGCTGAAATACTCAATCTATAGCCAGGTGTTTCAATTATTTGCTGATAAGTTTGCCTTATAATTCCAGGGTCTTTATCACTAGTACCAAATAACTCGTTCTTTATTAAATTTGTTAAAAACTGTAGCGGATCAGGTCTTGTATCACTAACTCCGGATTTTATGACTACCCTATATTGTCCACTATTATCATCATAAAACTTGTCTAAAATTTTAAAATATAGAGAAGATTGAGCATAATTTGAAGCTTGATCGCAAGGTAGGGTAGTACAACCATATTGGTAATTTATACCACCGGCTTGTAAAAACTTTCCAGTACTACTAATACTATAAAATTCATAATTTTGGTTTGTAACTGGTTCGCCTAAATGCTGCGTTATACCTTTTGGACTACGCTGTGAATCTGGCGACATATTAGGATTAGAACCTTTATCAGCAATTAAAAAATAAAGCCCTACTCCGTTTGTAAGTATACAAGGAGCATTATTAATAGGTGCATCTCTTGGCGTAGGAGTTGGACACATCTTACCGTCAGTAAATTGACATGGTCGCAGTCTAACACAAAACTCAGCTAAGGTAGTAAAATTATTCTGCTGCCCATACCATGGACACCATGCTGATAATATTCCCGAAGTATTTCTATCCCCAGACATATAATCCCAAGGTCTTACCATAACAGTTAAAGGATAACCATTTACCCTATAAGCACTATCCCGCCATGGTGCTACCTGATCTCCCTCTTGTCTTGAAGTAACTTCAGATGGATCATATCTAGAAGAAATATTAAATTTTATAAAACCAAAATCATCCGGATCGATACAAGTATCCCCGCTGCACCCCGACAGTGCTAATAACGATATTAATAATGTAATAAAAATATTTCTGTTCATTTATTTAATTTTTACTTTTTTACTGTCATACTGCGGCTTGTCCACAATATGACATTTAACAATGACATTAATCCTTCTCTTCTTTTGTCTGCTCAGGTTTCACATCATTACGATTTTGAAAAAACTTACCTGTATGCTCCCCACCACCTTGCGGCTTTCTAGCTTCATAATTCTGATCAATTACCTTATCTTTAAAAACACGTGCTGGAGCAAGAGCAGCTTTTTTAATCTGGGCTGTCACCGCACCTATATCTTTCATAATGGAATCTGTAGAGTTAGCACGTGGTTGATAATTACCTTCTATTCGTGCAGGAGTAACTTGCGTTAACATTCCAACAACTATGGTTACAAAACTTACTAGACCATATGACATTAGACAATATGAATAAAATAATAAAGCTGTAGTGAATAATACTAAAAATGTATTAGTGTCATTCGTTAAAATGTTAGCACTAGTAATATCTGGAACTTGCGGAACGAAAAAAGGTATTCCTGGTAAAAATGGTAAAGTGAAAGAGAAATTTAATGGAATACCAAGATTCGATAAATCAAGCCCTATTTTGATTGGGATGAGCGTATCCCAACAAGCTCTAACAATTACTTTTAATAGTTGTTCTGATAAAATTTGATCTATTAATAAAAAGAAAATTAATAATATTGTTGGCTGCACTACATAGCTAAATAAAATCGATATCCAATTATCAAACATAGTTTTTGTTTTTTCAAACAACATTAATATTATAAAAAATGGTGCTAATGAAATCATAACTGTCAAGCCTATAAAGGCTATAACATAACCTATAATCACCTCGAGTATTGCTCTAAAATAGGTGATAAGCGAGTAGATGGTTATAATAGCAATAAATGCTAAGCCATTATGTATTTGTAATAGCTGAATAAACAGTAAACCCCAAATCCTACCATTAGTATATTTATCAAATATAGGATCAATAAAACCAAAAATATTAGATTTAGAGCTTGTAGCACCTACAACATTCGTTGCAAAGAAATCTATGCCATTAATAAATGCACTAAAGAAATTGTTATTAAAGAAATTCCAACTTTCAGGTCTAAGCAAAATAGCTACTATAGTTATTTTAAATATACGAGTTACTACTTCTACAGCAGTTAATTTCAAAGCCCCCAAAACAAACATTAAACCAAATATAGTAACGTAAAGCGTTAATGCGGTTTTAGCTATATTTTGTATTGCAGAATTTGCAACTAATTTAAAATAAAAATCCTCGCTATATTTTCTAAATTTATCTGTAATAGGTTTAATTGCAGCATTATAAACTATATTTGAAAACCAAGTTGTACCAGTATAATTAGCGTAATCTACACTAATTGTTCCCTGTATATTACTATTAGGAGTTTTTACTCTTAACCATAAATATCCATCTTGTGGTGCATCTCCTGAAAAATCATAACCGACGCTAGTGCCAGGAGTAGATGAACTAGGTAATGTACTATCAGCTGTTATTAAATACTCTAAAGTTATATTTTGTTGATCACCAGGGCTAATAGTGTTTGTGCCGTTACCTATCTCAACAATCATTGCATAACGGCCAAAATATAAAAAATTAGTTGCCCAATTACCTTTAGTTATATAAGTTGCAAAATCATTATAATTAGAAAAATTTCTACTCCAATCACTCATTGAAAAAGAATTATTAAACATACCGGCAGACTGCCAATCACTACTAAAATCCATAGCACCACCACTAGTTGCTTGATAATACATAAAACCATTCTGGGTATTATCATTATTAACAAAGCTTTGATCACGATTTTTAATAACTTGTCCACCTATTTTAATAACCATTCCTCTACCTTGATCATAATAACAAGCAGGGCTAGCATTTAAATTAGAATTAGCAGGGCAAGAGTTAATTATGCTCATAAAATTTTGTAATGCTCTTACAGCCATTGGCTTACCAACTAATGCACCATTACTAACATTAGTATATTTTGTAGCCGAACCTGTACCAGTACATAAAGTTGCTCTTTGAGCATCTATAATATTACAAACTTGCTCTGCACTTGAGTAAATTATCCTATTTTCAAAATTACCTAGATTACTTTCAGTATAAAGAGCAGAAGCAGCAAATACAGAACTATCGAGTTCTTTAGCTAGTATATTATCTAAGGTACTTGGAGTTTTTGGTGTACTTGGATTAAAAAAATCATCTTTATCAGCTAGGCTAATATTTACTATATCACCGGCATTAACCTGGATTTTTGGATTACCATTAGCATAATTGAAGTAGTTAACATAATTATTCATTTTAGTAAATGATAATGCATCAAGGTTTTTATCAGGAGGTATAACACCATCATTTGCTGTACTAAAACCTGGGAATCCTACAACTTCAAATTGTGAGTTTTTATAATTATAAGTTTTTATAAAGACTTGCGGAACACTAAACCTTGGATCAATTCTATATAATACTAAATATTTTCGGGGCTCTGGGGTAAGACCTGCAGTAGACCACTTAATCTTAAGCAGCTTACCTTTTTCAACTGTATTACCTGTTGATTGCCAATTTCCAGCAGTCGATAAACTAATACCTATTTTACCCTCTTGGAAACTTGTAAATTTAGGTACTTCTAAACAACCAAATATATTTTTAAGACCGCTAAGTCCACTTGACATCCAAGCAAAATCATCACCTTTGGCAGGCGATGCCACAAACAAAACTAATAAAATTAAACTCTTAATAATTTTCATAATTTTTTATTTCGGTATTTCCGCTTTAGGCGTCACTTCTTTTGGTGCGTTTTTTCTAGTTTTCTCAGCTTGCTTTAAAGTTTCATTACGTTGCTTTAACCGTCCTTTGGCTCTACCGGTAATACCTTCTCTTGTATTTTTATCCATACCTACTTGGCTCAACGCTCCTTGTTCTACGGCACCTGACATTGCACCACCCATACTAGTAGCTGAAGGACCAGCAGCACTTGTTAGTTTTGCCACCATATTACCAGAAAAATCAACATAACCATACATACCATAAGCTATAATAACTAATGCAACTATATTTTGCATATTCACACCCATCATACCGGACATATAATCCATGCCCCAAGGTGCAAACCAGTTTATACAAAAGATTGGTACATTAAGTAATGCAACCGGTAAAATAGTACCGATAAACGGAATTTTTATAGGTAATGCACATTTCCAGCAAACGCTATAACCTAACACAAAATCTAAATATATCGTAAACAATTGAGTCAGCACGATAATACCTGCCATTAAAATTACCGGCTCAATCATATATCTAATTGTGAATCTAACCCAATTATCAAATAAATACCTGGTAAAATCAAATAATAAGAAGCTAATAAATATAGGTGCTATACCAATTAGTATACAAGTTGCCATAAATGCCATAATATAAACAGCAGCTGCTCTAAATGCCGTTATAATTACAATCATTACTGCAATAACAGTAATGATAAAATATATAATACCGCTAAGACCTAAAGATAGTAACGCAAGTAACTGTGCCATAAATGTTTGACTAAACAATATTCTACTCATTACTGCATCTAAAAACATGAAAGGATTTGAAACAGTATTAGTGGCAGTAAATAAGCTATATCCGCTCATATTAGAAATAATTTCATCGGAAAAGTTAGCAATAGTATCAAATAGATAATTATTAAAAAACTCAAACGTATTACCATTCATAAGTCCACTAACAATACCTATTTTTACTATTCTCACTACTAAATCTTTTTGGTTTATTTTTGTAAAGCCTAGTAAGAACATTGCCCCGTAAACCATAACATAAAGAATTAGAAGTGCTTTAATATAATTAAAAAAGTTGGTACAAGAAGAAGTATCTCCATTTCTTCCATAACATACTATATTTTGGAAAATAGATTCAGTAGCTCCTTTAACTTTACCTTTAAATAATTGCAGTAAAGGGTTCATTACTTTAATAGTAAAGCTTCCTACTTGCTGAGAAGTTGAAAAATGTACTTTATAACTACCCTCACTATCTTTATAATCATTCGGATCGTTTAGGACTTTCATCCATAGATATCCTTCACCAGCTGCATTAAAATTAGCTTTACCATCACTATCTACTATAGCAGCTCCAGGCGAATAATTCTTACCGCTGGTATTTGGATTTTCTGCACTTGGTATTACTAAATATTGTACCTGACCACGATTAGTAAAAACATCAGTTATACTATTGCCATTTTCTCTATAGCATTTAGTTTGTTTGATGTTCATAACATAACCACCAGTATTTTTACTTGCATTCTGAGAAGTTGGACACCAGAGCCTATATTGTAAATAGCCTTTATCAATATTACTATTAAATGGTATATTATATATTACTTTATATTCATTACCATATTCGGTAGGCTGATCTGAAGCTGTTACAAATTCAGCAAATTGTAGTTCAGAAAGTAGGGTTGAATCTACGTTACTCGTATTACTTATTTGCCATATTAAGCCTGTTGGTCCTTTACTACCATTACCATCTGACGTATACCAAAATCTTCGTTGTGACTGAAATTCCCCTACATTACATACGCCTGAAGTACATCCAGATCCACCTATATAATCTTTATCCTTAGGACTACGATTATCTACACTATCAGGACATTTACCATTTGGTGGAATATTAGCATTATTAGAACATTGAAGATTAGTATAATCAATAAATATACCCCCAGTATTACTTGCCCAACTAAAAGTAAAAGTGCCATCATCCTTATAAGGTTCAGGCATTGTTCCATAATTATTTATCCAAGCAGGCAGAGAATCGCATACATAATAGTAAGTACACACAGCTATGGGAGCCGTATAACACCAGTCTATCGTTCCCCAAACGCAACCATTTGGACATTTTTGCTTTTTATTACCTTGCCAATAATTTTGCTTTAATTCACAAGCATTTACATATGGTCCTGAGTAAATAGAGTATCTTCCACAAATCGGATCATAAGCAGTTTTACCTTGTGAACAATCAGCCGTAACGTTAGTGCCTTTAAAAGCATCCATAACCCCTGCTGTTCCATCTGCACCAGGAGAATATTTAGGCGTCACCGAAACTAATATTCTATCATTAGCATACATTTCAGTAATATTACGCCACTCATTATTTTTTGCGTCCATTATCAAGGAAAGCGGCGGTTTATTAACGTCTGTAACACGAGGAATAGGAATCATCTTGCCATTATCGTCCAAATTAGACTTGCCTGGTCTTGTACTTTCAGTAAATTGCAAATTATCTTTTGGCACATAAGCAAGACATAAACTAATCTGACCAACTACTTGCAATGATACTGCTTGCTTATCTATTACTTCTACTTGGGTATTTAACCACTCACCATAATGAGCAGGATCAGGAGTAAGCTGCATAGTACCATCTGGTAACATTGTAGAGGTATTAACATAATTAGCATTAGCATTAAGAGTAATTGTACTAGTTATAGAATCTGAACCACCTTTACCACCTGGAGCATACCTCATATAACAACCATTACCAACACTTACTGCTCCTATCATTCCAAGTGCTGCAAAAACGAAGCAAACAAGGGTTGCTACTATAGCAAGCACACCTAAAACTTTTATTAAGTTACTTTGCATATTACCTTATTTACCTCCACCCGATGATAGTGAATCGCCGCTGCTATTTCCTCCGCTTGAGATAAATGAATCATCATTTTTTTGTCCTTCTGAACGTTTACTTCCTCCATCGCCTGGCATATCACCACCGCTCGGAGGTTTACCTTGCGTTGCTTGTGCGGCATCCTTAATAAAAGCTGCTCCTTGCTTTACTAAATCAACAATTTTAGTTGGACTTGCCGTTACCGCATCCATTTTTGGACCATTAGTTAAATCAGCAGCAAACTGACTTATCGATTTAGAGAAATAATAGAAAATCACTGAAAATACCAAAACGCACAACAACTCTGCAAGAATAGACACAACATCTTTAGCAATTGATTTTATAGGGAAAAGTATGACTAAATGCTCTTCCCAACCTTTACCAGCATAATAATTTAGCATTTTATATCCAAAGCTTTCTTCACATACCGCTGCACCATTAGCTGGCAATCTCAGCTCAAAAGTACTAAATTTTATATTATTTTTTTCGTAATCATACCTTAGGAACTCACAATTTTTAAATATTGCCGAATCATACATGGTAATTAATAACGCTATAAAGCCTGCTACTATAGCTGGTTGTAATGCACATGATAAAGATACTTTTAGCCATCCATCGAAATAACCTTTTGTACGATTAAATAACATCATAGGGATAAATATTGGTGAAACATATGTCATTACATAAATAGTAATCATACAAACTAAATAATGCGTGATAAAATATAAAAGTATAGAAAGGAATATTACTGCAAATACTAAACCACTTATAAGAATAATGACGTTTCCTGCCATGAAGAAACCAAACATAACAGTAAAGAACCTTAAAGACCCTACTGAAGTTAAAGCATTTGGGCTATTTTTATCAGGATCTCCAAGATTTGGAATAGATATACTGCCGCTACTATTACCACCATCACCACGTGCAAAACTTTTCAATATATCGTTTTTATCTACATTATAAAGTAAATCTAAACCAAGATAATAACCTATACGACAATCTATAGAATCCCATAAAGCATAAAATTGATAACCACTTTGGTATTTTGAAGTATCAAATACACATAATCCTTTTGAACCCGCAGCATTAAAAATAATTTGTGCAAATTCCGGTGCTATTCCCGTTAAAAGAGGTAGTCCGTATTTTAACATACCATTCTCTTGAGTTGGCTGACCGCTACTAAAATTTAGAGGACCAAGCCCTATAGAAAAATAAGTAACAAATAAAAGTTTTATTATAAAAAGGGCTATTTTATCTGGATTGCCATATTCTTTATTAAGCACCATATTAAATGCAAAAAACATTACGTACAGAATCAGGGCAGATCCAATAGCATTTTTTAAATATCCTTGAAAGGTAGGAAAAGCAGTAAGATTAATTATTTCAGAACTTTGATCTTGTGAACCGCAATTATTTCCCACAAAAAATATTTTATCAAGAGTTTCTTTTAAACACTGGACAGCAAGACCGGAAAAGTTAATTAATGATTGACTATAATTTGCTCCAGTATAGCAACTTTGCCCTATATTACTACAGCTAGGATCATCAGGGGGAGGAGTAGGTGGAGTGTTACTTAATGCTTTACATGCCACCGGCATTGGTCCTCTTGACGTTGGCATAAGCAAACATATGTCATTTTGCCATGTTTGAACTGTTAAGATTATATTTTTTAATATAGGATTTGCACCAAGATCGGGATTATTATCTTTGCTTAAATCGCTAATTTTTTTAGAATCACCTTGATTTAAAGTATACATAGTACAAGGATCACTACTGCCATCTTTATTCTTAAAGCAAAAAGTTATACCCGGCTTGCTTGCATCACAATTCCCTCCGGTTGCTTTCATATCAATACTACGAATTATGTAACCATACGCCGTATCAGATTCTAAATACCCATCTGTAGTAGTCGGCAACGAGGCACAAGAATCTCCAAAGCCGGCAAAACTAGTTAAAGCAAAACCTTCCAAACAAACGACAATAATAATTTTTATAATATTAAGGATTTTCATCGGAACCGCTATCTATTTTCTTGCTTCTATTTTCAATCGTTCCATCATTTCGCTCGGTCGCTTTATCTTTTGCTCTACCTCCCCCACTACGATATAACTCTTCCGTTTCTTTCTCAAACGCTGCTCTTCTATCACGAATTTGAGCATTTCTCATCTCTTGCTTTACGTATCCTGCCTCACCTATCTTTAACTCATGACTTTCTTGTTCGGTAAATTTTCTATCCTTATCGAGCCCTCTGATAGTACGTGTAACTCCAAGATTTTCATCTAGATTAAGTTCCGGTTCTACCTCAGCAGTATGTTTTACTCTTGGTTCTTTTTGTTCTTCTTTTTGAGATTCAGTTACAGCTTCTTTAATTTCTTTTGTAACATTAAGCTTACCTGATAAATCTTCAAACTTATCTTCGGCAGTACTTCTTACAACTTCTGCTGCACTTACTTTCGGTGGCTCAGTTTTAATAGCAGTATCAATTTGCGTTGAAACTGTCGTTGGTTGAGACACAGGTGCTTCTATAGGTTTTCTATTACTAAAGCTAGTATCAAGCATTTCTTCAGAAGCACTACTTGGTGCTGCTGTGCCGCCTACACTTTTACCAACAGAACTTAGTGCAGAAGATGGAGTTGCAGCCGTACTAGAAGGTTCTATAAGACCACCTGATGTGAAAGAATCACCTCCTTCACTACCACCGCCCCCGCCGCTACCTTTTACTAAATCACCGGCTCTTCCACCTTTAGTGCTGAGTAAATCACCACCGCCACCACCTTTGGTAGCGAATTGGTCAAGACCTTTGGTTGCAGCACCTGCAGCAGCAAGCCCTGCCATTGCGGCTTTAAATATCGCTTGTGGTTTTATGGCAACACTGCTAAGAGCTACCCCTTCCGTCATATCTGCTGCAAAATTAGCTAACTGACTACTAAAATTATACATTAAATATAAGGTAAAACAGGCTGTAACTAGAGCAAGTAAAATATCTTTAATCTTCTCAAAAAGTACCTTAGGAGAAACAAAGAACATTCCAGGACCTAAAATTACTCCTGATAAAAACTGGAATTTAGAAAGGAAACTACTTGTACTACTATCTCCTGGCTTTGGATTACATTTAGTATCTGCATCTGCTGCCTTTGGATCACAAGTCTCATTCGGCTTACTTCCTACTATTTGTTCTACACTGTCTTTGGCAAAGTTAAAAGCTGTTGAAATCGGATTATTTAACATATAGCCTAAGCTATTTTGACAACTAGCTGCGTCATCCTTACTATATTTAGTCCAATCATTATCAACAAAAAATACTAAAACATCCCTTTTAAAAGTTTGTCCTTGTAGGGCACTTTCCACACTATTATGGATCAATTTACTTTCATATTGGCATTTTCCATAAAAACCAAAATCATAAACCGCAAACATAGTAATCATAAAAGTAACTACTACCATAGGCTGAAGCAAAAATGAAATCATTAGCTTAACCCAACTATCAAAATAACCTCGTGTATAGTCAAATAAAAACATTGGCACGAAAAGAGGTGCTAAAATACCAAGTATTACTATAGATACCATACACATAACAGTGGCATTAACCATAAAGGCAGCAACTGAGATCACAAGCAACGGATAGGCAAGAGCTAGTGATACTAACATCATATTACCAGATATTATAGCGGGTATTAGTAAGTAGATATATGGAGGAGCACTAAAGCTAAAAAAGTCAAAATTTGCAAAATTATGGCTTTTATAAGTATTTTCTACTAATAGCGTAGACAACATATCTAACCCCAAATAATGGGCTACACGACAATCTAATGCGTCCCATAAGGCAATATATGCAACACTATTATCATATGAAATATCCGGACCATTAAATTTACATAGCCCAGATGGTGCAGCATTCATAACCCAACTTGCTAATCCGTTTATACCATTAAGCAAGAAAGGAAATGCCCATTGAATCATCCCATCCATACGATCATAAGGGGAAGTACTACCGGGTGTTATGTTCAACCCTATTGAAAAATAAGTTACAAATATTATTTTCAATATAAAGTTTATATACTCATTTTTTGGTGGAACTTGACCTGAAAGAAGTATCTTAGCACCAAAAAGCATAACATATAAAGTTAAGAAAGCCGTAACTATTCTATACATTCCTACCTGGAACTGGAATAAAGCACTAGTCTTCCTTGAAGCTGAATTAACTACTGAGTTTACATCATCAAAGCTACACACATCTTGACTAATTAATAACCTTGCGATCATTTGTCTTATGCATTCTATAAGCGGAGAAGTCATAACTACCGCAGTTCTTGAAGCATTATAAGCTTTTTGATAGCATCCTCCACCTGCTGCACTACAAGAAACTAACGCTAAAGGATCAACAGCTTTATTATTGGGATCGTCAATAAAATTTGTATCGTTTACATCCATAAAGCTATTATACATAGATTTTGGAAATGGCTCTTTTATATATTTACATCCTACTGGTACTACACCCGTAAAACCATATGTCCCAACGCATATACGATCATTATCTTGAACAACTTTCCAAAAAATCGGCACTCCTAAATCCCACATTGTACCACTATCTTCGGGCTTTTGGGTATATGTATTATAATAATCTGCTTTATTGTTTTTCCAAGCTTCCTTTATATCATCCCATGGATCAGTGCCGGTTAATACAGCCTTAGCAATGGCAAGTGCTGAATCTACAACTGCTTTTGCTCTTACCCCTGCAAGTTTTAAATTACTACATAAACTAAAAGTTAATTTAAGATCATTGGGGTCAGCTCTGTTTTCACGCGTACATTGCCCTCCTGGGAATTGTGTACCAAATAATTCATTATCATTTATTCTAAGCTTTAAAAATGTATTCATGTATAAAACAGGAGATACAAGATTCATTATAGCAAAAGTAAAAAATGGAGCGACAATACAGGTTTGAGAAAATTCGGTACGTAATAAGTCGCCGACTCCTTGTGTTTCACAGGTTAAATTTTGTAGTGTATTGACGATAGTATCAAGGGTATCATCGGCATATGATTTGCTTGTAATTCCAAAATTGAGGATAAAACTGACTATTAGAATTTTAAGTAAAGTACAAGGAAATAATTTCATGGCTAATTACTTGCCCTCGTATGTGATAAACGTCATTGCGAGGAAAAATTGAAAATTTTGACGAAGCAATCCAGTAAAAAATTCTAATTTTAGCATTTTTTTATTATTTCTTCTGGATTGCCACGCTCCTTTTAGTCGCTCGCAATGACGATTTTTTAGGCTTACAACAACAAGTAACCATAATACATTAAATCTACAATGTCTTAACTGCTTCATAGAATATAGGCAACCATTTTTCCGGATCATTCCCGTATTTTTCTCTAATTTGATCGAGTAGTATAACAGTTTCCACTCTACCCGATAAAACACTAATTATATTATTCATACCGTCTAAATTTACTTTAGCAACTACTGCATCTACTCCTTGTTTTATTAAAAAGTAACGTGTTGTAGGATCGGTAGTTTTAATTAAAACATATTCTCTCTGACTTAACATAAAAGCACTACGATAAATATCGGTAGCTTTAAGGTTAGGCAGGAAGATTTGCGTAGCCGTCTGCTGAATTAACGTATCACTAATTCTACTTTTTGCTGCATCTTCTACGCTTTGAGTAGCAAATATAACAAAAGTATTTAGTTTTCTCAACACTTTTAACCAATCTTTGATTTTAGGAGCAAATACTGGATTATCAATTAAAGCCCAAGCCTCATCAAGTACTATCATAGTTTTTTGTCCATCCAAAGAAATATTTATACGATGAAAAATATACAACAACACCGGAGCAAGGCTTGTTGGGTCTTTAAGTAATTCAGTCATATCAAAACCAAATACCCTAGCTTTTTGCAAATCAATATCATCTATTTCGTTATCGAATACTTTAGCGTGAGAGCCATTTCCAACCCACATCGCAATTCTACTTGCTATACTATCTGGTGTATCGATGCCAAGAAACGCTACTACATTACTAAGCCGTCTATCTTTTTTCTCCAGCCTAAAATTACCACTCACTGCTTGCGATAATATCTTATTATCTTGTGCTGTTATACTCTCACCATTAGAAGTTACAAGAACCCTTAACCATTCTAAAATAAACGTTCTATTTTCACTAGTGTCTTCAAGCTGCAATGGGTTAAAGTTACATTTTAAACCTGGATCTATAATTGTATAAACACCGTTTAAAGCTCTGATAAATATTTCAGCACCACGATCTTTATCAAAAAAGAACATACGTGGTTTGAATTTTTGTGCTTCAGCACATAAGAAATTCATAAGAACAGTTTTACCGGCACCAGTCGGACCTATGATTAAAGTATGCCCAACATCTCTTACATGGAAATTAAAATAGAACGGAGTACCTGAAGTTGTATCGAGCACTGTGACATATTCGCCCCAATGGTTATCTCGCACTTTTCCAATAGGATAGTTATGTTGAGAGGCAAAACTAGCCATATTAAGGGTATTTATAGTGGATGTACGAACTATATACTCCATATTTCCTGGAAGCTGTCCCCAATAGCTAGGTTCCATGTTAATTTTTTCTCTAACAGGCTGAATTCCTGAATTAGAAAGTTCAACAGATGCCATTGATAATATATCTTCTAAAGCTTTAATACTATTTGCAGAACATAAAAGTGATAGATGATGTTCTCCAAAACCAATATCACCACTAGTTGCCATATCAAGTGCTGTTGATATTTCAGCAATTTGTGAAGTAGCCTTATCACCTGCCTGTATCATTCTATTTTGCTGTAATTGCATTTTACCAATTGCTACGGTTCTGTTAGCAAATATAAAACTTTGAGTCATCACAAACTCAAATGGCATTTGCAAAAATCCATCAAAAATCCCTGCAGAAGTATTAGGTCCATATTCAAGAATACTTATTATTCCAGCATATTTAGTTCCAATCGAACTTCTTGTCTCAATAGTACGAGACTCAAAAAACAAGCGATGTGTTGGTAAATATTCATCAATAGTACCACGCGGTACTGCTACTGGACCTGGTGAGTCGCCGCAATTAACCAAAGATGAGAGAAATTCTAGCATTTCACAATAATTACCTGTAGGAGTTTTACGAACTCCAAGAATCCTAGCCCCATAACTTCTAAATGTATTAACTATTCTGTTTGATATTTCTTGGAGATTGTCTTTCATCTCTTTCATGTCATTTTCCCAAGCATTTTTATTAGATTTTTGTCTAAGCTTCTTTAAAAAATACTCAACTATAGCAGCACCACCAGTATCAGGCTTGTATAAAATACTGACATATAATTCATTAAAAAATGATCTAGCCCCTGCGTGTTTTTTACGCCATTCTGCTCCGAGATACGTAATAAAATTATTTGGTACTTTTACAGTAGGATCATAAGTAAATTCTGTGTCATCAAATATTACTGCTTTACGTCTTCTGATAGTATGGAAATATACCACAATATTTCCTGAAGCCATGTTTTTAAGTAAGGCATTCCGTATATTCTTTTTAATATCTAAATCTTCATCATCGGCTGTTTCAAAAGAAAAGCCGTTTATTTTAATAACTTGTAAAAGCGAATTATCTTTAGTTAAAATGGTATTACTATCCCAATGACATTTATAAGGGATAAAATGTGAAGTAGGTCTATCTTGTTTAGACCTTAATTCTTTAGCGGCTCTAGTTCTAAATAACTTCATTACATAACCTAATTTAACTATTTTGATTTTTGGTTCTTATGATGTCATACTGTGGCTTGTACCTGTGGTATCTTAAGACGGAATCTATAACATAAGATCCCTTGATCAAGTCACGGGGTGACAATAAAATCTAGACTCTGTAGACAAACTACGAAATGCCATCAAATTCAAATTCCGTATGAATTTGCCCCATAATAAAATTTATTAGGACATTGGCTAGTTCTTGACATCTTATTTAAATATAATTCTATAAATCGTGGCTCTTTAAAGCATATAATATAGGCTATTAAATGTAGACCTGCTGCAATGAATAAAATCATAATGCCGTTATTCCAAATAAATACTATCATAGTCATGATCATATTTAACGCCGCAAATTTAATACTCACACCGAATATCATGGGCGGTCTAGTTAGCCCTACAAATAAAAGATCGGTTGCTAATGTTCCTGCCATATACTTTTCCTCTTTTATATTTTTTATTCAATAATAAACATAAACTTAAAAATTATTAATATAAATTTATATTTTTATTTGCAAACATAGTTAATAATATTGAGTTTGGTATTTTACTATTAACAAAATGTACATTATTACCTATACTTTCAATCACCTTAATTGCTATTTTAATTAATTCTTCTTCTAAATAGTGATTACTATCATTTAGCATTGATTTTAATAAATTAGCATTTTGTATTTTCATATTATACTGAAATCCTCTAAATATCTGGGACATTTCATATGGAAATATTAGATGTTCTGCTCCTAAAGTAACAGCAATTGTTGCAGCAGTTAAATTAACATTTAGTAAATGGGTCTTTTCTTGGTCATCATTAGCGAAAGGAGTTATCACAGGTATAATATTACTATCTTCAAAATTTAATAGAATTTCTGGATTAACTATAATAGGCTCGCTTACAAAGCCAATATCTATAACGTCACGATTTGCAACTCTTCTATTTGATAATTTTGATTTTCTTGCTTGTAGTAAATTTGCATCTTTCCCTGAAATACCAACCGCATAACAACCTTTATTATTAAGTTTTGTCACTATAAGCCTGTTGACATAATTTGATAATATTTCCATAATAATAGGATTATCTACGGAACTATTTTCACTTACTTTATTAAATTTTTTACTGAAATTTTTATCTAATTGTGATATTAAAGATAGATTTCCTAAATCTATCTGGTCATGTATTATATAGATTTTAGCACCGCACATCTCAAGCAGTTTGATAGATTCTATAAAAGAGGCAAATAACTTCTCATTAATAATAATATTGATTGGTAACTTTAGAACTATCGCTTGATTTCTAAGCTCATTACTACATGTGATTATATCCCTAATTATAGTAATGTCGCCTAATTCAGAAATATTATCTATTTCTTTACTTTTCAAGTTTGATGCATTTTGCCAAACTAGTTTTAAGTTCTCTTGCACCTTCTTTACTCCTACTACTTACATAAATAAGATTACATGAGTAGTTTAAAGTTGCAAGAAAATTCTGTGCTTCTAGGTTAAGGTTTTTACGATCCGTAGCTTTATCAGATTTTGTAAAAATAATTTGAAAATCTCGCTGATTTGCAAGTAATAACTCTGCTACTTTTTTATCGTTTTCCTTAATTCCCCTTCTTGAATCTATCAATAAGTTAACTAATTTTAGATTGTCACTATTGCGTAAGTAATGATTAATTAATATTTCCCACTGCTCTTTAACTTGATTTGGAACTTCTGCAAAACCATAACCTGGTAGGTCAACTATTATAAGTTTATCTACAAGATTAAAAAAATTAATTTGCCTAGTACGCCCCGGGGTATTAGAAACTTTAGCAAGGTTTTTGTTATTACATATAGTATTTATTAAGCTTGATTTACCAACATTCGATTTACCGACAAAAGCGACTTGTGGCAACGCAAAATTAGGAAGTTGCTTTATATCCATAGCACCAGCTACAAATTTGGCTTGATGACGAAAAAGCTTATTATTACCTACTACTTTTTTATTAATTACTTTTTCATCAATCATAATTTTGCAACCTATATTATATGTCCTGTGTTATCCTGTAGCACGATTGCCGGCGCGGATCAGTTTCTCCGTCATTGCGAAAAGAAACTGTAAGTTTCAACGAAGCAATCTTAAGAATGTTGTATTACTCCATAAGATTGCCAATAGTATCGGGCAATTATTATTCTATGTCATTCCGACTTAAGGCTTGCTTGCGTAGATTGAAAAACGTAGTCGTTGTCATCCTGTGGCGGCATTGCCTGCGTGATTCCGATGTCATTCCTACGAAAGCAGGAATCCAGGAAAAAAAGCATAAATACAGCAAATTTTTAAAATTAAAAGCTTAGGTTATCTCGCTTTATACTAGATTCCTGCTTTCGCAGGAATGACATCCAGGACTTTTTTGATCCACGCAACAATGCCTCCTGTGACTTAGAAACTAGATCCAAAAAATAATAAAAAATACTGATTTTATTAGTATTTTTAATTGGATCTAGTTCATAAATCACGGGATGACAGGGGAAAATGATCTAGGCGGGCAAAGCCAACCCGTTCTACACAACAATTTTACCACAAGGTAACAATAAAAAAATTGAAATAAAAATATGGTAGCGGGGGCTGGATTTGAACCAACGACCTTCAGGTTATGAGCCTGACGAGCTACCGAGCTGCTCCACCCCGCAATAATAGAAAATTGATTACTTTGTTTATTAATGTTGTAAACAAAGATTGATGACATAAATGATTAGAGCAAACTAATCTCTAACATCATAAACTACGCAAATGAAATAAGCGTGGTAGCCTCATAAAGCAGAATTTTTGAAATTGCCTCCACCCTCTACAATGCATCTCCTCGCAATGACGATCTTAACTAGCTTCTTTTTTTTGACTACCGAAAGAAAGACCGGAGAATCTTTTATTAAAATCACTAACGCTTTTGTTAGACTGATTTACTACATTTCCAATATCTTTATTCCATGCTGGGTGTTTTCTGAAATCAACATCCATTAAAATCTCACCTGCAGGATGAGTTGACATTGTTTTAAAAACATCACTTCCAACCTTAATTAAAAACTTTTTATAGTCTGGATGTATCCCATTTTTCATAATGATTTTGCCACCTTAGTCTGAATTATTTTTTTCTTAATAGCTTTAGCTGTAGTGGATAAAGCATCATTATTAGCTTTTAACATATATGCATCAAACCCGCCAGCTTTTTCAACTGAACTTATACATCTAGCACTAACTGATAATCTATATTCTGCGGTTGTTATATCACTTATAAACTTAACCGATCTTAAATTAGGCTCAAAACGCCTTCTAGTTTTACGCTGTGAATGCGATACATTATTGCCATATAGAACACCCACTCCAGTGAGTTCACATTTACGAGACATAAGCTTAACCTATCAAACTTTGACTTATATAATAGATAAAATATAAAGTAATACTTTTATACTGTCAAGAAGTAATTACTAACATTACTTACTTAAATTCAAATAGATAAAGAGAATGAAGCCTTATCTCTTTATCTATATTTGTTCTACAAATTAACTTTTAATTTCACTACCCCTTGACGGCTTTTATATTTTTTATGGGTATAATGATTATACTCAAATATTACATTTATATTCTTCTTCGTCAAAAGGACATTACCTCCAATATTATAACCAAATTTAGGCTGTTTTGATAGAATAATCTTCTCTTTTATTATTTGATCATTTAAAATTGCCTTAGCACTAACTTTTGTATCTTTATTATAAAAATGATTTTCTATACTCCCATACAAGCTTGGCATCAGCGTTATATCATTTAAAATCTTTATCGATTTAAATTCTACCTTACCACCTAAACTAGTTGTTAATAGACGATTTGACTTCTTTTGAATCATTAATTTTTGTACAAAATTATTTCCTTTATAACCACTACTTCTTGAATAATCGTATTTTAATCCAATATTTGGTATTAAGTATAAATCATAATTTGTACGATACTTGTAATTTAATAATGCTTCAAAATTAAAGTTATTATTTTGATATTTACTAATAATATTATTAGCAGTTGTGGCTTTATTTTTAATATAATTATGACCAACAGATGCTATAGCTTGCAATGAAAAGTTTTTCGGTAATTCTTTTAAACCATAGATACTAAATAAATGTCCATTAAGTGCGGTCTTAGCAAACCTCTTATTATATTTAAAATGCGACTCAATTCTTGAATAAGCCATACCTATTACGTCAGAGCTGTTACTAAGCTCTGTATCCATACCGATAGTTACACCGCTAGTGCATCCTTTATATTTCGGTATGCTTCTCCATGCTTTTTGATTGCTTACTCCGTATAAACCACTGATCCATACTCCTCTGTTTATTACATCCTCTTCATCACCACCAGCAATCGCAGCATTAGGCAACAACAATCTACCATGAATACCCATATGAATAGGTTTATTAGTAATAGAAGCCACTTGATTATGCAAAGTAACTTCTTCAGATATTTGTTTTTTTACAATTAAAGATTCTAGGTTTTGAGATTTTGAATCTAATAAACTTAGATCTATTATTATATTCTCATAATCTTCTGGTGGACATTTCTCTAGAAATGCTAGAACATTAGGATCATTAAATATAGTTGGAAATAAATCGGGATGTGTTCTTATTATATTAACAAAATCTGGGATCTCTTTTAAAATTTTAAATATATCTATCAAACTTTGATCAAAAGATATTGATGCATTTTCACCATTATTATTTAAAGCAAATAATCCAGTAATTTTTTTACTTTTTAATTCATCTAATTGTCTTTTTGCATCTTCAAGCTCATTAAGTATATCTAAGTTATTAATGTTATTTTCTAAAAATTCAATTCGAGCTAATAATTCTTTGATTCTTTCATTTTCAGATAAATTATTTGTATTTTTCATTACTTGAGAAAGTGGTATATTTGCTGGTGTTAAATCCCAATTATTTTCAGCCCTTATTAAATTAAATTCTGTATTATCTATATATTCTTCAGAACCATCTTCTTTTACTATTTTTAATCTTTTTCCTTTTATTTTATTATTATCTTCTATTAAAAACCTTGCGATTACAGCTCGTTTTTTTGCTTCATTTACCACTAGTTTTTCGTAATCTTCATAATTTATTTTACTGTTACTACCAGGTTTAGAAACTTGATAACTGTCCCAACTACTTTCTCCAATTTTTTCAAGTATTTCTTCACATTTTTTAATGTATTCTGCGACATTTAAGGTTGATCCATCTAGTTTATCTACCTCTCTCTTGTATAATACTGTTTTTTCTTCATAGGCACGTTTATAACCTAAAGCTTTAGTTATTACGTCTTTTTCATATTTTGTAAAATATTTTTTATAACTATTATCACTTATATTATTATTATAATAGTCATTATACTCTATATTATTACCATAAGCTGATTTTATTAATGATTCAGCTTCTGATTTTATTAAATTATAAACTCTTTCTTGTTCTATTTGCTTAAGTTTTGTTGCATCAAAATTCCTATAAGAATTTCCTTTAGAATCTTTTTCAAAACCTTTAATAATATCAATAATTTCATGGGTGAGATCTTTTTCTAAAATCTCTGTTGGCGTACTATACAAAATTATATATTTATAATTTGGATTAAAATTAGAAATATACGTTGAGTTACTACTAGAGCTATTAAAAATTGGATCTACCTGTATATCACCATTAGCACCTTTGGTATAAACTCCTTTAGCTGAGTTTATTCTTTCTAGTAAATCTACTTTAGAATCAAATGATAAATTCTTATTGTTTACTACATCTTTTACTACTGATAAGCGTTTTTTAGCATCATAAAAATCTCCTAAAAGTAGATTTAATAGGATCCTTGTTTCTTCTTTAGCACCAAGTTTAAAACCATAATTATTAGTCTGCTTTTTAGTTTTCCTTTTTAAGCTACTAAAAAAATCTGTTGTACTAAATTCTCCACCTAATTCATCCTTAATATCTTTTGCTGCTGATTTAGGATCAATAGTAGGCGTTGGAGTTACCGGTGGTGGTGGTGGCGGTGGCGATGGCGGTGGCGGTGGCGGTGGCGGTGGCGGTGGCGGTGGCGGTGGCGGTGGAGTTCCAGCTTCTGCTTTATTATTCAAAGTAAGCAATAATATTCCTGAATTAATTGTCAATAAATTTATTGATATGGCAACAATGAAAGAGTATTTTAACAATTTAGATTTTAGTTTATATGTTAGACTCATCTAGGTTTATCTCATTAATATTAATTTAAAGAGAGGCATTATATAATTTTCATTAACTAGAGTCAACAAAATTTATTAATTCTTATTAACTATTAGATTTTTCAGTTATACTATGGCTAAAAAGCCTCACAATAAGATAAAATTTAATTTTTTATAAATAGGGCAAACCTTATGCAAATTTACTTATTTAGCACCATCACCCAAAACAAAGAACTTTTTAAACCTCAAGATCAGACTAATGTAAAAATGTATGTCTGCGGACCTACTGTTTATGATAACCCACATATAGGCAATAGTAGATCGGTGGTAGTATATGATTTACTCTACCGCATACTTATAGAAATATTTGAAGCTAAATCTGTAAAATATGTACGGAATATTACCGATGTAGATGACAAGATAATTGAGAGAGCAGCAACCTCAGGCATTAGCATTAATGATTTAACAGACAAAGTTACAAAAGAATTTCATACGAATATGGAATATCTATTTTGTTTACCGCCTACTATAGAACCAAAGGCTACACAGCATATTGATGTAATGATCGAAATAATAGAAAAGCTAATTAAATCTGGGCATGCATATATTGCAGATGATCATGTTTATTTTGATGTTTTATCAGCTCCTAATTATACGGAACTATCTAACCGAAAATTAGAAGATATGTTTGAGGGTGTGCGGGTAGAAAATAGTAAAACTAAAAAGCATCCGCAGGATTTCGTTTTATGGAAACCAGCGAAACCAGATGAAGATGCAAATATGAACTTCAAAAGCCCATGGGGACTAGGACGTCCCGGATGGCATATTGAGTGTTCAGCAATGAGCTATAAATATTTAGGTAAAAACTTTGATATTCATGGCGGTGGTGCTGATTTAATATTTCCGCATCATACTAACGAGATCGCACAAAGTAGATGTGCATTTCCAGATTCCAATTACGCAAAATACTGGGTTCATAATGGTTTTTTAACGGTTAACGGCGAAAAAATGAGTAAATCTCTTGGTAATTTTATTACTGTCAGGGATTTAATGGATAAACAAATTAAAGGAGAGATAATGAGATTATTTTTATTAAGTACTCATTATAGGCGTCCTCTTGATTATAACAATAAGGCTATAGAAGATGCTAAAAAAACTCTAGATTATTGGTATAGAGCTGTCCAAAATATAAACATGCGGGGGATAGATCACTTACCAAATAATTTCATGGAAGCACTACTTGACGATATGAATAGTACGCTTGCTATTAAAATAATTAACGACTATGCCAAAGCTATTTTTACAGCTACAAACGACGAAGAAAAGATATCTAATGCCTCTAATCTTATTGCTTGTGCTAATTTTATTGGATTAATGAATGAAACACCTCATGAATGGTTTAATAAAGATGTAGACAAAAATTATATAAGTAATCTTATTAATGAACGCTTAGAAGCAAAAAAGCAAAAAAATTGGCAATTAGCTGATCAAATTCGTAATAAATTATTAAATGAAAAAATTATTTTAGAAGATAAGCCTGATGGCACTACTATATGGAGGAAAGAATAAGGGCTTGTAAATTATGGAATATAGGTATATAATTTGTAGGCTTATATTTTTAAGCAAATTCACACGTAAGATAAATGTTAGTTCATTAAAATAAATAGTGAATAAGTAGACGAGGGTCAATTTCAAAAAGAGCAAAGAGAATGTAAGCCGGGGAACGGAAGCAGCTACTTAATATAGTTTCGTACCAGAGAACTTACAAAGTCGACGCAGCCAATTTTTGAAATTCTACCTTAGTATACATCTTACGGAGGTATAAACTAACAATACTCAGGAGAAATAAATGTCAAAAATACCACCAGTTAGCGTTAAAGATTTATTAGATGCCGGCGTGCATTTTGGTCATAAGACTTCACGTTGGAATCCTAAAATGGCACCTTATATATATGGTGAGCGTGATGAGGTACATATAATTGATTTAAGACAAACAGCATCTTTAATGAATGTCGCTTTAAATGCAATATATGAAACTGTAAAAAATGATGGCAAAGTATTATTTGTAAGTACAAAAATACAAGCAAGCAATATTATAGCAGAATATGCTGAAAAATGCGGACAATACTATGTAAATCATAGATGGCTTGGCGGAATGCTAACTAACTGGAAAACTATTTCAGGTTCTATAGAAAAATTAAATAAATTAGAACAAACTTTAGAAAATGAAGAAGCTTGCATCGGTTATACTAAGAAAGAAATACTTGATATGAACCGCAAGAAAGATAAATTACTTCTATCACTTGCTGGAATCAGAGAGCTACATTCTAAGCCAGATTTAATAGTAATTATCGATACTAATAAAGAACATATTGCAATTAGTGAAGCTGTAAGGCTTAATATACCTATCGTGGCTGTTGTGGATACTAATTCTAATCCTGACCATATAGATTATCCAATTCCAGGTAATGATGATGCAATAAGATCAATTAGGTTTTATTGTAGTTTATTTGCTGATGCTGCACTACAAGGTTTAGAAGAATCAATGAAAGCTTCAGGAGTCGATTTAGGTAGTATCCAAGAACATGGCGATAAAAATTTAGCTCCTAAAAATGTTTCTAAATTAAAACAAGCTAAAAAGTTCTCTAAAACAAAAAATATCAATGAAGAAGCAAATACAGAATTTGAGCAAGCATTAAGTGATGCTGATGAAGATAAAAACTAAATATTCTTGGGATTGTTATATATCATCATTGCGAGCAGCCAAAGTACTTGCGTGGCAATCTAGAAAAAATAATAAAAAATGCTAGCTCATAGTATTTTTAACTGGATTGCTTCGTCAAAACTTACAGTTTTCTCTTGCAATGACGGAAAAACCAAGCCATCCGACAAAATTGCAATTTTTTAAAAAGTATAATTAATTATAGAGATAGGTAAAATATGAGTGAAGTAAATATAAGTGCTAGTGACGTTAGAGAGCTCAGAGAAAAAACTGGTGCCGGAATGATGGATTGTAAAAAAGCCTTAATCGAGACTAAAGGCAATCTTGAAGAAGCTGTTGACTTTTTACGTAAAAAAGGTCTTGCTGCTGCTGCAAAGAAAGCTGGACGTATTGCTGCTGAAGGTTTAACAGCTTCTAAAGTTAACGGATTAACCGGAGTTGTTGTTGAAATAAATTCTGAAACCGATTTTGTCGCAAGAAATGAGCAATTCCAAAGTCTGGTTACAAATATTGCTAATCTTGCAATAAATGTTAAAGATATAGAAGAACTAAAAGCAGCTAAAATGCCAAACGGCAAATCAGTAGAAGAAGACATTGTAGAAAATATTGCTACAATAGGTGAAAACTTAACACTACGCCGTATGGAAGTACTTAAAGTATCCGAAGGAGCGATTGGCTCTTATGTACATAATGAAGTTGTACCAAACTTAGGTAAAATTTCTGTATTAGTAGGTCTACAATCAAGTGCAAAAGATACAGCAAGATTAGAAGCTTTAGCTAAGCAAATCGCTGTTCACGTGGCAGGAAATAACCCACAAAGTATAGATGATTCTGGTTTAGATCAAGCCCTTGTAGAACGAGAGAGAAAAGTATTCTTTGAGAAATCAAAAGAAGAAGGTAAGCCTGACAATATCATCGAAAAAATGGTTGAAGGAAGAATTCGTAAATTCTTTGCTGAAGTTGTACTATTACAGCAAAATTTCTTATTTGATAATAAATTAACTGTTGCTGAAGTAATCAAAAATGCTTCTAAAGAACTTGGTGCAGAAATCCAAGTTACTAAGTTTATCAGATATGAACTTGGTGAGGGTATAAAGCAGGAAGAAAAAAACTTTGCCGATGAAGTAGCAGCTGTGATAAAAGGCTAAATACTTACCTTTTTTATGCAATATCCGTTTTTATTGCATTACGTACAATGTCTTTCCCGCAGAAGTATAATAATATTTTCGCGTAAAATTGTAATATTATTAAAATCGTCATTGCGAGGAGCGAAGCGACATAGCAATCTAGAAAAATAATAAAAAATGCTATGCATTTTACTAGATTGCTTTGCCGAATTACTTTGTAATTCTTCTTGCAATGACGGGAAACATACTAATAAAGTTTATTTTTCCTTAACACTACCCTACTTCTGTGAGAATGATATAAGCGATTCATGTAACAACCCCGATTTGATTGCGTGAGCCAGGATAAGCCAAACTTTTATATTTGTATTTCTTATCACTATAGTAAACTTAGTTGAATTTTGTAACAGGCGTGAGAGTAGAACATATACTAATAGGCGAAACGATGAACAACTTGCTATATGCATTTAAATCAGTTTACTATAACTCCAGTTCACAAGCAGCATTATCATATACATCAAAAAAAATTTTTACTCCACAGTTTATAATTTATAGAAGTCAAGATTTGATCTTACAGGCACTATAAAAATTATATCTGAATATCTGATAAATTATGACTGTCAGATGAGTATTCAAGATATAAGATTTCATTGTTCTTTTCAATAGCTAATTTCTTACTATCCTTAAAAGTTTGCATAGGCGTTTTACCATAACAATATTTTCCTGAATGTGGTCGCTCATTATTGAAATGCTCTAACCAAATATCAAGATCTAATTGTAAATCATCAAGATCAGTGTAGATCTTTTTCCGCATAGCTGTATCAAAGAATTCTTGTTTCATAGTTTTATTAAAACGTTCACACATACCATTTGTTTGAGGAGAATATGCTTTAGTAATAGTATGTTCTATACCTTCGATACTTAGAAATAATTCAAAAGCATGATGCTCTATATTTCCCTTATATTCTGACCCACAATCTGTCAGAATACGAAGTATTGGTATGCCTTGAGTTTCATACCATGGTAACACGCGGTCATTAAGCATATCAGCAGCAGTTAAAGCTGTTTTATCAGTATGGGACTGTTGCGAGATGAGAGGGTAGCAGGTATAATAAAAAAATAAAAAATATGTTTATATGTCAGAGTATCAAATGCTAATGGTAAGTTTAGATGAGTTAGTAAATGCGGATCATCAATATCGTAAATTCAAAAGTTTATTCAAATTCAAAGCAGTTGAAGCTGAGTTATTAGCATTAGAATGCGAAGCTAATTATAAAGGATATGGTATAGAGAGGCTGTTTAAATGTTTGCTGCTACAATTTATGGAAGACTTATCTGATCGGGAATTAGAACGTTATTTAGCTGATAGCACAGCGGCGAAATGGTTTTGTAATTTTGCTCTTACAGAAAAGACACCTGATTATAGTGTATTTAGTAAAATACGTAAAAAAATAGGTACTAATTTACTATCAAAAATATTTACAAAATTCCGCGATCAACTACGAGTACAAGGCTATATGGGTGAAGTATTTACCTTTGTAGATGCTTCTCATTTAATCTCAAAAGCTAATCTCTGGGAGGAACGTGATAAACTAAGAGCACAAAAATATGATAAATTGAATAATGAGACTTTGCCTAAGGTTGCAAAGGATAAACAAGCCAAAATTGGCTGTAAGGGAGGGAATAAATTTTGGTATGGTTATAAAAAACATGTGAGTGTTGATATTCAATCAGGCATGATCAATAAGGTTGCAGTTACCCCTGCAAATGTTACCGATAGCAAAGGTTTTAAGCATGTTATGCCAAGTTCTGGTGCTACATATGTTGATAAAGGTTATTGTACAATCTCTACCAAGAATGCAGCAGCTAAAAAGGGAGTCCATCTTTGTGCAATAAAGAAAAATAATATGAAAGATAAGAATTTTGACCTTGATAAATATTATACGAAAATCAGAGCACCTTTCGAGATGGTATTTTCAAAAGATAATAAGCGGGTTAGATATATAGGAATTGCCAAAAATCAATTCTCCGAATTTATGAATGCCATATGTTTTAATTTAAAACGATTAGTGGTTTTAACAACTTTAATGGCTTAAAGAAATTTATTAATAAAAATTCTAACTCTGTAAACAAATCTCTATTAAATTACTACACTATTGAATAACATTTATCTCTATATTAAACAGAATTTCTTTTTTAAAATATTTATTACCTCCTTTCCTCTTATTTTACTAACGCGAGTTTCGAATTAATATAGCATAGGATTTAGCATATCAAGAGAGATGTAATAGAAGGTTTATTATCAGACATTTGATAATTTATCAGTGCTGCAACCATATGCACAAAGGCATTTGTAACTGATCTATGCCTTGAATGCTCAAACTTCCCCAATAGTTTAATTTTACTAAACACAGATTCTATTAATGCTCTTTTAAGCAATAATATTTTATCCAACATAGACATAAGTTTATTTTTCATATTTTTCTTTACCCTAGTTACCATAAAAATTCCTTGCTCTAAAAGTTGTTGAAATAATTGTTGTGAAATATAACCACGATCTCCGAATACTTTACCAAAAAGATTTTTGATCATCAGTTCCAGCTGTTTTCTATCATCCTTATTGCCAGGGCTAAAAGATGCTTTAACTATACCACCGGCTCTATTAATTATTAGATGTAGTTTAAGTCCATAGAACCAACCTTTTGTTGTCTTACTGCGTGCTGCTATGCCGGCGAACACTTTATTCATTGAAATACGGTATCTCTTACATACCTCTATACTACTTGAATCTACAAAAGAAAGGCCATCACACTGATCCAAAATAGAATTGAATATCAGTACTAATAGTGGTAAATGTGGACCTATTATTTTTATAAATTGACTATAGCTTACTAATTGAAAATCTCTTTGATGATAAATCCATATTTGCTTCAGATAATAATTCTTAAAACAATCATAAGATGACTGCCAGTAGCCTATTATAATTGTTATTACCTCACTTCTGTTAAGTCGACTTTTAGGACCAGATTTGTTGTTATGGTTAGTAATTGAATTTGTATGCTTGTCTAATTCTTGAAAAAAATCATCGACGTAACAAAATATTTCTGTAAAATCCATTATCATAGGTTATTGCTCTTAAAGTTTTTTCAATAACCTATAAACTTTTTTCTTATACTATAAATACCATATTTTAATTAGCAATTTGTATTTTGTACTCACTTTATAACAAAAACAGTATTATCAATATCCCCGTAACCCACTGTTTATCAGCTATACAGCGACTTTTTGAATACGAAACTCGCGTTAAAAGAATAATTAGGATTGAAGTTTTAGAAGGCTCTATAAGTGTACTACTTTCCCACATAATATTTTCTTATTCCTAAAACGTTTTTTTGTCAAATTAATGGAGCAGCGTTAATTAGATTTTACAAGCTGAGTGAGTAGAGGATTGATGTTGTGTAGTATCAATGGAATTAAGTGAACTGTCTACTAAATTATAATATAGTAGACAGTGCAAAAAGACCTTAATTTACTGTACACTAAATCGTAAAAACGTTATTAGTAGACTGATGTCTACTAATCGATATAATATACAATATATTAGAAGAAATATAGATGAAAGTAGTAGTGGATACTACTAGGCTCTGTCCAAATAAGTGTGGAAATTCTAAAATAGGCATTAAATTCGACCCTCAAATTTTATCAAAAAGTGAGCCATAGCCTCGCCCCAATTTTGGATAGGCATAGTCCATTTTCGCGTAATATAGTCAATTGTCAAGTATAAAGTCTTAAATACAGAGTCGTCGTTAGGAAAAACCCTTTTGTTATTAGTCACCTTGCGTAATTGGCTATTTAATCCTTCAATCGCATTGGTTGTATAAATGATACGCCTAATTACCTCTGGGTATTGTAAAAACATTATCAAATTCTGCCAATTATTTTGCCATGATTTTGCAATATGTGGGTACTGTTTGCCCCATTTCATATCAAAATCAGATAAGGCAGTAAGTGCTTCATCCTCAGTGATAGAGCTATATACTAGCTTCAAATCTGCTGAAAGTTCTTTACGATCTTTATAGCTTACATATGACAAACTATTTCTGATTTGATGTACAATGCACAGCTGATGCTCAGTTTGTGGATATACTGCAGATATCGCCTCACTCATGCCCGTTAGATTATCGCTACAAGCAATTAAGATATCTTTTAATCCCCTGTTTTTCATTTCAGTAAAATTATTTAACCAAAATTTAGCACCATCATTCTCGCTAATCCACAAGCCTAAAATATCTTTCCTTCCTGTTCAATCTACACCTAAAGCTACATATACCGCCTTATTGATAATTCTCTTATCTTGACGTACTTTAACTATAAGTGCATCAAAATATACTATAGCATATATGGCTTCCAGAGGCCTATTCTGCCAACTCCTGACCTCATCCATAACATTATCGGTAACCCGACTAATAAGGCTTTCACTGATCTCTGCACCATATAGCTCATGAATCTGAATCTTAATGTCAGAGCGGCTCATCCCTTCAGCATATAAGGATAATATCTTCTGATCTAATCCATCAATCCTAGTCTGACGTTTCGGTATTAGTACAGGAGAAAATTCAGCATTTCTATCACGTGGTACTTCAAGTTCCAATACTCCACCTTCAGTAATTAGGCTTTTTTTGCCTACACCATTTCTACTATTGTCAGTCTCTATCCTGCCATATTTGTTATAGCCAAGATGCTCATCCATCTGAGCTTTTAAGGCCCTTTCAAATATATTTTTAGTTAACTGCTTTAATATCCCGTCTTTGGCAAAAAAACTCGTTAAATCAGTATCTTTATCTATTAGCAAATCTACTGCTTGCTTTATCTTCTCTTGGTTACTGTTACTCATATTATTCCTGATAAATTATATTATTGTTAATATAACCTTTGAGAAATTTGGTGAGTAGGCCAGTAGAATTTTCTTCCCCCTAGCCTCTCTCAAAACCGTACGTAAACCTCTCAGCTTATACGGCTTCCATTAAACAACCACTCTTGTTATCCCTATTTTCCAATGTGCAAATAAATTTGGGTTATGCAACGCAATATTTTGGATATACTTTATTGCTTTAATTTTATGCCTCGTATACCGTTTATATTTTCTCATTGCCCATTTTACTAAGATCTTAGTAAAATGTTGTAAAACCCATGCCAATTCTGATATACCATACTTACCATAATAGTTAATCCAACCTACTAGTTTAGGGTTACATACCCTAGCAATATCTTCTAAGCTTGATCCACTTCTTTTATATATTTGGTAGGTTCTTATCTTTTGGCGTATTTCTTTACAAGACTGTTTGCTAATTGCTGGATTAAATCCAGTAAAAATCCTATTCTCTTTACTATTCTTTACTGTTCTAGGTCTGAAAGTGTATCCAAGAAAGTCAAAAGATATGCTTGGATAATTATCCTTCCGTCTATTATCCTTACAGTAGATTATCTTTGTCTTCTCTAAATTCATTTCAATGCCACACTCTATAAATCTTTCAACTAGCTTAGATAATATTTCTTTCGCTTGATTTTCTGTTTTACAGTGAACAAGACCATCATCTGCATATCGACACCATTCAACTTTTGGATAATTTCTTTCCATCCATTTATCAAATGCATAATGCATGAACAAATTACTTAGCATTGGACTAATTACTCCTCCTTGAGGTACACCACAACTCTTAGTAACTATTTTCCTATCTGATTTTTGCATTGCTGCTTTTAACCATCTTCCTATGTATAATTCTATCCATTTATTATTATTGTGTTTCTTCAATGCGCTCATGATAAGTGCATGCTGTATATTGTCGAATAATCCCTTGATGTCAAACTCCAGTACCCAATTATTTTTCCAGCATCTCTGCCTTGTTACCTCTATAGCTTCTAAGGCTGATTTATTTGGACGATATCCATATGAATCCTTTAAAAAGTGAGGTTCAATTTTTGGTTCAAGTTCTAACTTTACTACCATCTGAGCTATTCTATCTTCTACTGTAGGCACTCCTAAAATTCGTTGATCTCTATTTCTCTTAGGTATGGCTACAGCTTTAACAGGCTGTGGCATATAACTTCCTGAAGACATACGATTCCAGATCTTGTATAAATTCTTTTTCAAGTTTTCTTCAAAATCTTTTATCGTTTGTTGATCAACTCCTGCAGCTCCAGCATTTGCTTTTATAAGCTTGTATGCTTGCAACACTAACAGTTTCGAAATCTTAAATGGTTTCGTCATTACCTCTATCTCATCCCTTTAAAAAAAAGTTGAATATTAGTTAGACAGTTTAATTCACTTCCTTCGCTCCATCGTCATTACAACAACTTCAATACTACTACAAAGTGATCCGCCCCAGTGCACTGCTTTAGTATTCTTTATCTTGCAGTCACCCTGCTTGATATTCTACTTTTACATCAGTACGACTGGTTCCCGCAGTTCCATAAAAGAGCCTAGATTAGATTCATGCCACCTATACACCGAGTACCGCTTACCCAACATCCGAGTAGCCGATAAGCTTATCCCTAGAGAATGTGTAGCCCTAGGTTTTGATACTATTATCATTTACGACGCTTATAGTAGTTCACTCTCATTCATCTCTCTAATCCTTACTTCACCAAAAAGTTTTTTTTGATTTTCCTTAATGCTCACGACCATCGCTCTTAACCACAGCCGCTTAAGGTAGTTTGAGACCAACTCTCGATAACCGATCTCGGTGGACCTACCACCATCTCTTCTATAGCTTTGCTACGGCACACACACACTTATTTGTACAGAGCCTAGGATTGGAGTGTATCCAATACACTGGTCTCATTTGCTATCTCAATTAGCAAAACTTACGCTATGTTTGACAACCACCCCTTAAATCATGGGTTTTTATCAAAAACTTCACTATAAAATATACCTTTTCGCGAAGGGTTTTAGTATATTTGCCATAACATAGCGTAAGTCTTGCTTATTTCCTTAACTTGACGGATATGGTTCTATGAACGTTCTCACAACGGAAGCAAGAGATATAACGCTCCTAAGAATATTTGGGTTCACACCGTCCGTCTCAGCACCCATCCAATCCATGAGTGCTATCTAAGCCGCTCAAATCTGTGTGCTCATCATTATTTAAGAAATGGGAGCAAGATGCAAGTATGGCATCAACCTCTTGCCACATAACACTATAAGTATCTCTATTAGATTGTGGTAACGCTTCAGCAATAGGTATCTCGGATATATCATTTCCTTTTGTGACTACAGCTTGAGGAGACTCTAATTCATCACATTCTGTATTGTGATCATTTGACATATCGCGATCCATACTTTGCTTCGCTGTCTTCTTTAAATTGCTCAGTTGCTTTCGCAATATATCGGGTGTAAGGTGAAAATTATTAGGTACACAGGTATCTTCTGATAACTTATAGTGTTGTTTTTGCGCTGATGCAAGAGTTACAAGATTAAATTTTGAAAATCTAGATACTACATTTATTTGCTGTAGTTCATCTTGAGATAATTCTGTTTTCTGCATGGTCTCTTGTGCATCTGAATCGTCCTCTGGTGATATGCATTTTAGGTGTCTAAAAAATTTGGATTTCATTATTTCTCTTTGTTTAGTTAATAGGATTAATATGGATTATGTAATTAATAAAATTATTATAAATGATGCCAATTCATACTTTTTCCAACAAGTATATCGGTTCCGTCCTTACGTTAATCTAAAATAGCTCCTGTGTTGCCCATAGTGTCTATATTCTCATAGAGTGGTTCTTCTATACTGTGTTCTGCGTTATGCATTTGTATTGCATCTTTAGGAGTGCCTAATACTACCTGTGCGCCTGTCAAAACTGTGAGTTCTTGTAGATCAGTATTGTCATTAGGATTCGGTATACAATATTTTCTTTGTACATAATCTATTATTTTCTGAGTACAATATCCGGTTAAAAAGATTGCCGCTCCTGCAATAACCCCATAAATAAACATGTCACCATTTGAATCATCATCACTAGTAGTATTGTTGCTATAATAGTTATTCGTAACATCGATGTTATTTGTAACATCGAAACTAATACTAGGATTAGCCGTAGTATCAGTAGTATCATGATGACAGAAAGTGCGATCTATGCTTGAGATGAGTTGTTGAGATATGGATAAGATCTCTTGATGATGGTTTGCACGACAGTAATTCGCAGTGTCCGTACAAATATGGTGATATAAGCTCTCCAGCTGACTTGATATCCAATTAGACCACGATTCACTACTACCATGGCATGATACATCTGCTGTATTATTAAAAGCTATGTGTTGATACCCAAAATCTGTATTATTGTACTGTTTCAACATATTAACCATATCATTTTGATCTGAGATGAGTACGGTTCTAGGAAATGGGATTGCATCGATATGTTGCTTTGTGAGCAGGGAACAAGATTTTTCTACAAAAGAATCGAGATAATTATGGTCCTCATGCAACTCTGCCCTATGCTCCTTTATGTCATTGTATATTTCATCGTCACATCGCAATACTCTGTCTTTTGCTACGTCAGCACTATTAAATGTCTTATTGAATAGGATAAGAATAAAATTTTTCATTGATTTTCAGCATATAAATTAATAAAGCGTGCATTATATGCATAATATCTTAAATATCAAATAAATTTTTATAATAGAGCAAGAATGCACCAGTCATTGGAATATCTTACTCCGGAACAGGTGTATTTTATGTAACATGACAAGTGCAGGCCAAATCCGACATCATAGAATATATTTTGGCAATTTTCCTTTTTGTGGCCTATTTTAATCAATCACTTTCATCTGAGAGATGAAAGTGATTGATTTTATATGAAAATGCAGATTCACTTGCATTTTTACTTTTCCTATACCTCCATTCTTTCTCTACATATACTCCCATTATACTTCCGCCTATTTTGACTTTTTATTAACTAAAAATCGTTCTTCACTTTCTTGAATTATTTTCTCTATTTGCTTATTTAATTTTAGTATAAGACCTAGTAAATCTTTGCATACGTTCTTGCCTTCTTGGTCTACTGTGCGACCCTCTCTAATTATTCTATTAATGTTACGCCCTAATGCATTAATTGCATTTCTATTCTCTCTTATTTCACGCATCTCTTCACCGCTTATTTTACCTTTTTTGCTGAGGCTCCCTATTACGCGATATCTTATTTCTTGTGTTAATTTCCATCCGTTTTCTTGTGCGTATTGCTGAAGTATTTGCGCTTCATCTTCGGTAAGTCTTATTCTTTTTTCTATAATCTTTTGTACAGTTTTATTTTGTTTCTCTGTCAGTAACGGTTTGTCTGTAAGGGTTATTTGTTGTTTTAATAACTCTACTACCCCTCTATTTACTGATACGCCACAATTAGACATAGTCGCTTTTAGACTATTATGCAAATCTTCGCTTACTCTTAATTTGATCTCTTTTTTCTTACTCATTCCCTGTCTTTCTGTTGGTGTTTTTTTGTTTTGAAATTTGTATAAACAACTTTGCTCTATCTTTTGTAACGCGAGTTTCGTATTAAGATGCCTAAATTATAGTTAAGGAATTTGCCACAATCCTGATTTTTTAAGGCTTTTGGGAGATTGGATAAGTTTCATACTGTAATAATTGGAGTCAAAAAAGACAAATTGCTGAAAATTTATGCATTTTAAGCCCATTTTATAACAAAAACAGTATTATCAATATCCACCGTAACCCAGTATTTATCAGCTATACAGCGACTTTATGAATACGAAACTCGCGTTTACTATCAAAAATTATCTTTCAACGACCCCAGTATATATAGTTTAGCATCAGCTACTCTGCTATAGCTATCAATAAATACCTGAGAATAAACCTTACCTATACCCTTAAAATTTCCTACATAATATGTATCTTGGCATCCTAGATAACCTGAATGCTGTGTCTCAATCTCGCCATGGGCTTCTTTTTCGCTACGTCGTTTCTCTAGTACTTGTAACTGAGATTCAGTAAGTACAATACCATCCTGAGCCATCCTTGCTTCTAATGCTTTAAGCCTTTTATTGATATTGTTTAAATCATTACGTAACCAAATTGATCTCACTCCTCCAGGTGATACAAGTATACCGCTCTTCTTAAGCTCATTTGATACTCGAATCTGTCCATATGCTGGATATTCTATTGCCATATCCATTACTGCCTTCTCTATCGCTGGATCAACTCTATTCGCTATTATTGGCTTCTTCCGGCTAATCTCATACAACGCTTCTTCACCACCAGTTTCATACAGTTCTTTAAATCTGTAATAACTATCTCTACTATATCACATCGCTTTACATGCTGATGATATGCTACCAAGACTCTTAGCGAGTTCTAGTAATCCTAATTTTGGCTTTATTATTTTTTGATTTAAGTTCATTTCTTATCTCCATTTAATAATTATTTGACCAAAAACAAGATTTGTTACAAAAAAAGAAGAGAAGAATTAAATAGAAGAGTAAAAAGTTTACTTGAGCAAAAGAAGCAAGCCGCAAACACAACAAATTAATCTCTTAGGGTTTAATTCCCCGAAGCTCTGCTTCGTGATATACTAACGCGAGTTTCGAATTAATATAGCATAGGATTTAGCATATCAAGAGAGATGTAATAGAAGGTTTATTATCAGACATTTGATAATTTATCAGTGCTGCAACCATATGCACAAAGGCATTTGTAACTGATCTATGCCTTGAATGCTCAAACTTCCCCAATAGTTTAATTTTACTAAACACAGATTCTATTAATGCTCTTTTAAGCAATAATATTTTATCCAACATAGACATAAGTTTATTTTTCATATTTTTCTTTACCCTAGTTACCATAAAAATTCCTTGCTCTAAAAATTGTTGTGAAATATAACCACGATCTCCGAATACTTTACCAAAAAGATTTTTGATCATCAGTTCCAGCTGTTTTCTATCATCCTTATTGCCAGGGCTAAAAGATGCTTTAACTATACCACCGGCTCTATTAATTATTAGATGTAGTTTAAGTCCATAGAACCAACCTTTTGTTGTCTTACTGCGTGCTGCTATGCCGGCGAACACTTTATTCATTGAAATACGGTATCTCTTACATACCTCTATACTACTTGAATCTACAAAAGAAAGGCCATCACACTGATCCAAAATAGAATTAAATATCAGTACTAATAGTGGTAAATGTGGACCTATTATTTTTATAAATTGACTATAGCTTACTAATTGAAAATCTCTTTGATGATAAATCCATATTTGCTTCAGATAATAATTCTTAAAACAATCATAAGATGACTGCCAGTAGCCTATTATAATTGTTATTACCTCACTTCTGTTAAGTCGACTTTTAGGACCAGATTTGTTGTTATGGTTAGTAATTGAATTTGTATGCTTGTCTAATTCTTGAAAAAAATCATCGACGTAACAAAATATTTCTGTAAAATCCATTATCATAGGTTATTGCTCTTAAAGTTTTTTCAATAACCTATAAACTTTTTTCTTATACTATAAATACCATATTTTAATTAGCAATTTGTATTTTGTACTCACTTTATAACAAAAACAGTATTATCAATATCCCCGTAACCCACTGTTTATCAGCTATACAGCGACTTTTTGAATACGAAACTCGCGTATACTAGATGCATGGAAGAAAGCAGTTATATACATAAAAGTGATAATGTCACAGTACTAATATATCATTTAGTAACACCGGCAAAGTATAGAAGAGTAATATTCAAAGAGGAACTAGACGATTATTTATGTAAAATTTGTGAGGACATAGAAGCTCGTTATGAAATTAGATTTTTGGAAATAGGAGTAGATAAAGATCATGTACATTTTTTACTACAGTCAATACCAATGTATAGCCCAACAAAAATAACTCAAATCATAAAAAGTATTACATCTAAGGAAATGTTTAAGAAATATCCAAATCTTAAAGAAAAATTATGGGGAAGTGAGTTTTGGAGTAAAGGATATTTTATGAGCACAGTAGGTAAACATGGTGATGAGCGGAAATTACGTAATTATGTAAAAAATCAAGGTTCAGGCAAACCTTCTTATAAAGCATTTCAACAAAAACAGTTAAAACTTTTTGGATAGATACCTCGTAGCTCTGCTGCGAGGAGTATCATTAATCTACAAATTTTTCCTTTTCTTTCTACACAATGAATGATTACTTTCGTTAGATCTTCAATATGGATAGGTTGAAATTGTTGTAAACCTTCACCTATTAGAGGAATAAAATACGGTAATGTTGCTAAAGCCCTAAATAATGATGTACCACCATAGCAACCGTTCGCATAAATGAGAGAAGGTTGTAAAACTACCCAATCTATATTTTCTAATTTTTGTAAATATCTTTCTGTTACTTTTTTGGCTAAAGCATAAGCAGTGTTTTTTTCATCATCTATTCCAAGAGCTGAAATATGAATAATTCTTTTTACGTTAGTAATAGTGCAAGCCTTAAATAGAGCTTTTGGATCATTAACATGAACATTTTCAATATTATTAGCACGACTAGACGTTAATACATCTGAGGCATTAATAACTATATCTATTTTCTCTAATTTATTTATCCAATCTTGAGGGCTAAGAGCTGTATTAAAATCACAATGTATAATTTCTGTAGTAGGGAATTTTTTCTAGTGGATTCAATATCCCTAACGGCACATACTACTTTATAATTACTTTTTAATAATGCAGCAGTAATATATGATCAAATAAAGCCGTTAGCTCCAATTACTAATATTCTCATGTTCAATGCCAATTATCTATATCAATTTGTAATTCTTATAAGGTGGAATAAAACTTTTTACGGGATAAATATGATGAAATTTTTTCTGCATAGTTTTGTGGGATCGTTCACATATTCCATTAGTTTGAGGACTATAGGCTTTAAATAAGCTTTATTCTAGTAATTCAAAATTAGTAGATCCTTGTCAATTCTAAAGCCTTTAAAGCGTTCA
Organism: Rickettsia endosymbiont of Nabis limbatus; assembly: GCF_965196655.1. Classification (NCBI taxonomy): domain Bacteria; kingdom Pseudomonadati; phylum Pseudomonadota; class Alphaproteobacteria; order Rickettsiales; family Rickettsiaceae; genus Rickettsia; species Rickettsia endosymbiont of Nabis limbatus. The sequence goes on from NZ_OZ239771.1 coordinate 87,968, forward strand.
AGTACTGACATACCAAGAAGAGAAACATCAAGATCACCAAGTCCGATATGTCCACTAACATTCTTAAATTCTTTACCGATTACTACACTATCTAATTTTATAGGAGCAGCTTTATTCTCACCATTAGCAGTTAGATAGGTTCTAGTATATTTTAACTGAGTTAGATCAAATCCTAATTTTTGAGCATCTTCTTTTGTTAAAGCTACATCACTTGCTCCAGTATCAACCATGAAGCTTATCTTAACATTATTCACATCAGCATCAATATAAAAATGTCCATCTCCACTACGAGCTATGATTATTTCGCCAGCTTCTGTAGACCAATTATATGATGGAATCAACACTGATGCTACTCTTTGGTAAGCATAATTTAGCTCAAATCTAAAAGCATAACCGATAATTATAACTAAAAAAACTGCTGCCCAAGCTGCTAACTGCAAGCAAAATTTACGTATTTCATTTTGACTTATAGTGCTATAAATTACACTAAATAATATTAATAACGACGCACAAAAACTTCCGATATTCTGTGGCTCTTTAAAAAACTTTGGATAGTGCTGATTGATATATTTGTATGCTAAGCCAGTTACGAATATAGTACTGCAAATTATAAATATAAGTTTTATGTATTTTCTGTCCATATTGAAAGTATAACAATTAATATAAAAAGTGGAAGTCACCTTTTATTTTTGATACTTTTTGATTTATTCTTTTCCATAAGGAGGTGCAGAAATGCACTTCTTTATAAAAAATCCCCGATATTTTCTAAAAACAACCTAGCCCTATGAGAAGCTGGTTTGTTAAAAAACTCTTGTGCCGGCTGATTTGCTAAAATCTGTCCTTGATCCATAAAAATAATACGATCAGCTATTAGTTTGGCAAATTTTAAGTGATGGGTTACTACTACCATACTCATCTGCTCTTTTAGTAAATTAATATTCTCGATCACATCCTTAATATTTTCAGGATCTAACGCTGAAGTTGGCTCATCGAACAATAAAATTTCCGGCTTCATCATTAAAGCCCTTGCTATTGCAATACGCTGCTTCTGCCCACCTGATAGATTTGCGGGATACGAGTTAAACTTCTGGCTTAGCTTAAACTTTTCAAGCAATTCCTTTGCTTTTGATATAGCTTCATCTTTTGGAATTTTTAAAACATTCACCGGTGTATAAATCAGATTATCACCCACACTTAAATGCGGAAAGAGATTAAAATTCTGAAAAACCATCCCAACTTTTAGCCGCAATTTTCTTCTATCTTTTGGCAATAGCTTTTTGCCATCTACAAGCAAAGTTCCACTAGTTGGCTCTTCTAAATTATTTAAAACACGTAACAAAGTAGTTTTACCACCTCCTGACGGACCAATTATTACAGTGGTTTCTTTAGCAGTAAAACTTAAATCTATATTTTTTATTCCGTAATTTTTGCCGTAACGCTTACAGACTTTTTCTAAAATAATCATATATTAAATTTATAACCATCATAAAGTGGCTTAGCATTATCTGGAAGTATTTTTATAATTTCATGATAATCTATAGTATGCCGCATATTTGTCAATAATATTTGCTCTGGTTTATATTTCTCTTGCCACTCTAAGACCTTATCAAGCCCTGCATGGTTTTTATTTGAAGTAAAATCCATACAATCTAAAATCCATACTTTTATATTTTGTAAAAATTTTTCTGACTCTGGCGGGAAATTAATAACATCAGGCGAATACACAAAATCACCTATCCGTAAACCTAAACTATCAATAGGACCATGATTTTGCCTAAAAAATTGTATTTCAATTGTGTTAATCTTAATCTTGTCAGAAAAATTAACTTGTTTAGTTTCAAATATCTGACCTTGTACAAATAAATCAGAATTAAATAAATAGTCAAATTTCTTATGTAAATTTGCCGCAGTACTCTCGTCTGTATAGATTTCTAGTGCCTTTTTTTCCATAAAAGAAAATATTCGTAAATCATCAATTCCATTAACGTGATCAGAATGATAATGCGTTAATATCGCACAATCAAGTTTATTTACCTTTTCTCTTATTAGTTGATGTTTAATATCAAAACCAAAATCAACTAATATTTGACTATTTTCATCGTTGATATATATTGCTGATCTAGTTCTTTTATTGTACTTTGAATCTGATAGACATACAGAGCAATCGCATCCGATAACCGGTACGCCTATAGATGCTCCGCAGCCCAGTATTGTTACTTGTAACATAAACTAATAAAATAATGTTTGAAGTTTTTTATAATTTTTGCGGCTTAAATCAAGAAATATTCTTATTTTTAAATAAAATTACTAATATTGGGCTATTTGCTTACTTTTTAAGAATAATTTCTTTTTGTTTTAATATCGCTAATTTTGCCATTATATATATTTTATACTGTATATATCTTTATATTCAACTAAAGAAAATTAAAAATGATAATGAGCGACAAAATAAATTTTGGCATAATTATAATAAATTAGTCGAAGTCGGGATAATATACAGCATATTTGGTTTGGTCTTTACTGCTCTTAAATTTACTGTTAATTTACCACGCCCTTATTGCATCCTCCATGAAGGAAGTTTTATCACTATATTAAATACTACAAGTGAAAGATGTTTATCGAGTTTTCCAAGTAGCCATACGGCACTTAGCGTTTTAGTAACGTATTTTATTTGGAATTATATTAAATTACCAGTTAAAATATTAATGATTTGTGTTGTTATATTAGTATCTTTATCTCGCATTAGTCTTGCTATGCACTATCCAAGCGACATAATTTATGGTATTATAACCGGACTTATAACAATATTAATTGGTAAGCTAATTTACCGAATTTTTAAAAATAATGTAATAAAGTGGGTGGGTCGGTTTATTCTTAGTCATTGCGAGGAAAAACTGTAAGTTTTGTACGTGTGCAATCTCAGGAGTTTTGCTTCACGAGATTGCCACGTCGCTACGGCTCCTTGCAAAGCATTGTTGCGTGGATCAAAAAACGCCCTAAGGTAGTCATACCGTGGCTTGACCACGATATCCAGAAAAGCAAATCTTAACACTAACAATTTTAGTATTTTAAGCTGGTTCCCGCTACAAGCTCGCGGGATGACAGAGGAAAAATTGATCCACGCAACAATGCCTCCTCGCAATGCCGGCGATTAAGTCATGGGACGACACACATTTGGAATAAATATATGTTACTATATCGAAAATATTTTATAAAAAATATCCTACCTCTGCTTATAGTCATTACTTTTTCAATGACTAGCTTGGTATGGATTACTCAAGTATTAAAGCTTTTATATTTATTTGACAAAGGTATAAAAGTTATGGATTTCCTGAGTTTAATAATTTTAGTCCTACCTACCTTACTATTTATTTTATTACCCATCATAACAGTTATTACAATAATTTATATTTATAATAACCTAAAAATTGAGAGACAATTAATTATATTACAAACTTCGGGAGTAGGTAACCTACAATTAGCACTACCTGCTTTATATGTAGCATTGATAGTTGCATTACTTGCTTATTACATATCTTCTACCATCATGCCTTTATCTCATATAAATTTAAAATCACGTTTAAGCTTTATAAAGAATAACTATATATCAAGTATGATTGAGGAAAAGACTTTTAACAAAATAACAAAAGATATTACTGTTTATATAGATAAAAAATCTGTAGGGAATGTTATGAAAGGAGTAATCATATTTGATAACCGCAATACTGATAACCCATCCGTAGTATTTGCAAATTCTGGAATACTTGATATATACAAGAATGATCCTATTTTTGAGCTTAGTAAGGGTAGTAGGCAAGAATATGATATAAATGGGAATATAACGCAGCTAACTTTTGATTCATTGATGATAAAGCTACAAAATGATAATCCGTTAATATCACAAAGAACAACACATAATAAAGAAGCAAATGAATATTATATTGACGAATTGCTTGCACCTCCTATTGATCTAAACCCTATGAAAAAAATTAAATTAATTGCCGAAGCCCATCAACGAATCATTTGGCCTTTATATAATTTTGTATTACCATTTTTAGCATTGGCAGTTTTCTTAAAATATCCTTATAGTAAAAAAACAACTTTCATGCCGATATTATTTGCTGCTTTATCAGTATTAATAGCTACTTCTGCTCACTTTACACTACAAAACTTTGCTTCAAAAAATTTAGCTTTTATTACTGCTTGTTACTTGAATATATTCTTTATTTTATCAATAGGATTATATTTATTTACACGTAAAAGAATATAGCTAAAATATATTATTAGTATTTTTAACTGGATCCCGCTACAAGTGAGCTAGATGACAACTGGAAAACTGTTCCACGCAATAATGTCCCCACCGCATGACACAAAGAGTGGTTTTCAAGTTATATGACTCTGTATTTCGTTATTGCCTCCTAAACAATCAACTTCGCTTTGATTAATTGGTGGTATAGCTTAATGCGATAAGGTAGTGACTTTTTTAAGAGCATAGTAAACCGCATCAAAAAAGTGCTCAAATGCAGAAGTCAAGATTTGATCTTACAGACACTATAAAAATTATATCTGAATATCTGATAAATTATGACTGTCAGATGAGTATTCAAGATATAAGATTTCATTGTTCTTTTCAATAGCTAATTTCTTACTATCCTTAAAAGTTTGCATAGGCGTTTTACCATAATAATATTTTCCTGAATGTGGTCGCTCATTATTGAAATGCTCTAACCAAATATCAAGATCTAATTGTAAATCATCAAGATCAGTGTAGATCTTTTTCCGCATAGCTGTATCAAAGAATTCTTGTTTCATAGTTTTATTAAAACGCTTATAATCATCTTCTTTATTTGTATTATCTGGGTTAACTGGGTTGTTTTGATTGCTTTGATTATTTGGATTATTGTCGATGATTTGGCTATGCCTTATCTTTTTGTAATATTCAGAATCTATAGGTTTTAATTTATTTAATTCTGTTACTGTAAATTTTTCTGCATCTGTAGAATTGCTTAATTGACACCCAATTACTGTTTTTCCCACTTCTTCTAGTCCAAATAACATCAATACTTTATCTAAATTTCCTCTCCCGATAATTTCATTATAACTTTCCGTAATAAGCCTAAAAAGTATCCCAGCATTCTTATGTACTTTCTCTTCTAACGCAGAACGTGTTGTATTAACTCGTAAATTTTTACTTTCAATAGTATAGTCTAAATTTTTTTCTTGTAATTTTTTTAGATAAGCATTTATGGCTTCTTTATCAAAAATATTTATTCCGTTATTATTACTTATCCGAAATTTATCTGAAGTATTCTCTATAGAATAAAACTCAATACGATTTTTATATTGATTTGGGAGATGAACTAGTAATTCTTGTAATACTTTATTGTATTCTTTTATATTTAATAAAGTTTTGATTCCAAACGCAGTTATTTTTTCATTGTCTGCTAAAGATAGATGCCGTATCTTATCATTATACCAGAAAATATTTGCAAAATATCTCGCATCTCCATCATCAAAATTACAATATTTTAACACTACTTTTTCAATAGTTATATTATTCCTTAAGCAGTCTGCTAAAAGTTCTCTATCTTCTTTTATTGAGGAATTATAACTAAACTCAAAAGATGTAGCAGAAATAAATTTTTCAATAGCACCAGCTGGTTTTTCTAATTTTTTATTAAACTTATTACGAAAATTATTAAATAACGCGAATAGTGAATTAATAAGAATAAAATAGAGGAGAAGAAAAGGTAGACAGGATAAGTGTTCATAGGCTATTTTCTGGATTTGAAAAATAAAGAGAATAACCTATGAAAACTGATTTTACCGCATTATTTTGTTTTGTCGATGATTTGTTTAAAGACTTTGATAGAAATACTCTAGTAATTAATAGTAGTAAAACTAAACCTGGTCCAAAAAGTTCTTTAACTAAAAGTGAAGTTTTAACCATATTAATAGGCTATTATCAATCATCGTCAGACTGCTTTAAAAACTATTATAAACACATAATTTTACCTATGCATTCTAAAGATTTTAAATTAGTTTGTTATGAACATTTTAATAAATTGATAGGAGAATATCTACCTCATTTAACAATTTTACTAAATCATTTATTTGATAAATGTAATGGTACTTCATTTGTAGATTCAACATCAATTAGCGTTTGTAAAAATTATCGAATTTATTCACATAAGGTTTTTAATGGCTTAGCTGCTCGAGGAAAAACAACAAAAGGATGGTTTTATGGATTGAAATTACATTTAATCATAAACCCAAAAGGTGGTTTAGTAAAGGCATCTTTTAGCTCAGGCAATAAAGATGATCGTAAACATTTTTCTTCTATGGTTAAAGATATTTTTGGTAAGGTGGTTGGTGATCGTGGTTATATAAGTAAAGGGTCATTTAATGATTTATTTGATAAAAATATTCAGCTTATTACACGAATTAAGAAAGGCATGAAAAATATTTTAATGCCTCTGAGTGATAAAGTACTTCTGCTAAAACGAGCTTTGGTCGAAACTGTTATCAGCAAAATAAAATTGTTAAATAAATTTGAGCATTCAAGGCATAGATCAGTTAAAAATGCCTTCTCTCACATGATCGCTTCTCTTATCAATTACCAGTTGCTTCCTATCAAACCTTCTATAGACTCTTTCCTTAATTTTTGATTCATTTTAATTCGCTATTCGCGTTAAATAAATAATTAATAACATCTTTGTTTGCTGGAGGTTTATGAGATATTGATTCAGGAGTTAATATCTTTCTAATATTAATATTTTCTATCCTAGACTGAGCTGTATCATCCTTATTTTTTTCTTTGCTAAATAAATAATTAAAATATTCTGGAAATTCGTCTATATTATTTACTGTTTTCTCTATTTCTGTTTTATGTTCTTGCTTAGGACTTCCAATAAAACTAGTCATCAATTTATACATGGCATTAACTCTAAAATATTTACCATTACAAATAAAATCATCTTTAATCTGTAAGTTGAATAAATAAATATTAACACTACTTAAAAAATTTTCATAAATAAGTAAATTTACAACAAGAATTAGAAAGGTGTCATTGCGAGGAAAGTTTGTTGTCACCTAGTTGCTTGTCCACGGGATGACAACTAGAATGCTGGATTCCTACTTTCGCAGGAATGACATATAAACGTACTAATCCTTAATAGTCTGAAGGGCTAGTTTGATTATTTTTGTGATACCAGTATTGGTATAGGTAGAGATAGGGAAAATTTCTTTACCGGTGATTTTTTGTAACTCAGTTATTTTTGCTTCTATTTCCTCATCAGTTAAAACATCGATTTTGTTAAGGCAAATAATTTGGGTTTTATCTTTTAAATAATCTGAATAAGATTCAAGTTCCGTGCGTACTATATTATAATCAGCCACAACGTCCTCACTACTGCCATCTATTAAATGAATCAGCACGTTACATCTTTCAATATGCTTTAGGCATTTATCACCCAAACCATGCCCTTGACTAGCTCCCTCTATTAAGCCTGGAATATCAGCTATAACAAACTCTTCATCATCAATATACACTACTCCAAGATTCGGCACTAAAGTAGTAAATGGATAATCGGCGATTTTAGGTTTAGCTGCCGATACCACTGATAAAAAGGTAGACTTACCGGCATTAGGAAGACCAACAAGCCCAACATCGGAAAGAAGCTTTAGGCTTAACTGAATCCACATTTCTTCAGCAAATTCTCCCTCTGTTCTACGTCTTGGTGCTTGATTGACGGATGTTTTGAAATGGCTATTGCCAAGACCACCATTTCCGCCTTTAATTATTTCAAAAGTCTGATCATCTTCAGTAAAATCATATAGTAATATATCGCTATCTTCTGCAAAAATTTGCGTACCGATCGGCACATCAAGAGTTAGAGATTTACCAGATTTACCGCTTTTATTTGAGCCTTTACCATTTTCACCACTATCTGCGATAAAATGCTGCTTATATCTATAATTTACTAGCGTATTGAGATGGTGATTGCTTCTAAAAATAATACTACCACCACGTCCGCCGTCACCACCATCAGGACCACCTCGGTCAATAAATTTTTCACGATGAAAACTAACGCAACCATTGCCGCCATTTCCACCTTTTATATATATCTTAACTTCATCAATAAAATTCATATGTTCTTTATTATATCTTGGTGTTGTTGTATTGTTGTGTCATCCCGTGGCTTGTCCACGGGATCCAGCATAAAGCGAGAGAAATCGAGCTTTTAATGTAAATCTTACTATTGTTTGTATGTTTATTTTTCTAGATTCCCGCCTTCGCGGGAATGACATAGAAGACATGTAAAAACGTTCTCTACTCTTCGCAATGACGATACGCTGTTTAAAAACACATTATATCAAAATTTATCTCTCTTTAATAGTCTTATATTCTCGATGAACTTGACCGGTATAAAGCTGCCTTGGTCTACTGATTTTTTGCTCTGGATCTTCATGCATTTCTTTCCATTGTGCCATCCAGCCTACTGTTCTTGGTGTGGCAAAAAGCACTGTGAACATCTGTGGAGGTATACCCATCGTTTTATAAATAATACCTGAATAAAAATCAACGTTTGGATATAATTTTCTCTCAATAAAATACTCATCTTTAAGAGCGATTGCTTCAAGCTCTATAGCAATTTGTAATAACGGATTATTATCTAGCTGCCCAAGTTCTTTTAACACCTCTTTGCAGGTTTCTTTAAGTACTGCCGCCCGTGGGTCATAATTTTTATATACACGATGACCAAAACCCATTAGCCTAAAATTATCATTTTTATCTTTAGCTTTAGCGATATATTTAGGAATGTTCTCTACACTGCCTATTTCTTTCAGCATATTTATCACGGCTTCATTAGCTCCGCCATGAGCAGGTCCCCAAAGCGATGCAATACCAGTGCTGACACACGCAAAAGGATTAGCCCCCGAAGAGCCAGCAATTCTAACTGTTGAAGTAGAAGCATTTTGCTCATGATCAGCATGTAAAATAAATATCTTGTTTAAGGCATTCTTTACCACCGGATTTACTTTATATTTCTCACAAGGTGTTGCAAACATCATATGCAAAAAGTTTTCGGTAAAATCTAAAGAATTATCAGGATAGACAAAGGGTTGACCTATAGAATATTTATAAGACATAGCCGCAATAGTTGGGATTTTAGCTATCATTCTAATAGCTGTAAGCTCATAATCTGCTTCTTTAAAGAAATTCAGTAAATCAGGATAAAATGCAGAAAGAGAACCAACTGCCGCAAGCATAATAGCCATAGGATGCGAAGAGCTGCAAAACGTTTGGAACAAATAATGTAATCTTTCATTAACTAACGCATGATGAGCAACCTTTTTAGTAAAATCATTATACTGCTTACTATTTGGTAATTCTCCATAAATCAATAAATATGCCACCTCTAAAAAGTCGCTTTTTTCGGCTAAATCTTTTATATCATAACCACGATGCCGCAAAATCCCTTGATCGCCATCTATATAAGTTATAGTTGATCTACACGAAGCAGTAGACATAAAACCCGGATCGTAAGTAAAGCAATCCGCTTCAGAATATACTTTACTAATATCAATTACATCCTGCCCAATACTTGCCTTTAATATAGGTAATTTGAATATTTTATCTCTAATCTTTAATTCAGCAAATTCTGTATTATTATTTTCACTGGTCATATATACCCTTAATGTTGTTATATACTAGAAGTATAAACCTACTTTAAGAAAATGAGAAATTATTTTTGTCTTTATGGGATTCTAAAGTATAGTATAAACTAAAAGCCGCAATACTTAAAAAATCATTTTTTATAATTATACCATTATACAATTTTATCTCTTGGTAAGATTTTTTATATATTTGTGTATTAACTAAACCAAGCAGATATAAAGGGACTGTTGCGAGATGAGAGGGTAGCAGGTATAATAAAAAAATAAAAAATATGTTTATATGTCAGAGTATCAAATGCTAATGGTAAGTTTAGATGAGTTAGTAAATGCGGATCATCAATATCGTAAATTCAAAAGTTTATTCAAATTCAAAGCAGTTGAAGCTGAGTTATTAGCATTAGAATGCGAAGCTAATTATAAAGGATATGGTATAGAGAGGCTGTTTAAATGTTTGCTGCTACAATTTATGGAAGACTTATCTGATCGGGAATTAGAACGTTATTTAGCTGATAGCACAGCGGCGAAATGGTTTTGTAATTTTGCTCTTACAGAAAAGACACCTGATTATAGTGTATTTAGTAAAATACGTAAAAAAATAGGTACTAATTTACTATCAAAAATATTTACAAAATTCCGCGATCAACTACGAGTACAAGGCTATATGGGTGAAGTATTTACCTTTGTAGATGCTTCTCATTTAATCTCAAAAGCTAATCTCTGGGAGGAACGTGATAAACTAAGAGCACAAAAATATGATAAATTGAATAATGAGACTTTGCCTAAGGTTGCAAAGGATAAACAAGCCAAAATTGGCTGTAAGGGAGGGAATAAATTTTGGTATGGTTATAAAAAACATGTGAGTGTTGATATTCAATCAGGCATGATCAATAAGGTTGCAGTTACCCCTGCAAATGTTACCGATAGCAAAGGTTTTAAGCATGTTATGCCAAGTTCTGGTGCTACATATGTTGATAAAGGTTATTGTACAATCTCTACCAAGAATGCAGCAGCTAAAAAGGGAGTCCATCTTTGTGCAATAAAGAAAAATAATATGAAAGATAAGAATTTTGACCTTGATAAATATTATACGAAAATCAGAGCACCTTTCGAGATGGTATTTTCAAAAGATAATAAGCGGGTTAGATATATAGGAATTGCCAAAAATCAATTCTCCGAATTTATGAATGCCATATGTTTTAATTTAAAACGATTAGTGGTTTTAACAACTTTAATGGCTTAAAGAAATTTATTAATAAAAATTCTAACTCTGTAAACAAATCTCTATTAAATTACTACACTATTGAATAACATTTATCTCTATATTAAACAGAATTTCTTTTTTAAAATATTTATTACCTCCTTTCCTCTTATTTTACTATCAAAAATTATCTTTCAACGACCCCATAAAGTACTAAGTACTGTTGTCAGAATAATACTATTTGGATTATTTAACAATTTATCCTCAACTAATACTGTAATGGTTGTAGATGCATCTTTTGTTTGAATGATACTCCTCGCAGCAGAGCTACGAGGTATCTATCCAAAAAGTTTTAACTGTTTTTGTTGAAATGCTTTATAAGAAGGTTTGCCTGAACCTTGATTTTTTACATAATTACGTAATTTCCGCTCATCACCATGTTTACATACTGTGCTCATAAAATATCCTTTACTCCAAAACTCACTTCCCCATAATTTTTCTTTAAGATTTGGATATTTACGCGAGTTTCGTATTAAGATGCCTAAATTATAGTTAAGGAATTTGCCACAATCCTGATTTTTTAAGGCTTTTGGGAGATTGGATAAGTTTCATACTGTAATAATTGGAGTCAAAAAAGACAAATTGCTGAAAATTTATGCATTTTAAGCCCATTTTATAACAAAAACAGTATTATCAATATCCACCGTAACCCAGTATTTATCAGCTATACAGCGACTTTATGAATACGAAACTCGCGTGATATTTCTTAAACATTTCCTTAGATGTAATACTTTTTATGATTTGAGTTATTTTTGTTGGGCTATACATTAGTATTGACTGTAGTAAAAAATGTACATGTTCTTTATCTACTCCTATTTCCAAAAATCTAATTTCATAACGAGCTTCTATGTCCTCACAAATTTTACATAAATAATCGTCTAGTTCCTCTTTGAATATTACTCTTCTATACTTTGCCGGTGTTACTAAATGATATATTAGTACTGTGACATTATGACTTTTATATATATAACTGCTTTCTTCCATGCATCTAGTATATCACGAAGCAGACCTTCGGGGAATTAAACCCTAAGAGATTAATACAAAATGCACTAAATCCAATTCGTATAAAAAGCTATAAAACCATTGAAAAACAACTATTTTCATTATTCACTTATGGCTTTGATTTGTAATAGTTGAGATTTTATCTTACATTTAGTAAAATAAATTAATTATTAAATGGAGATAAGAAATGAACTTAAATCAAAAAATAATCAATCACTTTCATCTGAGAGATGAAAGTTTGTTTTATAGCGACTAGAAGTCGCATATCAAGCTAAAGCTTATTCAAGCCGTATGTGAGAGAAATCATGTCTGGTTCATGTACCTCAATATGTCTTTAATCATATAATCGGTACATTACCACTATTAGATCTACAGTCACTGCGTGCACAAACAATTTCTACCACACTGTATGATAAAGACGATAGTAAACTGTTAGGTGATTTCCTGAAGTGTTGAACTCATGGTGCTTATGATGCAATGCATCATGGCGCACATGGCAAGCTAAAGCTTTTCCATCTGGAAGATGGAGGTTTTAACCACCAAAGGGACTATAAAGCCAAAATTAGGATTACTAGAACTCGCTAAGAGTCTTGGTAGCATATCATCAGCATGTAAAGCGATGGGCTATAGCAGAGATAGTTATTACAGATTTAAAGAACTGTATGAAACTGGTGGTGAAGAAGCGTTGTATGAGATTAGCCGGAAGAAGCCAATAATAGCGAATAGAGTTGATCCAGCGATAGAGAAGGCAGTAATGGATATGGCAATAGAATATCCAGCATATGGACAGATTCGAGTATCAAATGAGCTTAAGAAGAGCGGTATACTTGTATCACCTGGAGGAGTGAGATCAATTTGGTTACGTAATGATTTAAACAATATCAATAAAAGGCTTAAAGCATTAGAAGCAAGGATGGCTCAGGATGGTATTGTACTTACTGAATCTCAGTTACAAGTACTAGAGAAACGACGTAGCGAAAAAGAAGCCCATGGCGAGATTGAGACACAGCATTCAGGTTATCTAGGATGCCAAGATACATATTATGTAGGAAATTTTAAGGGTATAGGTAAGGTTTATTCTCAGGTATTTATTGATAGCTATAGCAGAGTAGCTGATGCTAAACTATATACTGATAAAACAGCTTTAACTGCTGCTGATATGCTTAATGACCGCGTGTTACCATGGTATGAAACTCAAGGCATACCAATACTTCGTATTCTGACAGATTGTGGGTCAGAATATAAGGGAAATATAGAGCATCATGCTTTTGAATTATTTCTAAGTATCGAAGGTATAGAACATACTATTACTAAAGCATATTCTCCTCAAACAAATGGTATGTGTGAACGTTTTAATAAAACTATGAAACAAGAATTCTTTGATACAGCTATGCGGAAAAAGATCTACACTGATCTTGATGATTTACAATTAGATCTTGATATTTGGTTAGAGCATTTCAATAATGAGCGACCACATTCAGGAAAATATTATTATGGTAAAACGCCTATGCAAACTTTTAAGGATAGTAAGAAATTAGCTATTGAAAAGAACAATGAAATCTTATATCTTGAATACTCATCTGACAGTCATAATTTATCAGATATTCAGATATAATTTTTATAGTGCCTGTAAGATCAAATCTTGATTTCTACATTTGATTATATTAAAAATGCCTTCTATCAATCTATAATAGCTAAACTCAACTCATAGATACCTTATTACTACCTCCAAAAAAAGAGCTTTTTCACACTCTCAACGCCCCATTACAAAAATTGTAGGGTACTATGCTTCGTAACTTACTAAATCTCTTATAAATTCTATTTTACCAAAAAATATTTCTTCCGAAGCATTAAAATGCACCGAGCCAAAATAACCTTTATAACTTATAAAATCGTTTTTTGTCATATTAACTATTATTGTTATTATTGTCATCCCGTGATGGCATTGCCTGCGTGGATCAAAAAACGTCCTGGATGTCATTCCTACGAAAGCAGGAATCTAGTATAAAGCAAGATAACCTAAGCTTTTAATCTTAAAAATTTGCTGTATTTATGCTTTTTTTTTTCCTGGATTCCTGCTTTCGCAGGAATGACATCGAAACCACGCAACAGTGCCCTCGTGGTAAAGCAAATAGATGACACATTTGTAATCAAAGGTTGAATATACACACCAATTAGTATAAAGCAACTAAAATTAACCAGTTACCAAATTCTTACTTTCAAGATACTCTTTGATCTTCAGCAAATCATACCAAGAGGTGCGTTTTTGGCTAGGTTGTCGAAGTAAATAGGCAGGGTGGAAAATTGCCGTAGTCTGGATAGGAGCGGTTAGATATTTATTGGTGTAAAAATAATATTCTTGTCTAATTTTGGTAATACCGGCATTTTTCCCAAGTAGACTAGTTGCAGCGGTACTACCGACTAAAATAATGAGTTTTGGGTTAACTAAAGCAATATGCTTCTCAACAAAAGGTCTACAAACGTCAACTTCCTCTAAAGTCGGCTGCCTGTTGGCAGGTGGACGCCAAAACACTGTATTGGTAATATAAGCATTATCTTTTCGTGAAATCCCGATTACACGCAGCATATTATCAAGTAAATTACCACTTTCACCGCAAAAGGGTATACCTTTTAAATCCTCATTACTGCCAGGAGCTTCACCTATTAACATAATCTTAGCTGCCGGATTACCATCACCAAAAACAGTATTAGTAGCAAGTTTCTTAAGTTCACAGCCGTTAAAATTTAGTAGAGATTCTTTTAGTTCTGCTATATTATTAGCTTTATCGGCAAGTGATCTTGCAAGACTTATATTATCATGCGTTTTATCATTCATATTGAACTCAATTTCTTTTTGAAGCATAGGTTTTGCTTGTGATTTTTCAACCGGTTTGGTATTATCGCTTGCTTTTAATTTTGGCGGATGCTCTGAGCAATAATATTCAATACCGATTGCATTTAACCATTTAAATGTATCATTCATTATCTTAAATAAAATATGTTAAAATACTCCGTACCTATCGAACTATCTGGCTTAAGGCTTGATAAAGCTTTATCTCAGCTTCTTGAAAATGTATCAAGGAATCAAATCCAAAAAGCAATTAAAAGTTCCTGTGTACAAATTAACAATGTGATTATTCTCGATTCTGATATTTTGGTCAAGGAGAATGATATTATATTATTTTCTTTCAAAGAACCAGAAGAGTTAACAATAGAGGCAGCTGATATAAAACTTGATATAGTTTATGAAGATGAAGATTTAATAGTTATCAACAAAGCTGCCGGTATGACTGTCCACCCAGGAGCAGGACATCATGACGATACGCTTGTTAATGCCCTACTCCACCACACAAGAAATTTATCTGATATCGGCTCATCAGAAAGACCTGGCATAGTGCATCGTTTAGATAAGGACACAACAGGCTTGATGGTAGTTGCTAAAAATAATAAGGCACATATGTTGCTTGCCAATCAGATTGAACAAAGGCAGGTCGTACGGAAATATAAGGCTTTAGTTTGGGGCGTAATTAATCCGCTAGAGGGAACTATTAAGAATAATATAGGTCGTAGTCGAAGCGATCGGCAAAAAATGACAATATTAAAATATGGCGGGAAAGAGGTCGTGACCTACTACAAAACTCTAGAACTATTTTATGGAGGTAGTATTAGTATGGTAGAATGTAAGCTTGCTACCGGCAGAACTCATCAGATTAGAGTGCAGCTAAGCAACCTAAAGCACTCGGTGGTTGGTGATCAAACATACGGCAATAACGATCGAAAAATTAATCATTTACCCTCGGAGCTAAAAGCAAAATTAGTTAATTTTAAACGCCAAGCCCTGCATTCTTGGTACTTAAGCTTTACTCATCCAACCAGTAACGAAGTTATGGAATTTTCTTGCGATTTGCCTGATGATATGGAGGAAATTATAGCTGCCAATACATTGCATAAATTTATTGAGCTTAAAAAACAAGTTCCTTTAGGTAGCGTAGAGGATATTCTAGAGATGAAAAATCTAGGTAGAAAATAATTTCCATGCAATATTCTATACAAGAGTTTCTTAACGAAGGAGCTTATAAATTAAATAAAGTAGGCATTAAATCATCGCAATTAGAAACACGAATTTTATTGCAGCATGCTATAAATAAACCTCATGAATATCTGGTTGTTAATCCTGAAAAACAACTAAACCAGCTAGAAATAGAAACTTTCGAAAAAGCATTAGAAAGAAGGCTAAAGCACGAGCCGATAGCTTATATTTTAGGGACAAAAGAATTCTACTCACATGAGTTCATCGTTAATAAACATGTACTAATTCCAAGAAGTGATACGGAGTTATTGGTTGAAGTATGTATAAAATCGTCATTGCGAGCGACTGCAAGGAGCGTGGCAATCTCGAGAATTCTGCCTGAGATTGCTTCGTCGACACCTATAGTGTCTTCTCGCAATGACGAATATACAAGAATCCTCGAGCTCGGTACAGGAAGCGGCTGTATTGCTATTAGTCTATTGCTTGAGCTACCAAATAGTCAAGTAACTGCAACCGATATAAGCTTTGATGCGATAGAGGTTGCTAGAAGTAATGCAGTAAAGCACAACGTAGCAGATCGCTTAAAGATTATTCACAGTAATTGGTTTGAGAACGTTGAAAAGAGAAAATTTGATTTGATTATTAGCAACCCACCTTATATATCTGAGACCGAAAAATCAGAAATGGCAATAGAGACAATAAATTATGAGCCATATATTGCTTTATTCGCCGAAGAAGATGGTTTGCAGGGCTATAAAATTATTGCAGAGAATGCTAAAAAATTCTTAAAGCAAAATGGTAAAATTATATTAGAACTAGGCTATAAGCAGGCAAAGCAAGTTAGCCAAATCTTTTTAGATCACGGTTATATTATTGATAATATCCATCAAGATTTACAATCACATAATAGAGTAATAGAAATATCTTTAATTCAGCTAAATCGCTCATATGCAAGACGCATCGGGAAGAGCCTGTCAGGAATACAACAAAATTTATTAGATAACGAACTGCCAAAATATTTATTTTCAAAAGAAAAGCTTATTGGTGAAAATTATAACTCCTGTAAAATTAAAAGTAATTATACGAAGTTCAACTTGGAAAAGAGCAAGGAGTCTGTAAGCCGAGGAGCGGAGCGTATAAAAATACGTGAGCATCTGAGGACTTACAAAGAGGACGTAGCCAATTTTTCAAGTTCAACGAGTATATTTCTAGAGATTGGCTTCGGCATGGGCGAGCATTTCATCAATCAAGCTAAAATGAATCCGGATAAGCTTTTTATCGGTGTGGAAGTATATTTAAACGGCGTTGCAAATGTTTTAAAACTTGCAGAAGAGCAAAATATTACAAATTTTTTGTTATTTCCTAACAATCTAGATTTTATATTACATGATTTACCGGATAATAGATTAGACGGAATTTATATTTTATTTCCCGATCCATGGATAAAAAATAGGCAGAAAAAGAAACGTATTTTGAATAAAGAACGCTTAACGATTCTACAAACTAAACTAAAAAATAAAGGTAGCTTGATCTTTGCTTCTGATATTGAAAATTATTTTGAGGAAGTAGTAGAGTTAATTAAACAAAATGGTAATTTTCAAATTACTAATGAGGATAATTATGCAAAACCACACGATAATTATATAATAACGAAATACCACCAAAAAGCTATTAATGAAAGTAGAACACCCCAATTTTTAAAGGCTATATTTTCAAATGTTATTTCTATAAATTGCAGAAGTCAAGATTTGATCTTACAGGCACTATAAAAATTATATCTGAATATCTGATAAATTATGACTGTCAGATGAGTATTCAAGATATAAGATTTCATTGTTCTTTTCAATAGCTAATTTCTTACTATCCTTAAAAGTTTGCATAGGCGTTTTACCATAACAATATTTTCCTGAATGTGGTCGCTCATTATTGAAATGCTCTAACCAAATATCAAGATCTAATTGTAAATCATCAAGATCAGTGTAGATCTTTTTCCGCATAGCTGTATCAAAGAATTCTTGTTTCATAGTTTTATTAAAACGTTCACACATACCATTTGTTTGAGGAGAATATGCTTTAGTAATAGTATGTTCTATACCTTCGATACTTAGAAATAATTCAAAAGCATGATGCTCTATATTTCCCTTATATTCTGACCCACAATCTGTCAGAATACGAAGTATTGGTATGCCTTGAGTTTCATACCATGGTAACACGCGGTCATTAAGCATATCAGCAGCAGTTAAAGCTGTTTTATCAGTATATAGTTTAGCATCAGCTACTCTGCTATAGCTATCAATAAATACCTGAGAATAAACCTTACCTATACCCTTAAAATTTCCTACATAATATGTATCTTGGCATCCTAGATAACCTGAATGCTGTGTCTCAATCTCGCCATGGGCTTCTTTTTCGCTACGTCGTTTCTCTAGTACTTGTAACTGAGATTCAGTAAGTACAATACCATCCTGAGCCATCCTTGCTTCTAATGCTTTAAGCCTTTTATTGATATTGTTTAAATCATTACGTAACCAAATTGATCTCACTCCTCCAGGTGATACAAGTATACCGCTCTTCTTAAGCTCATTTGATACTCGAATCTGTCCATATGCTGGATATTCTATTGCCATATCCATTACTGCCTTCTCTATCGCTGGATCAACTCTATTCGCTATTATTGGCTTCTTCCGGCTAATCTCATACAACGCTTCTTCACCACCAGTTTCATACAGTTCTTTAAATCTGTAATAACTATCTCTGCTATAGCCCATCGCTTTACATGCTGATGATATGCTACCAAGACTCTTAGCGAGTTCTAGTAATCCTAATTTTGGCTTTATTATTTTTTGATTTAAGTTCATTTCTTATCTCCATTTAATAATTATTTGACCAAAAACAAGATTTGTTACAAAAAAAGAAGAGAAGAATTAAATAGAAGAGTAAAAAGTTTACTTGAGCAAAAGAAGCAAGCCGCAAACACAACAAATTAATCTCTTAGGGTTTAATTCCCCGAAGCTCTGCTTCGTGATATACTAGATGCATGGAAGAAAGCAGTTATATACATAAAAGTCATAATGTCACAGTACTAATATATCATTTAGTAACACCGGCAAAGTATAGAAGAGTAATATTCAATGAGGAACTAGACGATTATTTATGTAAAATTTGTGAGGACATAGAAGCTCGTTATGAAATTAGATTTTTGGAAATAGGAGTAGATAAAGATCATGTACATTTTTTACTACAGTCAATACTAATGTATAGCCCAACAAAAATAACTCAAATCATAAAAAGTATTACATCTAAGGAAATATTTAAGAAATATCCAAATCTTAAAGAAAAATTATGGGGAAGTGAGTTTTGGAGTAAAGGATATTTTATGAGCACAGTAGGTAAACATGGTGATGAGCGGAAATTACGTAATTATGTAAAAAATCAAGGTTCAGGCAAACCTTCTTATAAAGCATTTCAACAAAAACAGTTAAAACTTTTTGGATAGATACCTCGTAGCTCTGCTGCGAGGAGTATCATTAATTAATTAATTTATTTTACTAAATGTAAGATAAAATCTCAACTATTACATATAAATAATAAAAAATACTAATCTTATTAGTATTTTTTAGCTGAACCCCGTGGTCAAGCCACGGGTTGACAAGAGGAAAACTGATCTATGCAAGAACGCATAGACGAATTTTTAAGAACGGCTTTGTAGGCTTTGTACTAAAGCATCAAAACCTTGGTCTTTTAAAGTCGAAGTAAAATCTTGTTGTTGAGCACCGATAAGACTTACACCTTCTGTAATAACGTCGGAAACTTTAAATTTTCCATTTTCCATTTTACGCACTAAATATTCTACTTTAATATCTTGTCCTTTATTATTAATATTCATGCTAACCATAGAATCTTTTGGGCTTAAAACACGTACTCCTGTTACTTGAGGTTTTTCACCTTTGTAATCTTTTATCAGATCAGTATAAGCTTTAGTAACATATTTAGAATAAACTTCTGTAAACTTTGCAATTTGTTCATTAGATAAAGTTTGCACCCCATTACGTCCTAATGTATACCTAGCCATCCAATCAAAATCTAGATTATTATGCATTAGTTCATGTGCTTTGGCAACTTTTACATCTTGGGATAAGTTAGGGTTGTTTAAGGTAGTAGAAGCTTCATTTACTAAGTTAGTAACATAATCATTTAAACCCGCAGGTGCATTATCGTCTGCATAAGATGAAAATGTAAAAATCAATAAAAATAAGCTAGTAATAATTTTTTGCATAAGAACCTCTTTTAATTAGAATTTATGTTTTTAGGTTAGGGCATTTAAAGTTTTTGGGATATTGAACAGATGCTTCACGAGCTTGGTGTAATGCCGATCTGATAGTAGCATAAGGGTCTAACGAATTCTTCATAACATAATCACTAAATGATAATACATTATATCTATCATTTATTTTACTAATCGCTAAAACACTTAATTCAAAATCTTTATGGGTATAATACATTAAAGGATTAAGTGCATAATTAGTAAATATTGGGTCAGTCATATCCCTTGCATTAGTACTACCTATTATCGGTAACACCAGATAAGGACCTGGACCTACTCCATAATGTGCAAGAGTATTACCAAAAGTCTGACGATCTGATGTCAGCCCTACTTTACTAGCCACATCAAATAACCCACCAACACCAAGCGTAGTGTTAATAATGAATCGCCATAAGCTTTTCATAGTCTTATCGTAATTAAGCTGCAACCCGTAATTTACAGTAGTAAGAGGCATATCAATATTACCAACAAAACTATTAACCCTTGCTTTCATATAATCATTTGTAAGATTTTTATACCCAACAGCTAAAGGACGTAAGAATATATAATCTAACACTGAGTTAAACGCAAATATTTTACGGTTAAATTTTTCGTATGGATCGTAAACTTCTCGGCAACCATTAATATTACTGCTACCATTATAGGTGTATATGTCATCGTCCACATATTCAAGATCAGCTTTTGCGAATAATGAACATATGATAATCGAAAGTATAATTAGTGTTCTCATGATTTATTTTCAGTTTTCTTATGAAGCTATCTGTAGATATATTTTGATTGATAATTAAAGAGCTTTTTTAGCGAAAATTAATAAGATTTTTGAAGGAATAGTTATTCATATTTCAAAAAAATCTTATAATTTGCAGCAAAAAAGAATTTAATTAGCGTTAAGATATATCTACAGATAGCTTCTTACATACAATAATACCGTATTTATTATTTTCTGCTAGAATTATTTCTTCAGAAGTTAATATAACAAAATTATTTTTTTGTAAAAAATTATTTATTTCATTTAAATTAAAAATAAATTCTTTACGTTTTACTGAAAAGTGCGTATTAGGATTAGTAGGTAAACAAAGAGAAAAATACCCATCTTTATTAAGCGATGAATATATTACATTGAAATATGCAGAAAGATCTTTAGTAAAAGTTAATCCACAAAAGCTTAAAATAATATCAAATTTATTTGAATTTTGTTTTAGAAATTCACTTATGGAAACATTATATATCTGATCATAAATTTTAAGGTTGGCATAATATTCTTCTTGAATATCATTCATTAAATTAGAAATTTCTACAGCTGTTAAAGTAAAGCTCTCCGGAAAACGCTTTTCTAATTCGTATCCGACAAGTCCTATATTACTACCAAGTTCTAGGATAGAATAATCATCTGGCAGGTCAGTTATTTGCTTCAAGCTCTCATTTATAAATCTATAAGGCAAATGAATATTTTTATCATTGTTAAAAATACTTGGATAATTTTTTGCAGTTAAGTCCCTGTATTTTCCCCAAATTTCCACAGGTATTTCGGCAGCATTTTTATAATTTTTTAAAAAATTTATAAAAATTGTTTTATATTTTTCATTTGATTTTTCTAAATATTTTATGGCTTTTGGATAGTCATTTTTTAAAAAATAAGTCCAACCTAATTGGTAATATACTCTAGAATCATTAGGACTAAAAAAGTTATCAACTAATTTAAATCTAAGTAACGCATCGTTTAAATTACCTCTATATAAATGTTCAAGTCCAAGCTCATAATTGGTTTCACTTAAATGATTCATTTTATATTTACAATCATTTAAATATTTTTTAAATTCTAGAATTTTGTTTTTAATAAAATTTGGTATATTTATTATCGTTAAGCAAAAATGTTTGATTTTATCCTTTATTTTACTAAGCATAGCTATTTTTAAATTAAATATTATCCAATATAATAAAGCATATCTTTATAAATTTTTAAATAAAATAATTTTAATATTGATGAAGTTAATATATTATTTCTTTTGGAAAAGTGTTTAATGTCATTCCCAGCAGTGTGTTATTCCTTGGCTTGGAAATTAGATCTGGTAAAATAACTAATTAATTATTAGTATTTTTATTGGCTATATGATTCCGTGGACAAGCCACGGAATGACAATATGGGAGTTTAAGCCATAAGCCTATAATAAAAAACCAAATAATAATCCTAAGTACGGACTAACGTTATGTCAATTATTTCTACTCGATTAAATGCTATAAAACCATCTACAACGCTTGCAGTTGTTAGGAAAACGCTTGATCTTAAAAGAGCGGGCATTGATATTATTGCACTTGGGGCAGGTGAGCCTGATTTTGATACACCTAATAATATTAAAGAAGCGGCTATCAAAGCTATTAAAGATGGGTTTACTAAATATACGAATGTTGAAGGGATGCCAGCTTTAAAAGAAGCAATAAAGGCTAAATTTAAGAGAGAAAACAATATAGATTATGATCTTGATGAAATAATAGTTAGCACCGGTGGCAAGCAAGTTATATATAATCTATTTATGGCATCTTTAAATAAAGGTGATGAGGTTATTATTACTGCTCCTTATTGGGTATCTTATCCAGATATGGTTTTACTTGCTGAAGGTACTCCGGTTTTTGTAAATTGCGGTATTGAAAGTAACTTTAAACTAAGTGGTAAGGCTTTAGAGCAGTTAATTACGCCTAAAACAAAATGGCTTATTATTAATTCGCCTAGCAATCCGACAGGTGCAAGCTATAGCCATTCAGAGTTAGAAAATATTGCTGAGATTTTAAAAAAGCATCCGCATGTAAACGTCATGTCTGATGATATTTATGAGCATATTACTTTTGATGGTTTTAAATTTTATACTTTAGCAGAAATAGCACCTGATTTAAAAGATCGGATATTTACTGTTAACGGAGTATCAAAAGCATATTCTATGACAGGTTGGCGTATAGGTTATGGTGCAGGTTCGAAAGCTTTAATCAAAGCTATGACTATTATTCAGTCACAAAGTACTTCAAACCCCTGCTCAATAAGCCAAGCAGCAGCCGTTGAGGCACTAAATGGCGTGCAAGGTTATATTGTGCAAAATGCTTTAAATTTTGAGAAAAAACGTGATCTTGCTTTGTCGATTCTACAAAGAGTGAAATATTTTGAATGTTATAAACCTGAGGGAGCTTTTTACTTATTTATTAAATGCGATAAGATTTTTGGAGCTAAAACTAAATCAGGCAAAGTAATTAATAATAGTAACGGTTTTGGTGAATATTTACTCGAAGAAGCAAAAGTTGCCGTAGTACCAGGCATTGCTTTCGGATTAGAGGGGTATTTCAGGATTTCTTATGCTACTTCTATGGAAGAGTTGGAAGAGGCTTGTTTGAGAATTGAAAGGGCTTGTAATTCTATAGCGTCATTTCGAGGAGATGTGTAACATCGACGCGACAATCTTATCGAACTTCCTGAGATTGCTTCGTCAAATTACTTTATAATTTTCCTCGCAATGACGTTACAACTACTAAACTAATAAAAAATCAATGCGTAAAGCTTTTAAAAAATTTTTAAAACGTAACAAATTTATACTCAGTTTAATTACTATTTTACTATATTGGTATTTGCGGTTTGTTTATTTCACTTCAAAACAAAAATTTATATTTTACGACAATGGCAATAAAGAAAAGTTTTTAAACGAACAAGGAGCAATTTTTGCTTTTTGGCATAATATGCTTGCATTGAGTCCTGCTATGTTTAAAGGACATAGAGATGTCTACGCATTAATATCTCCGCATTTAGATGGCAAGATTTTAAATGATTTAGTCGGTAAATTTAGCTGCAAAGTTATAGTCGGCTCTAGCAATAAAAATCCGCTTGGAGCATTGCGGAGTATTATCGAAAAGCTTTCTCAAGGTGCAAATGTAATAATTACGCCCGATGGTCCTAAAGGTCCTGTATATAAAGTAAATAGCGGAATTACCGAAATTGCTTATAAATACAACAAAAAACTAATTCCTATCGTTAGCACTACTTCCAGATGTTTTAGGTTAAAAAGCTGGGATAAGCTAATAATACCTTTGCCATTTTGTACGATTAAAATAATAGTAGGGTCACCTTTAAAACTGACAGATAATAAGGTACAAAATCATATGAATCTTGAAAAATATTTAGTTAATTTAACTGAGAACTTAATAAAATGATGCGTTTATATTACTTTTTAAGTTTTTTGTTGTTACCTATTTATTTTATTATAATCTTCATTCGCTTATTAATAGGCAAAGAAGATATAAGACGTGTTAAGGAGCGTTTTGCCATCGGTAAACATAGGCAAGATAATAGATTTTTAGTTTGGATTCATGCGGCTAGCGTCGGCGAATCTATGATTGCTTTAAATTTAGTTGATAATATAAGTAAGCGTTATCCTGATATCCGTTTTTTAGTTACTTCTTGGACACAATCTTCCGCTAAAATATTAAGTAGCAAATTACCTAAAATAGCTATTCATCAGCTACTTCCAATAGATAATATTATTTTCACTAAAATATTTTTAAAAAACTGGCAACCTAACTTAGGTATTTTCATAGAATCGGAATTATGGCCCGCTACTATCAATGAAGCAGCAAAAGAGTGTAAATTACTACTTGTGAATGCTCGTATGTCCGATAAATCCTTTGAATCTTGGAAAAAAAGAAAAGGCTTTTTTCAGCTTATTGTTAAAAATTTTAGTAAAGTTATTGTGCAAAGTGAACGGGATTTACAAAAATTTAATGAGCTTAGAATATCAAACACAACTAATCTGGGTAATATTAAATTTGCCAATGAAAAGCTTCCGGTTAATCAAGAAGAGCTTGTAAAGCTGAGTGAACATCTAAAAGACAAGCGAGTTATTGTATTTGCTAGTACTCATCCGGAAGATGAGGAAATTATTTTACCCATTATAAAAAACTTAAAAAAACAAGTTACAGACTGCTATATTATCTTAATCCCGAGACATCCTGAGCGTATTAAATCAATTCTTGATAACTGCATAGCACAAGATTTATTAGCTACTGCTAAATCACAGAATGACTTACCTGTTTTAACCGATGATCTTTATATAGTTGATAAATTCGGTGAAATGGGTTTATTTTTCTCTGTAGCATCAATTTCATTCATTGGCGGCTCTTTCAAACAAGGCGGGCATAATATTTTAGAAGCGGCACACTTTTCTAATTGTATTATCTTTGGTCCTGACATGAGTAAAAACACTGATATTGCTAAAGGTGTGTTGCAAAGTAAAGCAGCTATTCAAATCAGAAACGATCAAGAGTTATTAAATACACTGGAATATTTGCTTGATCCTAGTAATTCTATAGAGTTAAAAAACTATCAAAAAAATTCACTAAAATTTGTTGAAAGAAATCAAAAAATACTTGATGAATATCTCCAAATAATTACAAAATTTTTCCCACAAATATAACGATAAGTAGAATTTCTAAAAATAATATTTGACTTTTGATTGTTAAATGATTAAATAGCTCTACTTAACTATAAATAGAGGATATTTTATGTGGAGTGCAGCACAATGGGAAAATCATCGCGAACAAGAAAGAGAAAGAGCAAAAATCTACGCTGCTGATGAGCAGCATAGTAGGCAGAGAAATAAATCTTCATCTGGTAGTGATGATGGAGAACTACTTGGGACATTAATAGTAATCGGATGTTATGCAGCATATCAAGGAGCAAAGTTTGCTGGAAAAGCTGCTATAGCAGGCGGGAAAATGGCTGTGGATGGAGGAAAGATAGCAGGTAAAACAGTAATAAATGCTCGTAAATTGCATAAAGGAGAAGTA
Source organism: Rickettsia endosymbiont of Nabis limbatus (assembly GCF_965196655.1). Taxonomy (NCBI): domain Bacteria; kingdom Pseudomonadati; phylum Pseudomonadota; class Alphaproteobacteria; order Rickettsiales; family Rickettsiaceae; genus Rickettsia; species Rickettsia endosymbiont of Nabis limbatus. Next base: position 114,083 of record NZ_OZ239771.1, read on the forward strand.
GAAATTGTAAATACCGATAACCAAGGAAATATTATAGAAAAAGCTCCTGAATATGGTCCTACACTTACTGAATCTCAAGAAAGCCCTACATTTTCTAAAAGAGAAAAAGTAAAAGAATGGATTGGAAAAGGAATTAAAAAGAGTAGATCAGCTAGCGAGCTATTAACAAGTGCTTATAAATTAACTACTAGCACAACAGAAGAAGTTGTTACGGATGCAGGAGATAAAACCAAAGTTATTATTAAACCTAATAATAGTAATACTGTTAATACCGAAGACCATAAGATTAGATGTAGAAGTCAAGATTTGATCTTACAGGCACTATAAAAATTATATCTGAATATCTGATAAATTATGACTGTCAGATGAGTATTCAAGATATAAGATTTCATTGTTCTTTTCAATAGCTAATTTCTTACTATCCTTAAAAGTTTGCATAGGCGTTTTACCATAACAATATTTTCCTGAATGTGGTCGCTCATTATTGAAATGCTCTAACCAAATATCAAGATCTAATTGTAAATCATCAAGATCAGTGTAGATCTTTTTCCGCATAGCTGTATCAAAGAATTCTTGTTTCATAGTTTTATTAAAACGTTCACACATACCATTTGTTTGAGGAGAATATGCTTTAGTAATAGTATGTTCTATACCTTCGATACTTAGAAATAATTCAAAAGCATGATGCTCTATATTTCCCTTATATTCTGACCCGCGATCTGTCAGAATACGAAGTATTGGTATGCCTTGAGTTTCATACCATGGTAACACGCGGTCATTAAGCATATCAGCAGCAGTTAAAGCTGTTTTATCAGTATATAGTTTAGCATTAGCTACTCTGCTATAGCTATCAATAAATACCTGAGAATAAACCTTACCTATACCCTTAAAATTTCCTACATAATATGTATCTTGGCATCCTAGATAACCTGAATGCTGTGTCTCAATCTCGCCATGGGCTTCTTTTTCGCTACGTCGTTTCTCTAGTACTTGTAACTGAGATTCAGTAAGTACAATACCATCCTGAGCCATCCTTGCTTCTAATGCTTTAAGCCTTTTATTGATATTGTTTAAATCATTACGTAACCAAATTGATCTCACTCCTACAGGTGATACAAGTATACCGCTCTTCTTAAGCTCATTTGATACTCGAATCTGTCCATATGCTGGATATTCTATTGCCATATCCATTACTGCCTTCTCTATCGCTGGATCAACTCTATTCGCTATTATTGGCTTCTTCCGGCTAATCTCATACAACGCTTCTTCACCACCAGTTTCATACAGTTCTTTAAATCTGTAATAACTATCTCTGCTATAGCCCATCGCTTTACATTAGTAATCCTAATTTTGGCTTTATTATTTTTTGATTTAAGTTCATTTCTTATCTCCATTTAATAATTATTTGACCAAAAAAATCTTAAAGAAAAATTATGGGGAAGTGAGTTTTGGAGTAAAGGATATTTTATGAGCACAGTAGGTAAACATGGTGATGAGCGGAAATTACGTAATTATGTAAAAAATCAAGGTTCAGGCAAACCTTCTTATAAAGCATTTCAACAAAAACAGTTAAAACTTTTTGGATAGATACCTCGTAGCTCTGCTGCGAGGAGTATCATTTAATTTATTTTACTAAATGTAAGATAAAATCTCAACTATTACAGATTAGACCTCTTATTAATAAACAAAATAAATATTATGGTGAAGTACAAGAAGACACTATAAATACTATGCTGAAATATAAATTTAATGATAAAAAAATTATTGAGGTAACAAAATATAAATCATTTACTATTCCGAGTACCATAACCAGGAGAAAAATTTGAGCTAAATTGTCCTAATGGTGAAAAAATACGTGCAGATGATACTGCTTCTTCAAGTTAACTATTATCTTCAAGTTAACTATGATACGCGAGTTTCGTATTCAAAAAGTCGCTGTATAGCTGATAAACAGTGGGTTACGGGGATATTGATAATACTGTTTTTGTTATAAAGTGAGTACAAAATACAAATTGCTAATTAAAATATGGTATTTATAGTATAAGAAAAAAGTTTATAGGTTATTGAAAAAACTTTAAGAGCAATAACCTATGATAATGGATTTTACAGAAATATTTTGTTACGTCGATGATTTTTTTCAAGAATTAGACAAGCATACAAATTCAATTACTAACCATAACAACAAATCTGGTCCTAAAAGTCGACTTAACAGAAGTGAGGTAATAACAATTATAATAGGCTACTGGCAGTCATCTTATGATTGTTTTAAGAATTATTATCTGAAGCAAATATGGATTTATCATCAAAGAGATTTTCAATTAGTAAGCTATAGTCAATTTATAAAAATAATAGGTCCACATTTACCACTATTAGTACTGATATTCAATTCTATTTTGGATCAGTGTGATGGCCTTTCTTTTGTAGATTCAAGTAGTATAGAGGTATGTAAGAGATACCGTATTTCAATGAATAAAGTGTTCGCCGGCATAGCAGCACGCAGTAAGACAACAAAAGGTTGGTTCTATGGACTTAAACTACATCTAATAATTAATAGAGCCGGTGGTATAGTTAAAGCATCTTTTAGCCCTGGCAATAAGGATGATAGAAAACAGCTGGAACTGATGATCAAAAATCTTTTTGGTAAAGTATTCGGAGATCGTGGTTATATTTCACAACAATTATTTCAACAACTTTTAGAGCAAGGAATTTTTATGGTAACTAGGGTAAAGAAAAATATGAAAAATAAACTTATGTCTATGTTGGATAAAATATTATTGCTTAAAAGAGCATTAATAGAATCTGTGTTTAGTAAAATTAAACTATTGGGGAAGTTTGAGCATTCAAGGCATAGATCAGTTACAAATGCCTTTGTGCATATGGTTGCAGCACTGATAAATTATCAAATGTCTGATAATAAACCTTCTATTACATCTCTCTTGATATGCTAAATCCTATGCTATATTAATTCGAAACTCGCGTTATGATATAAGTGGTAAATTAGTAAAATTAGCTGTACCTAATCAACCTGTAGTTTGTCATAATCCGAGTTATCCTGAACTAATTGCTTATCACAATGAATTATATGTTTTACCGGTAAATAGTGGGCATTATAATTATTTAACATATAAAGTCCATGAAAATGGCGGAGTAGTAGAAATAGGTAATGCCGATCCTGGCTATCACATAGAAGCTATCTCATAGTAACATTAAATATTTAAAATCTGAATATAAAAGGTGGAAAACGACTTCCACTTTTTATATAATTATTCCTAATAAACAAGTACTTTCGTAATTTGCTAACCATAAAATAAAAATTTCTAACCAAATAGCGGATTATTTAATAATTCGCTATTTGCATTATAACTAACTTAACATGAAAATAATAGCCGGCAGTAGTAATAAGCTACTTGCAACACGTTTAGCTATAACGTTAAACATCAAGTATATTGAACCTAAAATCACTTGTTTTAATGATTCAGAAATAAAGGTAGAAATTCAAGAATCGCTACATAATGAAGATATCATCATAGTACAATCTACTTCAAAACCTGTTAATAATCGTTTAATTGAGCTATTTTTACTTGTAGATACTGCAAAAAAAAGCAGGAGCAAATAAAATAATTTTAGTGATGCCTTATTTTGGTTATGCAAGGCAAGATAAAGCATCAAATCAAGCTGCTATGCCAGCACAATTAATAGCTAATTTTCTAGAAAAACTAGGAGTAACTCATTTAATTACCATTGATTTGCATTCTAACAAAATAGAAAAACTTTTTAACCTCCCTATTTCTAATCTCAAACCTATCGAATTATACTTACCATTTTTGCAAAATTATAAAAATTGTATTATAGTTGCACCCGATAAAGGAAGCATACATAAGGTAGAAGCCATTAGAAACTTGTTAAGCATAGATGTAGCTTATATAATTAAAGAAAGGGATATAAACAATAATTGTAATATGATATCTATAGCAGGTAATGTTGAGAGCAAAAATTGTATATTAATTGATGATATTATCGATAGCGGTGAAACTATTTATAAAGCTGCCAATTTCTTAAAGCAACACGGAGCTTTATCGGTCAATGCTTTTATTACGCATGCTGTACTTTCAAGAAGTTATAATATACCAGCAGTATTAGACTGTATTTTTATTACCGATACTATAGAAACAGATGACTTATCTTCTAAATTTCATATAATACCTATACTACCTGTCTTAGTAAAAGAGTTAAAAAATATAATATGAGTTTATGCACTCTTGAAATAAATTTGTCAGCTATAAAAGCTAATTATCGTTTATTAAAAAATATTTGTGAAATGACTGAAGTAGGAGCGGCAGTTAAAGCTAACTCTTATGGACTCGGTGCAATAGAAATTACTAAAGCCTTGCTAGAAGAAAATTGCCGATATTTTTTTGTTGCCTCAAGCAATGAGGGAATTATTTTGCGTAAAGCTATAGGCAACGAAGTAAATATTCTTATTCTTAACGGCGTATTTGAACATGATGCTTTAGAACTTATAGAAGTTAATTTAATACCTGTTCTAAATAACTTAAACCAAATCAAGATTTGGCAAAAATTTAGTAGTCTAAAAAATCAATTACTACCTTGCTACCTGCATTTTAATACTGGTATTAATCGCCTTGGGCTAAACCATAATGAGATAGAACAGCTAATTAATAATCGTGATTTGTTAAAAGGGTTGAATGTGGAATATATCATAAGCCATTTATCAGCTTCTGAGGATAGCGATAACCCTTATAACCTAGAACAACTGAACAAATTTAAAGCTTATTTGGAATATTTCCCAACTGCTAAAGCAAGTCTTGCTAATTCTGGCGGTATATTTTTAGGGAAAGATTATCATTTTAATCTAGTAAGACCTGGTGCTGCTTTATATGGTTTAAATCCTTTAAACAATAACAAACCCAATCCGATGCAAAACCCTGTAACATTAAAAGCACCTATAATTCACTTACAAAAATTGACATATGGGAATCGTATCGGCTATAATATGACTTTTACAACCAAGCGTGATAGTTTAATCGCGACTCTGCCTTTTGGCTATGCTGATGGATTTAGTCGTAATTTTAGTAATCAAGGTACAGTATTTATTAATGGTCGCAACGTCCCAATAATAGGACGAATATCAATGGATTTAGTCAATATTGATGTTACCGATCTACCATCCTCGGATATTTTTCTAGGACAAGAAATAGAAATTATTGGAAATAATTGCACTCCTGATAAAATAGCAGATATTATAGGTACTATAGGATATGAGATATTAACTAGCCTTGGTAATAGATATAAGAGAATTTACACTTGATAATGTTATAACCTTATTGTTGTCTAGTTGCTTGTCCACGGCATGACAGCTAAAATAACATTAATAATTTAAAATATAAAAATGAATAATACACATGTTATTAAATATAGCTAATTCTATTGGTGAACGCACCATAAAACTAGCACAAAGTATCGGCAAATTTTCTATATTTAGCTTAGCTGCCATTACTAGCATTATAAGACCACCTTTATATTTTAGTTTAATTATCAAACAATTATTATTTATTGGCTTTTATTCGCTGCCTGTTGTTGCCATGACTACCTTTTTCTCAGGTGCAGTATTGGCATTACAGAGTTATACAGGATTTTCTCGTTTTTCTGCTGAAAGTTCTATCGCAACTGTAGTAGTGCTATCCTTAACTAGGGAACTTGGACCAGTGCTTGCGGGGTTAATGGTAGCAGGAAGAGTAGGAGCATCAATTGCAGCGGAAATAGGTACTATGAGAGTTACCGAACAAGTAGATGCTTTATATACTCTATCTACAGATTCTATTAAATATCTCGTTTTCCCAAGAGTAATTGCAGCTATTATTACTATGCCTTGTCTAGTTTTAATCGGCGATGTAATCGGGGTTATGGGAGGTTACTTAGTTGGCGTATATAAGCTTGACTTTAACAGCAGCACTTATTTAACTAGTACTTTTCAATATTTAGAGCCAATAGATGTAATATCTGGTCTTGTTAAAGCTGGAGTTTTTGGCTTTATTATTTCTATAATAAGTTGCTATAGTGGTTATTATTCAGGTAAAGGAGCTGAAGGTGTTGGAAGAGCAACTACTTCAGCAGTAGTAAATTCTTCCATTTTAATCCTAATTAGTAACTACTTAATAACCGAATTATTTTTTAAAGTATAAAAAATATATGAGTGTAGAAGAAATAAAAATTAAGATTCGATCGTTATACAAGTCTTTTAATAGCCATAAAGTATTAGACGGAATAGATTTAGATGTTAAAAAAGGTAGCTCTTTAGTCATTTTAGGCGGTTCAGGTAGCGGTAAGTCGGTCCTAATTAAAAATATAATAGGGTTAATTAAGCCTGATCAAGGTAAAATCTTTATTGATAATGCAGAAATTCAAGATATTTCAAGCAAAAAAAGGTTTGAGGTTATGAAAGATATTGGATTTTTATTCCAAGGTGGTGCTCTTTTTGATTCTTTAAATGTACGCGATAATATTACTTTTGATACTAATAAATTATCTAAAAAAGAAAAGAACGATCTTGCCGGAGAAAAACTTAACTCAGTAGGTTTATCACCTAGAATTCTTGAGTTATATCCATCAGAATTATCAGGAGGCATGCAAAAAAGAGTAGCACTTGCACGAGCAATTTGTAGCACTCCATCGATTTTATTCCTTGACGAACCAACAACAGGACTTGATCCTATAATGGCGAATGTTATTAATGAGCTGATTATAAAAATCCAAGAAGAGCTAGGAGCAACTACAATTACTATAACTCATGATATGATTAGTGCTGAAAAAATAGCTAAAGAAATAGCAATGATTTATCAAGGAAAAATTAAGTGGTATGGTAGCAAAGACGAAATGCGTAATAGTAATAATCCTTACTTAAAGCAGTTTATAAACGGCTTAACTACCGGTCCTATTGAGGTATAATATGTTTAAAAATTTATTATTTATACTAACGATTTTAAGTATAAGTTTTAATGTTTATGCCATAAATAATAGAGCTTATACGACATCAGATATAGTAAAAATAGCAATAGTTCTTGGAATTGTTGCTTTAATTTTTAGCCCTGCAAAATTTCGTATTATAGTTATTGGTACTGCTCTAGGTCTAACTCTTGCATATTATACCTATAAATATATAATACCTATCTTTATTTCTTCATTAAACGGTCCTTAATCTATTTTATAACCTGCTAAAGCTTGCTTAAATATTTCTACATCTTTCAGCCAATCATTAGCATCAAGACTTGAAGGTAAAATCATTTGAGGCTTAATAGAGAAATAATTTAACTTAAATCCTCATTTAATTCCTCCAATAACTTTAATAGTTTTATTTTGATGATCTACTTTTACTGCATAAGTATGGGCAGACCAATAAGTTAACGGCTTAGAAAAAAGTGTATAAGACCATAAAGGAGCATCGTAGAAATCCTGCTCCAAAGTATAAAAAGGATGTAATTCTACATTAGTATCTATAAATTTTTGTAATTTTTTATCTAAAGAATCAGTGCGAACGATCTGAAGCCAAGCATTATGCTCTTGCTTAAGCTTAATATGAATAATAGGAAAAGAAGGATTAAAACAATTTTTTTCGGCATTTGGGATATAGGAAACTTTAAATTTCCCTTGCAAAGAATTTAGTTCAAGACTCTTATAATTGCTTTTATATAAACTGTAATAGTTGAGATTTTATCTTACATTTAGTAAAATAAATTAATTATTAAATGGAGATAAGAAATGAACTTAAATCAAAAAATAATAAAGCCAAAATTAGGATTACTAGAACTCGCTAAGAGTCTTGGTAGCATATCATCAGCATGTAAAGCGATGGGCTATAGCAGAGATAGTTATTACAGATTTAAAGAACTGTATGAAACTGGTGGTGAAGAAGCGTTGTATGAGATTAGCCGGAAGAAGCCAATAATAGCGAATAGAGTTGATCCAGCGATAGAGAAGGCAGTAATGGATATGGCAATAGAATATCCAGCATATGGACAGATTCGAGTATCAAATGAGCTTAAGAAGAGCGGTATACTTGTATCACCTGGAGGAGTGAGATCAATTTGGTTACGTAATGATTTAAACAATATCAATAAAAGGCTTAAAGCATTAGAAGCAAGGATGGCTCAGGATGGTATTGTACTTACTGAATCTCAGTTACAAGTACTAGAGAAACGACGTAGCGAAAAAGAAGCCCATGGCGAGATTGAGACACAGCATTCAGGTTATCTAGGATGCCAAGATACATATTATGTAGGAAATTTTAAGGGTATAGGTAAGGTTTATTCTCAGGTATTTATTGATAGCTATAGCAGAGTAGCTAATGCTAAACTATATACTGATAAAACAGCTTTAACTGCTGCTGATATGCTTAATGACCGCGTGTTACCATGGTATGAAACTCAAGGCATACCAATACTTCGTATTCTGACAGATCGCGGGTCAGAATATAAGGGAAATATAGAGCATCATGCTTTTGAATTATTTCTAAGTATCGAAGGTATAGAACATACTATTACTAAAGCATATTCTCCTCAAACAAATGGTATGTGTGAACGTTTTAGGGACTGTTGCGAGATGAGAGGGTAGCAGGTATAATAAAAAAATAAAAAATATGTTTATATGTCAGAGTATCAAATGCTAATGGTAAGTTTAGATGAGTTAGTAAATGCGGATCATCAATATCGTAAATTCAAAAGTTTATTCAAATTCAAAGCAGTTGAAGCTGAGTTATTAGCATTAGAATGCGAAGCTAATTATAAAGGATATGGTATAGAGAGGCTGTTTAAATGTTTGCTGCTACAATTTATGGAAGACTTATCTGATCGGGAATTAGAACGTTATTTAGCTGATAGCACAGCGGCGAAATGGTTTTGTAATTTTGCTCTTACAGAAAAGACACCTGATTATAGTGTATTTAGTAAAATACGTAAAAAAATAGGTACTAATTTACTATCAAAAATATTTACAAAATTCCGCGATCAACTACGAGTACAAGGCTATATGGGTGAAGTATTTACCTTTGTAGATGCTTCTCATTTAATCTCAAAAGCTAATCTCTGGGAGGAACGTGATAAACTAAGAGCACAAAAATATGATAAATTGAATAATGAGACTTTGCCTAAGGTTGCAAAGGATAAACAAGCCAAAATTGGCTGTAAGGGAGGGAATAAATTTTGGTATGGTTATAAAAAACATGTGAGTGTTGATATTCAATCAGGCATGATCAATAAGGTTGCAGTTACCCCTGCAAATGTTACCGATAGCAAAGGTTTTAAGCATGTTATGCCAAGTTCTGGTGCTACATATGTTGATAAAGGTTATTGTACAATCTCTACCAAGAATGCAGCAGCTAAAAAGGGAGTCCATCTTTGTGCAATAAAGAAAAATAATATGAAAGATAAGAATTTTGACCTTGATAAATATTATACGAAAATCAGAGCACCTTTCGAGATGGTATTTTCAAAAGATAATAAGCGGGTTAGATATATAGGAATTGCCAAAAATCAATTCTCCGAATTTATGAATGCCATATGTTTTAATTTAAAACGATTAGTGGTTTTAACAACTTTAATGGCTTAAAGAAATTTATTAATAAAAATTCTAACTCTGTAAACAAATCTCTATTAAATTACTACACTATTGAATAACATTTATCTCTATATTAAACAGAATTTCTTTTTTAAAATATTTATTACCTCCTTTCCTCTTATTTTACTATCAAAAATTATCTTTCAACGACCCCTTTTAATAAAACTATGAAACAAGAATTCTTTGATACAGCTATGCGGAAAAAGATCTACACTGATCTTGATGATTTACAATTAGATCTTGATATTTGGTTAGAGCATTTCAATAATGAGCGACCACATTCAGGAAAATATTGTTATGGTAAAACGCCTATGCAAACTTTTAAGGATAGTAAGAAATTAGCTATTGAAAAGAACAATGAAATCTTATATCTTGAATACTCATCTGACAGTCATAATTTATCAGATATTCAGATATAATTTTTATAGTGCCTGTAAGATCAAATCTTGACTTCTGCATATAAACACTTTCCTATATCTTCAGCTACCTCATTATTTACTTTAGGACTTTGCCATTGCAAAATATAAATAAACAAAAATATACTAATGAATACGATTAATTTGAGGAGGGTTTTAAGTTTTAACACAATTTTTGACCATTAACGCGAGTTTCGTATTCAAAAAGTCGCTGTATAGCTGATAAACAGTGGGTTACGGGGATATTGATAATACTGTTTTTGTTATAAAGTGAGTACAAAATACAAATTGCTAATTAAAATATGGTATTTATAGTATAAGAAAAAAGTTTATAGGTTATTGAAAAAACTTTAAGAGCAATAACCTATGATAATGGATTTTACAGAAATATTTTGTTACGTCGATGATTTTTTTCAAGAATTAGACAAGCATACAAATTCAATTACTAACCATAACAACAAATCTGGTCCTAAAAGTCGACTTAACAGAAGTGAGGTAATGTCATTGTCAAATAAAAAGGGACCAGTAAATTGCACGAAAAAGGGACCACTATATGTAAAAATTTTTATGTCAAATGACCTCCAAATTTATAGTTATTAATACGATAACTTTTACCTGTGATGTTTAGTATATGTGCATGATGTACTACTCGATCAATAATTGCATGAGTTAATAACTCATCAGCAAATATTTCATTCCATCTTTCAAAATCCTTGTTTGTGGTAATAATGGTAGATTTATTTTCATATCGTTTAGCAATAATATTAAAAAAATCATCTACTGAATGTTTTGGTAATTGCTTAAAACCTAACTCATCAAGAATTAATAAGTCAAATGATAAGAGTAATTTAACTTTTTTGTGATAGCTATTATCTGCTCTTGCAATATGTAAATTATAAAGCATATCCGATACCGTAGTAAAATATACAGAGTATTCTCGTGTTAAAGCTTTTAATGCTAATCCAATAGCAAGATGAGTTTTGCCAGTTCCAGAATTACCTATGAATATGACATTGCCCTTAGTATTAATATAATCACAAGTAGATAAATCACTTATTACTTTGGCATCAATACTTGGTTGGAACTGAAAATCAAAGTCTTCTAAATTTTTAGTGACTGGTAATTTAGCAGCACTTTTACGACGACGGTAATTATTATCCTTACGGTGAGATTTTTCATCTTCACATAATAGTGAGAGAAATTCTTTAAATCCTAGTTTATTATTTTGAGCATAAATAATCCTTTCATTTAAGCTATTGACTATACCTGATAATCTAAAACTACGTAGGTCATTAAGCAAGTTCTGCATTCTGACCTCCAAACTCTGGCAATGGTAAGTTTACTGCATTACTATTTAAGATATTTTTAATTTTAGAGTAAGAACTTATACCGTAATGTAATGCTCTATGACAAGCTTTATCTATTAACTCATCATTGTAAACCTTACGTAAAGAAATAATACCTCTAGCACAACGTTGCCAATCATTTACTCGTGTTTGTTGTAATAACTCTAATAATAAACTGCAATTATTTCCTATCTGCTGCATTTGTTGTTGATAATGTTCACTATATTCTATAAAACCTGGGCATAGACGTTTATATTTGGCATAATGAGACGGATTAGTGGTAAATATTCCTTTGCCATCTGTTCTAACGTGCCTTGCTATTAAATCATTTTGGATAGAAAATATTTGAACAAGTTTTGGTGATAATTGTACCAGTACCTCACTGTATATATATTTTGCCGGTACGGAATAATAATTATTATCTATGGTGATATGACAATCTTTTGCTACTTTTCGATTATGCCACGATGACAAATCAAACGTTTCTAATGGTAAAGGCATTAAATTATTACTTTCTTCTTGCTCAAATAGTTCCTGAGGAATTTTTTTAGTAGTACCATGTATTCGGTTATTTGCTTTATTTAACCAGTTAGCAAGATCATGTGTTAATTCTTCATATCTATGAAATTTACGTCCAGCAAAAAAATTATTTTTGACATACTTTATTCCTGATTCTACTTTGCCTTTTTCTTGAGGTTGATATACACGACAAGGAGAAAGTAAAATTCCATAATGATCAGCTAAACGTTTGTATTCCTTCTGATATACGGGCTCATAGAAATTGCTATCTACCACTCCAGCTTTAAGATTATCAAGTTTTATTACTTTTGGACTGCCAGCAAAATAATTAAATGCATTGATATGACATTGTATCCATGTTTGACAACTTTGATCAAACACTACTTCATAATAATCAAGGCGACTATAACTTAAACGCATATTAAATACATATGCTTTAACTCTACGCCCCTTAGAATTATACTGTAAGCCTATGTCACCAAAATCTACTTGTGCTTCCTCTCCTGCTAAAGTATGAAAACGAATGCAACTGTTATTTTGTATCTTATATTTTTTGATATAACGGGTTAGCGAACCATAACTTTTTGTATAACCTTGAATTTTTAACTCTTCAAAAATTCTTATGTAACTTAGATTCTTTTCTAATAACTCAATTATTTGTTCGTGCCAAGAATCCAGTGCTGAAGATCGTTCATAGGGTGCAGGAGATTCTGTACCAGACTCTACATAACGGTTTACTATTTTTCTTACTGTTTTACGGTCTATTCTCGTTAGTTTGGCAATATTTCTTTGACTATTGCCTTGCTTATAAAGGGTGATAATTGTTGTGTACATATTTATTCTTATCATTGTATCACTAGATATTTATTTTAATTAATTATCTAGTGAATATTGCACATTATAACCTTATTAGGTTACACCAAATTCTCTGGTCCCTTTTTCGTGCAATTTACTGGTCCCTTTTACTTTAGCAATGACAGTAATAACAATTATAATAGGCTACTGGCAGTCATCTTATGATTGTTTTAAGAATTATTATCTGAAGCAAATATGGATTTATCATCAAAGAGATTTTCAATTAGTAAGCTATAGTCAATTTATAAAAATAATAGGTCCACATTTACCACTATTAGTACTGATATTCAATTCTATTTTGGATCAGTGTGATGGCCTTTCTTTTGTAGATTCAAGTAGTATAGAGGTATGTAAGAGATACCGTATTTCAATGAATAAAGTGTTCGCCGGCATAGCAGCACGCAGTAAGACAACAAAAGGTTGGTTCTATGGACTTAAACTACATCTAATAATTAATAGAGCCGGTGGTATAGTTAAAGCATCTTTTAGCCCTGGCAATAAGGATGATAGAAAACAGCTGGAACTGATGATCAAAAATCTTTTTGGTAAAGTATTCGGAGATCGTGGTTATATTTCACAACAATTATTTCAACAACTTTTAGAGCAAGGAATTTTTATGGTAACTAGGGTAAAGAAAAATATGAAAAATAAACTTATGTCTATGTTGGATAAAATATTATTGCTTAAAAGAGCATTAATAGAATCTGTGTTTAGTAAAATTAAACTATTGGGGAAGTTTGAGCATTCAAGGCATAGATCAGTTACAAATGCCTTTGTGCATATGGTTGCAGCACTGATAAATTATCAAATGTCTGATAATAAACCTTCTATTACATCTCTCTTGATATGCTAAATCCTATGCTATATTAATTCGAAACTCGCGTATTAGGTACTTTAGGATCAATCGTGATTAAACATATATCATTATTAGAATCAGGAAACCCTATTAATAAAAATTGAGATAAGAAGCCAGCAATATTCTTTTCTCCTAAATTTACACAGCCGACTATGGATTTGCCTATTAATTCTTGAGAGGTATAATGCTTTGTTATTTGTGCGGATGTTTGCAAAATTCCGATTTCTTTACCAAAAATCAGCCCAAACTTTAAATGCCGGCTTTTTGGCTCTTGGAAACTCTTCTACTTTAGTAATTGTTCCTGAATGTAGCTGAACATTCTCAAATTCTTTGTAGGTTATCATTACTGTTTTTCTTTAGTAATTTCATCATATTTTTTGAGCTTTGTAAGGACACGCTCTAAATTATCTAACCTAATCATGCATGGACCATCGCTTGGAGCATTATCCGGATCTTGGTGTACTTCCATATAAAGACCAGCAATCCCTACTGCAACCGCAGCTTTTGCAAGCAATTCTACATATTTACGCTCTCCTCCAGTGCTTCCTCCAAGCCCACCAGGTTGCTGCACAGAATGAGTAGCATCAAAAATTATAGGAGCATTTAGTTCAGCCATTACCGCAAGACTACGCATATCGGATACTAAATTAGTATAACCAAAACATGTACCACGCTCTGTTAATAATATGTCTTTTGCTCCAAACGATTCTAATTTCTTGTGTACATTTTTCATATCCCAAGGAGCTAGAAACTGTCCCTTTTTAACATTTACTATTTTTCCGGTTACAGCTGCTGCCTGAAGTAAATCTGTTTGCCTGCACAAAAATGCTGGGATTTGTAACATATCAACTATTTTAGCTACCTCAGCACATTGGTTTTCACTATGAACATCAGTAACTATAGGACAGTTGAATGCTCTTTTTACTTCTGCTAAAACTTCCAATCCTTTATCAATTCCAGGACCTCTAGCACCGTTTATAGAAGTTCTATTAGCTTTATCAAAAGAAGACTTATATATAAATGGAATATTAAGTTTAGTAGTTAATTTAATAAGTTCTTCTGCCATAAACAAAGCGTGATCTAGCCCCTCAATTTGACAGGGTCCAGCAATCAAAGTAAAAGGTAAATTATTGCCTATTTTTAAATCTTTTAACTTTATTATTTTTTGCATAATTTTTTATTTCAATTTATTTAGCTATAGGCAGACTATTATCTACTTGATTTTCTTCAATTTCATTGATTTTAGATACTAAATCCGGTTTCTTCTGAGAAGAAAGATTAGCAAGTATTATTGCATTTATTAAAAATAATGACGCAAGTATTACAGTGCTCTTAGTAAGAAAATTATTTGCTGTTTTAGCACTGATCACTCCCATATTTCCTCCACCGCTTATACTGCTAATTCCATCTGAACCGCTACGTTGCATTAGAATAACTATAATCAATAATATTGCGATAGTAATATGTACAAAAAGAAGTATGTCTAACATAATATAAAATAACCATTGGTATTGTTTTAAGGAATTATATAATAATTTTATCTTATTTGCAATGCAGCTTTAAGTAATAGATAAAATGAACCAAAAAATGTTGAACTGTATTATTCATTAATATTGTTTAAATCATTATTTATAACTGATTTGACTAATTTATTATACTTTTCTTTCATTGCAGCTAAATTATAGTCACCATCATAGTATCCCTCTATACTAATAATTTTTTGTATGTAGAAATTTAATTGTTCCACTTCTGATGAACCAACATTACTAAAATAAGATTTGATTTGTTTTATTTGCCTAATAAGCATCGGGATATCATCAGGTTTTATTACAAACAATCCTATAAAAAAAACTATTAATGTTTGTGTTAGTGACATATTTAAATTAATTTTTTGTGCTTATATTTTGGATTTAAAGTATTTTCTCCGTTTATTTTTAACATATACTCGTGATAATCCTGATAATTTCCTTCAAACCAAGTGGCATTACCTTTTATATCATACGCAATAATGTGAGTAGCTATCCTATCTAAAAACCACCTGTCATGACTAATTACTAATACACAACCTGCGAAATCTAAAATTGCATCTTCAAGAGCTCTTAACGTGTCAATATCTAAGTCATTAGATGGTTCATCTAACAATATAACATTTGCCCCTTCTTTTAATAATTTTGCTAAATGCACTCTGTTACGCTCTCCTCCAGAAAGCTGTCCAACTTTCTTTTGCTGATCACCTCCTCTAAAGTTAAAAGCTGCACAATATGCTCTACTTTTAACTATTCTGCTACCAAGCTGCAATTCATCTAATCCTTCTGCAATTTCTTCCCAAACAGTTTTATTACCATCCAAATGATCACGCGATTGGTCAACATATCCTAATTTTACTGTTGAACCAATTTTAATAGAGCCTTTATCAGGTTCTACTTTACCTGTAATAATATTAAATAATGTAGTTTTACCTGCACCATTTGGTCCAATTATTCCTACAATCGCTCCACGTGGAACTTTAAAACTAAAATCCGATAAGAGCATTTTATCATTGTATTTTTTGGCTATATGTTCTGCTTCAATAACTAAATCACCAAGACGCGGACCATTAGGTACAATTATTTGAGTAGGATCACTTTTTTGTTCCTGCTGTTTGTTTAACAACTCTTGATAAGCAGTAATACGAGCTTTATTTTTAGACTGCCTTGCTTTTGGAGTTTGACGAATCCATTCTAGCTCACGATTTAATTGTTTTTTTCTAACGTCTTCTTCTTTACTTTCTAGAGCCAATTTTTCTTGTTTTTGTTCCAACCACGAACTATAATTTGACTCCCACGGTACACAATGACCTCTATCTATTTCTAATATCCATTCTGTAACATTATCTAAAAAATAGCGATCATGTGTAATAACTATTACAGTACCTTTATATTCTTTAAGATAGTTCTCAAGCCAAGAAACTGACTCTGCATCTAAATGATTTGTCGGCTCATCAAGTAATAACATATCAGGTTTCTCTAAAAGAAGTTTACATAAAGCAACTCTTCTTTTTTCTCCTCCAGAAATTTCATTAATATTTGCCTCTTTTGATGGGCAACGCAATGCTAGCATTGCAATTTCTATTTCCCGCTCTAAATCCCACGCATCACAATTATCTATTTTTTCTTGTAATTCTGCCTGTTTATTAAAAAGTTGATTCATTTCTTCATCAGAAATTTCAGTAGCTAGCTTATTACTTATTTCATTAAATTCATCGATAAGTTTCTTTTTCTCATGCAGACCTTCCATGATATTATTAAATACATTTTTATTTGGATTAAGATGCGGTTCTTGAGGTAAATAGCCTACTTTTATATTTAGTGCTGCCATTGCTTTACCATCAAATTCCTTATCTATACCTACCATAATTTTTAATAAAGTAGACTTACCTACTCCATTTGGCCCTATTATTCCAATTTTAGCACTTGGTAAAAAAGATAAATTTGTTTCTTTTAAAATTTTTTTACCGTTTATAGTTTTGCTTAAACCATTTATTTCATAAATATATTGAGATGACATAAATTATTTATTTCCTTGTATTAACTTAACTCTAACAAAATTTTATCTAATTCTTTTAAATCTTTATAATGAAATATTAACTTTCCTCCTAAAGAATAATTCTCTATTGTCACTTTTATATTAAATTTTTCTGACAAAACTTTTACTAATGACTGCAAGTCGTCATTTTCTGTTCTTTGTTTAAAAAGACGTTTTCCTAGCTTATTATTATCAGGATACTTCGTATATTCATTTTGAGACCATTGTCTTACTAGTTCCTCTGTTTGACGTACATTTAAATCATTATCTATAACATGATTTGCTATTACTTCTGCATGCTCATGATTTATTAAGCATCTAGCATGACCCATACTAAGTGTATCTTCATCTAATTTTTTTTGGATAGATTGTGGTAAATTATTGAGCCTCAACAAATTAGCTATATGACTACGGCTTTTACCAAGTCTTTCTGCTAGCTTTTCTGCCGTGTAACCAAAATTTTCCACCAAATATTTAAAGCCTCGAGCTTCTTCCATGACTGTTAAATCCGATCTTTGTATGTTCTCAATTAATGCTATTTCCATACTCTCTTTAGCATCTAAATTTTTTATAATTACTGGTATCTCAGAAATTTTTGCTAATTTACATGCACGCCAGCGTCTTTCACCTGCTATAATCTGAAAACTATTATCAATAATAATAGGCTGTAGTAAACCATTATTTAATATAGAATCCGATAATTCTTTTATTTTATCATATTCAAAATGCTTTCTAGGCTGATTTTCATTTGGTTTTATTCTATCAATATTTACGATTTGTACTATTTCTAAATTTTCTTTTTCTATAGATATAACCTCTTCACCTAATAATGAAGACAAGCCTCTACCTAACCCTTTATTTTTCATTATATCTTCCCAAAATTTCTTTTGTAAGTTCCATATACGCCACTGCCCCTGCACATTTATAATCATATATAATAGCAGGTTTTCCATATGAAGGAGCTTCAGATAATTTAATGTTTCTAGGAATTACAGTTTTGAACACTAATTCTCCTAAACAACTTCTTACATCCTCTTCTACTTGCTCAGTTAAACGGTTACGCCTATCATACATTGTAAATAATATGCCTGCAATCTTTATCTTAGGGTTTAATCTTTTTTCTACAATTTCAACTGTCCTTAGCAAGTGGCTTAACCCTTCTAAAGAATAAAAATCACATTGCATTGGAATTAATACCTCATCGCCTGCAACTAAAGCATTTATTGTTAGTAAATTTAATGAAGGAGGACAATCAATAATTATATAATCATATGATAATTTTATTTCTTCTAATAACTTCATTAAAATATATTCTCGTTCTTCTAATTCTATTAAATCTAGTTCAGCAGCAGATAAATTAGTATTTGAGGTTATTATTTCTAAATTTGGAATATTAGTAGAGATTATTGTATCTTTTAATTTGATTATATTTGTTAATGCTTGATATATAGTATTTTTTCGTTGTTGTTGACTAACACCAAAACCAGTACTACTATTGCCCTGAGGGTCAAGATCTATTACCAAAACTTTTTTATCCATAGCTGCAAGAGCAGTAGCTAAATTTACAGTAGTAGTAGTTTTAGCTACCCCTCCTTTTTGATTAACTACAGAAATTACTTTTACAGTCATATTATTTTTGTTAAGTCGCTAATTTCTAAAATTCTACTTTCTTTTGAAGTTATACTTTGGTTTATTAAACAATTAAATAACCATTTTTTTTTAGCTTCTTTTATTTCAGATAAATAGCTTTTTCCTTTTGGAAGCAAAAATTTATTTTGCACCGAGATATTTTTTGTGCAATCAAATATTGTATTTAAATTAGAAAAAGCTCTACAGGTTAATATATTACATCTTATTTCTGTTTTTTCAATTCTTTGATTAATTATTTGTATATTATTATTTGATATTTTTGCTGCTTTCTCTAAAAAGATGCATTTACGTAAATCAGCTTCTATTAAACTTGTCTTTGCTACTCCAGCGATAGATAATATTATACCTGGAAAACCTGCTCCACTTCCTATATCAACTAAATGTATTTCTTTATCGTTAATATACTGTATTAATTGCAAGGAATCTAATATATGACGTTTCCAAAAATTTTGCGTACTATTTTCTGATATAAGGTTAATAGATTTACTCCACTTTTGTACTAATTCCTGAAAAATTTGTAATTTTTCAATTACTTCATGTGGAACTTCTATCATTATATTTAGTCTTCAGATAAATTATAATAGCAGTAATTGCAGCAGGAGTAACACCAGAAATTCGTCGTGCTGCAACAATAGTAATGGGTTTATGATAAGAAAGTTTTTCTTGTATTTCTAATGAAATACTTGGTATTTTAAAATAGTCAATATTTTTAGGAACTAAATGAGCCTCTTCACTTTGGAATAAATTAATGTCTGCATATTGCCTGGCTAAATATGAAGCATATTTAGCTTCAATATAAAGTAGTTGTAAAATATTATTATCTATATCTTTAAGTACAGGAAAAACTTTAATAGCCTGTTCAACATCAAAATTAGGTATTTTAAATAAATCTAACACTGTTTTATGTGCACCATCCTGTGCAACTTGAATCCCAATTTTAGCGAGTTTACTAGTAGTTAAAGATAAAATATTTAATAATGATTTTGTACTTTCTATATTTTTACATTTTATCGTAAATATTTCTTTACGCTTTTCAGATATAACACCAATACTTATTCCCATCTCTGTCAAACGTAAATCAGCATTATCTGCTCTTATAGATAATCTATATTCTGAACGCGAAGTAAACATACGATATGGCTCCAAAGTTCCAAACGACGTTAAATCATCTATCATTACTCCAATATAACTATTTGCTCTTGTTAATACAAAAGGCTGTTGATTTTTTACAGCTAGAGCAGCATTAATGCCTGCTATTATACCTTGCCCTGCTGCTTCTTCATATCCTGTAGTACCATTAATTTGACCTGCAAAATACAGACCTGTTATTTTTTTTGTTTCTAGCGTACTATTTATTTCACGTGGATCAACATAATCATATTCTATAGCATAACCTGGACGTAAAATTATTACATTCTCTAAGCCTGGGATAGTTTTTATTAATTGACGTTGTACTTCTTCAGGTAAAGAAGTAGAAATTCCGTTTGGATAAATTGTATGGTCATCTAACCCTTCAGGCTCTAAAAAAATACGATGCTCTGATTTTGTACTAAATCTAACTATTTTGTCTTCTATAGAAGGACAATAACGTGGACCTTTTCCTTCTATTTGACCAGAATACATTGCGGATTTATCAAGATTTGCTCGGATAATATCATGCGTTTCTATAGTAGTTTTTGTTACAAAACAATTTATTTGAGGAACATTTACAGTATTAGTTAATTCTGAAAAAGGTCTAGGTACTTTATCTCCGGGTTGTGATTCTACTTTACTGTAATCAATAGTACGTCCATCAATTCTTGGAGGTGTTCCTGTTTTTAATCGAGAAAGTTTAAAACCTACTCTCTTTAAGGTATTTGATAACCCATAAGATGGTTCTTCATCTACTCTACCAGCAGGGATTTTTTTTGATCCAATATGAATTAGCCCTGATAAAAATGTACCTGTAGTTAATATAATTTTTTGACACGGTATTTTACTACCATTATTTAAGATAACTGCTTTTATTTCTGAAGATTTAATCTCAATATCTTCTACTTTTGCATATAGTATTTCTAAATTTGGGTAGTTTGTTAGTACTCGATACATTGCTTTTTTATAAAGCTTTCTATCGACTTGTGCTCTAGGTCCCCAAACTGCTGGTCCTCTAGTTTCATTAAGCATTTTATAGTGTATACCAGCTTGATCTATAACATATCCCATTAATCCATCAAGTGCATCAATTTCCTTAACTAATGTACCTTTTGCAATTCCACCAATTGCAGGATTACAGGACATTTCACCCAAATTTTCTGGTTTTGGCGTAATTAATAGAGTAGAAACTCCAAGACGTGCGGAGGCGGCAGCAGCTTCGACACCAGCATGCCCACCTCCTATCACTATTACGTCATATTTTTGCATTAATTATTCTATAATTTCAGATTTTTTAAAGAAAAACTTAATTTCTCTTTTTGCACTATTTTCACTATCAGAACCATGAATACTATTAGCTTCAATTGATTCACCTATATCCTTTCTAATAGTTTCAACTTCAGCTTCTGCTGGATTAGTTGCTCCCATAACTTTACGGTTTAAAGTTATAGCGTCCATACCTTTAAGAACTTGCAGTATTACAGGACCTGAAGTAATATATTCAACTAAACTATCAAAAAATGGTCTTGCTCTATGTTCATCATAGAAACATTCTGCTTCATATTTAGTTAAAATTGTCATTTTTTGAGCTACTATTTTTAATCCAGCATTTTCTAAGTAAGTATTAATTTGCCCTATTTTATTCCTTTTAATAGCATCAGGCTTGATCATTGAGAAAGTATATTGTATTGTCATTTTAACCTATTTATATAATTATTAAATTTATTTCTTTGCCGAACGATTCCATGTTAAAGCGAATAAGCTACTTCCTAAAAGAGCAGAAATACTAAAAAATATAAATACTCCGTCCCATCCATAATTATCACTTATCCATCCAACACCAACTCCTGCAATTGCTGCTCCTAAATAACCAAACAAACCTGATAATCCATTAGCTGTACCAACAGCCCCGCGAGTACTAAAATCAGCCGCAGCAATACCTACAAGTAGTTGTGGACCTGAGACAAAAAAACCAACAAGAGAAAGAATTATTATACTTAGCAACTCGCTTTGGATAGGAAGCTTCCAAAATAAGATTAGCAATAAACTAAGTGCTAGCATACATATTGTACTTACAGGACCTCGTCTTCCTTGAAATAATTTATCTGATAAAAAGCCCGCTATTAATGCTCCTGGAATACTTATCATTTCATATAAACCTATTTGTAAACCGGCATTTAAAAGACTTATACCTTGTAAATCCTTTAAAAATGTGGGTGCCCAATAAATTACTCCTAAACGTATTATATATACAAACATGTTTGCTAAACAAACATACCATATTAACTTATTGCAAAATACTATTTTAAGTAATTCAGTAGTTGGCAATGTACCATAATCACTTATTAATTCAGGAGGGTAGTTTTTATATTCTTCAACTGTAGACAAACCTACTTCTTTTGGAGAATTGCGAAGTCTATTATATAAAAAAATTGATACTACACAAGCAACCACCCCAGGTACAAAAAAAGCAGATCTCCAACCAAACTTATCAATTAGGTAACCACAGCTCACCATAGCAAGAGCACCACCTATTTGGTTAGAAGTTGTTCCCATTGCCCATTTAGTTCCAAGCTCTTTAGAAGCAAACCAATGAGTCAACATTTTTGTAGCAGGAGGCCAACCCATTGATTGAAACCAATTACTTGCTATCCACAAAATACCAATAAGGAATAAAGAATCTGAAAAGCCTATTAGAATAGTGATAATACCAACGAACAGAAGACCCAGAACCATAAATATCCGAGCATTAGTTTTATCACTGATAAATCCGTTACAAAATTTACTAACTCCATACATTATGGAAGAAGCAGTTAATATCCAACCAATTTGAGTTTTTGTAACATCAAAATATTCTCTAATAGCCGGTGTTGCTATATTAAAATTTTGACGACAAAAATAAAAAGTTGCATAACCTATAATGATAGAGTACAGAACCCTTATTCGCCAACTGTTGTATTTCTTAACATATGGTGTTCTTGGAATTTTAACTTCAGATTTTGTACTTCTCATATCATAAATCCTATAATTACAAAGAAAACAAGCCTCTAAAAACCTATTTCTTATATTGATACTATTTTTCAATGATATTCACTAAAACTTGATATTCTTTATTTAACCCTTTAACAGCGTAGACCCATAATATTACTATCACAAAGAATATAGAAGCAAAAAATGGTGTTGCTTCTACAAAGCCTAATGCTGGAAATAAAATAAAGAAAGTGGATTGAATAATAGCACCGCCTGATTTACCGAATCTTCCACCAATAACTTCAACGGCAGCTTGTCCCTTGACTCGTAAATCTTTATCAAGTGGAATATAAGCCATATTTTTAGTAGCATCAAATAAAGAATATTTCACACCTTTACTTAAAACATTTTGAATTGTACCGATCATAACCGCAAGTGCTAAAGGACCTGATGCTAAAATACCTGTTAGATACATAGCAATTACACTATCAAAAAAGATAAACGCAAAAAACGCAATACCAGTAATTAGCATCATTAAAGGCGTAATCATCGCAGCAGTTAACCAAGATACTTTCCTTAAAATATTACTTCCTATAATCATAAAGGCTATAGCAACCCAACCTTGATAAGCTTGAAACTGCCCCATATACATAGTATAAGCTTCTTTTGTCGGGTGTAATTCTTTTAACTTTGATTTCCAAACACCTTCAACTAGATTTACAGAAACTCCATAAGCAATAAGTAGTAATGCAATATAACCTACATATTTAGAAGTAAAGATCATCTTAAAGCTCTCTATTAACGACATCTTAGCTTTAGCCTTTTTCCCTTTTACAAGAGTAGGGTCATAAAGTTTAGGATCTGTTAATACATTTTTATTCATCCATCTATACGTAAGTATTACAGCCAAACTGCTTATTATCATAATAACAAATAATGGGGTAAACTTTAAATGCTCTGCTACTATTTGGGTTTTTTCATGTAAGAAATAACCTATAATAATGGAAGTTACAGGCAATGCTAAATTAGCAAGCAATCCAAACATCGAATAAAAACGTTTAGCTTCATCAGTTTTAGTAATTTGGTTAGCAAATTGCCAAAATAATAAGCTTAGCATTAATGTTCCCCAAAGCTCAGCAATAGTATAGAAAGATGCAAAACTCCATTTCCCTACTATTCTTATAAACCATTTAAAATTAGGATAAGCTAAACTTAAAGATTCTGTAGTATCAGGATTTGGATGAACTAAATCAGGATTAGGGTAAAGAACAAATGCAAATAGTGCAAAATATACTAGGAAAAAAGAAGTAATTACGTAAAATACGTTTTCTTGCTTTAAAATATCGCATAGTTTAACGTAAATTATCATAGCAATTACCGCCGAAGGAAGTACTATATAAGTTTTTAAGAAGCTTATTGCTTCAGCCCCTATATCAGTTACTACAAAACCGTCTTTAATTGAACGAAGTGTTGAGTAATTCAGTAAAATACAAAACATCATAAATGCCATTGGTAAGAACTTTTTATTTTCATACCTTTCAATAGGCCAAATTACTTTTCTTAGTTCCGAGATATAATTATCGCTTTTCGTAGTACTCATAAATTAAATTTTTCTATTTGTTTCAAAGATAGGTATTATACTAAAATATGTTAGAAAAGTCAAACATGATGATTATTTATAATAGACTGCAATCAATATTATCCAAGAATTTTTATGAATTACTTTTTTAATCTCAAAACCTATTTTTTCATAAGCGTTTCTAACCTCTTCTATTTGATTGTCAAGAAAACCAGATAACACTAAATAACCATTTTTATTCATAAGGTTGCTAATCTGAATAGATAACTCAATTAAAGGTAAAGTGTAGAAGTCAAGATTTGATCTTACAGACACTATAAAAATTATATCTGAATATCTGATAAATTATGACTGTCAGATAAGTATTCAAGATATAAGATTTCATTGTTCTTTTCAATAGCTAATTTCTTACTATCCTTAAAAGTTTGCATAGGCGTTTTACCATAATAATATTTTCCTGAATGTGGTCGCTCATTATTGAAATGCTCTAACCAAATATCAAGATCTAATTGTAAATCATCAAGATCAGTGTAGATCTTTTTCCGCATAGCTGTATCAAAGAATTCTTGTTTCATAGTTTTATTAAAACGTTCACACATACAATTTGTTTGAGGAGAATATGCTTTAGTAATAGTATGTTCTATACCTTCGATACTTAGAAATAATTCAAAAGCATGATGCTCTATATTTCCCTTATATTCTGACCCGCGATCTGTCAGAATACGAAGTATTGGTATGCCTTGAGTTTCATACCATGGTAACACGCGGTCATTAAGCATATCAGCAGCAGTTAAAGCTGTTTTATCAGTATATAGTTTAGCATCAGCTACTCTGCTATAGCTATCAATAAATACCTGAGAATAAACCTTACCTATACCCTTAAAATTTCCTACATAATATGTATCTTGGCATCCTAGATAACCTGAATGCTGTGTCTCAATCTCGCCATGGGCTTCTTTTTCGCTACGTCGTTTCTCTAGTACTTGTAACTGAGATTCAGTAAGTACAATACCATCCTGAGCCATCCTTGCTTCTAATGCTTTAAGCCTTTTATTGATATTGTTTAAATCATTACGTAACCAAATTGATCTCACTCCTCCAGGTGATACAAGTATACCGCTCTTCTTAAGCTCATTTGATACTCGAATCTGTCCATATGCTGGATATTCTATTGCCATATCCATTACTGCCTTCTCTATCGCTGGATCAACTCTATTCGCTATTATTGGCTTCTTCCGGCTAATCTCATACAACGCTTCTTCACCACCAGTTTCATACAGTTCTTTAAATCTGTAATAACTATCTCTGCTATAGCCCATCGCTTTACATGCTGATGATATGCTACCAAGACTCTTAGCGAGTTCTAGTAATCCTAATTTTGGCTTTATTATTTTTTGATTTAAGTTCATTTCTTATCTCCATTTAATAATTATTTGACCAAAAACAAGATTTGTTACAAAAAAAGAAGAGAAGAATTAAATAGAAGAGTAAAAAGTTTACTTGAGCAAAAGAAGCAAGCCGCAAACACAACAAATTAATCTCTTAGGGTTTAATTCCCCGAAGCTCTGCTTCGTGATATACTAGATGCATGGAAGAAAGCAGTTATATACATAAAAGTCATAATGTCACAGTACTAATATATCATTTAGTAACACCGGCAAAGTATAGAAGAGTAATATTCAATGAGGAACTAGACGATTATTTATGTAAAATTTGTGAGGACATAGAAGCTCGTTATGAAATTAGATTTTTGGAAATAGGAGTAGATAAAGATCATGTACATTTTTTACTACAGTCAATACTAATGTATAGCCCAACAAAAATAACTCAAATCATAAAAAGTATTACATCTAAGGAAATGTTTAAGAAATATCCAAATCTTAAAGAAAAATTATGGGGAAGTGAGTTTTGGAGTAAAGGATATTTTATGAGCACAGTAGGTAAACATGGTGATGAGCGGAAATTACGTAATTATGTAAAAAATCAAGGTTCAGGCAAACCTTCTTATAAAGCATTTCAACAAAAACAGTTAAAACTTTTTGGATAGATACCTCGTAGCTCTGCTGCGAGGAGTATCATTAATTAATTTATTTTACTAAATGTAAGATAAAATCTCAACTATTACAGCTTATGACCAAATCAAACTTACTATTCAAAACTTACGCTATGAGTGGAAGAGTGATAAATTATTGTAAGAATAATTAAACATGTCAAAGAGGAACAGATTGCAAGCAATACCAATTAATAGAACAGATTACTGTCAATTTTTAACAATTAGCCAAAAGAATTATAGTTTAACCTACTACGCTGAACATGCCAAGAAATGTAGCCATGATGTTATTAATAGATTTTTAGAAAATGAAAAATATACTCCTTCTTTGTTATGGGAACACATTAAGAATGATGTTATCTTTTCATCTAACGGATATACAATATTTGATGATACGGTGTTAAACAAAAGGAACACAAAGAAAATAGAGGTTGCTAGATCGCAGTATAGTGGAGCTACAGGTGGAGTTACTACCGGTATAGGAGTAGTGAGTCTTGTATATTATAACCCCGATATTGATAAGTTTTGGGTAATAGATTATCGCATTTTTTCACCTGATCATGATGGAGCGACGAAACTAGATCACCTACTAAAGATGTTCAATAATGCTGTTTATAGTAAAAAGATTCCTTTTCAAACTGTACTTTTTGACACATGGTATGCTACACACAAAATTATGCAACATGTTGACTCCTTGGGCAAATATTATTATGCCCCTATTAAAGCCAATAGAAATGTTAGTAAAACGTGTGATTACGAGCCTTATAAAGCTGTTAGCAAGTTGACGTTTTCAGATGAAGAAATTAAGAATGGAATGGAGATTCATATAAAAGGATTTGCCAAAAATAAGCATGTTAATTTGTTTAACATTTACTGTTTCTACCAACAGAGTTGATTATGTTGTTACCAATAACAAAACTCAAAAATCTTCTAAAGCTGCACAAGATGAGTTTGGCTTGCGATGGGTAATTGAGAGCATGCATAGAAAAATTAAGCAACTGACTGGTATAGAACGTTGCCAATGCAGAAAACAGCGTATCCAACGTAATCACATTAGTTGTGCATTTCTAGTTTGGGCTTTTCTCAAAAGAACTGCAAATAAAATAGGTAAAACGGTCTACCAAATAAAGTTAGGGCTTTTAGATGACTATATGCAACAACAGCTTCGTTCTCCATCTTTACGATATTTAGAACCAAACATAGCGTAAGTTTTGTATTATAATAACTATTTGATAAAATATTTTCAGAAGTGTTTTGATAGAATTGTACATAAGAATCATTAAAGCCAGCATTTTCTTTTGCAATCTCTACTGATGCATTATCAATATCACAAGCTAAAATATCTGCCTCATTCCATAATTTTTCAGCTATAAATGAAAGAATTCCACTACCAGTACCTATATCTAAAATTTTATCTGCCTTAATAGCTTTAAGATATTCTAAAGCCTCTATACATCCTGATGTAGTCTCGTGAGTACCAGTGCCAAAAGCTCTAGAAGCTTCAATTAATATAAGTATTTTATCTTTAGGGCATTTATCTTGATGTAATGTTGTACAAATAAAGAAACTACCTGTTTGAATTGGTGCTAATTGGTTTTGATAAAGTGCTACCCAATCTTTATTTTCAATTTTTTTACTAATTATGTCACTAATGATTTCTATATTGTTTAATTTTGCTAATTCCTGCACTTCTTTTTTTAAAGAAATCAGATTTATTTCATCATCACAATAAATTTCAAAACACCAAATATCTTCAGATTGTGATTCTAAAGTTTTTGATTTTATTTCATAAACAGAAGTAGCACTTACTTTTTCTGTAAAAAATTCTTCAAGTATATTTATATCCTTATATTGAATATTAAATGAAATTTTAAAAATATCTTTTGATTGACTATCAGATTTAAACATGATCTACTTATGTGATAAAATTTTAATAAGGTCTATATGATAAGAACTATAATTATTACTATTTCTGCAATATTATTGTTAACTTCAAACAGCTTTGCAGATGATACTATACCTAATACTTCAAAAAAAGATACCACAACAGATAGTACAACACAAAAAATTCTAGATGAATTTTATTCCTATGCTGGTACTATTAAGCCAGAAATACGTGAAGAAATACAAAAATATAGAATAGAAGTAGTTAACATTAATAAAAAGAAACGTGAACTATATGACAAGCTTTCTAAAGAAGCACAAAATTTTTTAGCAAAAGAACAAGAATATAAACAAAGATTATCTTCCTCCAGCATGGCTACCGAAGATAGTAAAGATAATATGTAGAAGTCAAGATTTGATCTTACAGACACTATAAAAATTATATCTGAATATCTGATAAATTATGACTGTCAGATAAGTATTCAAGATATAAGATTTCATTGTTCTTTTCAATAGCTAATTTCTTACTATCCTTAAAAGTTTGCATAGGCGTTTTACCATAATAATATTTTCCTGAATGTGGTCGCTCATTATTGAAATGCTCTAACCAAATATCAAGATCTAATTGTAAATCATCAAGATCAGTGTAGATCTTTTTCCGCATAGCTGTATCAAAGAATTCTTGTTTCATAGTTTTATTAAAACGTTCACACATACAATTTGTTTGAGGAGAATATGCTTTAGTAATAGTATGTTCTATACCTTCGATACTTAGAAATAATTCAAAAGCATGATGCTCTATATTTCCCTTATATTCTGACCCGCGATCTGTCAGAATACGAAGTATTGGTATGCCTTGAGTTTCATACCATGGTAACACGCGGTCATTAAGCATATCAGCAGCAGTTAAAGCTGTTTTATCAGTATATAGTTTAGCATCAGCTACTCTGCTATAGCTATCAATAAATACCTGAGAATAAACCTTACCTATACCCTTAAAATTTCCTACATAATGTCATTGTCAAATAAAAAGGGACCAGTAAATTGCACGAAAAAGGGACCACTATATGTAAAAATTTTTATGTCAAATGACCTCCAAATTTATAGTTATTAATACGATAACTTTTACCTGTGATGTTTAGTATATGTGCATGATGTACTACTCGATCAATAATTGCATGAGTTAATAACTCATCAGCAAATATTTCATTCCATCTTTCAAAATCCTTGTTTGTGGTAATAATGGTAGATTTATTTTCATATCGTTTAGCAATAATATTAAAAAAATCATCTACTGAATGTTTTGGTAATTGCTTAAAACCTAACTCATCAAGAATTAATAAGTCAAATGATAAGAGTAATTTAACTTTTTTGTGATAGCTATTATCTGCTCTTGCAATATGTAAATTATAAAGCATATCCGATACCGTAGTAAAATATACAGAGTATTCTCGTGTTAAAGCTTTTAATGCTAATCCAATAGCAAGATGAGTTTTGCCAGTTCCAGAATTACCTATGAATATGACATTGCCCTTAGTATTAATATAATCACAAGTAGATAAATCACTTATTACTTTGGCATCAATACTTGGTTGGAACTGAAAATCAAAGTCTTCTAAATTTTTAGTGACTGGTAATTTAGCAGCACTTTTACGACGACGGTAATTATTATCCTTACGGTGAGATTTTTCATCTTCACATAATAGTGAGAGAAATTCTTTAAATCCTAGTTTATTATTTTGAGCATAAATAATCCTTTCATTTAAGCTATTGACTATACCTGATAATCTAAAACTACGTAGGTCATTAAGCAAGTTCTGCATTCTGACCTCCAAACTCTGGCAATGGTAAGTTTACTGCATTACTATTTAAGATATTTTTAATTTTAGAGTAAGAACTTATACCGTAATGTAATGCTCTATGACAAGCTTTATCTATTAACTCATCATTGTAAACCTTACGTAAAGAAATAATACCTCTAGCACAACGTTGCCAATCATTTACTCGTGTTTGTTGTAATAACTCTAATAATAAACTGCAATTATTTCCTATCTGCTGCATTTGTTGTTGATAATGTTCACTATATTCTATAAAACCTGGGCATAGACGTTTATATTTGGCATAATGAGACGGATTAGTGGTAAATATTCCTTTGCCATCTGTTCTAACGTGCCTTGCTATTAAATCATTTTGGATAGAAAATATTTGAACAAGTTTTGGTGATAATTGTACCAGTACCTCACTGTATATATATTTTGCCGGTACGGAATAATAATTATTATCTATGGTGATATGACAATCTTTTGCTACTTTTCGATTATGCCACGATGACAAATCAAACGTTTCTAATGGTAAAGGCATTAAATTATTACTTTCTTCTTGCTCAAATAGTTCCTGAGGAATTTTTTTAGTAGTACCATGTATTCGGTTATTTGCTTTATTTAACCAGTTAGCAAGATCATGTGTTAATTCTTCATATCTATGAAATTTACGTCCAGCAAAAAAATTATTTTTGACATACTTTATTCCTGATTCTACTTTGCCTTTTTCTTGAGGTTGATATACACGACAAGGAGAAAGTAAAATTCCATAATGATCAGCTAAACGTTTGTATTCCTTCTGATATACGGGCTCATAGAAATTGCTATCTACCACTCCAGCTTTAAGATTATCAAGTTTTATTACTTTTGGACTGCCAGCAAAATAATTAAATGCATTGATATGACATTGTATCCATGTTTGACAACTTTGATCAAACACTACTTCATAATAATCAAGGCGACTATAACTTAAACGCATATTAAATACATATGCTTTAACTCTACGCCCCTTAGAATTATACTGTAAGCCTATGTCACCAAAATCTACTTGTGCTTCCTCTCCTGCTAAAGTATGAAAACGAATGCAACTGTTATTTTGTATCTTATATTTTTTGATATAACGGGTTAGCGAACCATAACTTTTTGTATAACCTTGAATTTTTAACTCTTCAAAAATTCTTATGTAACTTAGATTCTTTTCTAATAACTCAATTATTTGTTCGTGCCAAGAATCCAGTGCTGAAGATCGTTCATAGGGTGCAGGAGATTCTGTACCAGACTCTACATAACGGTTTACTATTTTTCTTACTGTTTTACGGTCTATTCTCGTTAGTTTGGCAATATTTCTTTGACTATTGCCTTGCTTATAAAGGGTGATAATTGTTGTGTACATATTTATTCTTATCATTGTATCACTAGATATTTATTTTAATTAATTATCTAGTGAATATTGCACATTATAACCTTATTAGGTTACACCAAATTCTCTGGTCCCTTTTTCGTGCAATTTACTGGTCCCTTTTACTTTAGCAATGACAATTAATTGGTATTGCTTGCAATCTGTTCCTCTTTGACATGTTTAATTATTCTTACAATAATTTATCACTCTTCCACTCATAGCGTAAGTTTTGCTAATTTATTAAGCAATCTTGATATCGTACTTGCAGATACTTTTTGACTCCAGTTGTTAGCTAGTTCCATGGTGGTTTTATCAAAATTTAATTCTATAAATTTTTTAAATCCCTCTATGTCTCTTATTATTCTACGATGTCCTGTATGATAACCACTCTTTGCTTTGATATCGCCGGTTTGTTTCTTTAATTTTTTCCATTCTATTATAGTCTTCCTACTAATAGAGTATATCTCAGAAGTCTCTTTTATTGTTTTACCATCTGTTAAACTTTTTATTACTCGTATTCTTAAATCGTATGAATATGCCTTTGCCATAAGTTTTTCATTTAGTATAATCTAACTCATACTCTAAGTCACTATCTTATCGCATTAAGCTATAGATAAATTCGCAAGTGAACGCTTAAAGCAACGTCGTATTGCAATAGGTCTTAGTCAAAAAGAACTCGACGAAACTTTAGACATTAGTGCTATTCAAATAAAAAAATATGAAGAGGGAATAAGTACTATACCAGTAAGTAGATTATATGTTTTAGCAAAAGTTTTAAATACGCCGTTAAAGCATTTTTTCAACGCTTCTATTTCCGAAGAAGAAAAATTAAATATTGATGATAATATTTTTGATAATGTGTAATAGTTGAGATTTTATCTTATATTTAGTAAAATAAATTAATTATTAAATGGAGATAAGAAATGAACTTAAATCAAAAAATAATAAAGCCAAAATTAGGATTACTAGAACTCGCTAAGAGTCTTGGTAGCATATCATCAGCATGTAAAGCGATGTGATATAGCAGAGATAGTTATTACAGATTTAAAGAACTGTATGAAACTGGTGGTGAAGAAGCGTTGTATGAGATTAGCCGGAAGAAGCCAATAATAGCGAATAGAGTTGATCCAGCGATAGAGAAGGCAGTAATGGATATGGCAATAGAATATCCAGCATATGGACAGATTCGAGTATCAAATGAGCTTAAGAAGAGCGGTATACTTGTATCACCTGGAGGAGTGAGATCAATTTGGTTACGTAATGATTTAAACAATATCAATAAAAGGCTTAAAGCATTAGAAGCAAGGATGGCTCAGGATGGTATTGTACTTACTGAATCTCAGTTACAAGTACTAGAGAAACGACGTAGCGAAAAAGAAGCCCATGGCGAGATTGAGACACAGCATTCAGGTTATCTAGGATGCCAAGATACATATTATGTAGGAAATTTTAAGGGTATAGGTAAGGTTTATTCTCAGGTATTTATTGATAGCTATAGCAGAGTAGCTGATGCTAAACTATATACTGATAAAACAGCTTTAACTGCTGCTGATATGCTTAATGACCGCGTGTTACCATGGTATGAAACTCAAGGCATACCAATACTTCGTATTCTGACAGATTGTGGGTCAGAATATAAGGGAAATATAGAGCATCATGCTTTTGAATTATTTCTAAGTATCGAAGGTATAGAACATACTATTACTAAAGCATATTCTCCTCAAACAAATGGTATGTGTGAACGTTTTAATAAAACTATGAAACAAGAATTCTTTGATACAGCTATGCGGAAAAAGATCTACACTGATCTTGATGATTTACAATTAGATCTTGATATTTGGTTAGAGCATTTCAATAATGAGCGACCACATTCAGGAAAATATTGTTATGGTAAAACGCCTATGCAAACTTTTAAGGATAGTAAGAAATTAGCTATTGAAAAGAACAATGAAATCTTATATCTTGAATACTCATCTGACAGTCATAATTTATCAGATATTCAGATATAATTTTTATAGTGCCTGTAAGATCAAATCTTGACTTCTACAAATAATGAAACTGAATATTTATCTAACGAAATAGGCGAAAATCTCTTAAGTAACGTGACTGAAGAAGATGCGGAGTATGAATATAATATTCCTTTTAATAGAGAAGACTTAACTAGAACTTTAGAAAGAGAAATCCTATCATTAACTAGAGCGTTTACTAAAATACAGAATCCAGATGTTAGAAAAATAATCATTGAACTTGTTAGATCACTCGCTATTTGCGTATAAGTATTTTTACCCTGCATTGCTTATTGCAAGAAAGCGTTGTAATATGAATCGATTCTATTCCGTGATGGGGTTGTTACGTGGATACCAAGTCGTCATTGCGAATGAGTGAAGCGAATGTGGCAATCCAGGAAAAATAATAAAAAATACTATAAATTAGCATTTTTTAGCTGGATTGCGTACCTACAATTACTTCATAATTTCCTTAGCTCAGACGGAAAAAATGATTCACTAGGGCAATGCCACCACGGCATGACAAGGATTGAACTGAATCATCCAACAACATTAATTTTTTCTTGTAATAAGAGGAAAACAACCCACATAGGCAATAAATCTTTATCTATAATCTATATTATGCTAAAATGCTGTCTTTAATACTTAAAATAAAAGGGCAGCTATTAGTGTCAAAATTTTCCTTTGATATTCATAATCAACATAAAAAAGCAAGAAGCGGGATTATTACTACTGCTCACGGCAATATTCGTACGCCTGCTTTTATGCCAGTCGGAACAAGAGGAACAGTTAAAGCAATGCTACCTGAATCGGTAGCTAAGACCGGTAGCGATATTCTACTCGGTAACACCTACCACTTAATGCTACAACCAAGTGCTGAACGTATTGCTAAACTCGGTGGTTTGCATAAATTTATGAATTGGAATAAGCCAATACTAACCGATTCTGGTGGGTTTCAAGTAATGTCGCTATCAAAATTACGCAAGATAACCGAAGAGGGAGTAAGTTTTAACTCACATATTAATGGTGATAAATATTTGCTGACGCCTGAACGTTCTACCGAGATACAACATCTGCTTGGCAGCACTATTACCATGGCTTTTGACGAATGTACGCCTTATCCTGCAACGTTTGAGGAGGCCAAAACCTCTATGCAGCTCACAACTAGATGGGCACATAGATCAAGAGAGGCGTTTATCAAGCAAGATGGTTATGCACAGTTCGGTATTATTCAAGGAAGTGTTTATGAAGAATTACGTGAGCAATCGGCTAAAGATTTAATAGAGCTTGATTTTGAAGGGTATGCTATAGGCGGACTTGCTGTTGGGGAGGGGCAAGAACTTATGTTTAAAGTTCTTGATTACACCCCTGATTTTCTACCGCAAAATAAACCTAGATATTTGATGGGGGTCGGTAAACCTACTGATATTATTGGGGCAGTCAGCAGAGGGGTAGATATGTTTGACTGCGTAATCCCGACTCGGTCAGGTCGTAATGGTCAGGCTTTTACAAAATACGGCACAGTAAATATCCGCAATAGTAAATATGCTGAAGATAATGAGCCTTTGGAAACTGATTGCCTTTGCCCTGCTTGCAAAAATTATAGCAAGGCCTATTTGCATCATTTAGTTAGAATAGGTGAGATACTTGGAGCGATGCTAATGACTTGGCACAATCTTACATATTTCCAAAACCTTATGAGCCGTATTAGGAAGTATATTGCCTTAGGTAAAGACTTTGATTTTACTACGTGATAAACTTCAAAAATTGGCTATAGCAAAAAACAATAAGGTTCAGACATTAAATTTGCGAGCGAGATTGCGGAGCGTATATTAAATTGTTTTATTTAAATAGAAAAATTATTGTTATTATTTTTTTATAAATTACATATTAAAATGAAAAAATCTATAAAATCAAATAAACATTCTAAGGCTGAAAAAGAAACTTTATATTTGCTAAAAAGCTCTAAAAATGCTCAGAGATTAAAGCAAGCAATTAAGGATTTTGAAGTAAATAAAAATTTTAAAATGACTTTTTTACAAAAACTCAAATGAAAAAAATTTTAGGAATTGAATCGAGTTGTGATGATACTAGTGTTTCTATAATAACTGAAGATAGGAAAATCTTATCGAATATAGTCATATCACAAAATACAGAACATGCAGACTATAAGGGAGTAGTGCCGGAAATAGCTGCACGTTCTCATTTAGCTAATCTCGAAAAAGCTATGAAGCAGGCTTTACTTGAAAGCAATACTAGCTTAGATAAAATTATGGCAATAGCTGCCACTTCAGGACCTGGTTTAATTGGCGGCGTTATAGTTGGCTCAATGTTTGCAAAGTCCCTCTCTAGCATTTTAAGTAAGCCTTTTATTGCAGTAAATCATTTAGAAGGACACGCATTAACTGCAAGATTAACCGATAACATCCCATATCCATATTTGCTTTTATTAGCTTCCGGTGGGCATTGTCAATTTGTAGCAGTACTTGGGCTTGGAAAATATAAGATTCTTGGTAGTACTATAGACGATGCAGTAGGTGAGGCTTTTGATAAAGTGGCTAAGATGCTTGACTTGCCTTTCCCAGGTGGTCCTAAAATTGAAAAAATGGCAAAGCTGGGTGATCCTTACAAATATAAATTCCCAAAACCGATTATTAATAGCGGCGATTGTAATATGTCTTTCTCAGGACTTAAAACGGCAGTGCGTACTCTGATAATGAGTTTACAAGAGATTAACGATACTATAATTAACGATATAGCAGCAAGTTTTCAGTTTACTGTAGGGGAAATTTTAAGCAACAAAGTGTTAACTGCTATTAAGGCTTATGAACAGCTAATAAATAATTCTAATAAAAATATAGTAATAGCCGGCGGGGTGGCTGCTAATAAATATTTGCAAGAAGTATTAAGTAATTGTACCAAAATACATGGTTATAAGCTTATTTATCCGCCCCCAACGCTATGTACTGATAATGCTGCGATGATTGCTTATGCCGGACTTGAGCGTTATAATAATAGGTTATTTACGCCTTTAAATTTCTGTCCTAAAGCTAGATGGAGTTTAGAAGAAATATAGAAGTTGACCCCCCTAAATTTACTAATACAATTACCATAAAATATGGTAGATTTTATATAGAAAGAGGTAAGCTTATGAAAAATAAAGATTACGGGAATATATATAAAGCTTGTAATAGTTTTTCTAAAGCAATAACATTCGCTCAATCCGCACTAAGTTATATCTTTAAATTATCTAATACACCAACATATTATAGTATAATAAAAGTAATATTATTGAAAGCATCTAAAATAGATCTTACAAATTTTAAAATTAAGGGTATAGCTACGAATGCTTTTCTTATTTATGAAATATTAAAGCAAGTTGAAAAAGTTATAAATACTTTTTATGAAAAGCAGCAATTAACAAGCAAAATTCTTGACGATTCACAAAATACTATTAAGAAAATTTATGAAACAACGGGTTATTTATTAGCTGAGGTAAGTGAAACAGAAAGCATAATAGAACCATTATCTAATGATACTCCTCGCAGCAGAGCTACGAGGTATCTATCCAAAAAGTTTTAACTGTTTTTGTTGAAATGCTTTATAAGAAGGTTTGCCTGAACCTTGATTTTTTACATAATTACGTAATTTCCGCTCATCACCATGTTTACATACTGTGCTCATAAAATATCCTTTACTCCAAAACTCACTTCCCCATAATTTTTCTTTAAGATTTGGATATTTCTTAAACATTTCCTTAGATGTAATACTTTTTATGATTTGAGTTATTTTTGTTGGGCTATACATTAGTATTGACTGTAGTAAAAAATGTACATGATCTTTATCTACTCCTATTTCCAAAAATCTAATTTCATAACGAGCTTCTATGTCCTCACAAATTTTACATAAATAATCGTCTAGTTCCTCATTGAATATTACTCTTCTATACTTTGCCGGTGTTACTAAATGATATATTAGTACTGTGACATTATCACTTTTATGTATATAACTGCTTTCTTCCATGCATCTAGTATATCACGAAGCAGACCTTCGGGGAATTAAACCCTAAGAGATTAAGATAGACGAAGTTTTATTTGGAAAAGAGCAAGACGTTTTGATATTTTTAACCGCAGCGTATACTTAATACTTAAGGATTAAAAATGAAAAACAACGTAGCCAATTTTTCAAATTAAACGAGTCTACCCGCCGAATTGCTCTTTAATAATACGATCTTCTAAAGTATGGTTTTTATTAAAGAGCAGTTTGATAGATTTATCGTTAGTTGATTTGATAGTAACTGATTTTATATTACTAAATTCCTGAAAATCGGCAGTGGCGTTTACTGGTCTTTTATTTGTATTAAGTATTTCAAATTTAATGGAAGCCGAAGACGGTAATAATGCACCGTGCCACCTACGTGGTCTGAATGAACATATAGGAGTTAGGCATAACATATTTGACTCTAAGGGTAGAATATGACCACCAGCAGATAAATTATAGGCACTACTACCTGCTGGCGTTGCAACTAAAGCTCCATCTGCTACTAGCTCACTCATTCGCTCTACGCCGTTTACTTCAATTCTAAACTTAGCAGCTTGATTAGTTTTGCGGAATATTGATACTTCATTAATCGCAAGAGCTTCATATATTTGACTATCCACAGCTTCAGCTTGCATTAAAAGTGGATTAAGAATAGAGGCTGTACTTTCTTGCATATTTTGCAATATATTTTTAATATCTAAAGGATTCATCAGAAAGCCGAGACTACCTAAATTAATACCATAAAAAGGTATGTTTAAATGCATATAACGATGTATGTTATGCAGTAACTCCCCATCCCCGCCGGCTACCATGATTACATCTGCATCTTCCACGTCACAATAAGCATAAAGCTTTTTTATTTTCTCTATATTATCTGAAGATTTAGAACTTTGGCTATAAACTAATGCTATTTTATTTATATTCATTGTGAATTTCTTTTTTTAAGATAGACGCTTAAGCAATAATAAGTTATAAGAATAAATACATAAGTATAATAATTATAGAAATTAATATGTCATCATTCAATATCAAAAATCATAAAAATGATTTACTATTTATACCTCTTGGTGGTTCTAACGAAATAGGTATGAATTTTAATCTGTATCACTATAAAGGTAAATGGCTAATTATTGATTGTGGCAGCGGTTTTGCTGATGATTATTTACCAGGCGTTGATATGATGATTGCGGATAGCAGCTTCATTGAAAAACATAAAAAAGATATAGTTGGAATGATCATAACTCACGCTCATGAAGATCATTTGGGCGGAGTACAATATCTATGGAATAGGCTCAAATGTCCTATTTATACTACTACTTTCACGGCAAATTTCTTAAAAATTCGTTTAAATGAATATGATTTTGCTAAAAATATTAAAATTCATGAAGTAAAACCAGGAGGTAAAATAGATTTAGCTCCTTTTTCACTGGAAATGGTACCATTAACCCACTCAGCACCTGAGATGCAAGCAATTATGATCCGAACGGAAGCTGGTAATATTTTACATACAGGAGATTGGAAATTTGATAACGATCCGGTGCTAGGCAAAAAAGCCGATGAAGAGCTTTTAAAATCTTATGGGGACGAGGGAGTGCTTGCGTTAGTTTGCGATTCCACCAACGTCTTTAATAAAGGAAGTTCCGGCTCTGAGGGTGATGTTAGAAAAAGTTTAATAGATATTATAGCTGGCTGTCCACAAATGGTGGTAGTTTCAACTTTTGCCTCTAATCTAGCACGCCTTGATACCATAATTCATGCAGCTCAGCTTGCAGGTAGAAAAGTAGCCCTAACCGGTAGAAGCTTGCACCGAATTAAGCTTGCAGCCGAAGAAAGCGGCTATTTCAAAGATATTGCACCTTTAATTAGTGAACGTGATGTTAGTAGATTCAGAAGAGAAGAGCTATTAATAATTGCTACCGGCTGCCAAGGTGAGCCGCTAGCTGCTACTGCAAAACTAGCCTCTAACTCACATCCATCAATAAAGCTTGCTCCTAAAGATACTATGATTTTTTCTTCAAAAATTATCCCTGGTAATGAAAAGAAAATATTCAGGCTGTTTAATATATTTGTCAAATCCGGCGTGGAAGTTATCACTGAAAGAGATCATTTTGTACATGTATCAGGGCATCCATCTATCGACGAGCTGCAAAAAATGTATTCTTTAATTAAACCAAATATTGGTATACCTGTACATGGTGAGCCAGTACATATTCATGAGCATGTTAAACTTGCTAAGAAAAACGGCATAAAACAAGCAGTGGAAGTTGAGAATGGTAGCGTGGTGCTACTTGAGCCTAATAATGCTAAAGTGATTGCAAAAGTTGGAAGCGGTTATTTAGCTGTCGATGGTAACTATTTACTCCCTATAGAATCACCTATTTTTAAAGCTAGAAGACGTATACGTGAGTCTGGTATAGTAATAGCCTCGATTGTAATTGATCAAAAAAATATGCTTGCTGCAAAGCCGATATTATCTATGCCAGGTTTACTTGACGCAAATGAAGATATGCAATTGATTAATATAATTAAAAATGACATCGCAGAGCTTATTAAGACGCAGCAGAGTCAAACTAAAAAAGTTTTATCTAATGAACAGATAGAAGAAAGAATAAAATCTACAATACGAAAAACTCTTAAACAAGAAATTAATAAATCCCCTGTAATAATAGTCAATATCGAAAAAACTATGGAGTAGTTTTTTCTTTGTCATCCTATGTGAGTCAAAAAACTTCATTGCAATGAGCTGCAAGCATTGTTACATAGATCGCTTATGTCATTCCTGTATGAGGCTTGCTTGCGTGGATACTAAGTCGTCATTACGAGCGAATGAAATGAGCGTGGCAATCCAGAAAAAATAATAAAAATGCTATAAGCTAGCATTTTTATACTGGATTGCGTACATACAATTACTTCATAATTTCCTTAGCTCAGACGGAAAAACTAATCCACGCGGGCAATGCTTTCCCGCATAGGCGGGAATCTAGGAAAAAAGCATAAATTGTAATAGTTGAGATTTTATCTTACATTTAGTAAAATGATACTCCTCGCAGCAGAGCTACGAGGTATCTATCCAAAAAGTTTTAACTGTTTTTGTTGAAATGCTTTATAAGAAGGTTTGCCTGAACCTTGATTTTTTACATAATTACGTAATTTCCGCTCATCACCATGTTTACCTACTGTGCTCATAAAATATCCTTTACTCCAAAACTCACTTCCCCATAATTTTTCTTTAAGATTTGGATATTTCTTAAACATTTCCTTAGATATAATACTTTTTATGATTTGAGTTATTTTTGTTGGGCTATACATTAGTATTGACTGTAGTAAAAAATGTACATGATCTTTATCTACTCCTATTTCCAAAAATCTAATTTCATAACGAGCTTCTATGTCCTCACAAATTTTACATAAATAATCGTCTAGTTCCTCTTTGAATATTACTCTTCTATACTTTGCCGGTGTTACTAAATGATATATTAGTACTGTGACATTATCACTTTTATGTATATAACTGCTTTCTTCCATGCATCTAGTATATCACGAAGCAGACCTTCGGGGAATTAAACCCTAAGAGATTAAAAGCTTAGGTTATCTCGCTTTATACTAGATTCCTGCTTTCGCAGGAATGACATCGGAGCCACGCAACAATGCCGCCACCACCATGGAGCGGCAACTTAACTCACTATCTTATTACTGCCCATAACGTTATAGCCGCAATCTACATAATGAATTTCGCCGGTCACACCAGAAGCAAGCTCGCTAAATAAATATACAGCTGCTCCTGCTACGTCTTGCTGAAGAGTATTGCGTCTTAGTGGAGCAGTTGCCGCATGAGATTTAAGCATAGTATTAAAGTCACCGATAACGCTACCTGAAAGAGTCTTAATAGGACCTGCTGAAATAGCATTTACACGGATATTATTTTCACCCATATCATTTGCTAAATATCTAACACTCGCCTCTAATGCCGCTTTAGCTACTCCCATAACATTATAATTTGGTATAACTTTTTCAGCCCCATAATAACTTAATGTTACTATACTTCCGCCATCATTCATTAACTTTTCAGCTTCTCTTGCAAGTTCTACCAAGGAGTAACATGATATATGCAAACTATTATTGAAATTGCCAAGGCTAGTATCTATATAACGTCCTTTAAGTTCGTTTCTATCTGAAAAAGCCATGCCGTGAAGCAAGAAGTCAAAAGTTCCCCATTTTTCTTTTACTTCAGCAAATAAATCAGTAATTGACTTTGGATTTGTAACATCAAGCTCGCTAACAAAATTGCAGCCAACTTCTTCAGCAAGAGGTTTAACTCTCTTTTCTAAGATTTCTGATTGATAAGTAAAGCAAAGTTCAGCACCATGTTTATGAGCAAGCTGTGCTATCGCCCATGATATAGACATATTATTTGCAATACCGGTAATTATACCCCTTTTCCCCTGTAATAATCCTGTAGTCATAATACTCCTGTATAAATATAAAACATCAAGTAGACGAAGTTCAACTTGGAAAAGAGTTTTCAAGTTCAACGAGTATACCTAAATATAACTTGCCTGGATGATAGCATGATGTATTATTTTGTAAATAAAATAATTTTGATGAAAAAATGTATAAACCGAAGATTAGCTGTTTATTATTAGGTCTATTAAGTGGCTTGGTTTTTGCTCCAACTTTCCTTGTTCCTGCTTTACTCACCTTATCTTATCTGTGTTATTTAGTACAAAAATCTAAAAGCTGGCAAGAAGCAGCAATACTAGGATACATATTCGGTTTTGGGCATTTCTTAAGCGGCATATATTGGATCAGCCTCGGCGTTAGCGTTTATATATCAGATTTCTGGTGGGCAATTCCTTTCGCATTATTTGGCTTACCTATAATTTTAGCTTTTTTCATATCTGCAAGTTGCGTGTTTAGTTTTTTTGTTAGAAATAACAACTATTATCATTTTATATTTTGCTTATATTGGGTGTTATTTGAGTGGGTAAGATCCTGGATATTTACTGGTCTTCCTTGGAATTTAATAGGTTATGCTTTTTCATTTTCAGATATTTTAATTCAACCTTTAAATATAATTGGAATATATGGGCTTAGTTTTATAGTAATATATATTTTTACTTCCTTTTACCCATTTTTTACCAAACAATTTAATCAGTTAAAAGTCTTATTACTGACTTCAAGCATGACCCTAGCCGTGATAATTACTTATGGCAGTGTAAGGCTACATAATCATCCTACAAATTTTACCGATATAAAAGTGCGTTTAGTACAACCATCAATCCCTCAAACCGATAAATGGAATGAAGAAGAATTTTGGCATAATTTAATGCTGCATATTAATTTATCCAAAAATTCAGAATCTATAGTCAATTCAGTTGGGCTTGGATACAATGAGCAAGGAACAAAGCCTATAGATAATAGGAGAGCGACGAGTGACGATGTAGACGAGCCTAAATCAATTGACTTAGTTATTTGGTCGGAGGCAGCCTTAGTAGTGCCTTATGACATACCGGCAGTTAAATCAGAATTGTTAGGACTGCTAAATTCGGTAGACGCTACTTTAATTACAGGCGGAATATCGGATAATAAAAAACGAATAGAAGAGTTTGAACTTTATACTGCTATGTATGCTCTTGAAAAAAACGGCAATAAGTTATTTGAATACCATAAATCTCATCTAGTGCCTTTTGGTGAGTATATGCCACTTAAAAAGATATTACCTTTTAAAAAGCTAACTCATGGCTTCATTGATTATACTGAAGGAAATGGCGGGCTTGTCTATCTTGACAAATACAATTTAAAAATAAAACCTTTGATTTGTTACGAATCTATTTTTCCCGATTTCGTTCGAACAAATAATGAGGCAGCCGATGTAATAATTAATGTTACAAATGATGCATGGTATGGTAAATCTAGTGGACCATACCAACATTTTTATATTAGCAAAAGTCGAGCTGTAGAAAACGGTTTGCCAATGATTAGAGTAGCAAATAATGGTATTTCTGCAATAATAGACCCCCTTGGTAGGGTAATAAAAAAATTAGATTTAAATGAAACAAATTATATTGATGGTTTAATTCCTAAAAAATTAGATTCTCCCACAATTTCTTCGAGATTTGGAAATATTACTATTCTGTTAATCATATTTTTGATATTTTTAGTTAATTATTTATTGGACAAAAAGCTTAATGATACTCCTCGCAGCAGAGCTACGAGGTATCTATCCAAAAAGTTTTAACTGTTTTTGTTGAAATGCTTTATAAGAAGGTTTGCCTGAACCTTGATTTTTTACATAATTACGTAATTTCCGCTCATCACCATGTTTACCTACTGTGCTCATAAAATATCCTTTACTCCAAAACTCACTTCCCCATAATTTTTCTTTAAGATTTGGATATTTCTTAAACATTTCCTTAGATGTAATACTTTTTATGATTTGAGTTATTTTTGTTGGGCTATACATTAGTATTGA
This sequence comes from Rickettsia endosymbiont of Nabis limbatus, assembly GCF_965196655.1. Classification (NCBI taxonomy): domain Bacteria; kingdom Pseudomonadati; phylum Pseudomonadota; class Alphaproteobacteria; order Rickettsiales; family Rickettsiaceae; genus Rickettsia; species Rickettsia endosymbiont of Nabis limbatus. The sequence continues at coordinate 158,271 of NZ_OZ239771.1, forward strand.
CTGTAGTAAAAAATGTACATGATCTTTATCTACTCCTATTTCCAAAAATCTAATTTCATAACGAGCTTCTATGTCCTCACAAATTTTACATAAATAATCGTCTAGTTCCTCATTGAATATTACTCTTCTATACTTTGCCGGTGTTACTAAATGATATATTAGTACTGTAACATTATCACTTTTATGTATATAACTGCTTTCTTCCATGCATCTAGTATATCACGAAGCAGACCTTCGGGGAATTAAACCCTAAGAGATTAATAGATTTTTAGAAAATGAAAAATATACTCCTTCTTTGTTATGGGAACACATTAAGAATGATGTTATCTTTTCATCTAACGGATATACAATATTTGATGATACGGTGTTAAACAAAAGGAACACAAAGAAAATAGAGGTTGCTAGATCGCAGTATAGTGGAGCTACAGGTGGAGTTACTACCGGTATAGGAGTAGTGAGTCTTGTATATTATAACCCCGATATTGATAAGTTTTGGGTAATAGATTATCGCATTTTTTCATCTGATCATGATGGAGCGACGAAACTAGATCACCTACTAAAGATGTTCAATAATGCTGTTTATAGTAAAAAGATTCCTTTTCAAACTGTACTTTTTGACACATGGTATGCTACACACAAAATTATGCAACATGTTGACTCCTTGGGCAAATATTATTATGCCCCTATTAAAGCCAATAGAAATGTTAGTAAAACGTGTGATTACGAGCCTTATAAAGTTGTTAGCAAGTTGACGTTTTCAGATGAAGAAATTAAGAATGGAATGGAGATTCATATAAAAGGATTTGCCAAAAATAAGCATGTTAATTTGTTTAAATTTACTGTTTCTACCAACAGAGTTGATTATGTTGTTACCAATAACAAAACTCAAAAATCTTCTAAAGCTGCACAAGATGAGTTTGGCTTGCGATGGGTAATTGAGAGCATGCATAGAAAAATTAAGCAACTGACTGGTATAGAACGTTACCAATGCAGAAAACAGCGTATCCAACGTAATCACATTAGTTGTGCATTTCTAGTTTGGGCTTTTCTCAAAAGAACTGCAAATAAAATAGGTAAAACGGTCTACCAAATAAAGTTAGGGCTTTTAGATGACTATATGCAACAACAGCTTCGTTCTCCATCTTTACGATATTTAGAACCAAACATAGCGTAAGTTTTGTAAGAAAACCAACACGAAATATTTAGGCAATATCAAACTACCGTCTAATCTACAAGCTACCACTAATCTAGATAAAATTAAGGATTTTGAGCTAATTATTATTGCAGTACCGTCTTATGCTTTTGATGATGCAATAAAATTATTAAAAACTCATATCTCAAACGATAATATTCTTCTAATTACTACAAAAGGTTTTGCACGTAATCCTACGGAATTGTTTTCTGATAGGCTTAAAACTTTATTACCAAATAATCCTATAGCATTCTTATCTGGTCCGAATTTAGCAAAAGAGCTAGCAAAGGGCTTACTTGCTTCTGCAACTATTGCAAGCTTAGATATAGCTTTAGCAAATAAAATATCTTATAATCTATCTTCAGAAGCTTTCATTATTAGTACTACTAATGACGTTATAACATTACAAGTAGCAGGGGTGCTTTAAAAAATATTTTTGCCATTAAAAGCGGCACTGATATGGCAAAGGAGCAGGGTGAGAATGCAAAAGCAACCCTAATTGTATCTGCCTTAAAAGAAATAGCGATATTGTCTAAAGCTCTAGGTGGCATAAAAAATAATATGAATATTTTGCTAGAAGCTGGTGTGGTTGGTGATTTAGTGCTTACTTGCTACTCGATGGGCTCACGTAATACAAAGTTTGGTTACGAGTTTGGCGTAAGTAAAGACAAACAGAAATTTTTACAAGAATATAAAGAGCTAGTGGAAGGAAGAGAGGAGATAAAGCTTGTTTTGGAGTTGATAGAGAAATACGATTTGGATATGCCGATTGTCTCTTCGCTTACTGATGTCATTGGATAAGTGCATCGTCATTGCAAGGAAAGACCTAGCCTTGACGTGGCAATCTCATGAAATAATAATAAAATCCTGAGATTGCTTTGTCAAAACTTACAGCTTTTCCTCGCAATGACAATCTATAGCTTAATGCGATAAGATAGTGACTTAGAGTATGAGTTAGATTATACTAAATGAAAAACTTATGGCAAAGGCATATTCATACGATTTAAGAATACGAGTAATAAAAAGTTTAACAGATGGTAAAACAATAAAAGAGACTTCTGAGATATACTCTATTAGTAGGAAGACTATAATAGAATGGAAAAAATTAAAGAAACAAACCGGCGATATCAAAGCAAAAAGTGGTTATCATACAGGACATCGTAGAATAATAAGAGACATAGAGGGATTTAAAAAATTTATAGAATTAAATTTTGATAAAACCACCATGGAACTAGCTAACAACTGGAGTCAAAAAGTATCTGCAAGTACGATATCAAGATTGCTTAATAAATTAGGTTATAGTTATAAAAAAAACTTTTCTTCATCCCAAAAGAGATGTTGGTCTAAGGAATGAGTTTATATTGAAACTAAAAACTATAGACAAACAAGATTTAGTATTTATCGATGAATCTGGGATAGAAGATAATAGCTGTAGAGAACACGGGTGGAGCATTATCGGTCAAAGATGTTATGGTGAAAGGGTCTATCAACATAAATCACTGATTAGTATGATTGCTGGGGTGTCTGCCAAAGATATTATTGCCCCAATAATATTTGATGGGACATGTAATAAGGACATTTTTGAAACTTATGTACAAGAGATATTGATCAAAGAGTTAAAGCCTGGTCAGATAGTAGTAATGGATAATATTAATTTTCATAAAAGTACAAAAGTGAAAACGTTAATTGAATCTTTTGGTTGCAGTATTTTATTTTTACCAACTTACTCTCCTGATTTAAATCCTTACTATTACCCACAATTATAAAATGCTGCTAGAGTATTCACTGATCATTTTAAATAAGAAGGATAGGCGATATGCAAGATATAGTAACATACGGGATAAATATATCAAGCACTGGTTGGTTAGAGAATGAGCTCAGGCATGTTGACTTTAAAGATAAAAGACTTATAAATCGGCTTATTAAAACCAGTAACTTACTTGATAGCAAAGCATCCGGCACAATAAATCAAAGTTGCAGATCCTGGAAAGATGCGAAGGGAGCTTACAGACTATTTAGCAATGATAAGTTTGATATAGATGAAGTCTATTCTTCGCATCATGTGGAAACACAAAATAGAATCCAAGGCAAAAATTTAGTGTTTGCAATTCAGGATACAACTTACCTGGATTATGACACTCATATTAAGACAAAAGGGCTAGGCAGTATCTCCAAAGCTTATACAAAGCACAAACAGGGTCTTATTATGCATAGTACTATTATAGTGACGCCAGGAGGTCTGCCTTTAGGCCTTACCTCTCAGCAATGTTGGGCACGTATCGCAAGGGAAGAGGATCAGAAGGAAAAAGCAAGGCGTAAGTATATCACTCACATCAAAGATAAAGAAAGCTATAAATGGATTAACGCGTTTGAGGAAACAATTGCCAATATTCCTGAAAATACTAGAGTTATTACGGTTGGAGATAGAGAAGCAGATATCTTTGATTTGTTATGGAAAATTGAAGAATCAGCTGCAGAATTTGTAATTCGCAACAGACAGGATAGGAAATTTATTTGCCCGGAAAATGGTAAAACAAAAATACAAACGAAAATAAGTAAGCTACAGTCCAAGAAAGAGATTAGACTGAAAATCCCAGGCAATGGACTTCATAAAGCAAGAAAAGCAAATGTTGAAATTAAATACACATATGGGCACATACCAATTAGGTCTGTATCTTTATATGGCCCTGAAAATACTGATCACAAAATCAGTGACAAATTAGCTGTTTATGTTGTAAGCGCTAAAGAAATTAATGCCCCTGTTGGAGTAGAGGCAATCGATTGGACTATACTGACCAACATCCCCGTGAGTAGCTTTGAAGATGCTGTTGAGCGTATAACTTGGTATAAGCTAAGATGGAAAATAGAAGAATATTTTAGAGTTCTGAAATCAGGATGCAAGATAGAAGCCTCTCGCTTATCTGCCGAAACAAAGCTACAAAAATTAATTGCCATAAAAAGCCTCATTGCTTTTAAAATTTTATATTTATCAAAAATAGCCTCAACTTGTCCTGAAGAGAGCTGCGATAGCATACTTACCACCCAAGAATGGAAAACGCTTTATATGCGCGTGCACAGAACAAATAATACTCCTGGCAAGCCTCCAAATATAAAAGAAGCTATTATTTTGCTTGGTAAATTAGGAGGCTTTATGGCAAGAAAGAGTGATGGGTTGCCCGGAGCAATGTCTTTATGGCGGGGATATGAAATCCTTCAAGAGAGCGTAATGATGCTATCAATTGTTAGTGGTAAAATTTGTGGGTAATAGTAAGATTTAAATCCTATTGAGCATTACTAGTTTAAAATCAAGAACGAAATAAGAAAAACTGTTTCTAATTTTGAGCACTTTTTTGATGCGGTTTACTATGCTCTTAAAAAAGTCACTACCTTATCGCATTAAGCTATAGAAGCCACAAAATTAAATTTATTAATATGTTCAAAATAAAACAAGAAATATTAAACAACACTGTACAAATAGTATTAAAATTACTATTTGCGTTATTATGTTTTTTTATGATATTATTTCCTGAATTTGCTTATAAAATTGGCATTAAAAGCAGAATTTTTCCTGCAATAGAAATCATATTTATTTATTATTTTATGACTTTATATTCCTTAAATATGCTCGGAATATTTTTGATAGGATTACTGCTCGATCAAATAAACTCTATGCCTATTGGGACAAATTCTTTAGTTTTTTTATCAGCTTATATAATTTTAAAATTATCTTCAAAATTTTTTGTGGTAAAAAATTATTTAATAAACTTCATCGTATTTTGTGTTTACTGTTTATTTATCTTGAACTTTAAATATTTCCTTGTAACAATGAAAAAGTTAGAAATAGATGGATATTTAACAATTTTGCTTCAATATTTAACAACTATATTTTCTTATAATTTAATTCGTCTTATATTTGACTCTCCTCTAAGTTATTTTAAAAAGCATGCTAAACAAAAAAATATTACATAATGAGCTAATCTCGCGTCGTGCTTTTATAATTGGAGCAAGTAAACTTGGGCTTTTATCTTTACTTGGAATGCGGATGTTTTATTTGCAGCTTATAAAAAGCGAAGAATACAAAACGCTATCAGATAAAAACCGTATTAATTTTGTTGTCCTACCTCCTAGCAGAGGTAGAATTTATGATTTGGAAAACAATATTCTAGCTACTAATAAGCCATGTTATCAGCTATTAATAGATCGAAGTGTTAATAATAATTACAAAAATGAGTTAGAAATAGTTAGTAATGTTTTAAACTTATCTGAAGAAAAATATAATTATATCCAGCAAAAAATTAAGAAATCTAGCCGTCACGTGCCTTTGATGATACTTGATCAACTTGATTGGCAACAAGTATCTTTAATTGAAGAGCAAAAACATAAATTAACTAATATATTTATTGATATAGGATATTTGAGATCCTATCCTTTTTCAAATGTGACTTCTCACCTAATCGGTTATCTCGGGCAGATAAATGAACAGGAAAAACAAGGATTGAACGCATATAATTTAAGTGATTTTAATATAGGTAAATCTGGGATCGAAAAATATTATGATGATAAATTGCGAGGGGAGTTCGGTTATAAAAAAGTTGAAGTTAATGCTTATGGTAAACAAGTAAGAGAGATTTCAGGCGTTTCCAGTAAATCAGGCAATGATATTCATTTGAATATCGATGTAAACCTTCAACAAAAAATACAAGAATATCTAAATCCTCAAGGTTCTTCCGCAATAGTTATGGATACTGAAAACGGTAATGTGTTAATTTGTACTTCTTCACCTGCGTTTGAGTCAAATAATTTTAGTAAATTATCCGAGAGTTATTGGCAAAGTCTCACTAACGATCCTTATAAGCCTTTAATAAATAAAGTAGTGCAGAATTCTTATCCACCTGGATCTGTTTTTAAAATAATTACCATACTTGCAGCATTAGAAGCAGGCATTAAGCCAAACAAAACTTTTTTTTGCAGCGGTACTTCTGTACTTGGTACTAATAGTTTTAGATGCTGGAAGAATACTGGTCATGGTACTCTTGATATGTCATCTGCCCTTAAACATTCTTGTAATACTTACATGTATGAGATATCTAGGATAGTAGGACCTGATAAAATCCTTGAAGTTGCTAGAAAATTTGGACTAGGCTCAAAAACCGGTATTGATTTAGCCCCTGAAAGTTCAGGATTTGTACCCTCAAAGGAATGGAAAAAGAAAAAACTAAAGCTTCCTTGGTCAATAGGTGATACTTTTAATTTAGCAATCGGACAAGGTTATTTAGGTGTTACGCCCATCCAGCTTGCAAGGTTTATTACAGCTATTGCAAGCACAGGAAAATTATATACACCAAGAATAGTGAAAAACGATCTGGAATTCCAAAATATTGATATTAACCCTGAAAATATTAAAATAGTGCAGGAAAGCTTATATAACGCAGTTAATGTTGCAGGCGGAACTGCTTATTATAATAGGATACTTGGGGAAGATAGACAACTTGCTGGTAAAACAGGCACTTCTCAAGTGCAAGGCAAAGCAAATGCTAACGATGATCTTAGCCGTGATTCTATCGCTTGGGAGCGACGGAATCATGCTTTATTTGTAGGTTTTGCCCCTTATCATAATCCTCGCTACTCTATTACTGTTTTTGTCGATCATGGAGGCGGCGGAAGTAAAACTGCTGCTCCCATCGCCCGCAAAATCATGTCTGACGTACTGGATAAGTATACTCGGTAAATTTCAAAAAAATTGTTGGCGTTGCATGGATCAAATAATGCGTGCAGTGTCATTCCCGCATGGCATTGTTGCGTGGGAATGACATATAAGGTCACCTACACCTGAATAAGGCTTTGAGGCTGTCCGGTACTATTAACAGTAACACCCTTAATACCAAAAGTTATATTAATTTCTACTAGTAATTTTATATGTATAGGAATTGACTATACCATATATAATATGCTAGTATATCAGAGAAATTAATATTTGTTAGGTAATTTATGGCTTCATTTGATATATCAGATCTAGAATCAAGATTAAGAAAATTACAAGATAGGGATAACGTTCCATCATTAGATGAATTAGAAGCAAGACTTGCTAGGTTACAAGATAAGCCTTATGTGCCATCCAAAAAGCCTAGTAGTGAAGCAGATAAGTTAATAGAGCAAATAAAATCTGAAATTAAATTAGAAAATAAAAGTAAAGAGCTTAATGATAGACCTAATCAAGAATTACGTGATAGGCTGACAAGATTAAAAGAAGATAGACCTAAAAAGCCCGTAGTAAAGAACCCCAAAAATTTAACTTTTCAGCAGGCTAAATCAATTATTGCTGATAGTTTAGATAGGCAAGCTAAAATAGCTAGTAGAGCAACTAAACAAGTAAATGAAGAGGAAACAAAAATACCTTTAATGGACTTTACTACTAAACTATATGATATGAGAGATATAATAGCAAATACTCCTGACATACCTAAAGAACAGGAGCCAAAGCTATTAGATATTGTAGCTAATACTTTAAGTAAAATTTATGATGGAATAAAGAAAATAACAACACCTGCTATTAATACTCTTAAAAAAATAGGTAGTATTTTCACTGATTCTATCAAATCTCTTTCTAAAAAATCTTCTGATAAACAAATGGCAGAATCTAAAGCACAATTAAAAGAATTATATAAATCATATGTTGATTTAAAGGGAGTTGATGCAAAGGTAAAAAAAGAATTTCTTAAAAATCATTATAGTCAAATTGATCAGTTACAAACTCCACAACAAATTTTCTTAGAAACTGCTAAAGTTATTAGATCAATAGCAACTGCCGGAGCAAAAAAAGTACAACAGCATAGCCAAGCTATCAATAGACTTGGCAATTTGCACCCGTCTAACACCCCTAATAATAGAACAAAAACATCAAAGAATATACAAAGATAATCAAGCAATTAATTTTATTGCAAAATTCTTGATTAATAATTAGTACCGGACAATTAAAAAAACACGTTATGGGCTATGCGGTTGAAGCGAGCGTGGCAATCCAGAAAAAATAATAAAAATGCTATAAATTAGCATTTTTTAGCTGGACCTAATTCCCAAGTCACGGGGGCATTGCCCGCATGGATCGGAAAATGTCTTAATATGTCATTCTTAGCTAAAAGCAGGAATCCAGTATAAAGCGAGATAAATAGAGCTTTTAATTTAAAAAATTTGCTGTATTTATGCTTTTTTTTCTAGATTCCTGTGATCAACGGAATTACATTGAAGCCACACAACAATACCGCCGCGTGGTAACAGGGGGGAATGACGACAGAAAAAACTTAAGCCTTGGCTACTTTAGCTTTAGGTGTTTTAGCAATATGCATGTGTCTTTCTTTGATTCTCGCTGATTTACCACTTCTCTCTCTTAAATAGTAAAGTTTAGCACGACGAACAACGCCATATTTTACTACATCAATAGCATGTACTACTGGTGAATAAGTCATGAAGCGTCTCTCAATACCCTCACCATGGCTAATTTTACGCACTAAAAACGAAGAGGTAATGCCACGATTTCTTTTAGCAATAACCACACCCTCATAAGCTTGGAATCTTTCAGTTAGCTTTTCTTTACCATCTTTCTCAACTGATCTATCAACTATTTTTACGGTAACTTTAACTGTATCACCAGCTTTGAAATCAGGAATTTTTTTATTTTCAATAAGCTTTGAAATATTTTCCTGTTCAAAGCGGTCAATAATATTCATTTGTTAACTCCTTTCCTTGTCTCTTAAATCTTTTAATAATCCCGGACGACGTAATTTTGTAATCATAAGTGATTGTTCTTTTTTCCATTCATTAATCAATTTATGATTACCGGATAATAAAACACTCGGCACTTTTCGGTTACGCCAAACATCAGGTCTTGTATATAAGCCGCATTCAAGTCCTCCCTCAAACTCCCCGTCTTTCTCAAAAGACTCAGAAGAAAGAGTTTTTTGGTTCATTAAAACCCCAGGCAGCAGCCTAATTAAGCAATCAAGAATGGTGAGAGTGGGTATTTCCCCGCCGGATAAAATGTAGTCGCCTACACTAATTTCGGTTATATTATACTCTTCAATTACACGTTCGTCAATCCCTTCGTAACGTCCACACAAGAATATAATGTTTACAGCGTCATTCAGCAAACTTGATACAAGCAAATTTTGCGGCATTCGCCTTTGCTCACGTATTATTATGCACTCCGCAGGCTCTTCCTTAAATTCACCTTGTCTAAAGCTTTCTGAATTTAGCTGTATATCTCTCAACATCTCTTTAGCAAAGCTTTGAGTAAAGACTTTACCACGAGGTGAGGGGTAGTAAATTTTAGCTTTTGGATTTAAGGATAAGGCGTAATCTATCGCATTACCAAGCACATCAGGACGCATTATCAGCCCATCACCACCGCCATAAGCTTCATCGTCAACATTTTTATGCTTAGTCAGACCAAAATCACGAATATTAACAACGTCATACGACCAGATATTTTTTTGCAGAGCTTGCCCAGCTAAAGAATGCCCTAAAGTTCCAGGAAACATTTCAGGAAAAACAGTTAAGATAGTAGCGTGTAATATAGACATTGGTAGTTAGTTTAGTCTATAGTGCTAACAAATGCAAATGAATTATATTTTATCTTCCATGATAATCGTCTCTTCTCTGCTTTCTAGCAGCAGCTGTTTTTCCGCTAACAAAATCCTTATGAGCTTGCTGATTTTTTGCATACGCTTGATCGCTTTGATATTTATTAAAATCATCTTTTTTGGTAGCTTTTGTATATCGATCTTTTATTTTATCTAAACGTCTCATCGTATCTTTGTCTAGTTTAACACCAGTTTCTTTTGCTTCTATTTTTAATGCTTGTTCATAACCCTTTTTTGCTTTGTTCTTAAGTGCATTTGGTATTGTAGATTTTTGTTCTGAAGATGTATAGTTTTACTACCTGTTGTTTTATTAAAAAATGGATTTACCTTTTCATTTTTAATATCTTGTATCGCCTTTCCTGCTTTTTTTGCATCGAATTTTTCTACCATAGCTTCCTCCAAAAATATAAGTTGAAATATACCTATAGTTGTATATTCTAGATTTTAAGAAAAGTTAATAGTTATGATATATTACAAAAAAGTTAAAAAATTCATATAATGTGCTATAAAAACCTCATTACCTCTTCTGCGATGATCAGTTCTTCATTTGTAGGTAAGGCGAAAACTTTAACCTTACTGTTTTCAGTACTTATTATATATTCGTTTTTTTGATTTTTTGTATCATCTATTTTAATCTCTTAGGGTTTAATTCCCCGAAGGTCTGCTTCGTGATATACTAGATGCATGGAAGAAAGCAGTTATATACATAAAAGTGATAATGTCACAGTACTAATATATCATTTAGTAACACCGGCAAAGTATAGAAGAGTAATATTCAAAGAGGAACTAGACGATTATTTATGTAAAATTTGTGAGGACATAGAAGCTCGTTATGAAATTAGATTTTTGGAAATAGGAGTAGATAAAGAACATGTACATTTTTTACTACAGTCAATACCAATGTATAGCCCAACAAAAATAACTCAAATCATAAAAAGTCAAAACTTACGCTATGAGTGGAAGAGTGATAAATTATTGTAAGAATAATTAAACATGTCAAAGAGGAACAGATTGCAAGCAATACCAATTAATAGAACAGATTACTGTCAATTTTTAACAATTAGCCAAAAGAATTATAGTTTAACCTACTACGCTGAACATGCCAAGAAATGTAGCCATGATGTTATTAATAGATTTTTAGAAAATGAAAAATATACTCCTTCTTTGTTATGGGAACACATTAAGAATGATGTTATCTTTTCATCTAACGGATATACAATATTTGATGATACGGTGTTAAACAAAAGGAACACAAAGAAAATAGAGGTTGCTAGATCGCAGTATAGTGGAGCTACAGGTGGAGTTACTACCGGTATAGGAGTAGTGAGTCTTGTATATTATAACCCCGATATTGATAAGTTTTGGGTAATAGATTATCGCATTTTTTCACCTGATCATGATGGAGCGACGAAACTAGATCACCTACTAAAGATGTTCAATAATGCTGTTTATAGTAAAAAGATTCCTTTTCAAACTGTACTTTTTGACACATGGTATGCTACACACAAAATTATGCAACATGTTGACTCCTTGGGCAAATATTATTATGCCCCTATTAAAGCCAATAGAAATGTTAGTAAAACGTGTGATTACGAGCCTTATAAAGCTGTTAGCAAGTTGACGTTTTCAGATGAAGAAATTAAGAATGGAATGGAGATTCATATAAAAGGATTTGCCAAAAATAAGCATGTTAATTTGTTTAACATTTACTGTTTCTACCAACAGAGTTGATTATGTTGTTACCAATAACAAAACTCAAAAATCTTCTAAAGCTGCACAAGATGAGTTTGGCTTGCGATGGGTAATTGAGAGCATGCATAGAGAAATTAAGCAACTGACTGGTATAGAACGTTACCAATGCAGAAAACAGCGTATCCAACGTAATCACATTAGTTGTGCATTTCTAGTTTGGGCTTTTCTCAAAAGAACTGCAAATAAAATAGGTAAAACGGTCTACCAAATAAAGTTAGGGCTTTTAGATGACTATATGCAACAACAGCTTCGTTCTCCATCTTTACGATATTTAGAACCAAACATAGCGTAAGTTTTGAAAGTATTACATCTAAGGAAATGTTTAAGAAATATCCAAATCTTAAAGAAAAATTATGGGGAAGTGAGTTTTGGAGTAAAGGATATTTTATGAGCACAGTATGTAAACATGGTGATGAGCGGAAATTACGTAATTATGTAAAAAATCAAGGTTCAGGCAAACCTTCTTATAAAGCATTTCAACAAAAACAGTTAAACCTTTTTGGATAGATACCTCGTAGCTCTGCTGCGAGGAGTATCATTATCGAGCCATAAAAGTTTTTCGCTAATCATCTCACGTATTATAGCAGAATTTTCCCCAACACCGGCAGTAAATATTAAGCAATCAAGCCCTTCTAGTGCTGCCGCTAATTTACCTATTTCAAGCACAATACGATGTACAAATAAATCTACTGCAAACTTAGCATCAGGATTATTACTTGCAAGCAAAGTACGCATGTCGGAGCTTCGCCCGATATACCAAGCAATCCCGATTTCTTATATAACAAATCAGTTATCTCTGAAGTGGTCATTTTTTCGTGATCAATAAGATATAGCACTACTCCTGGGTCAAGGCTACCCGTTCTAACGCAAGTTTCGAATTAATATAGCATAGGATTTAGCATATCAAGAGAGATGTAATAGAAGGTTTATTATCAGACATTTGATAATTTATCAGTGCTGCAACCATATGCACAAAGGCATTTGTAACTGATCTATGCCTTGAATGCTCAAACTTCCCCAATAGTTTAATTTTACTAAACACAGATTCTATTAATGCTCTTTTAAGCAATAATATTTTATCCAACATAGACATAAGTTTATTTTTCATATTTTTCTTTACCCTAGTTACCATAAAAATTCCTTGCTCTAAAAGTTGTTGAAATAATTGTTGTGAAATATAACCACGATCTCCGAATACTTTACCAAAAAGATTTTTGATCATCAGTTCCAGCTGTTTTCTATCATCCTTATTGCCAGGGCTAAAAGATGCTTTAACTATACCACCGGCTCTATTAATTATTAGATGTAGTTTAAGTCCATAGAACCAACCTTTTGTTGTCTTACTGCGTGCTGCTATGCCGGCGAACACTTTATTCATTGAAATACGGTATCTCTTACATACCTCTATACTACTTGAATCTACAAAAGAAAGGCCATCACACTGATCCAAAATAGAATTGAATATCAGTACTAATAGTGGTAAATGTGGACCTATTATTTTTATAAATTGACTATAGCTTACTAATTGAAAATCTCTTTGATGATAAATCCATATTTGCTTCAGATAATAATTCTTAAAACAATCATAAGATGACTGCCAGTAGCCTATTATAATTGTTATTACCTCACTTCTGTTAAGTCGACTTTTAGGACCAGATTTGTTGTTATGGTTAGTAATTGAATTTGTATGCTTGTCTAATTCTTGAAAAAAATCATCGACGTAACAAAATATTTCTGTAAAATCCATTATCATAGGTTATTGCTCTTAAAGTTTTTTCAATAACCTATAAACTTTTTTCTTATACTATAAATACCATATTTTAATTAGCAATTTGTATTTTGTACTCACTTTATAACAAAAACAGTATTATCAATATCCCCGTAACCCACTGTTTATCAGCTATACAGCGACTTTTTGAATACGAAACTCGCGTGTTCTAGTTCCCATCATAACGCCATCAAGTACGCTAAACCCCATAGAACTAGCTAAACTTATACCATTTTTAATAGCACATAAACTACTACCGCTTCCTAAATGAGCTATGATAGTTTTTTCAGGTAAATCTTTTTTAGTCATTTCTTTAAAATGACTGCTAACATATTTATATGATAAGCCATGGAAGCCATAACGGATAATACCTTTATTATAATATTTTTTTGGCAAACCGAAAGCTTTTGCGATTGGTGGATTAGTAAAGTGAAACGATGTATCAAAACAAGCTATATGATGGACTGTTTTGTATTTTTGTAAGAATAAATCTAATACTTTTAGATTATAAGGTTGATGTAGTGGACTTAAAGGTATCAATTCTCTAAGGCTTTCACTAACTTTTTTATCAACAAGAACAGGTTTATTGTCCCAAATTTGGGAGAAAAACCCCGCACTTGCAGTGCGTCGTTTTAACATATAGAATGTAGAGATGCAGTATTACAAGAAGATAAGCCACACAGTTTACGATTGCACTTATCATATAGTATGGGTGACTAAATATCGATATAATATATTGGTTGGTGATATTGGTAGGAGAGTCAAGGACCTAACCCAAGAGATATGTAAGGATAATGGAGTAGAGATATTAAGAGGGAAGATAGCTTCAAATCACGTACATATCTATGTATCTGTGCCACCTTATCAAAGTATTAGTAAGGTGGTACAGTATCTAAAAGGAAAGAGTTCAAGGAAGATTCAGCAGGAATTTCCAGAATTACGGAAACAGTATTGGGGTAAACACTTATGGGCTGTTGGATATTTTGTCAGAACCACAGGCAATGTGACTGACCAAATGATCAAGGATTATATTGATAAACATGAATCGAGAGATGATAAGTTTGGAAACTTTCAAGTTGAAAACTAGCTATAGCTAAGGCATTGATGCCGTAATCTTAAGCCCTGCATTTGCAATGCAGGGTGGTTAACTAAAATTTTTCCCGCCATGGACAATTCTATGACCAGTAGCAATCAAATGTAAATCTTTTTGATTCTTCCACCACTTCTCAAAAAGCTCAATCATCGCTGAAATAGCATCGCCAGTGATTTCGGTGATAGCTTCTTGCTTCTTATTTATATGAAATACTATTTTAACGCGAGTTTCGTATTAAGATGCCTAAATTATAGTTAAGGAATTTGCCACAATCCTGATTTTTTAAGGCTTTTGGGAGATTGGATAAGTTTCATACTGTAATAATTGGAGTCAAAAAAGACAAATTGCTGAAAATTTATGCATTTTAAGCCCATTTTATAACAAAAACAGTATTATCAATATCCACCGTAACCCAGTATTTATCAGCTATACAGCGACTTTATGAATACGAAACTCGCGTATTTTAGTATCGTTTTTTTCTAAAAAAATATTATAAATTTTATCTTTTATTTTTTTATCTTGAACTTCAAAAATAGAGATTTTTAAACTAGACGAGCCGGCATTAGCTATTAAAATAACATCTTTCATTATTTGCTACCTTTTTTTTGTACAGCATATTTCAGAAAGGTTTAGATAAGATGAATTTAAAGGCGAGCCTGCGGAGCGTATTTAAATACGTGAACAAAGGCAAGTCCTACAAAATTCACTTGTATCAACCTTTTTGAACATGCTGTACATGTAATTTTGCTTTGGAATGGTTATAAATAAACGAAGCAAGTACGCAAGAAATCACACGCATATCCATAGGATCAGATCTACTTGTTAAGATAATTGGGACTTTAGCTCCAAGTACGATACCTGCCATAACGGCTTGACCTAAATATTTAAGCTGCTTTGCAAGCATATTACCCGACTCAAGGTCTGGAACTACTAATATATCGGCATTCCCTGAAACAGATGAGCTAATGCCTTTTGCCTCTGCTGCAAATAAAGATATAGCATTGTCAAAAGCAAGAGGACCATCCACTATAGCATTGGTGATTTGTCCGCGATCTGCCATCTTAGATAGGCTAGCTGCATCAAGAGTAGTAGGGATTGCAGAAGTAACAGTCTCAACAGCTGATAATACTGCGACTCTAACCTGCTTATCTTCTTTTAAGATATGCATCAAATCTATAGCATTCTGCACTATATCACGCTTGTCTTCCAAAGTAGGGCGGATATTAATAGCAGCATCGGTAATGATAAAAGGTTTAGGGAAAGTAGCCACTGCCATTAAGAAAGCATGACTTATTCGGCGTTCAGTACGTAAGCCGTTTTCTTTATGAACTACCACTGACATAAGTTCGTCAGTATGCAGCGATCCTTTCATAATAGCAGCAACTTCTCTTTTCTTTGCAAGCTCTACAGCTTTTTTTGCCGCATCGTGACTATGCTCAACATTAATAGCCTGATAATTAGCAAGGTCGACATTATTAACTTTTGCTACTGCTTCGATTTTATGCTGCGGTCCAATCAAGACGGGGGTTATTACACCAAATTGTGCCGCTCTAACTGCACCAAGTAACGACTCTTTGTCAATAGGATGAACTACCGCTGTTTTGACAGGTTTGAAACCATCAGCTCTAACAAGCAGATTAATAAAATGTTTGGCTGCTTCATCAAAATCAGGGTCGTTAATTTCTTTTGGAGGAGTATAGGAAGTACCTAATTTTTTGGCTAAGATTGCGTCTAAGAGCCTGTCTTGAAAAGATATAAGAAATAATTTATATTGTCAAAAAATAATAAAGTAGGAATATGTATCCCAGTGATATAGTGGAAGAAGAAAGGATACATTTAGCTCCATTTGTTGGTCCTTGCAAGATAGGACGGTCACCATAGTACCCTACAATTTTTGTAATGGGGCGTTGAGAGTGTGAAAAAGCTCTTTTTTTGGAGGTAGTAATAAGGTATCTATGAGTTGAGTTATAGCTATTATAGATTGATAGAAGGCATTTTTAATATAATCAAAGCCATAATAAGTAAATAATGAAAATAGTTGTTTTTCAATGGTTTTATAGCTTTTTATACGAATTGGCAAAACTTACGCTATGTTTGGTTCTAAATATCGTAAAGATGGAGAACGAAGCTGTTGTTGCATATAGTCATCTAAAAGCCCTAACTTTATTTGGTAGACCGTTTTACCTATTTTATTTGCAGTTCTTTTGAGAAAAGCCCAAACTAGAAATGCACAACTAATGTGATTACGTTGGATACGCTGTTTTCTGCATTGGCAACGTTCTATACCAGTCAGTTGCTTAATTTTTCTATGCATGCTCTCAATTACCCATCGCAAGCCAAACTCATCTTGTGCAGCTTTAGAAGATTTTTGAGTTTTGTTATTGGTAACAACATAATCAACTCTGTTGGTAGAAACAGTAAATGTTAAACAAATTAACATGCTTATTTTTGGCAAATCCTTTTATATGAATCTCCATTCCATTCTTAATTTCTTCATCTGAAAACGTCAACTTGCTAACAGCTTTATAAGGCTCGTAATCACACGTTTTACTAACATTTCTATTGGCTTTAATAGGGGCATAATAATATTTGCCCAAGGAGTCAACATGTTGCATAATTTTGTGTGTAGCATACCATGTGTCAAAAAGTACAGTTTGAAAAGGAATCTTTTTACTATAAACAGCATTATTGAACATCTTTAGTAGGTGATCTAGTTTCGTCGCTCCATCATGATCAGGTGAAAAAATGCGATAATCTATTACCCAAAACTTATCAATATCGGGGTTATAATATACAAGACTCACTACTCCTATACCGGTAGTAACTCCACCTGTAGCTCCACTATACTGCGATCTAGCAACCTCTATTTTCTTTGTGTTCCTTTTGTTTAACACCGTATCATCAAATATTGTATATCCGTTAGATGAAAAGATAACATCATTCTTAATGTGTTCCCATAACAAAGAAGGAGTATATTTTTCATTTTCTAAAAATCTATTAATAACATCATGGCTACATTTCTTGGCATGTTCAGCGTAGTAGGTTAAACTATAATTCTTTTGGCTAATTGTTAAAAATTGACAGTAATCTGTTCTATTAATTGGTATTGCTTGCAATCTGTTCCTCTTTGACATGTTTAATTATTCTTACAATAATTTATCACTCTTCCACTCATAGCGTAAGTTTTGCAAGTTCACTATTTTCAAATAGTTCCCATAGATTTCGTGGAGTATTATATTTTTGTACACCGTTATAAAATATCAAAGGATATATGAAAGGAAACTTTTTGCTTTTCGTTGATTTCTTATGGTATTCAGCAATTTTAAACATATACCGAAATAACCTCAAAGCCATATCATACTCAGGCGTGCTTTGATGTTCTAAAAGTAAATACAAGTAACCTTTTTTCTCTCCAAACCTAGTGGAAAATAAAATATCTACTATAGATTTCTTGAGTCTTTTATCTACAAAACTATCTTTTTCCATTTTTAGCTTTTCGAGGGAAATCAAGTTTTGTATATGGGGAGGTAAGTGCATCTCAAAAAACTCTTTCTAAAGGATTTTCAAATGCACTTCGGATAATTTCGTCGTGTTTAGGCTTTGTAGACACTTATAATCGTTTACTATTAATCTCTTAGGGTTTAATTCCCCGAAGGTCTGCTTCGTGATATACTAGATGCATGGAAGAAAGCAGTTATATACATAAAAGTGATAATGTCACAGTACTAATATATCATTTAGTAACACCGGCAAAGTATAGAAGAGTAATATTCAATGAGGAACTAGACGATTATTTATGTAAAATTTGTGAGGACATAGAAGCTCGTTATGAAATTAGATTTTTGGAAATAGGAGTAGATAAAGAACATGTACATTTTTTACTACAGTCAATACCAATGTATAGCCCAACAAAAATAACTCAAATCATAAAAAGTATTACATCTAAGGAAATGTTTAAGAAATATCCAAATCTTAAAGAAAAATTATGGGGAAGTGAGTTTTGGAGTAAAGGATATTTTATGAGCACAGTAGGTAAACATGGTGATGAGCGGAAATTACGTAATTATGTAAAAAATCAAGGTTCAGGCAAACCTTCTTATAAAGCATTTCAACAAAAACAGTTAAAACTTTTTGGATAGATACCTCGTAGCTCTGCTGCGAGGAGTATCATTACATAGCGAATTAACTTGGACTCGGGATAGTCAATTTAAACGTGAGACTGCGGAACGTATACTTAATACGTGAGCACAGGCGAAACTTGCAAAATTGACTATCCCGAGTCCAAGTTAAAAAACTATAAAAGGCATTATATACATTTTCTATTAATAGCACAATAATAATATTGTTTTTTTAAAATGATACTCCTCGCAGCAGAGCTACGAGGTATCTATCCAAAAAGTTTTAACTGTTTTTGTTGAAATGCTTTATAAGAAGGTTTGCCTGAACCTTGATTTTTTACATAATTACGTAATTTCCGCTCATCACCATGTTTACCTACTGTGCTCATAAAATATCCTTTACTCCAAAACTCACTTCCCCATAATTTTTCTTTAAGATTTGGATATTTCTTAAACATTTCCTTAGATGTAATACTTTTTATGATTTGAGTTATTTTTGTTGGGCTATACATTAGTATTGACTGTAGTAAAAAATGTACATGATCTTTATCTATTCCTATTTCCAAAAATCTAATTTCATAACGAGCTTCTATGTCCTCACAAATTTTACATAAATAATCGTCTAGTTCCTCTTTGAATATTACTCTTCTATACTTTGCCGGTGTTACTAAATGATATATTAGTACTGTGACATTATGACTTTTATGTATATAACTGCTTTCTTCCATGCATCTAGTATATCACGAAGCAGACCTTCGGGGAATTAAACCCTAAGAGATTAATAGTAGTAATTTGCTTTTAAGAGAACAACTTTCCGAGTCCACTACGAAGCAAGTTTTTAGGGTTCATGTTGCTTGCTTTTTTCATCATATCACTTACTTGCTTGAATTGTTTTAATAAAATATTTACTTTCTGTACTGTAGTTCCGGCACCAAAAGCTATACGTTTTTTGCGAGAAGCATTAATAATATCAGGATTTCTTCGTTCTTTTAGAGTCATAGATAAAATAATTGCTTCTTGATGCTCGATTATTTTACTATTTAACTTTGATTGATCTATTTGATTCATAATCTTACCGCTACCAGGAAGCATACTAAGTATACTACCAAAACCACCCATCTTTTTTATACTTCTCATTTGTTGTAGATAATCATTTAAATCAAACTTACCTTTTTTTAATTTAGCTACTGTTTTTTCTGCTTGTTCTCTATCTACTATACTTGCTGCTTTTTCAACAAAGGAAATAATATCTCCCATATCAAGTATTCTAGATGCTATACGCTTAGCATCAAATTCTTCTAAATCGGTTAATTTCTCACCACTGCTTAAAAACTTAATTGGTCTTTGCGTAATATATTTTACGCTTAATGCTGCACCGCCTTTAGAGTCACCATCAATTCTTGACAAAATTAACCCAGAAATTTTTAGCTGCTCATTAAAGCTACTAGCCGTAACTACTGCATCTTGCCCTATCATACTATCGATTACTAACAACGTTTCGGTTGGCTCTACTAGCTTTTTAATCGCTATTGCCTCATTCATCATTTCTTGATCAATTTGCGTTCTTCCGGCAGTATCATAAATTACCACATCATATGCCGATAATTTAGCTTCAGCCATTGCTCTTTTAACTATATCAAGAGGCTTCTCACCTTTAACAATTGGCAGTGAATTAATTTTTACCGAATTTGCAAGTATCTCTAACTGCTCTTGTGCTGCCGGTCTATAAGTGTCAAGAGAAACTAATAAGACTTTTTTATTCTGGTTTTTAAGACGTAATGCTAGTTTACCGCTTGCTGTAGTTTTACCACTACCTTGCAAGCCTACCATTAAAAGATTTACCGGCGGTTTTGCATTTAGATTTAGTTTTATTTCATCTTCACTAGAGGATAAAATATTTATCATCTCTTCATGAATAATTTTAATTATCATCTGCCCGGGCGAAACAGATTTGATAACTTCCTGCCCTAAGGCTTTTTGTTTAACTTCTGCTACGAAATTTTTTATTACGGTTAGAGCAACATCTGATTCTAAAAGAGCAACTCTTATATCCCTCAAAGCAGCATCTATCTGCTCTTCAGTTAGAAATCCTGAACTTACTAACCGATCAAAAATCTTCGTTAAATTTTGCGTTAAAGTTTTAAACATAAAAATACATATTTGAATCAAGTTTTAATCTAATATATTTCTCTAAACATATTTTGGCAATAATAATATTTGTGGCTTTTATGTAACATATTAGTTTTTTGATAAAAATATATACTTTTAAAAAACCTTATAAATTAAAGCAATATTATGTAAAAATATCTTGAAATGAGATAAAGATTATTTTAAATTACAAAAATATTAAGATATATTAATGATTTAAATACTAAATAATTAATATACGCTTATAATGCTCGCTTAAAATTTTAGATCAAACTTAAATTATGAGGGCTATATGATTGCTAAAATTAAAAGTCTTTGTTATTTTTTGATAGGAAAAAACCTATATTCTTTAGGTCAGTACAAAAAAGCCCTAAATGCTTTTGACGAAGCAGCTAAATTAAACCTCACCTCTGATATTTCTCGCTACCAAAAAAAAACCTTAAAACAAATAAAAATTGCTGAAGCTGCCTTAAATAACAAACAAAAATCTGAAAAACTTACAAATAACCAAATAAATCGACAACTTTCTAAACAGCTGGAAGATATGGAAAGTAAATTTCAAACTTTGCAAAAACAAATATCTGATTTACATAACAGTACTAAGTTAAAAAGTGCAGTAGCAGCTTTTAATGAATCCGAAACTGAAAATTTGGTAAAAGAATTACGACAAGAAGTAATAGAATTAAAATATCCTGATTATAAAAACGAAATGTTCTTTCAGTTTACAGAAATGCAAGAGCAAGTTACCAAGCTTCAAGACCAATTAGAAGAGCATGGAGAAAAAGCTGAGCAAGATAGAGTTAGATTAAGAAAAAACAGCAATCAAATGAAAGGATTGCAAACACAGATATATAACTTGGAAAGTAATACCTCAGCACAAGTTATAGACCTACAAGTTCAAGTAAATGAAAATGGTAAAAGAGATCAAGAAGATAGAGATAAACTGAATGAAAATACTCAGCAACTGAAAGACCATAATTTGATTTTGCAAAATACAAACGCTATAGATAAAGCAAAAGCTGATGAATATATTAATTATTTAAAATTAGAAGAACCTTTATTATATATTTATTACAAAACTTTTTATTGGACTATACATGGCTTCTTTCACGCTCATCGCATTTTAAGCACAGATTTAATAACATATAACACTGACTACGCAGAAACTAAAAAGACAAATATTTAAATAATACCAAAGCAACAATTGATAAAGTACATATTATTACAAAGCATATACCTTTAGTAAGTAATTTTACCGAAATTGCAAACGATATAACTCATTTAGTACATGATGTTGTCAAAACTAAAAAGCTTAAAGATATTACAAATACAATCATTGATGTGGCTGAAAGCTATAACACTATAGAAAAGCTAGATAATACCTTACTAAATTCTGCCATTTTCATTACCGATAATAGAAAAGAACAGATTTTAAATTTGGAAGATCATTTTAATAATAATCTGCCAAAGCAAAATAATGGGAACTTACT
Organism: Rickettsia endosymbiont of Nabis limbatus; assembly: GCF_965196655.1. NCBI lineage: Bacteria > Pseudomonadati > Pseudomonadota > Alphaproteobacteria > Rickettsiales > Rickettsiaceae > Rickettsia > Rickettsia endosymbiont of Nabis limbatus. The sequence continues at coordinate 180,468 of NZ_OZ239771.1, forward strand.
AAAAATTAAAAATTTAAAAAAACTAATAAACTTTGAATCTTACCCTAAATCTATAAACGATCAAATAGCAAAGCTAGCTGTTCAAGATACAGTATTATTAATATGCAAATTACTTAATAATAATCCAGATATTATTAATTGTACTAAATCAATATTACAAACTGATAATTTTAAAGCCTCCATTGAAACTAATATAGATAATATTCTATTATTTGAAAGAAATATAGAAACAATAGGCAATACCGTACTTAGTAACACCATATTTGATGAATAGATACCTTAAGAAAACTCTTCCATCACTAATATATAGCTTGTTTTTAAATCAAGATCATAATCGATTGTATTATATATCAGCTTTTTTATATCGGCAAATTTTTGAATTAGATAAGAAAGGTTACGATTCGGTAATGCATGAAATATTTTATTTTCTAAATCAGAAAACTCAATATCAATATTTGAAGTTTTTTTTAGAATTCTATTCATTAATAGGAGTATATTATCAGTAAAATCTAACCATAACTCTCTATCTTTAGCGTTAAATTGCTTAATAAACTCTAATTTAGAATTTAAGTTTTCATTATTTGCTATGGGCTGAATAAATTTAGAATATAATTCTTCTTCAGAATGTCTTTCAGATGATTTAGTACTAATTTTAAAACATCTAGATCTGATTGTAGAAATTATACTTGAAGCTCTTGAAGTAATTAAAAATATATAACTATTTTTAGGTGTGTCTTCTAAAATCTTTAAACATGAATTTGCAGCATTCAGATTCATAAGATCTGCTGAATAAATTACAGCAACCTTACAACCTGAAATTGCAGAAGTTTTACTTAAGAACTCCTGTAATTTTCTTATTTGCTCAATAGAGATATTCTTAGCATTAGACGTAGCAGAAACTTCCCTAACAATAAGATGATAATCTGGATTATTTTCAAGAGGGATATTATTCTTTAAAAGCTTTAAACATACGAATTTCTCTATATCTTTTAAAGCTTGTTCTATATTTTCTGCTTCAATAAGCCAGCTATTATGTAGCTTTTTATGTTTTAAACTAAACTCTAGATGCTCAATTATCATATAAACTAATAGTTAAGGCTTCCTGTAATACCATGATCCTTGAAAATTATATTACTAAAGCTATAGGACTGCTAACAGTCCCACGACTGCACCTCAGGCTTAACTGCGGTACTATAGGAAAAGAATATAAATTACTTATTATTACAAGCTTCTTTAATTTTACTTCCAGCTTTAAATACAGGTTGCTTATAAGCAGGTATGGTCATTTTTTCTCCTGTTTTTGGATTACGACCTTCTCTTGATTTTCTGCTTTGTATTCCAAACGAACCAAAACCTGTGATATTAACACTATGTTGATGTTTAGTAGCAGAAATTATAGATTCAAGCACCCAATTAAGTGCCTTTTCTGCATCAGCTTTTGTAAATGATTTATGCCCCTGATGTTTATGGTGGTGACCATGCTCAGTCATAAAAGCAATAAATTCTGTCTTATTCATTTTTTTAGGTTGTGTGCTCATAAAAAATCAACTCTCTTTTAATGGGTTAATACATTACTGTCGTAGTACGATATATACAACTAGCAATAATGCACATCAATATATTTTTTTATTTTTTAACTAGGTTATTTAATTATAACAAACTCTTAGTTTACTGCAAATATCCGTTATTTATAAAGTTTTAAAGATATATATATAATTGTATAATTGATAAAAAAATGTAGCCATTTTACATCAGTTATGCTTTTAAAGCTGGATATAATTAAATAATTCAAGTAAAAATTTACAATAAATATATCAAAGAGAGCATCAAATCAAATGTTATTATCTGAAATTTGCATAAAACGTCCGGTATTTGCAACCGTTTTAAGTTTAGTTATTTTAGTTCTTGGAACAATTTTTTTTACTAAGCTACAAATTAGAGGTACGCCAGATATTTCAATTCCTATTATAAACGTCAATGCTTTTTATGCTGGTGCTGATGCTTTATATATGGAAAAAGAAATAACAACTCGAATAGAAAAGGCTTTAAAAACAGTTAAAAACCTAGATTATATAACTTCACAAAGTAGCACTGGACAAAGTAGTATTACTTTATCTTTCTTATTATCTACAGATATTGAAGTGGCATTAAATGATGTACGCTCTAAAATATCAGATATAACTTATATGTTTCCGCAGGATATGAAAGCACCTTCAGTTGCAAAACTTGATGCTGATAGCTTTCCAAGTCTCTTTATAAGCGTTGAAAGTGAACAATATAACGATTTAGAGTTAACAAAAATAGTTGAAGATTACTTACAAACTCCTTTAGATAAGCTTGAGAGCGTAGGACAGTCACAAATTTATGGCGGCAATGAATATATAATGCGAATAGAGCCTGATCCTAAAAAATTATACCAACATAAAATTTCTTTATTAGATATTGAGGTTGCCATAAAAGAGCAAAATAAAGATTATCCTGCCGGCAATATTAAAACAGGAATAAATAATTTTATAGTAACTCTTGAAGGCTCTTTATCTAAACTGGAAGAATTTGGCAATATTATAATAAAAGTCCAAGATAATAGTATAATCAAGCTACAAGATATAGCTAAAGTATATTTAACTGCCCCAGATAATGAAGTACTATTTAGGTATAACGGGAAAAATTCTATTGCTCTTGGACTTATAAAGGAGTCTAAGGCTAACGTTATAGATTTATCAAATGATGTTGCAAAAGAACTTGAAAAACTAAAAGATTCATTTCCTAAAGGAATAAGCTTAAATATTGCGTATGACGGAGCAAAACCTGTTAGAGCCTCCATTTATGCAGTATTTCAAACCATTTTTGAAGCTTTAATATTAGTGATTTTAGTAACATATTTATTTCTTGCCTCTGCTAAAATTACCTTAATTCCATTTGTTACTATTCCTGTATCGTTAATAGGTACTTTCAGCGTAATGTATGCTATGGGATTTTCTATCAATATCTTTACGCTACTTGCCATGATCCTTGCAATCGGACTTGTGGTAGATGATGCAATAGTTATGCTCGAAAATATATTTAGATATAATGAAATGGGTCATAAACCTATGGAAGCGGCATTGCTCGCCTCTAAAGAAATAGGGTTCGCAATTATTGCGATGACTATCACACTTGCTACTGTATTTTTACCTGTTGGATTCATAGATGGGTTTGTCGGAAAATTATTCATAGAATTCGCATGGACTCTAGCATTCTGTGTTTTATTTTCAGGGTTTGTAGCTCTAACCTTAACACCTATGATGTCAAGTCGTATGATTACTAAACATAATGCTCCAACTCTCAAATTTTTAGTTAAATTTAACGAGCTTTTACAATTAATACAGGACAGATATATCTATTATCTAAACTTAACTTTTGATAATAAAAAGAAATTTGTTCTAATTATTGTTGCATCATTTGTGGTATTAATTATTAGTTTTAAATTTGTGCGAAAAACTTTTATACCTCAAGAAGATGATGGATTTTTGCAACTTTCTTTTAAAGGACCGGAAGGATCTAGCCTAGAGCATTCTACTGAAATAGTAATAGAAGCCGAGAAAATCCTTGCTAATTACAAAGACATAGCAGGTTACTTAATGGTAATAGGAGCAGGCAGTAGTGATAATGTCTTGTCTTTTGTCCCGTTAAAAGATTGGAAGCAGCGTTCTAGATCGCAAGAAACAATTAAGAATATGCTAAATAAGCAGTTTTCTGAGATAGCAGGTATGAAAGTTTTTGCTATGGATCCTCGCTCAATGGTCAGTAGTGGGGGAGGTAGTAGTCCTATCGAATTTACTATTCAAACGAATCTTGAATATGATGATTTAGATAAAATATCACAGCAATTTATAGATATAATGAAAGCAAATCCAATATTTTTAAATGTAAATAGGAATTTACAATCGGCAATGCCAACTATTGCTATCGAAATTAATCGTGATAAAGCTTATTTATATGGAATGAATATGGCAAATATAGGTAAAACAGTGCAGTATTTGCTGGCAGGTCAACAAGTAGGTGATTTTAGAATGGGTAACGATCTATATGAAGTAATGTTGCAATTTAATCAAAAAGATCGTAGTAGTATTAGTGATTTCAGTAAAATCTTGATACCAACAAAGAACAATAATATGTTACCACTTGAATCAATAGCTAATATCACAGAAAAAATATCCGTGAAATCATATAGCCATTATAACAACTCAAAATCCGTTACCATCTCTTCCGACCTTAGCCCTGATAGTAAAATCGAAGATGCGATTAATGAAATTAATAAAATAGCAGCTAAGTTACTTGATTCAAGTAATACTATACTCGAATATATCGGAGAAATTAAGCAAATGAAAGAAGCAGATAGTAATATGCTTCTAACATTCGGCTTTGCTCTCATATTCATTTATTTAGTACTTGCAGCACAATTTGAAAGCTTTGTTGATCCGTTATTAATATTGCTTGCCGCACCTTTTTCTATAACCGGCGGTGTGCTTGCTCTTTGGATCTCAGGTAACAGCCTTAATATGTATAGTAATATTGGACTTATTACTTTAATTGGGTTAATTACTAAAAACTCCATTATGATAGTAGAATTTGCTAACCAATTAAAAGAAAAAGGAGCAAATATTAGAAATGCTATAATAGAAGCTTGTACTCTTCGCTTGCGACCAATCTTAATGACTACACTTGCCGCAGTCGTCGGTAGTATGCCATTGATTTTTGCAACAGGGGCGGGTGCTGCTGCTCGTAATTCTATTGGTCTTGTAATAGTTGGTGGCTTAAGTATTGGTACTATATTCACAATTTTTGTTATACCTGTAATATACCAAACATTTAAGAAAAGTTAATCTCTTAGGGTTTAATTCCCCGAAGGTCTGCTTCGTGATATACTAGATGCATGGAAGAAAGCAGTTATATACATAAAAGTGATAATGTCACAGTACTAATATATCATTTAGTAACACCGGCAAAGTATAGAAGAGTAATATTCAAAGAGGAACTAGACGATTATTTATGTAAAATTTGTGAGGACATAGAAGCTCGTTATGAAATTAGATTTTTGGAAATAGGAGTAGATAAAGAACATGTACATTTTTTACTACAGTCAATACTAATGTATAGCCCAACAAAAATAACTCAAATCATAAAAAGTATTACATCTAAGGAAATGTTTAAGAAATATCCAAATCTTAAAGAAAAATTATGGGGAAGTGAGTTTTGGAGTAAAGGATATTTTATGAGCACAGTAGGTAAACATGGTGATGAGCGGAAATTACGTAATTATGTAAAAAATCAAGGTTCAGGCAAACCTTCTTATAAAGCATTTCAACAAAAACAGTTAAAACTTTTTGGATAGATATAGCTTAATGCGATAAGGTAGTGACTTTTTTAAGAGCATAGTAAACCGCATCAAAAAAGTGCTCAAAATTAGAAACAGTTTTTCTTATTTCGTTCTTGATTTTAAACCAGTAATGCTCAATAGAATTTAAATCTTACTATTACCCACAAATTTTACCACTAACAATTGATAGCATCATTACGCTCTCTTGAAGGATTTCATATCCCCGCCATAAAGACATTGCTCCGGGCAACCCATCACTCTTTCTTGCCATAAAGCCTCCTAATTTACCAAGCAAAATAATAGCTTCTTTTATATTTGGAGGCTTGCCAGGAGTATTATTTGTTCTGTGCACGCGCATATAAAGCGTTTTCCATTCTTGGGTGGTAAGTATGCTATCGCAGCTCTCTTCAGGACAAGTTGAGGCTATTTTTGATAAATATAAAATTTTAAAAGCAATGAGGCTTTTTATGGCAATTAATTTTTGTAGCTTTGTTTCGGCAGATAAGCGAGAGGCTTCTATCTTGCATCCTGATTTCAGAACTCTAAAATATTCTTCTATTTTCCATCTTAGCTTATACCAAGTTATACGCTCAACAGCATCTTCAAAGCTACTCACGGGGATGTTGGTCAGTATAGTCCAATCGATTGCCTCTACTCCAACAGGGGCATTAATTTCTTTAGCGCTTACAACATAAACAGCTAATTTGTCACTGATTTTGTGATCAGTATTTTCAGGGCCATATAAAGATACAGACCTAATTGGTATGTGCCCATATGTGTATTTAATTTCAACATTTGCTTTTCTTGCTTTATGAAGTCCATTGCCTGGGATTTTCAGTCTAATCTCTTTCTTGGACTGTAGCTTACTTATTTTCGTTTGTATTTTTGTTTTACCATTTTCCGGGCAAATAAATTTCCTATCCTGTCTGTTGCGAATTACAAATTCTGCAGCTGATTCTTCAATTTTCCATAACAAATCAAAGATATCTGCTTCTCTATCTCCAACCGTAATAACTCTAGTATTTTCAGGAATATTGGCAATTGTTTCCTCAAACGCGTTAATCCATTTATAGCTTTCTTTATCTTTGATGTGAGTGATATACTTACGCCTTGCTTTTTCCTTCTGATCCTCTTCCCTTGCGATACGTGCCCAACATTGCTGAGAGGTAAGGCCTAAAGGCAGACCTCCTGGCGTCACTATAATAGTACTATGCATAATAAGACCCTGTTTGTGCTTTGTATAAGCTTTGGAGATACTGCCTAGCCCTTTTGTCTTAATATGAGTGTCATAATCCAGGTAAGTTGTATCCTGAATTGCAAACACTAAATTTTTGCCTTGGATTCTATTTTGTGTTTCCACATGATGCGAAGAATAGACTTCATCTATATCAAACTTATCATTGCTAAATAGTCTGTAAGCTCCCTTCGCATCTTTCCAGGATCTGCAACTTTGATTTATTGTGCCGGATGCTTTGCTATCAAGTAAGTTACTGGTTTTAATAAGCCGATTTATAAGTCTTTTATCTTTAAAGTCAACATGCCTGAGCTCATTCTCTAACCAACCAGTGCTTGATATATTTATCCCGTATGTTACTATATCTTGCATATCGCCTATCCTTCTTATTTAAAATGATCAGTGAATACTCTAGCAGCATTTTATAATTGTGGGTAATAGTAAGAATTTAAATCAGGAGAGTAAGTTGGTAAAAATAAAATACTGCAACCAAAAGATTCAATTAACGTTTTCACTTTTGTACTTTTATGAAAATTAATATTATCCATTACTACTATCTGACCAGGCTTTAACTCTTTGATCAATATCTCTTGTACATAAGTTTCAAAAATGTCCTTATTACATGTCCCATCAAATATTATTGGGGCAATAATATCTTTGGCAGACACCCCAGCAATCATACTAATCAGTGATTTATGTTGATAGACCCTTTCACCATAACATCTTTGACCGATAATGCTCCACCCGTGTTCTCTACAGCTATTATCTTCTATCCCAGATTCATCGATAAATACTAAATCTTGTTTGTCTATAGTTTTTAGTTTCAATATAAACTCATTCCTTAGACCAACATCTCTTTTGGGATGAAGAAAAGTTTTTTTTATAACTATAACCTAATTTATTAAGCAATCTTGATATCGTACTTGCAGATACTTTTTGACTCCAGTTGTTAGCTAGTTCCATGGTGGTTTTATCAAAATTTAATTCTATAAATTTTTTAAATCCCTCTATGTCTCTTATTAACGCGAGTTTCGTATTCAAAAAGTCGCTGTATAGCTGATAAACAGTGGGTTACGGGGATATTGATAATACTGTTTTTGTTATAAAGTGAGTACAAAATACAAATTGCTAATTAAAATATGGTATTTATAGTATAAGAAAAAAGTTTATAGGTTATTGAAAAAACTTTAAGAGCAATAACCTATGATAATGGATTTTACAGAAATATTTTATTACGTCGATGATTTTTTTCAAGAATTAGACAAGCATACAAATTCAATTACTAACCATAACAACAAATCTGGTCCTAAAAGTCGACTTAACAGAAGTGAGGTAATAACAATTATAATAGGCTACTGGCAGTCATCTTATGATTGTTTTAAGAATTATTATCTGAAGCAAATATGGATTTATCATCAAAGAGATTTTCAATTAGTAAGCTATAGTCAATTTATAAAAATAATAGGTCCACATTTACCACTATTAGTACTGATATTTAATTCTATTTTGGATCAGTGTGATGGCCTTTCTTTTGTAGATTCAAGTAGTATAGAGGTATGTAAGAGATACCGTATTTCAATGAATAAAGTGTTCGCCGGCATAGCAGCACGCAGTAAGACAACAAAAGGTTGGTTCTATGGACTTAAACTACATCTAATAATTAATAGAGCCGGTGGTATAGTTAAAGCATCTTTTAGCCCTGGCAATAAGGATGATAGAAAACAGCTGGAACTGATGATCAAAAATCTTTTTGGTAAAGTATTCGGAGATCGTGGTTATATTTCACAACAATTATTTCAACAACTTTTAGAGCAAGGAATTTTTATGGTAACTAGGGTAAAGAAAAATATGAAAAATAAACTTATGTCTATGTTGGATAAAATATTATTGCTTAAAAGAGCATTAATAGAATCTGTGTTTAGTAAAATTAAACTATTGGGGAAGTTTGAGCATTCAAGGCATAGATCAGTTACAAATGCCTTTGTGCATATGGTTGCAGCACTGATAAATTATCAAATGTCTGATAATAAACCTTCTATTACATCTCTCTTGATATGCTAAATCCTATGCTATATTAATTCGAAACTCGCGTTTATTATTCTACGATGTCCTGTATGATAACCACTCTTTGCTTTGATATCGCCGGTTTGTTTCTTTAATTTTTTCCATTCTATTATAGTCTTCCTACTAATAGAGTATATCTCAGAAGTCTCTTTTATTGTTTTACCATCTGTTAAACTTTTTATTACTCGTATTCTTAAATCGTATGAATATGCCTTTGCCATAAGTTTTTCATTTAGTATAATCTAACTCATACTCTAAGTCACTATCTTATCGCATTAAGCTATACCTCGTAGCTCTGCTGCGAGGAGTATCATTCTTAATGTTCATTTTATCTTAATGCCATTTATCAGTTGGCTTCCGCTCTCTCCTTCTGATAACATCTTGAAAATAAACTGCAAATTTATTGCACCAAAATCTTACTGTCTCATGACTCAAAATAATACCTCGATATGCCATCTGTTCTTGAACATCTCGGTAGCTACTATTAAAACGATGATATAACCATACTGCATGGCTAATGATGCTTGCTGGAAAACGATGTCTCTTCGGAGCTTGAGTAATACGCATAATGGTGAAATTTAGAGATAAATGGTTACTGCTATTCTATAAATTATTCCATGCATTTGCTCAATACTTAATTTACATCTCTCTTAACTTGACGGTGCCTCTATAGGTGCTATAAATTGGGGACTAATTGGATTATTCAATTTTAACTTAGTAACACTTTTATTCGGTTCTTTTCCAATTGTTGTTAAGTTACTTTATATAATTATTGGTTTTTGTGGAATATATTCATTTTTATGCTTAGGTAAACTACTCTGTAAACCAGGTGTAGAAAAAGGAAAATAATTACTAAAGTGTTACCCGTCATGAAAAGTGCGGGTAATACTGTCTTTAGTCATTGTCAGGAGTTTCGCACTTAGAGCCTGTCTTGAAAGTGTATTGAGAACAAAAACAATACACTAATTCATAGCAAGCAGTTTACAATTTGTATAAAAAAGCAGTAATTTTGCTAAAAATTGTAAATTTTTTGATACATCAAACAGTGCTAAAGTAATATGTTGCAGTACTATTTAATGAGCATATTCGTCTTTCAAGATAGGCTCTTAGCAAAGAATATGGTAATCTAGAGAAAAATAGTTTTAGATAAAAATGACAAGATCAAAATGTAGCAAAGATTTATATCAATCGTTTTTACAAGCAAGTAGTGTAAGATATACTGGCAAAGCATTATCTGAAGTAAGCCCAGTAGATCTATCGCACGATAGTGCAAGTCGATGGTTAAAGAGTAAAGATTTTCGCCCTAGCGAAATCTATAGCAAAGTGTCAAAATATCTTGATCTAGAGGAGCCTTGTTTATTAGTAGGAGATGACACCTTATTGTCAAAGCAATACAGTAAGAGGATCGAGCTTGTAAAGTATCAATATTCTGGGGCTGTACATGATGTTATACCTGGTATAGGAATGGTAAACTTACTGCATTACAATACTCAAATTGATCAATCTACTCCTGTAGATTATAGAATATATGATAAAGAAACTGATGGCAAAACAAAGAACGAGCATTTTTGTGATATGCTTACTTTAGCTAAAGAAAGAGGTATCAATCCTGATGCCATAGTCATGGATGCTTGGTATAGTGGTTTGGATAATTTAAAACATATACGTAATTTAGGTTGGATATGGGTTACTAACCTAAGAAGAAATAGAAAAGTTAATCGTAATGTTAGCTTGGACACTTTGGAGATTCCCGATGAAGGGCTAAAAATTCATCTACGTGGATACGGTTGGGTAACGGTATTTAAGTTTGTGGCAAAAAATGGTCGCATTGATTACATAACAACTAATTTAGAAAACCCTACACGTGAGCAAATAGAGAAAATTGTTAAGGCACGTTGGTCTATAGAAGTTTATCATCGAGAATTAAAACAAACTTGTGGTATTGAAAGCTGTCAGGCACGCACGGGTCGAGCTCAAAGAAATCATATTTGCCTTGCTGTATTGGCATGGCTTGATATGAACAAAAGGAGGATAAATGAAAAAATTACTTTATATCAACAAACTTGGGAAGTTATAAAAACATCAATTCAGAATAACATTAGATGGCTTCTAACTGATATGCAATTTTCCTAAGTGCGAAACTCCTGATTGTAACAAGATTCTATATCTTTTTTAAATGATACTCCTCGCAGCAGAGCTACGAGGTATCTATCCAAAAAGTTTTAACTGTTTTTGTTGAAATGCTTTATAAGAAGGTTTGTCTGAACCTTGATTTTTTACATAATTACGTAATTTCCGCTCATCACCATGTTTACCTACTGTGCTCATAAAATATCCTTTACTCCAAAACTCACTTCCCCATAATTTTTCTTTAAGATTTGGATATTTCTTAAACATTTCCTTAGATGTAATACTTTTTATGATTTGAGTTATTTTTGTTGGGCTATACATTGGTATTGACTGTAGTAAAAAATGTACATGTTCTTTATCTACTCCTATTTCCAAAAATCTAATTTCATAACGAGCTTCTATGTCCTCACAAATTTTACATAAATAATCGTCTAGTTCCTCATTGAATATTACTCTTCTATACTTTGCCGGTATTACTAAACGCGAGTTTCGTATTCAAAAAGTCGCTGTATAGCTGATAAACAGTGGGTTACGGGGATATTGATAATACTGTTTTTGTTATAAAGTGAGTACAAAATACAAATTGCTAATTAAAATATGGTATTTATAGTATAAGAAAAAAGTTTATAGGTTATTGAAAAAACTTTAAGAGCAATAACCTATGATAATGGATTTTACAGAAATATTTTGTTACGTCGATGATTTTTTTCAAGAATTAGACAAGCATACAAATTCAATTACTAACCATAACAACAAATCTGGTCCTAAAAGTCGACTTAACAGAAGTGAGGTAATAACAATTATAATAGGCTACTGGCAGTCATCTTATGATTGTTTTAAGAATTATTATCTGAAGCAAATATGGATTTATCATCAAAGAGATTTTCAATTAGTAAGCTATAGTCAATTTATAAAAATAATAGGTCCACATTTACCACTATTAGTACTGATATTCAATTCTATTTTGGATCAGTGTGATGGCCTTTCTTTTGTAGATTCAAGTAGTATAGAGGTATGTAAGAGATACCGTATTTCAATGAATAAAGTGTTCGCCGGCATAGCAGCACGCAGTAAGACAACAAAAGGTTGGTTCTATGGACTTAAACTACATCTAATAATTAATAGAGCCGGTGGTATAGTTAAAGCATCTTTTAGCCCTGGCAATAAGGATGATAGAAAACAGCTGGAACTGATGATCAAAAATCTTTTTGGTAAAGTATTCGGAGATCGTGGTTATATTTCACAACAATTATTTCAACAACTTTTAGAGCAAGGAATTTTTATGGTAACTAGGGTAAAGAAAAATATGAAAAATAAACTTATGTCTATGTTGGATAAAATATTATTGCTTAAAAGAGCATTAATAGAATCTGTGTTTAGTAAAATTAAACTATTGGGGAAGTTTGAGCATTCAAGGCATAGATCAGTTACAAATGCCTTTGTGCATATGGTTGCAGCACTGATAAATTATCAAATGTCTGATAATAAACCTTCTATTACATCTCTCTTGATATGCTAAATCCTATGCTATATTAATTCGAAACTCGCGTTACTAAATGATATATTAGTACTGTGACATTATGACTTTTATGTATATAACTGCTTTCTTCCATGCATCTAGTATATCACGAAGCAGACCTTCGGGGAATTAAACCCTAAGAGATTAATAGTTTTATTTCTTCAAAAGAAATGTTTTTAACCGGTTTACGTATAAAATTTTTCAAATATATATTTATTGTTTGATTATATAAATCTTCATTAAAGTTGAATATATAAGCTTCTAAAATGTTAGATCTTTCTAGATCATAATAACACATTGTCATTGTCAAATAAAAAGGGACCAGTAAATTGCACGAAAAAGGGACCACTATATGTAAAAATTTTTATGTCAAATGACCTCCAAATTTATAGTTATTAATACGATAACTTTTACCTGTGATGTTTAGTATATGTGCATGATGTACTACTCGATCAATAATTGCATGAGTTAATAACTCATCAGCAAATATTTCATTCCATCTTTCAAAATCCTTGTTTGTGGTAATAATGGTAGATTTATTTTCATATCGTTTAGCAATAATATTAAAAAAATCATCTACTGAATGTTTTGGTAATTGCTTAAAACCTAACTCATCAAGAATTAATAAGTCAAATGATAAGAGTAATTTAACTTTTTTGTGATAGCTATTATCTGCTCTTGCAATATGTAAATTATAAAGCATATCCGATACCGTAGTAAAATATACAGAGTATTCTCGTGTTAAAGCTTTTAATGCTAATCCAATAGCAAGATGAGTTTTGCCAGTTCCAGAATTACCTATGAATATGACATTGCCCTTAGTATTAATATAATCACAAGTAGATAAATCACTTATTACTTTGGCATCAATACTTGGTTGGAACTGAAAATCAAAGTCTTCTAAATTTTTAGTGACTGGTAATTTAGCAGCACTTTTACGACGACGGTAATTATTATCCTTACGGTGAGATTTTTCATCTTCACATAATAGTGAGAGAAATTCTTTAAATCCTAGTTTATTATTTTGAGCATAAATAATCCTTTCATTTAAGCTATTGACTATACCTGATAATCTAAAACTACGTAGGTCATTAAGCAAGTTCTGCATTCTGACCTCCAAACTCTGGCAATGGTAAGTTTACTGCATTACTATTTAAGATATTTTTAATTTTAGAGTAAGAACTTATACCGTAATGTAATGCTCTATGACAAGCTTTATCTATTAACTCATCATTGTAAACCTTACGTAAAGAAATAATACCTCTAGCACAACGTTGCCAATCATTTACTCGTGTTTGTTGTAATAACTCTAATAATAAACTGCAATTATTTCCTATCTGCTGCATTTGTTGTTGATAATGTTCACTATATTCTATAAAACCTGGGCATAGACGTTTATATTTGGCATAATGAGACGGATTAGTGGTAAATATTCCTTTGCCATCTGTTCTAACGTGCCTTGCTATTAAATCATTTTGGATAGAAAATATTTGAACAAGTTTTGGTGATAATTGTACCAGTACCTCACTGTATATATATTTTGCCGGTACGGAATAATAATTATTATCTATGGTGATATGACAATCTTTTGCTACTTTTCGATTATGCCACGATGACAAATCAAACGTTTCTAATGGTAAAGGCATTAAATTATTACTTTCTTCTTGCTCAAATAGTTCCTGAGGAATTTTTTTAGTAGTACCATGTATTCGGTTATTTGCTTTATTTAACCAGTTAGCAAGATCATGTGTTAATTCTTCATATCTATGAAATTTACGTCCAGCAAAAAAATTATTTTTGACATACTTTATTCCTGATTCTACTTTGCCTTTTTCTTGAGGTTGATATACACGACAAGGAGAAAGTAAAATTCCATAATGATCAGCTAAACGTTTGTATTCCTTCTGATATACGGGCTCATAGAAATTGCTATCTACCACTCCAGCTTTAAGATTATCAAGTTTTATTACTTTTGGACTGCCAGCAAAATAATTAAATGCATTGATATGACATTGTATCCATGTTTGACAACTTTGATCAAACACTACTTCATAATAATCAAGGCGACTATAACTTAAACGCATATTAAATACATATGCTTTAACTCTACGCCCCTTAGAATTATACTGTAAGCCTATGTCACCAAAATCTACTTGTGCTTCCTCTCCTGCTAAAGTATGAAAACGAATGCAACTGTTATTTTGTATCTTATATTTTTTGATATAACGGGTTAGCGAACCATAACTTTTTGTATAACCTTGAATTTTTAACTCTTCAAAAATTCTTATGTAACTTAGATTCTTTTCTAATAACTCAATTATTTGTTCGTGCCAAGAATCCAGTGCTGAAGATCGTTCATAGGGTGCAGGAGATTCTGTACCAGACTCTACATAACGGTTTACTATTTTTCTTACTGTTTTACGGTCTATTCTCGTTAGTTTGGCAATATTTCTTTGACTATTGCCTTGCTTATAAAGGGTGATAATTGTTGTGTACATATTTATTCTTATCATTGTATCACTAGATATTTATTTTAATTAATTATCTAGTGAATATTGCACATTATAACCTTATTAGGTTACACCAAATTCTCTGGTCCCTTTTTCGTGCAATTTACTGGTCCCTTTTACTTTAGCAATGACAACATAGCTTTATATTGTTTTTCTTTAACAAGTACCCTACAACTATATACACCCTATTGAATACTATAAGGAACTATAGAAATATTAGCAGTTGGAATATCTAGCTTCCTTGCTTCTTGCTTGCCTTTAATTACTATCCCTTGAAATGAATTTGAATTCTTATAAATCTTTTTATTACTACAACTTAGGTAGAATAAATACACAAAAAATTATAAAAACTATTAATCTAAGATGCATATATTTAACCGCATAGCGAAAATCTAGGGAGCTTGCTCCCTAGATGGATAGCGTTATAATATAAGCGTTGGCATATTATAATTTAGTAGAATGGAATTGAGGCGTAATAGTCATCATGTTTTTAGAATAATGTATCACTTTGTGTGGATACCAAAATATCGTCATAAAGTGTTTATTGAACCTTATAGAGAAAGCTTAAGGTTAATAATAAAGAAGATTGGTTACGATTATAATATAGAAATAGTGGAGTTAGAGATACCTACTGATCATATTCATATGGTAGTAAAATCTGAGCCAAAAGTTTCTCCGTCGTATATTATGCAAATAATAAAAAGCATATCTGCAAGAAATTTTTTCAAGCTTTATCCAAAAATAAAGCGTAAATATTTTTGGGGTGGTAAACTTTGGACGCAAAGTTTTTTTGTAGAAACTGTAGGTAACGTTAATGATGAGGTAATTCGTGAATATGTACGAAATCAAATAAACGCAATGGATAAAATTGAAAAAGAAACAAAGCAGTTTAACCTGTTTTGAAACTCGGTCGCTTGCGGCCGAGTTCTTCATAGATTTTAAACGTCATTACTAAGTTTTGACGAAGCAATCTCAGGGATATACTTCCTTATGAGATTGCTGTAAGTTACGCACAAATCTTATGCATTTTCTTCATCAAGCTTTGCTGCTACTTTACGCATTTTGTCCATAAAGAAGCCTGTTCCTGCAGGTACTAAACGCCCAACTATAACATTTTCCTTAAGTCCTCTTAGCTTATCAACTTTACCAGCAATAGCAGCTTCAGTTAAAACCCTAGTGGTTTCTTGGAACGATGCAGCAGATATAAATGATCTAGTTTGCAGAGAAGACTTAGTAATACCTTGTAATATTAACTGAGCATCAGCAGCTCTTAAACCATTCTTAATTGCTTTTTCATTTATTTCGTCAAATTCACGTCGATCTATCTTCTCACCTACTAATAATGTAGTGCCGCCTGAGTCTGTTATTTCTACTTTCTGTAACATCTGACGAATAATTACTTCTATGTGCTTATCATCAATTTTTACACCTTGTAGACGATAAACAGCCTGAACCTCTTTAACAATATAGCTTGCAAGAAGCTCTACCCCCATCACTTTTAAAATATCCTGAAGTACTGGATTACCATCAATTAATAAATCACCTTTCTTAACAAAGCCTCCCTCATTAATCACAACATGCTTACCTTTTGGCACCATATACTCAAGACCCATCGAACCATCAACTGGGTGTATAATAATACGTCTTTTAGATTTATAATCTTTACCAAACTCTACTCGACCATCTATCTCAGCAATCACTGCGTGATCTTTTGGACGTCTTGCTTCGAAAAGCTCGGCTACTCTTGGTAAACCACCGGTAATATCCTTAGTAGTAGTTGACTCTTTCGGAATACGTGCAATTATATCACCTACTGATATTTGTACCCCTTCTTCTACACTTAAAACCGCTCCAACTGGTAAGTAATATCTTGCTTCTAAACCATTTGATAACATGATAATTTCACCTTTGGCGCCAAGAAGCTGGATTCTTGGTCTTAGTTCTGCTCCACGTGAATATTGTTTTGATTCAATGATAACTTTACTTGGAATACCAGTTGCCTCATCAGTTACATCACGTACCGAAATTCCCTCAACCATATCTTTAAATAATACTTTACCAGATTTTTCAGTAATAATAGGTATGGTATATGGATCCCATTCTGCAAGCTTCTGCGTCTTAGTAACCATATCACCCTCATCAACAAGTAATCTAGCACCATATGGGATTTTACTACGAGCTTTTTCATTGCCGTTATTATCAAGTAATAATAACTCACAGTTACGGCTCATAACAATTTTTCGTTCTTCGGAATTAATAACCACGTTACGGCTAAGAATTTTTACTTTTGCATCATACGAGGCTTCTACAGAAGATACTTCAGCTCCTTTTGTTGCCGCTCCTCCGATGTGGAAAGTTCTCATTGTAAGCTGTGTACCTGGCTCACCAATAGATTGAGCAGCGATCACCCCTATAGCTTCCCCTTCGGAAACTAACGAACCGGTAGCAAGGTCTCTACCATAGCATATAGCACATATACCGGTGGAACTTTCACAGGTTAGTACCGACTTAATCATAATTCTATCTAAACCTGCAGATTCAATTTGCTCTAATTTAGATTCATTAATTAATTCACCTTTGGTGAGGATTAAATCATTAGTTACTGGATGATATATATTAATAGCTGCTGTACGACCTAAAATCATTTCAGCTAAAGGCACTATTACTTCACCACCTTCTATAATACTCTTTACTTCAATACCCTTATCGGTGTTACAATCTTTTTCAGTAATAATACAATCTTGTGCAACATCTACTAATTTTCTTGTTAAGTAACCTGAGCTTGCGGTTTTTAAAGCCGTATCTATTTGTCCTTTACGCATTCCATTAGCGGAGTTAAAGCACTCAAATACAGTTAGCCCTTCCTTAAAGTTAGCGATAATAGGCGTTGGTATAATTTGACCATTTGATTTAGTCATAAGCCCACGCATACCACCAAGCTGTTTGATTTGCTGGAAAGACCCTCTAGCACCTGAAATAGCCATCATATAGATGGAGTTTATCTTTTGTTGATTTGAATCATCACTAACAGGTGGTTTAGCAATTTCTTTCATCATGTCATTAGCTACTCTATCAGTACATCTTGACCATGCATCAATTACTTTGTTATATTTTTCGCCGTAAGTAATTAAACCATTTGAATATTGCTGCTCAAATTCCTTGATCTCAAGCTGTGTTTCATCAATATGAACAATTTTAGATTTTGGTACAACCATATCATCCATACCAAAAGAAATACCTGAAGAACAAGCATATTTAAAGCCAAGTTTCATCAGCTGATCAGCAAAAATTACTGTAGCTTTTTGACCGCAGTGACGATAGACTAAATCTATTACTAAAGAGATATCTTTTTTAGTTAAAGGCTTATTAATAAACTTATATTCTATATTAGGATTAGAAGGCAATAACTCACCAACCATTAATCTTCCATAAGTAGTATCAACTATTACAGGAACTATTTTGCCCTCGGCATTTAACTGATTACGACGATATTTTATCTTAGTATGAATCGTTATAAATTTGTTATATAAAGCATGCTCCATTTCAGTTAAGTCTGAGAACATCATACCCTCGCCTACCTCATGATCAAAAGCAAGCGTTAAATAATATAAGCCGAGTACTATATCTTTATCTGGTACAATAATAGGACGTCCATTAGCAGGGCTTAAGATATTATTAGTAGACATCATAAATACCCTAGCTTCAAGCTGGGCTTCAATCGATAAAGGAATATGTACAGCCATTTGATCCCCGTCAAAGTCCGCATTGAAAGCAGCACAAACGAGCGGATGAAGCTGTATTGCCTTACCTTCGATTAATAACGGCTCAAATGCTTGAATGCCAAGGCGGTGCAATGTCGGAGCTCTGTTAAGTAACACAGGGTGTTCTCTTATAACTTCTTCAAGTGCATCCCAAACTTCAGGCTTTTCAGCCTCAACCATTCTTTTAGCTGCTTTAATAGTTGTAGCAATACCATATAACTCAAGCTTTGAATAAATGAACGGCTTAAATAATTCTAAAGCCATTTTTTTAGGTAAACCACACTGATGAAGTTTAAGCTCAGGTCCTACTACGATAACTGAACGTCCTGAGTAGTCCACCCTTTTACCAAGTAAGTTTTGACGGAAACGACCTTGCTTACCTTTCAGCATATCACTTAATGACTTAAATGGACGCTTATTAGCATTTTTTGCTGCTCTACCGCGGCGTCCGTTATCAAATAACGCGTCCACTGCTTCTTGCAGCATTCTTTTTTCATTTCTAACAATTATATCAGGTGCTTTCGACTCTATAAGCTTCTTTAGACGATTATTTCTATTAATTACTCTTCTATAAAGTTCATTAAGATCTGAAGTAGCGAATCTTCCACCATCTAACATAACAAGCGGTCTAAGTTCAGGAGGCATGACCGGCAATACGTTCATAATCATCCATTCTGGCTTGTTTTCAGATTCTAAAAAGTCTTCTACTAATTTTAAACGCTTTACTAACTTTTTCTTTTTTACTTCTGAAGTCGTGTTTTGTAGTTCTTCGTACAGCTCTTGCTTTAATGTTGAGAAATCAAGCTCTTTTAGCATTTGTTGTACTACTTCTGCACCAATAGACGCAGTAAATGCATCTTCCCCGTATTTATCCTTTGCTTTTTGCAGCTCTTCTTCAGTTAAAAGCTCACCTTTTTGTAGAATAGATAATCCAGGATCAACTACCACATAATTTTCAAAATAAAGAATTTTTTCTATATCTCGCATCGTCATATCAAGAAGCGTACTAATTCTTGAAGGAAGAGACTTTAGAAACCAAATATGGGCAACGGGAGCCGCAAGTTCTATATGCCCCATTCTTTCACGTCTTACTCTAGAAACAGTAACCTCAACACCGCACTTTTCACAAGTAATACCACGATTTTTCATTCGCTTATACTTGCCGCAAAGACATTCATAATCTTTTACTGGACCAAAAATTCTTGCACAAAATAAACCATCTTTCTCAGGTTTAAAAGTACGATAATTAATAGTTTCAGGTTTTATTACTTCACCGAAAGACCATGAACGCACTTGTTCTGGACTTGCTATATTAATTCTTATCTGATCAAATTGTTGAGTATTACTTAATTGTCCGTAAAAATTTACTACACTCATAAATACTTTTTCCTTAAAATTGCTCTTATATACCTTGATGCTTCAAGATTTTGGTACTTAGTTTTGCTCACGTAGTTTTCTACGCTTTGCTTTACCGCTTATTTGACTTCCAACTTTTGAAGTATCTGCATTTTACTTCTTTATTAGAGTCATTGTGTGAGTATACTTCTTTTCTTTTAAAAGCAGCACTACTTGCTCCTCCTAAAAGAAAATTTTAATATTTTTATTCAATAATCCTTAAGAAGTCACTTCAAGTTTTACATTAAGACATAAAGATCTAAATTCTTTTATCATCACATTAAATGACTCAGGGATACCAGATTCAAAATTATTTTCACCACGCACTATAGAGTCATAAATCTTAATTCTACCATTTACGTCATCTGATTTAACAGTTAACATTTCTTGTAACGTATAAGCAGCTCCATATGCTTGTAATGCCCAGCATTCCATTTCCCCAAAACGCTGACCACCAAAATGCGATTTTCCTCCAAGAGGTTGTTGAGTCACTAAACTATAAGGACCTATAGAACGAGAATGAATTTTATTATCTACTAAGTGATGTAGCTTTAATAAATATTTTTGCCCTACAGTTACTAAGCGATCAAAATACTCACCAGTTCTACCATCAATTAACTTTACTTGCCCTGAAAGATCTTGACCTGCAAGCCTTAGCATATCCTTAACGTCTTCAACCTTTGCACCATCAAATACTGGAGTTGCAAAATATACTCCCTTAGCAGCTTCATTACAGAATGAAATAATTTCCTCTTCAGATTTTTCAAGTATATGATTAATATTCTCACCATATAGCTCGATTAAAAACTTCTTAATCTTCTCAATACTTGCATGTTTAGTTTTATGTTCTTCTACTAAACCTGCTATTTTTTTTGCTAGATTCACCGATGCCCAACCAAGATGAGTTTCAAGCACCTGCCCTATATTCATACGAGAAGGAAGACCTAAAGGATTGAGAACAATATCAACTACAGTTCCATCTTCTAAGAATGGCATATCCTCTTCTGGCACAATACGTGAAATAACACCTTTATTTCCGTGTCTTCCTGCCATCTTATCACCAGGCTGTAATTTATGCTTAGTTGCAATAAATACTTTTACAACTTTTAAAGCACCTTGAGGTAAATCATCTCCACTTTGTAATTTTTCTACTTTAGTAGCAAACCTTTTATTAAGAGCTTCTTTCTTACCATCATAATGACTTTTGAGCTGTTCTATTTCGTTCATTACATTTGCATCTTCAACAGTAAGCTGCCAAAGCTGTCCTTTAGATAAACCTTTTAAGGTTTCGCTTATAATAGTTTGTCCAGCTTTCACTGTCTTAGGACCATTAATGCTTACCTGCCCTACTAAAAGCTTTTCAAGCCAACGGAATACAAAATGCTCGATAATTTCTAACTCATCATCACGATCTTTTGCTAGTTTTTCAATTTGCTGCTTTTCGATAGCAATAGCACGCTGATCTTTTTCAACACCTCGACGAGAAAACACTCTTACCTCTACTACTGTCCCACTAACTCCAGAAGGAACATGCAGAGATGAATCTTTCACATCAAAAGCTTTTTCTCCAAAAATGGCTCTCAGTAATTTTTCCTCAGGAGTAATAGGTGATTCACTTTTCGGCGTTACTTTCCCTACTAAAATATCACCTGCTTTTACTTCTGCACCTACATAAATTATTCCGACCTCATCAAGATGACGAAGTGCTTCTTCACTTACATTAGGTATATCACGCGTAATTTCTTCAGGACCAAGGCGAGTATCTCTTGCTATTACTTCAAACTCTTCAATATGGACAGAAGTAAATACGTCTTCTTTTACTATTCGCTCTGATATTAAAATTGAATCTTCAAAATTGTATCCATTCCAAGGCAAGAAAGCGACTAAAACGTTTCTACCTAAAGCAATTTCACCATTATCAGTACTAGGTCCATCAGCTATAATATCATTCTTCTTAACATAATGACCTACCTTAACTAGAGGCTTTTGATTGATACAAGTATTATGGTTAGACTTTTGGAATTTTAATAAGTTATAAATATCAACTGAAGGTGCACTTTCGGTTTTTTGACCAATAGCTCTAATTACAATTCTATTCGAATCTACCTGCTCAACTATACCATCATTTAATGCAAGTACAGATGCTCCAGAATCTTTTGCTACTACACCCTCAACTCCTGTACCAACAAAAGGTGCATCAGTTTTAATTAAAGGAACCGCTTGTCTTTGCATGTTTGATCCCATCAAAGCACGGTTAGCATCATCATTTTCTAAGAACGGTATAAGGGAAGCTGCAACAGATACAACCTGCATAGGCGTTACATCAATGAAGTCCACTTCTTGCGGCTCTACCATTACAAAATTGCCACCTTCAACTCGGCAATTAATAAACTCGCCCTGCAATACTCCGTCTTTATCAACCTTAGAATTTGCTTGACCGATCTTATACTTCCCTTCTTCAATAGCTGAAAGGTATACTACTTCATCGGTTACATGTCCGCCTTTGACTTTTCTATATGGGCTTTCTATAAAACCATGCTTATTTATTCTAGCATAAGTTGCCATAGAGTTAATTAATCCGATATTTTGACCTTCAGGTGTTTCAATAGGACAAATACGACCGTAGTGAGTTGGGTGCACGTCACGCACTTCAAAGCCGGCTCTATCACGACTAAGACCACCAGGACCTAATGCTGATAATCTTCTTTTATGAGTTATTTCAGATAATGGATTTGTTTGATCCATAAATTGGGATAATTGCGAAGTACTAAAAAATTCCTTTACTACTGAGACTAAAATCTTAGAATTCACTAAATCGTGAGGCATTACTGTATCAATATCACCTGCCGACATTCTTTCAACCACTGACTTTTCCATCCGGACAAGACCTATTCTGAATTGATTTTCTATCAATTCACCAACCGATCTAACCCTTCTGTTACCTAAGTGATCAATATCATCTATAATCCCTTTGCCATCTTTAAGCTCTACTAATACTCTTAGTATATTTTTTATATCATCTGTAGTTAAAATTGTAGTTTCATCAGAAATATTCAATTCTAACCTTGAATTCATTTTTATTCGGCCTACTTCTGAAAGATCATATCTTTCAGGGTCAAAGAATAAATTATAAAATAAACTTTCAGCAGCTTCAATATTAGCAGGCTCTCCTGGTCTTAATACTCTAAAAATATCAAATAATGCTGATTCACGATCTTGATTCTTATCAGAAAATAAAGTATTTCTGATATATGGACCGGATTGAGGATTAATTACTAATACACTAATATTTTTAATTTTAAGATCACTAATTACACTAAGTAACTCAACAGTAACCATTTCACCGATTTTTGCTAATATTTCATCACTTTCAGGATCTTTTAAATCCACAGATAAATATTTACCAGTTAAAGCCTCATGAGATACTAAAATATTATTAAGTCCTTCTCCAGCATATTTTTTAGCTAGGCGAGGAGTAATTTTTTGTCCTGCTTTAAGCAAAACATTTCCTGTATCAGCATCTATTAAATCACTTGTTAATCTATGTGCAGTAATATGGCTAGGCATAAATTTAACTGCCCACCCCTTATTTTTAACAGCTTTATAATTTACTGAATCATAATAAAATTTTATAATTTCTTCTGTACTCATGCCTATTGCTTTAAGCAAAGTAGTAGCATAAAGTTTTCTTTTTCTATCTATTCTAAAATAAATAATATCTTTAGCATCAAACTCTAAATCAAGCCATGACCCTCTATATGGAATAACACGTGCAGAATATAAAAGTTTTCTAGAAGAATGAACTTTGCCCTCATCATGATAGAAGAACACCCCAGGTGAGCGATGCATTTGCGATACAACTACTCTTTCTGTACCATTAATGATAAAAGTACCATTTTTAGTCATTAATGGGATATTACCCATATATACTTGCTGCTCTTTTATACTTTTAATTTCTCGGCTACCAGTATCTTCATCTATATCCCAGATACTTAACCTTAAGGTTACCTTAAGAGCAGAATCATAGCTTAAGCTTCTTTGAGTGCATTCTTCCACATCATATTTTGGAGTATCAAATTCATATTTAACGAATTCTAAATTAGCTATATTAGAAGGATCAGAGATAGGAAAAATTGAATTTAATATAGATTGTAAGCCTTTATTTTTTCTTTCGGAATCTTTTGTATCTAGCTGTAGAAAATTCTTTTCATATGAATTTTTTTGAATTTCAATCAAATTCGGTATATCTGCTACTAAATTTATATGACCAAAATTTTTTCTTACTCTTTTATTATGTGACAAGGGTTGTACTTCAATATTATCCCTTAATGAAACCATATAATCTCCTGACTGATAAAAAATTAACTATCAACATTGAAGTTAACAGTTAAAGAAACTTAATAGACTTATTATTAAACTTTATTAACGCAAGCATTAAGATAAGATTTTAAAAATCTGTCTTAATACTGATAAAAACAAGGAAATAATAGCTTAAGGTAGCTTTTGCTATAATTTTTATACTGTAAATTTTTTTAATATAATTTACTGTAAATCTTCATTTAATTAAGGACAATTCTTGTCAAAACCTTAATCTTTTTAGTCGAATTTAAGATTAAATTTTTATCTTAAAATCTGCATCATTAATACTTGCAAGTGTATATATTTTAATGCTTAAGGTTTAAGTTACGTAAATATGGTGCTACACTTTTATAACTTAAATACATTAACTAAAATTTTTGTTAAATGAATATAATTTTGATAAAAATTTTTAATGGTAATGTTTAACTTAGCGTTAACTACTAGAAATTACTAACAAATTGCTTTATGAAAAAGTAATCCATTAACAAAATAGCTAAAAGCCTTATTTAAATTTAACTACTAAAATAAGGCTTTTAAAAATTCTAATAAGCAATTTTAAATTTTATATTAACGTAAAAAATTTATTATAAAAATAAAATTACTTTAATTCTACTTTTGCTCCAGCAGCTTCTAATTTGCTTTTAATTTCTTCTGCTTCTGCTTTTTTCACATTGCTTTTAATTGGTTTTGGAGCTTCATCAACTAATTTTTTAGCTTCAATTAAACCAAGACCAGTAATTTCTTTTACAACTTTAATTACTTCCACTTTTTTATCACCACTAGAAGCTAAAACTACTTCAAAATCAGTTTTTTCAGCAGCTGCTTCAGCAGCAGGAGCGGCAGCTGCTGCTACAGCTACAGGTGCTGCTGCAGATACACCCCATTTTTCTTCTAACATTTTTACAAGCTCAGCTGCTTGCATTAATGTTAAAGATGATAATTGTTCTTCAATTTTAGCTAAATCTGCCATAATTTTTTCCTTTTTACTTATTATATATTATTATCTGAATTAATTTTTACTAGCATTTGCTTGTACCACCCTGGCTAAGCTTGAAGACGGTGCTTGTAAAACACCTGCAATCTTAGTAGCCGGAGCTTGTAATAACCCAACAATTTTACTTCTAAGCTCATTTAATGAAGGTAACTTAGAAAGTTCTTTTATTGAATGTTCATTTAATACTTGTTTATCGACTATACCGCCAACAATCTTAAGATTTTCATTGCTTTTAGCAAAATTAACTACTAACTTTGCCATTTCAACCGGCTCTTTAGAATAAACAATAGCGGTAGGACCTGAAAATAAGCTTACGATATCATCAAGACCTGCTTTATTTGCTGCTATTTTTGCTAAAGTATTTTTAACAACTTTAAAACCTGCATCTTTAGACTTAAGAGACTCTCTAAGTGAATTGACTTCACTAACAGTTAATCCGTGATAATGAGCAACGATTACAGATGATGAATCTTTATAAATACTTACTATTTCTTCTACAGCTTCCGGTTTTTCTGATCTTAACACTTTATTAATTCTCCTTGTTACAACACTTAAGATGTTTCTATACTTTTCTTAATAACTTATTATTTATTAAGATTACTATTCTTTCATACTTTATTAGTCTACTTACAAAAATCTAGATCAATATTTGAAGTTTTACTTTAAGATATATTTATAAAATTTGGTACAAATGAGTTTAATATATACTAAGCTTTACATAAATTAATAGGTTAGGTAGCTAAAGAATATAGATTCAAATGTAATAAATTTAGTTTATGCTATGCTAGCTAAATCTATTTGTACTGATGCACCCATAGTAGAAGATAAATATATTGCTTTTAAATAACTTCCTTTCACTCCAGTAGGTTTTGCTTTAATTACTGCATCAATAAACGCTTTCAAATTTTTTAATAAATCTTGATCTGAAAAAGATAATTTTCCAAGACCTGCGTGAATTATACCTGCTTTTTCCGCTCTATATTCTACTTGACCACTTTTAGCATTCTTAACAGCACCCTTAATATCTAGTGTCACTGTTCCAAGTTTAGGATTAGGCATTAAACCTTTTGGTCCTAAAATTCTTGCAACTGAACCTATAACTGCCATCATATCAGGGGTAGCTATACATACATCAAAATTGATCTTACCAGCTTTAATTTCATCAATAATATTGCTTGAACCTACTAAATCCGCACCCGCAGCTTTAGCTTCTTCTTCTCTTTCTTCTTTACAAATAACGGCAACTCTTACAGTTTTACCTGTACCTGCTGGCAAATTCACTACACCACGTACCATTTGATCAGAGTGTCTTGGATCAATTCCAAGCTTCATAACTATTTCTAAAGTTGGATCAAACTTAACATAAGAAGCGGATTTTAATTTCTCAACCGCAGTTGTTAAATTACATAAACTATCCGATCTTACTTTAACGCGTGCTTCTCTTATTTTCTTACCGCCGCTAGATTTTATAGCAACATCTTTGTTATTTGACATAATAATTAATTCCCTACAACTTCAATTCCCATAGATGCTGCACTACCACAAATAATCTTTGTTGCTGCATTAATATCTTTTGTATTTAGATCAGGCATTTTTAACTTTGCGATCTCACGACAATCTTCCATGGTGATCTTGGCTACAACAGTTTCTTTTTTAGTAGCACTAGAACCTTTTTTAACTTTAGCAAATTTCTTTATATAATACGACGCTGGAGGTGTTTTAACTCTAAAAGTAAAACTTTTATCTGCGTATACAGTAATGACAGTTGGAAGAGGAGTTCCTTTTTCTGTACCTTGTGTAGCAGCATTAAAAGCTTTACAAAATTCCATAATATTAACTTTTCTTTGCCCCAATGCTGGTCCTATAGGAGGAGCAGGGGTAGCTTCGCCAGCATGTACAATCAAATTAATATAACTTTCTATTTTTTGTGCCATTTACGAATATCCTTCTTTTCTCTCTTAATTATAGCCTTAACTTTTTTATCTTTAAAGATAATCAAATAATAATTCTATTTATTTACAATCTATTTACATTAGTCGGTTTTCTTTACTTGGGTAAAGCTTAACTCTATCGGAGTTGCTTTGCCAAATATTGATACTGAAACTTTTAATCTAGCTTTTTCTTGGTCTACTTCTTCTACAGTACCTGTAAAGGTTTCAAAAGGTCCTTCCGTAACAGTTACTATTTCGCCGACTTCATATAATTTCGCATCTTTTGCTTCTTTAGCTTCGGTTTCTAATCTAATATTCTGTATTTCACTTTCCGTAAGAGCCTTTGGAGTAGTTTTACTACCTAAAAAGCCTGTTACTCCTGGTATATTTTTTACTAAATGCCAAGATTTATCTGTCATATTCATTTTTATTAGAATATAACTAGGCATTAATTTTTTTTCTACCTTGACGTTTTTACCACGCTTAACTTCGGAAACACCAAAAACCGGTACTAATATATCATCAAAAAAATCTGACATTTTCTGCTTGCTAATTCTCTCAAGCATCATTCGTTTTATACGATTTTCTGCTCCTGATGCAGTATGTATAACATACCACTTTTTTGTATCTTTTTCAGAATTTGACAATATATCATCTATATTTTGTTCTGCCACAATTTATTCCTTGATAACTTATTTACCGATGTTAAGTAAAATTTGTATTATATTATGTATACCATAATCGAGCACTAAACAAATTAGGCTAAAAACAAAAACTGCTACTATGACTACTAAAGTCGAAGCAGTTAACTCTTTTTTAGTGGGCCAAACTACTTTATAAGCTTCTTGTTTAACTTGTTCAAAAAACTTATATATTTTATACTCTTTAAACATATTTATTAAGTTATTTTTAGTAAAAAGCCCTATTACCTGTAATGGCAGGAGCGACAGGTATCGAACCCGCAACCTCCGGTTTTGGAGACCGGCGCTCTACCAATTGAGCTACACTCCTATCATATTTTAAATAAAAAATCAACAAAATTTATTGAAAACCTTTTTATTTAAATATAATATTTTTAATCTTACTTTACTTTTAAGCTAATAATAAATATTATTTTTTAGCTTTAATAGTATCCGCAACTTGAGTTGGCACTTGGTCATAATGATCAAATACCATGCTATACTGAGCTCTACCTTGCGATAAAGATCTAAGCGTATTAACATAACCGAACATTTCAGCTAAAGCAACATGTGCCTTAATCACTTGAGCATTACCTCTTGGCTCCATACCTTGAACTTGTCCTCTACGACTATTTAGATCACCAATAACATCACCCATATACTCATCTGGTGTAATCACTTCAACTTTCATAATAGGTTCAAGTAATTTAGGATTACCTTTAGGCATTCCCTCTCTAAATGCTGCTTTTGCGGCAATTTCAAATGCAAGTACGCTAGAATCCACATCATGGAAAGCTCCATCAATTAATGTAGCTTTAAAATCAATCATAGGATAACCTGCAATTACGCCTGTTTCTCTAATGTTATTTAATCCTTTCTCTACACCAGGAATATATTCTTTAGGTACAGCACCACCAACAATTTTACTTTCAAAAATAAAGCTCTTATTTTTATCTTCTTCTTTTAAATCTTTTACGTCTTTTAAAGGTTCAAAAATAATTTTTACACGTGCAAATTGTCCTGCACCACCTGATTGCTTTTTATGGGTATAATCAATTTCACAAGATTTAGTAATTGTTTCACGATATGCAACTTGAGGAGCTCCTATATTCGCTTCAACTTTAAACTCTCTTCTCATACGATCGATGATAATTTCCAAGTGAAGCTCACCCATTCCCTTGATAACAGTTTGTCCTGTTTCTTGATCAGTTGAAGTTCTAAATGAAGGATCCTCGGCTGCTAAACGAGAAAGAGCTAGACCCATTTTTTCTTGATCGACCTTTGATTTAGGCTCTACTGCAAGTTCAATAACTGGCTCAGGGAATTCCATTCTTTCAAGTATTACTTTTTTATCTTCATCCGATAATGTATCACCAGTAGTAGTATCTTTAAGCCCTGCTAATGCTACTATATCACCGGCTGATGCTTCTTTTACATCCTCACGGTTATTAGCATGCATTAATAACATTCTACCTATTTTCTCTCTTTTATTCTTTACAGTATTAATAACGCTAGTTCCTGACGTAATCTTACCTGAGTACACTCTAATAAAAGTTAATGAACCAACAAAAGGATCATTCATAATTTTAAATGCTAAGGCAGAAAATGGCTCAGACACAGAAATAGGAAAATCTTTTTCCTCACCTGTGCTAACTTCAACGCCTTTTACTGTAGCAATATCAATAGGTGATGGTAAATAATCTACTACAGCATCAAGTAAGGGCTGTACGCCTTTATTTTTGAATGCACTACCACATAAAACTGGATAAAAAGCTGCTAAAATAGTACCTTTTCTTATTAATTTCTTAATTTCTTCTTCTGTTACTTCCTCACCAGACAAATATTTTTCCATGATTTTATCGTCTAGCTCAACAACCATATCAAGTAAATTAGCACGATATTCTTCTGCCTTTGCTTTCATATCATCAGGAATTTCTTGATAAAAATACTCAGCACCTAAAGACTCATCTTTCCAAACTATTGCTTGCATTTTAACAAGGTCAACAACTCCTTTGAAATTTTCTTCAATGCCTATTGGAAGCTGAATAACTAAAGGCTTTGCTCCTAAACGATCCTTGATCATCTCAACGCATCTATAAAAATCTGCTCCCATTCTGTCCATTTTATTGACAAAACACATTCTAGGAACATTATATTTATCAGCTTGTCTCCATACCGTTTCAGATTGTGGTTCCACACCTGCAACGCCGTCAAATACTGCAACAGCACCATCAAGAACACGTAAAGAACGCTCTACTTCAATAGTAAAGTCAACGTGTCCAGGAGTATCAATAATATTAATTTGTTTATCTTGCCATCTACAAGTAGTAGCAGCCGAGGTAATTGTTATACCACGCTCCTGCTCCTGCTCCATCCAGTCCATGGTAGCACCACCCTCATGAACTTCACCTATTTTATGAGATTTACCTGTATAATATAGAATACGTTCTGTAGTAGTAGTTTTACCTGCATCAATATGAGCACATATACCGATATTACGGATGTTTTCAAGCTTTTTACTCATATTTAGTTACCCTGCTTTGTTTTTTTAGGGCTAAAGTGTGAGAAAGCTTTATTAGCTTCAGCCATTTTATGAGTGTCTTCTTTCTTCTTAATAGCAACACCTCTATTATTTGAAGCTTCAAATAATTCTTCAGCGAGTTTATCAATCATCATTTTTTCAGAACGTTTTGTTGCTGCTGTAATAATCCAACGAGATGCAAGAGCATAGCCTCTTCTTTCATCAACCGGAGTTGGAACTTGATAATTAGCTCCTCCTACTCTTACAGAAGCTACTTCCAAATATGGCTTTACATTATTCATAGCATTATTGAAAGTCTGATACGGATCAGCTTTATGTTTCTTTTCAATTTTATCGAAAGCAGAATAAACTATTTTTTCTGCGAGAGCTTTTTTTCCCTCTTTCATAATATTATTGATAAACCTAGAAAGTAAAACACTGTTATACTTCATATCAGGTAAAATTACTCGCTTTTCTGCGGCATGACGACGTGACATTTGACTTTTTCTCTCTAACTTAATAATTATTTTTTTGTAGCTACAACTTGTTTGCGAGGAGCACCATAACGTGAACGACCTTGTTTACGTCCTTTAACTCCAGCAATATCATAAGCACCGAGTACCACGTGATATTTTACCCCTGGAAGATCAGGAACCTGACCGCCTCTTACTAACACTCTATCATGCTCTTTCACACTATGCTTCTCACCAGGAATATAAACATTCACAGTTCTTTTATTACTTAAACGCACAGTTGCTACTTTACGAAGAGCTGAGTTAGGCTTTTTAGGAGTAACAGTTTTTACTACTAAACAAACTCCACTTTTAAAAGGATTAGCCTCTAACGCAGGAGATTTAGTTTTACGAACTTTTGATTTTCTTCCAAAACGTACTAATTGATTATATGTTGGCATTAAAAAAACACTCCAAAAAAACTTATATATACGATGATTAAAGGGCAAAAACTACTTTTGCCCTTTGAATTTTAAATGATTTTACAAATGCAAATAATATATTTGCCCTGTTAAATTAAATTACACTAAATTTAAATTATAATTACTTTTTCCATAAAAGCAAGTATGTTTTAACTAACAATTAGTTTTTTCTCTATTATTCTTGCTATAAAACTTATTAGCATCACTAAAATATAGTAACAACAAGCGGCAACAATCATTGGGAAAAAATAATTATATGTCTCAAGCGATACAATTTGTGCCCTTTTCATTAGATCCATTTCTCCAAACATTGAAATAATGGCTGACTCTTTAATTAAATTGATAAGCTCATTGGTTAACGATGGAAAAATATTTTTAATTGCTTGTGGCAAAATTATATCTTTCATAATCAAAAATTTGGGGATAGCAAGAGCTTCAGCTGCTTCAAACTGCCCTTTATCAACTGCATTAATTCCTGCTCTTATTACTTCCGAAACATAAGCACCTGAATTAAGAGAAAAAGAAATAGCACCTGCCATAAATACAGTAAATTTAATACCTATTAAATAAGGCGATGCAAAATATATAATACTTAACTGAATTAATAAAGGTGTGCCTCTAAAAATGGAAGTATAAAAATCTGCGAAAAGTCTTAATGCACGATTTTTATTTACCTTACAAAGTGCTAGCAATACTCCTATAACTAGACCAAATATAACAGCAATAACGCTATATTTTAAAGTGATCAAAGTTCCTTCTACAATAAAAAGAATTTTTGGAGAAAATTTTATTAAATATTCAAACATATTTTATATACTTAATGATAAACAAAAAACCCGTAGACGAAGTTTTATTTGAAAAAGAGCAAGGCATTTCGAAGCTTTTAACCGTAGCGTACATATTAGTACGTGAGGATTAAAAGCGAAAAATAACGTAGCTAATTTTTTAAATAAAACGAGTATATATTAATATACTCTTTTCGCCGGTGGAACTGCCTTTACTTCATCACTCAAAGTAGTTAAAGTAATAGGTTTGTAATCAAGCACCACCTTGCCGGCTTCATCAACCCCGCTAAGAGTGTGCTGCATCCATTCTTTATCATTACGATCAGGATAATCTTCTCTTGCGTGTGCTCCTCTGCTTTCTTTTCTTGCAGCTGCTGAATATACAGTTACTAAAGCTTGATCGAGTAAATTATCCAGCTCTAAGGCTTCAACCAAATCACTATTCCAAATTAAAGATCTATCATTAATTTTTATGTCCTTATAGCTACTTCTTATCTCGCTAATCATTTTTGTCCCTTCATTTAAAACTTCTTGAGTTCTAAATACCGAAGCATGGCTTTGCATAGTTCTTTGCATTTTAAGCCTTAAATCTGCAACCGAAATATTACCACTACTATGACGAATTATATCAAATCTACTAACAATTTTTTCAAGTGATTCTTCTGATACAGGCTTATGCGGGCTTGCTGGCTTAATAAGCTCAGCTGCTTTTAGTGCTGCACTTCTGCCGAATACCACCAAATCAAGCAAAGAATTTGAACCTAAACGATTAGCACCATGCACCGATACACAAGCAGCTTCTCCGATTGACATAAGACCTTTTACTATACTATTATGATTTTTACCATCTTTAATTATTACCTGACCATGATAATTAGTAGGGATCCCGCCCATGTTATAATGCACTGTAGGAAGCACTGGTATCGGCTCTTTGGTTACATCAACACCAGCAAAAATTTTAGCTGTTTCAGAAATACCAGGCAAACGACTATGTAAAATTTCAGGTGATAAATGATTTAAATGTAAGAATACATGATCTTTATGCTCTCCAACTCCTCGCCCCTCACGGATTTCAATAGTCATTGCTCTTGAAACTACATCCCTTGAGGCTAAATCCTTTGCAGCCGGCGCATAACGCTCCATGAAACGCTCACCATTAGCGTTAACAAGATAACCACCTTCACCTCTTGCTCCCTCTGTTATAAGACAACCAGCTGAATATATTCCGGTTGGATGGAACTGGACAAACTCCATATCTTGCAACGGCAAGCCTGCTCTAATCGCCATACCACCCCCATCACCTGTACAAGTGTGAGCCGAAGTTGCCGAAAAATAAGCACGCCCATATCCGCCCGTTGCAAGCACTACGTTATGAGCTCTGAAACAATGCAGGCTACCATCATCTAAATTCCATGCAACCACCCCTCTACATTCACCATCTTCCATCAATAAATCAATAGCAAAATATTCGATAAAAAACTGTACTTTATGCTTTAATGACTGTTGATATAAAGTATGAAGTATAGCGTGCCCAGTACGATCAGCTGCCGCACATGTACGTTGTGCTGCCTTGCCTTTGCCGTACTCGGTAGTCATGCCGCCAAAAGGACGCTGATAAATTTTTCCCTCTTCGGTTCTTGAAAAGGGTACTCCATAATGCTCAAGCTCTAAAATCGCATCCGGAGCATTCTTGCACATATATTCAATAGCATCCTGATCTCCTAACCAATCAGAACCTTTAACCGTATCATACATATGCCAACGCCAATCATCCGCCCCCATATTACCAAGAGCCGCACTAATACCGCCTTGTGCTGCAACAGTATGGCTACGAGTTGGGAATAGCTTAGATATACAAGCCGTATTAAGACCCTCTTTAGCCATACCGAACGCAGCACGTAAACCTGCACCACCAGCACCTACGACTATTACGTCAAATTTATGATGAATTATATTATACGAATTGGTCATTGAATTAATTTTTTATTTTTAAATATTTACTCTCTATGTCATTCCTGCGAAAGCAGGAATCCATTTTAAAGCAAGATAAATCAAGCTTTTAACTTTAGAGAGTTGCTGTATACCTTTCTATTACTGGATTCCTGCTTTCGCAGGAATGACATAGGACTCATATTTATCCCTTATAAAACAAAGCTACTATAAAAGCTACTATAGTTAAAATACTAAATAGCTTCACTGCTATAATTAATGTATTACGCAGTTTATTACAGCCTATATAATCCTCAATTACTACCTGCATACCGAGCATTGCATGATATAAAGAAGTAATTACTGCAATTAATAAAGGCACCAAATTAATAGGTCTTTTTAGTTCCCAGATAATAATGTTTACATCACTATTTTTATTGGCTAGCGTAAAATATATTAGCCACACAGAACACAAAGCTAATATAATAGCCGTAATTCTTTGTAGCAACCAATGATGCGAACCGCTTTTAGCAGAACCAGTATTTTTTGCTTTTACAATCTCTGCTCTAAAATCATATGTCATTAATTTTCTCTAAACACATTTTTTTTGTTATTAAGTATGCCATCCCGCGTGCTTGTAGCGGGATCCAAAAAACGCCCTCGGTGTCATCCCGTGGACAAGCCACGGGATGACACCGATTCTATAAAATTAAGCCTAACCCTAATTTTTAAAGAACGTTCAGGTAAGGTAGTTTTCATAATAGGTTTTCATATCCATAGCAATATCGTAAATAAGATGGAACAAATAACCACACTCCAGCCTGATAAATTAACTGCTTTTATAGAAAAGCCATAACCGATATCCCAAAATAAATGCCGAATGCCATTACATAAATGATAAAACCAAGCAAAACTAGTTAGAATCAAACATATTTTTATAATGCAACAACAATTAGCTAGCTGTATATAATTACTATCAAATTTACTAAAAATAAACCACCATGCCAAAATTGAAACTGTAAAAAATAAAGCTACGCCTGTCATACGATGCAAAATCGACAAGGTAGAACTTATTTGCGGCTTATATATAGTTAAATGCGGCGAAGTCGGACGCTTATTATAAATTTCTTGTTTGGTTTTAGTCATAAAATAATACATTAATGATACTCCTCGCAGCAGAGCTACGAGGTATCTATCCAAAAAGTTTTAACTGTTTTTGTTGAAATGCTTTATAAGAAGGTTTGCCTGAACCTTGATTTTTTACATAATTACGTAATTTCCGCTCATCACCATGTTTACATACTGTGCTCATAAAATATCCTTTACTCCAAAACTCACTTCCCCATAATTTTTCTTTAAGATTTGGATATTTCTTAAACATTTCCTTAGATGTAATACTTTTTATGATTTGAGTTATTTTTGTTGGGCTATACATTGGTATTGACTGTAGTAAAAAATGTACATGTTCTTTATCTACTCCTATTTCCAAAAATCTAATTTCATAACGAGCCTCTATGTCCTCACAAATTTTACATAAATAATCGTCTAGTTCCTCATTGAATATTACTCTTCTATACTTTGCCGGTGTTACTAAATGATATATTAGTACTGTGACATTATCACTTTTATGTATATAACTGCTTTCTTCCATGCATCTAGTATATCACGAAGAAGACCTTCGGGGAATTAAACCCTAAGAGATTAATTTGTGTAGCACTGCATAACTCTATGTCACTTGATCATCATGAGCTACGCGAATGAAATGAGCGTGACAATCTCAGGAGTATTAGTATTATTTGATGAGATTGCTTCGTCGCTTTGCTCCTCGCAATGATGGAAAAATTGATCCATGCAGCTACGGTATGACATTACTTTCTCTCGAGCCAGTACCCCTCAGCAGGCACTAAATCATCTGCTACTGCTCTTCTGTCATCAAAAACAAAGCACTCACCTTGCCATAAATTATTCTTATTTTGCGTATCTTCTAGATATTGCAATATACCGCCTTTTAAGTGATATACTTCTTCATGTCCCATACTTTTCAGTAAGCTAGTAGATTTCTCACAACGTATGCCGCCAGTACAGAACATTGCAATTTTCTTACCTTTAAGTAATTCGGCATTTTGTTCAGCCCAAGCCGGAAATTGTTTAAATGTTTCAGTATACGGATTAATTGACGATTTAAATGTACCAACTTCTACTTCATAGTCGTTACGTGTATCTACTACTATAACATCTTTTTGTGTAATAAATTTATCCCAATCTTTTGTCTCTATATACTCGCCTTTAAATAGATTAACATTTAAATTGTCAACATTCATAGCAACTATTTCTTTTTTAAGTCTGACTTTTAATTTTTGAAAAGGATGTATTGCACTGTAATTTATTTTAACATTCACCTCTTTCGCATTAGTTAGCTTTTTTAATTCCTCAAGTACAAGATTTACACTTTCACATGAACCTGAAAAAGAACCATTAAAACCCTCTTTCGATAATAAGATAGTACCTTTAACATATTTTCTTTTACCGACAAATAATAGTTTCGGTATTAAGCTTTCCGGCTCTTCTATATTTACAAAACTATATGCACTTAAAATTGCAATTTTTTCACTCATAAATTATGGTATTGGTTGTTTTTATTGTCATTGCGAGGAGCAAAGCGACGTGGCAATCTCATAAAAATCTCCTAAGATTGCCACACTCCTTACAGTCGCTCGCAATGACGTATTTGGTATCCACGCAGATAACACCGCCACGACATGATACTTAATTAGTAACCGATAATGGCACGAACATACTACTATCACCTCTCTCAATCAAAAGCAAAATATTTTGCTTTTCTGATTTTTTAGCATTTTCGTATAATTCTTCTAGTTTATTTATATCGCTTATGCTTTCTTGATTAACATTACTTACTAAATCACCAACTCTAAAGCTACTATCTTCTTCTTCAACATTTGTAATAACTAATCCTACTTTATCAGCAGATATAGCAAATTTTTGCTTTAATTCCTCAGTCAAATTACTAAAAGTGATATTACTTTTTACAATAGACGTACCATTATCTTCTTTCTTAGTAACTTTTTCTATATTTTCTTCTATAGCTTCTTGTTTAACTTCTTCATTATCTGCTGTCATTTTTATTGGTAGTTCTATTGCTTCTCCATCTCGTAATACTTTTACTTTCACTTCTTGATCAACAGGAATATCAGCTACAATTACACGTAATCTTTTAGTATTTTTAACTGTTTGCCCTGCAAACTCTAATATTATATCACCTGTTTTGATACCTGCTTTATCACCTGGATCATCTTTTTGTATTTTAGCAACTAACACACCATTAGTGTCTTTTAACCCTAATCCTTCTGATATTTCTTCGGTCAAATCTTGTATTGTTACACCAAGACGCCCTCTATTTATTTTACCATCTTTTTTAAGACGCTCAATTATAGGCTTTGCAGTATTTGAAGGGATAGCAAAACCAATACCTATATTAGTACCAAGTGGCGAGAAAATTGCAGTATTTACACCAATTACTTTTTGATCCAAATTAAACATTGGTCCACCAGAATTGCCGTTATTAATTGCCGCATCTGTTTGGATAAAATTATCAACTATATTATTAGTGTCAATATCAATATCCCGTCCTTTTGAAGAAATAATACCAGCAGTAACAGTACCACCAAGATTACCGAAAGGATTACCGATTGCAATAACCCAGTCCCCTACTCTTGCGTCATTTGAGTCACCAAATTCAACAAAAGGCAGCGGTTCTTCAACATCTATTTTTAAAAGAGCTAAATCAGTTTTAGTATCACTACCTATTAATTTAGCTGGTAATTCAGTGTTATCAGCTAATTTTACATTAATTTTACTAACATTAGCAATCACGTGATAATTTGTAACTATCAAACCATTAGGCTCAATAATAAACCCAGAACCGAGCGGCATTGCTTTTGGAGTAGGGTCAACTTCTTCGAGATTGAGAGGTATGTTAAGACGTTCTAGAAAATAATTAATGAAATCCAAAGGTTTTTTTTCTTGTAAAGGATCTTTTTCCACAGCTTCTGACTTACTATTAACATATTCTATAGTAGAAATATTAACAACAGCAGGGATTAAAGGCTCAACTATATCAGCAAAACTATAACGTGATGCATTATTTACTTTTAGAGGTATGGAATTTATTTCAGTAAATTCACTTTCCTCTTCCGAATCTATTGCTTTTGAAGATTTATTATTTTCTTTCGCTAAAACATTGTTATTAAATATTAAAATTATTATAACAAAAAATATTTTCAGATTCATATACTACTTAGCTAAATTAAGATATTTTAAAACTTCAGCATCGGGCGAAATGATAAAATTAGTATCTTCTTTCTTTAAAGAATTTTTATATACTAAAAGCGACTTATAAAATTTGTAAAATTCCGGATCGGCAGAATAAGCAGAATTATATATTTTAGCCGCTTTCTCATCACCATCACCTTTGATAATTTGAGCATCTTTGTAAGCTTTAGCAAGTGTTATCTTGCTTTCTTTATCTGCTTTTGAGCGAATACGAACACTTTCTTCCTGACCTTCTGCCCTAATTTGTGTTGCTTCTTTTTCACGAGCAGTTTGCATACGACGATAAATAGCCGCACTATTTTCTTTTGGTAAGTCAGCTCTTAAAATTCTAACATCAACCACATCAATACCAAAGCTTTTAGCTTCACCGTCTACTTGATTTAAAATATTAAGCATTACATTACTACGCTCTTGGGATAATAAGCTACTTAGTGAAATCTTACCTATTACTTTTCGCATTGAGGATTCAAGGTTACGAGTCAGCCTAATTTTGACTCCTTGATAATCATGAACAGTTTTATAAAACATTACAGGATTATTAATTTGGAACTTAGCATAAGCATCAACGATAACTCTTTTACCATCAGCAGCTGTTAACTCTTTTGCTTCAACTTCAACATCTAAAAGACGCTTATCAAAAAATTCAACATTTTGAATTAACGGAATTTTAATATGTAGCCCAGGTTTTTCTATGGTTCTTACTGCTTCACCAAATTGGAATACTACAGCAGATTGACGTTGATCAACTGAAAATAGTGAGCTAGAAATTAATATCAGCCCAAAAAGAACCGTAAAAATTATATAGTAAATCTTTTGCATTTAATTTAACATTTTTTGTTGTTTGATTAGCTTCGTCATTGCGAGGAGATGCATAGCAGAGGGCGGAGGCAATCTTCTCAAGTATCCTGAGATTGCTTCGTCAATTACTTTGTAATTTCCTCGCAATGACGAGACGACGCAACCAATTTTTGAAATTCATCTACTTAATAACCATATGCGGAAGTAACGCATTATTAATAATAGTCTTACTTGACCCGCTTAATACTTCTTCAGCTACTTCTAAATATAGCCTGTCTCTAGTTACTTGCTTGTTTACAGCATATTGCTTGTAAATTGCATTAAATCTCTGGCTATCTCCCTCAGCCTTTGATATTATTTCCTCTCTATAGGCTTCTGCTTCTTCTGTAATTCTAGCTGCTGCACCTCTGGCTTCGGGCAATACTTTATTAGTATAGGCTTGAGCTTGATTTATTTCCTTTTCTTTATCTGCTTTTGAAGTTTGCACATCTCTATAAGCATCTATAACCTCAGCAGGTGGCTCAGCTTTTAATAATTGCACCTTTTCAATCATTACTCCAACGTTATAACTATCTAGAATTTTTTGTGCTAATGTTTCTATTTTATGAGTAATTTCTTGTTTCTGATCAGATAATACCCAAGAAATAGGCGTGTTCCCTATCACTTCTCTAACGGCACTTTCTACTGTTGACTTAACTGTTTCTTCAGGCTTTTGTACATTAAACATAAAATCCTCAAGGTTATTAATATGCCATATTACGTCACAATTTAAAGCAACAATATTCTCATCACCAGTTAACATAATACTTTCACCGGCAATATTTTTGGTATCACCACCACTACGCACAGAATTATTTGTACGATATCCGATCTCAATTCGTCTTGATTGTTTAACTTTCTCGACTATTTCTTTTTCGAATGGGGCAGGCAAACGATAATTAAGACCAGCGTAACCTTTACGAACAAAACGTCCAAACCTTGTTACAGCCGCTTCTTCACCTTCTTTTACTTCATAAATACCTGAAGCAAGCCACAAAACAAAAGATGCTAGAGCAACTAAAATTATTGTTTTTGTACTGAAATTAAATTGAAACTGAAATTTATCAAAATTAAATTGATTTTTTCTTGGTCTTGTGAATATGTTATCATCTTTATCGTTATCAAAATCTTTCCACGGAGATTTTTTGAAAATTGGGATATATTTTTTATTAAGCATTTGCTTTTTATATTAATTTTGAAATTTGAAGATTTAATGATTATATATATTATAGTATTTAACGTCAAGTTGCGAACTTATAGCAGACTTAAAAAGGAATTTTAATTATGGCTGATTTACACCAAAACCAAATCATCAATAAACTGCATAATATTGCTTTTAAAGACGGTACTTTTTTAAAAAAAGTTATATCAAATATTATAATTAAACACAATAATATTGGTTTTTCAATAGATATATCAGGTATCGACAAATTAGAAGCCGAAGAAATAAAGAATGAAGCCATTAAGAAGCTTAACGAAATAGTTGACATAGGTAAAATAACTATCGTTTTTACTGAGAGTAAAACAGTAGAGAAAAAACCTCAAAAACCAAAACATTTGGTGGAGAATGTTAAAAAAATTATTTTAGTTGCTTCAGGTAAAGGAGGGGTTGGTAAATCTACAATATCGGCTCTCATTGCTCAGCAATTAAGTCTTGAGAATTACCGAGTTGGCATAGTTGATGCTGATATTTACGGACCTTCAATTCCGCATATATTTGGTATTAACGAGGTTCCGCAAACAATTGATGGACGAATAATACCGGTAAGAGCAAAAAATATTGATGTAATATCTATAGGCTTCTTTGTTAAAGATCATTCAGCAATTATTTGGCGTGGTCCTATGGCTAGTAAAACTATTTATCAATTATTATCAGTGACGAAATGGGATAACCTTGACTATTTAATTATTGATATGCCACCAGGAACAGGCGATATTCATTTAAGTATGCTTGAGAATTATCATTTAGACGGCGTGGTAATCGTCACTACTCCGCAAAAAATGTCAGAGATAGATGTCGTACGCTCTATAGATTTATATCAAAAATTAAATTTACCGATACTCGGAATAATCGAGAATATGAGCAATTTCTTTGAAGGGAATAGCGGCAGTCATTTATCACAAAAATATAATATACCTTTAATAGCCCAAATTCCTGTTATGCCAAAAATAGCTAATGCTTGCGATAAATCACTCCTGCTTACCGACTTATTAACACTACCTTTAAAGGAATATTTATGATCTGGGTGCTTACAGATAGTAGAACAGGCAATAACCATCAAACAATTGCACTTGCTGAAAAACTAGCTAGAGAATATACAATCATTGGACTTGAATATAATTGCTTAGCTAAGCTGCCAAACTTTTTACTTAAATATTATCCTGTACATATAAAGAAAGAGATATTACGGAATATTTTAGATAAGCCTCTAGCTGATATAATTATTACTGCTGGAAGAAGAACAGCAGCTTTGGCATTTTATTTAAAAAACAAGTTAAAAAAAGAAATTAAACTGATTCAAATAATGCAACCTAATTTATCTTATGAGGTGTTTGAGGCAGTCATTTTACCTTATCATGATCAACGTCATTGCGAAGCCATGAAGTGGCTGTGGCAATCTCAGAACTTTTTCGCTAGATTGTTTCGTCAATGCTACGCATTTCCTCGCAATGACAAGATCATCCCAATAAACGGAGCTATTAATAACGTAACTGCTAAATTTGCTATAGCAGAGGCAGAACTACAAAAACATTACCCTAAGCTTAAAGAATTTATTGCCGTAATAATCGGTGGAAATAATAAGAAATTTAATTTTACTGAAAAAGAAGCTATTCATTTTTCTTCATTATTAAAAATAATATATGATAATCAAAAAATTCCTTTTTTCATTAGTTTTAGCAGACGCACACCTGATCCGGTAAAATCAATTATCAAAGATAATATGCCAACTTCAACAATTATATATGATCCAACTGTTGATATTAGACATATTTCCAAATTCGCTTACAGAGAGAAATTTGTAGGAAACACGGAACACAGTACCACAGCGTACACTTTAGTACGTGAGGATACGAGTACCGGATTGACACACAAATTACCTCTAGAAGTAGAGTTTGGGAGTATGTCTAATGGATATAATCCTTACATAGCTATGTTAGCTAAAGCAAAATATATAATCTCTACAGCCGATTCTATATCAATGTGCAGCGAGGCAGCTTCAAGCGGCAAACCTCTTTATATATTCTGCCCATCAAATTTTAACTCCTCAAAACACAAAATTTTTGTAAAAAAACTGGTTGAACTGAAAATAGCAAGAATGTTTGATAAGTCTGTAACGAAATTAGAAGAGTATAGCTATCCACCTTTAGATGAAGCAGGAAGAGTAGCTGAGATTATTAAACCTTTAATATAAAAGCTGGTAATTAAATGAATAAAGATATACAATCCTACATATTTATCAAAAAGCTAAAATCTTTACCATTTATCGAAGAAATATGGCTTTTTGGTTCTCGTGCTAGAGGCGATAACAACAAGCGTTCCGATATTGATCTTGCTATCATTTGCCCTAATATTACAGATCAAGAATGGTTAAAAGTTGTAGATATTATAAATGATGCTGATACGCTTTTAAAGATAGATTGTGTCAGGTTCGATAACACGAAAATAAGCCGTGAGCTTTATGAAAATATAATAAGAAATAAAAAGATTTTATATGTTAAAAGTAAACAATGATACTCCTCGCAGCAGAGCTACGAGGTATCTATCCAAAAAGGTTTAACTGTTTTTGTTGAAATGCTTTATAAGAAGGTTTGCCTGAACCTTGATTTTTTACATAATTACGTAATTTCCGCTCATCACCATGTTTACCTACTGTGCTCATAAAATATCCTTTACTCCAAAACTCACTTCCCCATAATTTTTCTTTAAGATTTGGATATTTCTTAAACATTTCCTTAGATGTAATACTTTTTATGATTTGAGTTATTTTTGTTGGGCTATACATTAGTATTGACTGTAGTAAAAAATGTACATGTTCTTTATCTACTCCTATTTCCAAAAATCTAATTTCATAACGAGCTTCTATGTCCTCACAAATTTTACATAAATAATCGTCTAGTTCCTCTTTGAATATTACTCTTCTATACTTTGCCGGTGTTACTAAATGATATATTAGTACTGTGACATTATCACTTTTATGTATATAACTGCTTTCTTCCATGCATCTAGTATATCACGAAGCAGACCTTCGGGGAATTAAACCCTAAGAGATTAAGCTTGAAAAATTTCGTAAGGCTCTCATTAAACTTGAAGCTATTTATCTAAAGGAAGTAACAGAGGATGAAGCTTATGTAGACGCAACAATTCAAAGATTTGAATTTACTTTTGAATTTGCTTGGAAATTTTTAAAAGAGTATTTTGCTCAAATGGGTATAGTTCTCAATTATCCCAAAGAAGTCATTAAAGAAGCTTACGCAGTGGGCATTATAAATGATGAAGCTTTATGGGTTCATATGCTACTTGACCGCAATATGACCTCACACACTTATAATGAAAAACTTGCCGATGAAATCTATAATCGAATAAGAACTTATGTTCCTGAGCTCAAAAAGCTTCTAGACATCATTGATAGAATTCATGAAAATCATTAAAAATTATTCAAAGATTTTATGATACCTTGTAGGGTTTGGATTTCGGGGGTAGAGAGGTTATTTATACGCATAAATATATTGGTGATGTTTTGCTGCATAATAGGCTTTCTT
Organism: Rickettsia endosymbiont of Nabis limbatus; assembly: GCF_965196655.1. NCBI lineage: Bacteria > Pseudomonadati > Pseudomonadota > Alphaproteobacteria > Rickettsiales > Rickettsiaceae > Rickettsia > Rickettsia endosymbiont of Nabis limbatus. The sequence goes on from NZ_OZ239771.1 coordinate 224,521, forward strand.
TCCGGAATTTTAAAGAATCCGGTTTTGTCTAATTTACCGAATAAATTTGTCAAGAAATGATCTATTTCCTCTTTAGTAGCGAGTTTTTGGACATTATAAATATCTTCTCTTGACTCGGAATTACGAAACAATTCATAGCATACAATAATAACTGCCTGAGCAATATTTAGTGAACTAAATTCCGTGGTATTAATAGTGATAATCTTATTGGCAAGTGCAATTTCTTCATTGCTAAGCCCGTTATTTTCTCGCCCAAACATTATCCCGATTTTTGCAAGACTCGGATAATCGGAAGTTAGATTTTGTGAGAATACATAATCTTTATTCATCGCCCGTTTGATACAAGTAGTCGCATACAGATATTCAAGGTCTTTAATACACTCCTCAAGGCTATCATAAATTTTTGCATTATCTATTATATTGACCGCTCCAACTGCGTTACTACGTGCTTGCTCGTTAGGCCAGCCATCTCTCGGGGCTATGATTCTAAGCTCATTTAAGCCAAAATTCTTCATGGCTCTTGCGGTAGCACCTATATTCTCACCCATTTGCGGTGCAACTAATATTATTATAGGCTTCATTTCAGTAATTCTTTGTAACTAGACAAGTATAAGCGATTGCCACGGCATCAGCCTCATCAGAGTTGGTAATTGCCGAAGTACCAAGCAGCAATAACTTAATCATATGCAAAATCTGATCCTTTTCAGCATGACCATAACCTGTGACAGTTTTTTTTATTGTATTGGGTTTAAACTCCCGCATACCCAAGCTGTGCTTACCTATAAGCGACATTATAGCACCTCTTGCATAGCCAAGCTTTAAGGAAGTTACGCTATTAGTATTAACAAACGTTTCTTCAATCGCCGCCATATTCGGCTTATATTCTAATATCACCTTTTCTAGTACGTCATTGATAAAGGCAAGCCTGTTATGCATTTCGTCTTTACTACTTGTTTTGATAACGCCGCTAGCTAAATATTTCAGCTTTGTAGATTCCTTTGCTACTACTGCCCAACCAAGACTCCCAAGTGCCGGATCAATCCCAAGTACTATCATTGTTTTTTTGTATAATGTTATTTTTCTAAACCCGTCATTGCGAGGAAATTACGAAATAATCTCAGGAATTTAGTATTATTTCATGAGATTGCCACGTCGAGGCTTTGCCTCTTTCTTAGCTCATGACGTTTAAACTCCTCATATCTTCATATACTGATAATAATCACGATTATCTTCCCATAGCTCACGTACTTTAACGAATAGAAACAAATGCACGGGGAAGCCAAAAAATTGCTGCATTTGCATACGAGATTTTGCCCCTAGCTCTTTAATTTTTGAGCCGTTTTTACCGAGTATTATAGTTTTATAGCTCTCTCTTGAAACTACTATAATCTGATTAATTTTTACGGATTTATCTTTAAGCTCTTCCCATTTTTCGGTTTGCACAGTTAGCTTATAAGGTAGTTCCTGCTGCAAACCTAAAAATAATTGCTCTCTCGTAATTTCCGCAGCAATAAAACGCATCGGCAAATCGGTTATGTCATCCTCTTCATAAAGCCAAGGAGCTATTTTTGCTTTACTTGTTATATATTCAAGTAGCTTATCAACATTCTCACCTGAAATAGCAGAAATAGGGAAAAGCAAACTATCAGGATAATTTTCAGCTAAAAAAGCTTTAGTGTCGTCTATATATTTCGATTCGACATCTATTTTGTTTAACAAAAATACCGGCACAACATTAAGTGAGCGAAGCTTATTTAAGATATCATGCGTTATGTTATCTAGCGGCTTTAAACTATCAATAATTAACATGACAATATCGGCACTATGCAGGCTAGACCAAGCACATCTAACCATTGCCTTTTCTAAAGTTCCTTTCGGCTCAAATATCCCGGGAGTATCATACAAAATTATTTGCGTATCTTTTAAGGTAATGATACCGGTAATAATCGACCTAGTTGTTTGAACTTTGGGAGTAACTATCGAAAGCTTTTCACCGATTATTCTATTTAGCAAAGTAGACTTGCCGCTATTAGGTCGCCCGATAATACAAACAGAAACTGTTTTTTGTTTAATCATTTTTAAGCCTATGCAATAAACTTCTTGCGGCGTTTTTTTCAGCTTCTTTTATAGAGTGTCCTTTACCTGTTTGCTCATAGCCGTTTATTTTTACTGATACTGTAAAGGTTGATAAGTGAGCTACGCCCTCTCTTTTAATAAGTCGATATATCGGGATATGATGATCTTTGCTTTGTGCCCATTCTTGCAAGGCGGTTTTAGGGTCGTAATCTGTTAAATCTTTGACTTTTATAAATTCTGCCCATAATTTCCCTATAATATTATGAATTGTAGTAATATCACTATCGAGATATATAGCTGCAATTAAAGCTTCCGTAACATTTTCTATATTATTAGGATTATCACGTCCGCCGGCTATTTCTTCGCCATGAGTCATAATAATATAATCTTTTAAACCGAGCTTAGCCCCTACAACACAAATTGTTTCCTTACAAACTAGATATGATCTGATTTTAGCTAAATTTCCTTCGTTATATTCTTTGAAATTATTAAATAAAATTTCTGTGATGACTAAATTTAATACCGCATCACCTAGAAATTCTAATCTCTCATAATCTTTATTAGCCTTATATTCATGATGCTGTCTTAAAGATGGATGACTTAAAGCTTCTGTTAAAAGTGCCTTATTCTTAAAACTATAATCAAGTAATTTTTCTAACTCCTCAAATGACTCCATCAATCCTCTATGCTGTATAGATTTCTAAATATCCTATTAAACCTAATAGACTCTACCCAGGGCTTTAACTTTAATATTAGATTAATAACCCCTATATCACTATCCCACCATGTTATTTTTGTTGAAAACCAAATAAATTGTGCTTTGGCAATAAAATTCTCAAACGGCACAAAACCTAAATCTATCCTACTATCATTTGACTGATCTCTATTATCTCCTAAAAAGAAATATTCCCCCTCTGGTACATAAAAAGCGTCTGTGTTACCATACTTATCATTAGACATAATTCCTAAAACAGGAGCAAGCTTATAAGAAAAATATGTTTTGCCATTTGGTAGTGTTTCCTTAAATTTTAAATATTTTCTTCCCTCTTCACTAACATAAATTCCTGACTCTATACGCTCTATTTTTTCATCGTTAATATATATTACATCGTCAATTAATTGCACTTTATCCCCAGGTAGCCCTATCAAACGCTTTATATATCTAGTACTCATCTCATGAGGAGGACGAAAAATTATGATATCACCACGCTCTGGAGTGCGAGCAAATATTCGTCCCTTAAATAAATGAATAAAATCAAAAAAAGATAAAGAATAATTACTATATCCATAACTATATTTTGTACCAAAAATCCGATCATTTTCAAGTATAGTAGCTTTCATTGACCCAGTCGGAACAACAAAGGATTCTATTATTAATATTCTAATCATTAGTGCAATAACTACTACAAAAATAAAAGATTTCCATTCTTGGTCAGTTGTTTTAGTATTATTTGATTCAGTATTTGTTTGCATAAAGTTTTTTTAGTTATTTATAAGTTGTCATCCTGCGACTTCTATGTCATTCCGGCGGGAGCGGGAATGATCTAGAAGCTATTGTATTCTGCTTTCAATCTCATCTCTAAAATGCTTTATTAGCCCCTGAATTGGCCAAGCGGCAGCATCACCGAGTGCACAAATAGTATGCCCCTCTATCTCCTTTGTAACTTCAAGAAGCTGATCTATCTCGGATTTTTTGGCATCACCTTTAACGAGCCTCATCATAACACGCCACATCCATCCTGTACCCTCACGGCACGGGGTACACTGCCCGCAAGACTCATGCATATAGAACTTACTAAGACGTGCTATTGCATAAATAATATCAGTAGATTTATCCATAACAATAATCCCGCCAGTACCTAAACTAGAACCTGCTGCTTTTAAGCTATCAAAGTCCATATAGGCAGTTTCGCATAAGGATTTAGGAAGCAAAGGAACGGAAGAGCCACCCGGTATTATAGCTTTGAGGTTATCCCAACCGCCACGAACACCACCCGCATGTTTTTCAATGATTTCTTTTAAAGGAATCCCCATTGCCTCTTCAACATTACAAGGCTTATTAACATGACCCGATATACAAAAAATCTTAGTGCCGGTATTATTAGGTTTACCGATGGATGCAAACCAAGTAGCTCCACGCCTTAAAATAGTTGGTACTACTGCGATAGATTCAACATTATTTATAGTGGTTGGGCAACCATATAACCCGAAGCCTGCCGGAAAAGGCGGTTTTAGTCGTGGCATGCCTTTTTTACCTTCTAAACTTTCAAGCAGTGCGGTTTCTTCGCCGCAAATATAAGCCCCAGCTCCACGATGCAAATAAATATCACAATTAAAGCCTGAACCGCAAGCATTTTTTCCTATCAAACCATCTTTGTATGCTTCATCTAAAGCACGCTGAATATTGGAAGCTTCGTTGTAAAACTCCCCTCTAATATAGATATAACAGCTATTTGCTCCTATGGCAAAACTGGCGAGCAAACACCCCTCTATTAACTTATGCGGTTCATATCTTAATATATCTCGATCTTTGCAAGTACCTGGTTCAGATTCATCAGCGTTAACCACTAAATAAGATGGCTTTTTTGATTCTTTGGGCATAAAAGACCATTTAGTACCGGTAGAAAATCCTGCACCTCCTCGCCCTCTAAGCCCTGATTTCTTAACCTCTTCAATAATCCATTCTTTGCCCTTATTAAGCAAAGCTTTAGTATTATACCAATCACCACGCTTCTTGCTAGATTTCAAATCATGGCTCTGTTCGCCGTGTAAATTGGTAAAAATTCTATCTTCTTTTTTCAGCATAAATTACTCTTGTTTTGTCATTGCGAGGAGTGGCAAAGCCTTATTATGTCATATCGTGGGCATGGATCGAAAAACATCCTCATTGTCATCCCGTGGCTTGACCACGGGATCCAGTAATAAGGGGTACATCCTCGTAATGACAATATTTTTTATATTTTCTTCTCAAATTTTCTATTAGCAAATATCGTAAGTATTGGAGCAGAAATAAAAATTGATGAATAAGTACCCGCTATTATTCCAAAAAATACAAGTACGCTAAAACTACGAATCGCTTCACCACCAAAAAGAACAAGTGCCAAATTAGCAAGCAAAGTAGTTACTACTGTTAAAATTGTTCGCGATAAAGTCTCATTGATACTTAGATTTATAATTTCTGTTATGCCTTTTTTATGATATTTACGTAAGTTTTCCCTAATCCTATCATATATTACTACCGAATCATTAACAGAATATCCTATGATAGTTAACACTGCCGCAATAGTACTTAAGTTAAAATCTAGCTTTGTTATACTCATAAATCCGAGTGCTAATATAACATCATGCACTAAAGCTATAAGTATACCAAGCCCGAAATACCATTCAAAACGCACCCAAATATAAACCATAATTGCCGCAAACGAAAATAGCATTGCCATAGTCCCTGCCTCAATTAATTGCCTACCGACCTGCGGACCAACGAAATCCACTTTTCGATATTCAAAATTATAAGGAAAATTATTTTTAAGAGTTGATTTAATTAGTTCAATATTTTTCATTAAATTATCTTCGCTACTACTACCGAATCTGATCGATAAATCACGCTCACTACCGAAATTTTGTAGCACTACCTCACCAATTCCAAGCTCGCCTAAAACTTGACGCATTTTTGGTAAATCTGGCGTTTGGTCAAGCCTTACTTCTATAACTATACCTCCGGCAAAATCAATACCGAAATTAAATTTGTACATACCAATCCAAATAAAGCTAATGAGTGATAAAATAATTGAGAAAGTGTAACTGACTTTTTTAAAATTCATAAAATCAAAATCGATTTTATTAGGCAAAAGCCTCAAAGGATAAATTTGCATTATTATTATTTTATTGAATGTAAAGTGTATTTGTATTATATAGTAAATTCAAAAAGGTTAAATAATTTTTTATGTCTGAAGTAGTAGTAAAAGAACAATTAGAGCAATATTTAAGCAAAATAGAAAGATTAGAGCAAGAAAAAGCTGACCTATCTGAAGAAATTAAGGATATTTTTCAAGATGCTTCTTCGCACGGATTTGATGTTAAGGCAATGAAAACTGTTTTAAAGCTGAAAAAACTTGATAAAGATAAGCTAGCTGAGCAGGATGCTATGCTTGAGCTATATAGAGATACTTTAGGAATATAAGTATACTCGTTTTATTTGAAAATTGGCTTACGTCATCTTTTCATTTGTGAGAAATAACCACTATAGTAAAATTACTTCTCAAAAGAACAAAACGATCTATTACTACCCTGCTCAAGGAAATCAATAATTTGCATTACTATAGAATTATTTTTATATTTTTCTTGAGCTTGCTTAATTCTATCAGTGAAATTACCCTCACCTAAAAAGATTTCCTGAACTACTTTTAAAGCATTTAAAGACTCTGCTTTATCAAACCCTTTCCTATTCATTCCAACTAAGTTTAGCCCCTCAAGTACTGCACGTTTGCTGCTTGCAAGACCAAAAGGTATTACATCCGCTCCAACCGGTGATAAACCGCCAATCATTGAATGCTTTCCAATTCTTGCATATTGATGCACCGCAGATAAGCCACCAATTATAACATAGTCTTCTACTTCTATATGTCCCGCTAAGCTTACATAATTAGCAAATACTACATTATTACCGATTTTACAATCATGACCGATATGAACACCAACCATAAATAAATTATTATTTCCTATGCTTGTAATCATTCCGCCACCTTGGCTTCCTGCCTGCACTGTAACATATTCTCTAATAGTATTGTTAGAACCGATTATCGTATTTGACCGCTCATTATTATATTTTAAGATTTGCGGAGGTTGACCAATAGACGCAAACGGATAAATTACTGTGCTTTCGCCAATTTCAGTAATCCCCTCAATAACTACGTGAGACTTTAGCTCTACATTATCATGCAGTACTACTTCTGGACCAACAATACAATATGGACCAACTTTTACGTTCTTACCAAGCTTTGCACTTTCGGCAATTATGCTAGTTGGGTGTATATTAGAATTTGACACTACTAATACCCTTAAGATTTATCTTTGATCATTGCGGTAAATTTACTTTCCGCTGCCATTTCACCATCAACTTTAACTGTGCTTGAAAACTTCCAAACATTAGCCCTCTGCTGATCAATAGTAGCATGAATGTGCATTGTATCCCCTGGCTGGACAACTTTACGAAATTTTGAGTTTTCGATAGCCATTAAAAATACTTCTTTATTTTTAGTAGAGCCGAGAGATTTAGCAACTAATATAGCTGCAAGCTGTGCCATAGCCTCAACCATTAAAACCCCAGGCATAACAGGTCTTGCCGGAAAATGCCCTGTAAATTGCGGCTCATTAACAGTAACATTTTTAATACCAGTTATTGATTTATTAGGGTCAATTTCAACTACTTTATCCACTAATAAAAAGGGATAACGATGAGGTATCAAATCCATAATTTCGGTAATATCGATAGTCATTTATTTAGATCTCTTATTTATTAATTGTTTCATAATAATAGATTGCCTATGCCAATCCATAACAGGTACAGCTGGACTACCGCCAACAATCTTACCCGCTTCTATATTTTGTGCTACACCACCTTGTGCTGCTACCTGAGCTCCATCACCTATATTTAGATGTCCGGCGACTCCCACTTGTCCCCCAAGAGCACAATATTTACCAATTACACTACTTCCAGCTATTCCCGCTTGTGCTACAATAATAGAGCCTTTACCTATTTTAACGCTATGCCCGATCTGCACTAAATTATCTATACGGCATAAATCTTCTATAATAGTGTCTTGCAGCGATCCCCTATCGATAGTAGTGTTAGCACCGATTTCAACATTATTACCGATTTTAACAATTCCAGTATGAAATATTTTATGATGCATACCTTTTTCAGTAGAAAAGCCGAATCCGTCTTGTCCGATTCTTGCTCCTGAAAGGATTACAGCGTCATCTCCTATAACAGAATAATTTATTGATACATTAGATTCAATTCTAGCATTTCTGCCGATAATCACCCCAATGCCTATAAAACTGCCTGCTTCTATTATGCTATTATCGCCTATAACAACATTATCCTCAATAACTGCATTATGACCTATATAACAATTTTTACCTATAGTTGCTGAATCTGCAATATAAGCTGATTTCATTATTTTAGTAGAATACGATTTTACTGGAGCATAGAAAAAATCTATTAGCTTGCCGTAAGCAAAATATGAATTCTTAGCACGCAGTAAGACAGTATTGGGATTTGCTTCTCCAGTAAAGTCTTTTGGCACGATACAAGCTACAGCTTTAGTATTTTTTAAAAACCGAGAATATTTAATATTGCTCAAAAAGCTAATATCATTAGAAGAAGCTTCTTGTAAAATTTTAATATCATGAATAGCTGCATCTTCATGAATTTTAGGAGCTTCTATAAAATCTTGTAGGAAATCTGCAATTGCCGTTAGCTTTCTTGGTCCCAGATTCCTATAAAAATTACTATTTACCATGCAGAATTTTAGCGGATTTAATTTGTCCCGTAAAGTATATAAGTGATAGCTTTATTATGCAACAACATTTGCAAGAAGAATAATTATTTAAGGGATAACTTATTAGATAAAGCTTTGTCTGCGTAGATTAAAAAGCACGCTTGATGTCATCTAGTTGCTTGTACCTATGTTATTCATGAGTTACGTGTCATTCCTGCGAAAGCAGGAATCTAGTATAAAGCGAGATAACCTAAGCTTTTAATTTTAAAAATTTGCTGTATTTATGCTTTTTTTTCCTGGATTTCTGCTTTTAGCTAAGAATGACATCAGAACCACGCGGGCAATGCCTCCCGTGGCTTGACCACGGGATTTAGAAAAAAGCGAGATGAATCGAGCTTTATTATATGTATTTTTTATTACTGGATCCCGTGGACAAGCAACTAGATAACACCGAAGATGTTTTTCGACCTACGCAACTATCAATCCATTAAACAAGACTTATAAAATCAGATTGACTTATTTAAAGTTTTGCTTAGAATCATTTTGGAGCAGCTAAGGCTGTTTCGGGGCTTGACATCCCTTAACTAACAAGTGGCTTCATCTACCAATGATACTCCTCGCAGCAGAGCTACGAGGTATCTATCCAAAAAGTTTTAACTGTTTTTGTTGAAATGCTTTATAAGAAGGTTTGCCTGAACCTTGATTTTTTACATAATTACGTAATTTCCGCTCATCACCATGTTTACATACTGTGCTCATAAAATATCCTTTACTCCAAAACTCACTTCCCCATAATTTTTCTTTAAGATTTGGATATTTCTTAAACATTTCCTTAGATGTAATACTTTTTATGATTTGAGTTATTTTTGTTGGGCTATACATTGGTATTGACTGTAGTAAAAAATGTACATGTTCTTTATCTACTCCTATTTCCAAAAATCTAATTTCATAACGAGCTTCTATGTCCTCACAAATTTTACATAAATAATCGTCTAGTTCCTCTTTGAATATTACTCTTCTATACTTTGCCGGTGTTACTAAATGATATATTAGTACTGTGACATTATCACTTTTATGTATATAACTGCTTTCTTCCATGCATCTAGTATATCACGAAGCAGACCTTCGGGGAATTAAACCCTAAGAGATTAATTCTTTTAGTTTATTATCTATGCTCATACTATTTAATATTATATCGAGATTATTAATATAAATTATTGAAGTTTTTTAATAAAGTTAAAGTATAGTTTTTAATAGTAATTTATTCTTATAAATAGGAGAAAAGTTGCTTTTATGCTTAAGTACTATTATAGTCTTGTATGATTTAATTCAAAACTTACGCTATGAGTGGAAGAGTGATAAATTATTGTAAGAATAATTAAACATGTCAAAGAGGAACAGATTGCAAGCAATACCAATTAATAGAACAGATTACTGTCAATTTTTAACAATTAGCCAAAAGAATTATAGTTTAACCTACTACGCTGAACATGCCAAGAAATGTAGCCATGATGTTATTAATAGATTTTTAGAAAATGAAAAATATACTCCTTCTTTGTTATGGGAACACATTAAGAATGATGTTATCTTTTCATCTAACGGATATACAATATTTGATGATACGGTGTTAAACAAAAGGAACACAAAGAAAATAGAGGTTGCTAGATCGCAGTATAGTGGAGCTACAGGTGGAGTTACTACCGGTATAGGAGTAGTGAGTCTTGTATATTATAACCCCGATATTGATAAGTTTTGGGTAATAGATTATCGCATTTTTTCACCTGATCATGATGGAGCGACGAAACTAGATCACCTACTAAAGATGTTCAATAATGCTGTTTATAGTAAAAAGATTCCTTTTCAAACTGTACTTTTTGACACATGGTATGCTACACACAAAATTATGCAACATGTTGACTCCTTGGGCAAATATTATTATGCCCCTATTAAAGCCAATAGAAATGTTAGTAAAACGTGTGATTACGAGCCTTATAAAGCTGTTAGCAAGTTGATGTTTTTAGATGAAGAAATTAAGAATGGAATGGAGATTCATATAAAAGGATTTGCCAAAAATAAGCATGTTAATTTGTTTAAATTTACTGTTTCTACCAACAGAGTTGATTATGTTGTTACCAATAACAAAACTCAAAAATCTTCTAAAGCTGCACAAGATGAGTTTGGCTTGCGATGGGTAATTGAGAGCATGCATAGAAAAATTAAGCAACTGACTGGTATAGAACGTTGCCAATGCAGAAAACAGCGTATCCAACGTAATCACATTAGTTGTGCATTTCTAGTTTGGGCTTTTCTCAAAAGAACTGCAAATAAAATAGGTAAAACGGTCTACCAAATAAAGTTAGGGCTTTTAGATGACTATATGCAACAACAGCTTCGTTCTCCATCTTTACGATATTTAGAACCAAACATAGCGTAAGTTTTGCTAGATATAAAAGCCTTAAAAAGTAATGAAAATTACTTCTGGTCTTATAAAATCAACTACTTTAAAAAATTGATTAATTGGTAGTGATTATTCTATGGAATAGAAATAATTTAATTGAATAATACTTTTCCTTACTTTATTATATTAAGTAAGAATTTATATTTGAAGTAAGGTAATTATGAAAAATTATTATTCTACACTTACTAGTAAGGGGCAGTTAACTATACCAATTTTTATAAAAGAACAGCTAAATTTAACCTCAGGTATTAAACTTGAGTTTATTATCCAAGATAATTACATAACTCTTGTCCCGATTAATAATTCAGTAAGCAAGTTAAAAGGTATTTTGCCTAAGCCTAAAAAGCTATAAATTGTGATGAAATGAATGAAATTATTAGAGATCGATATGATAGGAGTGGATACTAATATTTTAGTCAGATATTTAACGCAAGATGATGAAAAGCAGGCAAATATAGTAAATTAACATAGCCCAATATGAGCATCAAACAGGATCAATATTTATTAATAATATAGTAATCTGTGAACTTATTTGGGTTTTAGAAAGAGTCTATAAAATTGTAATAGTTGAGATTTTATCTTACATTTAGTAAAATAAATTAATTATTAAATGGAGATAAGAAATGAACTTAAATCAAAAAATAATAAAGCCAAAATTAGGATTACTAGAACTCGCTAAGAGTCTTGGTAGCATATCATCAGCATGTAAAGCGATGGGCTATAGCAGAGATAGTTATTACAGATTTAAAGAACTGTATGAAACTGGTGGTGAAGAAGCGTTGTATGAGATTAGCCGGAAGAAGCCAATAATAGCGAATAGAGTTGATCCAGAGATAGAGAAGGCAGTAATGGATATGGCAATAGAATATCCAGCATATGGACAGATTCGAGTCTCAACCACTACCGGCTGAGAGCCGGTAGGTTGATGATAGGCACTAGAAGTGCCGTAGAGTTTAAGCTAAAGCTTATTCCAATCTAATGTTAGAAATAGAAGTTGGTTTATGAGCTTCTGTATGGTTATTTATATACTCATTAATTACTTCATCTGTGATATGACCACTTGTTGTACTAAAATAACCTCTTCCCCAAAAATGCTTCCCCCAATATCTCTTTTTTAATTCTGGGAATTCTTGTTGTATTCTACGTGAAGTTCTACCTTTTGCTCTTTGTACAAATTCACTTACTGCTATATTAGGAGGTATCGATACTAAAATATGTACATGATCAGATGATATCACCCCATTTACTATCCTAATATTCATTTCCTCTGAAACTTGAGCTATGATTTCCCTAATCCTTTCTTTGATAACTTGGGTTAATACTTTATAACGGTATTTTGTTATCCATACTATGTGATACCTGTGATAATATACCGTATGTTTCCCTTTTTCATATTCTGTCATAGTCATCCTATAAAATAAGTCCTACTTACTTATTTTATATAAGACGACTATGACTTATTCAAACTAAAGTTTCTCCACCTGAAGGTGGAGGTTTGAACCATCAGCTGGATAATCAAATGAGCTTAAGAAGAGCGGTATACTTGTATCACCTGTCATTGCTAAAGTAAAAGGGACCAGTAAATTGCACGAAAAAGGGACCAGAGAATTTGGTGTAACCTAATAAGGTTATAATGTGCAATATTCACTAGATAATTAATTAAAATAAATATCTAGTGATACAATGATAAGAATAAATATGTACACAACAATTATCACCCTTTATAAGCAAGGCAATAGTCAAAGAAATATTGCCAAACTAACGAGAATAGACCGTAAAACAGTAAGAAAAATAGTAAACCGTTATGTAGAGTCTGGTACAGAATCTCCTGCACCCTATGAACGATCTTCAGCACTGGATTCTTGGCACGAACAAATAATTGAGTTATTAGAAAAGAATCTAAGTTACATAAGAATTTTTGAAGAGTTAAAAATTCAAGGTTATACAAAAAGTTATGGTTCGCTAACCCGTTATATCAAAAAATATAAGATACAAAATAACAGTTGCATTCGTTTTCATACTTTAGCAGGAGAGGAAGCACAAGTAGATTTTGGTGACATAGGCTTACAGTATAATTCTAAGGGGCGTAGAGTTAAAGCATATGTATTTAATATGCGTTTAAGTTATAGTCGCCTTGATTATTATGAAGTAGTGTTTGATCAAAGTTGTCAAACATGGATACAATGTCATATCAATGCATTTAATTATTTTGCTGGCAGTCCAAAAGTAATAAAACTTGATAATCTTAAAGCTGGAGTGGTAGATAGCAATTTCTATGAGCCCGTATATCAGAAGGAATACAAACGTTTAGCTGATCATTATGGAATTTTACTTTCTCCTTGTCGTGTATATCAACCTCAAGAAAAAGGCAAAGTAGAATCAGGAATAAAGTATGTCAAAAATAATTTTTTTGCTGGACGTAAATTTCATAGATATGAAGAATTAACACATGATCTTGCTAACTGGTTAAATAAAGCAAATAACCGAATACATGGTACTACTAAAAAAATTCCTCAGGAACTATTTGAGCAAGAAGAAAGTAATAATTTAATGCCTTTACCATTAGAAACGTTTGATTTGTCATCGTGGCATAATCGAAAAGTAGCAAAAGATTGTCATATCACCATAGATAATAATTATTATTCCGTACCGGCAAAATATATATACAGTGAGGTACTGGTACAATTATCACCAAAACTTGTTCAAATATTTTCTATCCAAAATGATTTAATAGCAAGGCACGTTAGAACAGATGGCAAAGGAATATTTACCACTAATCCGTCTCATTATGCCAAATATAAACGTCTATGCCCAGGTTTTATAGAATATAGTGAACATTATCAACAACAAATGCAGCAGATAGGAAATAATTGCAGTTTATTATTAGAGTTATTACAACAAACACGAGTAAATGATTGGCAACGTTGTGCTAGAGGTATTATTTCTTTACGTAAGGTTTACAATGATGAGTTAATAGATAAAGCTTGTCATAGAGCATTACATTACGGTATAAGTTCTTACTCTAAAATTAAAAATATCTTAAATAGTAATGCAGTAAACTTACCATTGCCAGAGTTTGGAGGTCAGAATGCAGAACTTGCTTAATGACCTACGTAGTTTTAGATTATCAGGTATAGTCAATAGCTTAAATGAAAGGATTATTTATGCTCAAAATAATAAACTAGGATTTAAAGAATTTCTCTCACTATTATGTGAAGATGAAAAATCTCACCGTAAGGATAATAATTACCGTCGTCGTAAAAGTGCTGCTAAATTACCAGTCACTAAAAATTTAGAAGACTTTGATTTTCAGTTCCAACCAAGTATTGATGCCAAAGTAATAAGTGATTTATCTACTTGTGATTATATTAATACTAAGGGCAATGTCATATTCATAGGTAATTCTGGAACTGGCAAAACTCATCTTGCTATTGGATTAGCATTAAAAGCTTTAACACGAGAATACTCTGTATATTTTACTACGGTATCGGATATGCTTTATAATTTACATATTGCAAGAGCAGATAATAGCTATCACAAAAAAGTTAAATTACTCTTATCATTTGACTTATTAATTCTTGATGAGTTAGGTTTTAAGCAATTACCAAAACATTCAGTAGATGATTTTTTTAATATTATTGCTAAACGATATGAAAATAAATCTACCATTATTACCACAAACAAGGATTTTGAAAGATGGAATGAAATATTTGCTGATGAGTTATTAACTCATGCAATTATTGATCGAGTAGTACATCATGCACATATACTAAACATCACAGGTAAAAGTTATCGTATTAATAACTATAAATTTGGAGGTCATTTGACATAAAAATTTTTACATATAGTGGTCCCTTTTTCGTGCAATTTACTGGTCCCTTTTTATTTGACAATGACACTATAGCTTACTAATTGAAAATCTCTTTGATGATAAATCCATATTTGCTTCAGATAATAATTCTTAAAACAATCATAAGATGACTGCCAGTAGCCTATTATAATTGTTATTACCTCACTTCTGTTAAGTCGACTTTTAGGACCAGATTTGTTGTTATGGTTAGTAATTGAATTTGTATGCTTGTCTAATTCTTGAAAAAAATCATCGACGTAACAAAATATTTCTGTAAAATCCATTATCATAGGTTATTGCTCTTAAAGTTTTTTCAATAACCTATAAACTTTTTTCTTATACTATAAATACCATATTTTAATTAGCAATTTGTATTTTGTACTCACTTTATAACAAAAACAGTATTATCAATATCCCCGTAACCCACTGTTTATCAGCTATACAGCGACTTTTTGAATACGAAACTCGCGTTAAAATAAGAGGAAAGGAGGTAATAAATATTTTAAAAAAGAAATTCTGTTTAATATAGAGATAAATGTTATTCAATAGTGTAGTAATTTAATAGAGATTTGTTTACAGAGTTAGAATTTTTATTAATAAATTTCTTTAAGCCATTAAAGTTGTTAAAACCACTAATCGTTTTAAATTAAAACATATGGCATTCATAAATTCGGAGAATTGATTTTTGGCAATTCCTATATATCTAACCCGCTTATTATCTTTTGAAAATACCATCTCGAAAGGTGCTCTGATTTTCGTATAATATTTATCAAGGTCAAAATTCTTATCTTTCATATTATTTTTCTTTATTGCACAAAGATGGACTCCCTTTTTAGCTGCTGCATTCTTGGTAGAGATTGTACAATAACCTTTATCAACATATGTAGCACCAGAACTTGGCATAACATGCTTAAAACCTTTGCTATCGGTAACATTTGCAGGGGTAACTGCAACCTTATTGATCATGCCTGATTGAATATCAACACTCACATGTTTTTTATAACCATACCAAAATTTATTCCCTCCCTTACAGCCAATTTTGGCTTGTTTATCCTTTGCAACCTTAGGCAAAGTCTCATTATTCAATTTATCATATTTTTGTGCTCTTAGTTTATCACGTTCCTCCCAGAGATTAGCTTTTGAGATTAAATGAGAAGCATCTACAAAGGTAAATACTTCACCCATATAGCCTTGTACTCGTAGTTGATCGCGGAATTTTGTAAATATTTTTGATAGTAAATTAGTACCTATTTTTTTACGTATTTTACTAAATACACTATAATCAGGTGTCTTTTCTGTAAGAGCAAAATTACAAAACCATTTCGCCGCTGTGCTATCAGCTAAATAACGTTCTAATTCCCGATCAGATAAGTCTTCCATAAATTGTAGCAGCAAACATTTAAACAGCCTCTCTATACCATATCCTTTATAATTAGCTTCGCATTCTAATGCTAATAACTCAGCTTCAACTGCTTTGAATTTGAATAAACTTTTGAATTTACGATATTGATGATCCGCATTTACTAACTCATCTAAACTTACCATTAGCATTTGATACTCTGACATATAAACATATTTTTTATTTTTTTATTATACCTGCTACCCTCTCATCTCGCAACAGTCCCATAATCATATTTTCAAAACTTACGCTATGTTTGGTTCTAAATATCGTAAAGATGGAGAACGAAGCTGTTGTTGCATATAGTCATCTAAAAGCCCTAACTTTATTTGGTAGACCGTTTTACCTATTTTATTTGCAGTTCTTTTGAGAAAAGCCCAAACTAGAAATGCACAACTAATGTGATTACGTTGGATACGCTGTTTTCTGCATTGGCAACGTTCTATACCAGTCAGTTGCTTAATTTTTCTATGCATGCTCTCAATTACCCATCGCAAGCCAAACTCATCTTGTGCAGCTTTAGAAGATTTTTGAGTTTTGTTATTGGTAACAACATAATCAACTCTGTTGGTAGAAACAGTAAATTTAAACAAATTAACATGCTTATTTTTGGCAAATCCTTTTATATGAATCTCCATTCCATTCTTAATTTCTTCATCTAAAAACATCAACTTGCTAACAGCTTTATAAGGCTCGTAATCACACGTTTTACTAACATTTCTATTGGCTTTAATAGGGGCATAATAATATTTGCCCAAGGAGTCAACATGTTGCATAATTTTGTGTGTAGCATACCATGTGTCAAAAAGTACAGTTTGAAAAGGAATCTTTTTACTATAAACAGCATTATTGAACATCTTTAGTAGGTGATCTAGTTTCGTCGCTCCATCATGATCAGGTGAAAAAATGCGATAATCTATTACCCAAAACTTATCAATATCGGGGTTATAATATACAAGACTCACTACTCCTATACCGGTAGTAACTCCACCTGTAGCTCCACTATACTGCGATCTAGCAACCTCTATTTTCTTTGTATTCCTTTTGTTTAACACCGTATCATCAAATATTGTATATCCGTTAGATGAAAAGATAACATCATTCTTAATGTGTTCCCATAACAAAGAAGGAGTATATTTTTCATTTTCTAAAAATCTATTAATAACATCATGGCTACATTTCTTGGCATGTTCAGCGTAGTAGGTTAAACTATAATTCTTTTGGCTAATTGTTAAAAATTGACAGTAATCTGTTCTATTAATTGGTATTGCTTGCAATCTGTTCCTCTTTGACATGTTTAATTATTCTTACAATAATTTATCACTCTTCCACTCATAGCGTAAGTTTTGTTTTTTATAAAACTTATTAAATGTAACTTCTATATTTTGTTCTTGCTCTGTTATCCCTGCTGCTCCATGATCAATTTTAGCAACAATACAAAACTTACGCTATGTTATCTCAAATGTAACTAAACAGCTTGACTGGAAGCTGTTTATTCATATTAGAGGATTTTAGTTAACCACCCTGCATTGCAAATGCAGGGCTTAAGATTACGGCATCAATGCCTTAGCTATAGCTAGTTTTCAACTTGAAAGTTTCCAAACTTATCATCTCTCGATTCATGTTTATCAATATAATCCTTGATCATTTCGTCAGTAACATTACCTGTTGTTCTGACAAAATATCCAACAGCCCATAAGTGTTTACCCCAATACTGTCTCCTTAATTCTGGAAATGCTTGCTGAATCTTCCTTGAACTCTTTCCTTTTAAATACTGTACTACCTTACTAATACTTTGATAAGGTGGCACAGATACATAGATATGTACATGATTTGAAGCTATCTTCCCTCTTAATATCTCTACACCATTATCCTTACATATCTCTTGGATTAGGTCCTTGACTCTCCTACCAATATCACCAACCAATATATTATATCGATATTTGGTCACCCATACTATATGATAAGTGCAATCGTACACTGTATGGCTTATCTTTTTGTAATACTGCATCACCACATTCTATATGTTAAAACGACGCACTGCAAGTGCGGGGTTTTTCTCCCAAATTTGGGACAATAAAACCCCAGTATTAAACCATTTATCATAAAACATAGCGTAAGTTTTGAATATTTTTTGTTATACCATTTTCTTGCTTAGTTATTATTCCTAAATTACCTGGATTTAAATCACTATCCCCACAATATAAAGAAGTGACAACAGCCTTTTCTAGCCCTTCTATAATTATTTCACCATTATGGGACTGTTGCGAGATGAGAGGGTAGCAGGTATAATAAAAAAATAAAAAATATGTTTATATGTCAGAGTATCAAATGCTAATGGTAAGTTTAGATGAGTTAGTAAATGCGGATCATCAATATCGTAAATTCAAAAGTTTATTCAAATTCAAAGCAGTTGAAGCTGAGTTATTAGCATTAGAATGCGAAGCTAATTATAAAGGATATGGTATAGAGAGGCTGTTTAAATGTTTGCTGCTACAATTTATGGAAGACTTATCTGATCGGGAATTAGAACGTTATTTAGCTGATAGCACAGCGGCGAAATGGTTTTGTAATTTTGCTCTTACAGAAAAGACACCTGATTATAGTGTATTTAGTAAAATACGTAAAAAAATAGGTACTAATTTACTATCAAAAATATTTACAAAATTCCGCGATCAACTACGAGTACAAGGCTATATGGGTGAAGTATTTACCTTTGTAGATGCTTCTCATTTAATCTCAAAAGCTAATCTCTGGGAGGAACGTGATAAACTAAGAGCACAAAAATATGATAATTTGTAGATGCTTCTCATTTAATCTCAAAAGCTAATCTCTGGGAGGAACGTGATAAACTAAGAGCACAAAAATATGATAATTTGTAGATGCTTCTCATTTAATCTCAAAAGCTAATCTCTGGGAGGAACGTGATAAACTAAGAGCACAAAAATATGATAAATTGAATAATGAGACTTTGCCTAAGGTTGCAAAGGATAAACAAGCCAAAATTGGCTGTAAGGGAGGGAATAAATTTTGGTATGGTTATAAAAAACATGTGAGTGTTGATATTCAATCAGGCATGATCAATAAGGTTGCAGTTACCCCTGCAAATGTTACCGATAGCAAAGGTTTTAAGCATGTTATGCCAAGTTCTGGTGCTACATATGTTGATAAAGGTTATTGTACAATCTCTACCAAGAATGCAGCAGCTAAAAAGGGAGTCCATCTTTGTGCAATAAAGAAAAATAATATGAAAGATAAGAATTTTGACCTTGATAAATATTATACGAAAATCAGAGCACCTTTCGAGATGGTATTTTCAAAAGATAATAAGCGGGTTAGATATATAGGAATTGCCAAAAATCAATTCTCCGAATTTATGAATGCCATATGTTTTAATTTAAAACGATTAGTGGTTTTAACAACTTTAATGGCTTAAAGAAATTTATTAATAAAAATTCTAACTCTGTAAACAAATCTCTATTAAATTACTACACTATTGAATAACATTTATCTCTATATTAAACAGAATTTCTTTTTTAAAATATTTATTACCTCCTTTCCTCTTATTTTACTATCAAAAATTATCTTTCAACGGCCCCATTATCTAATTTTTGTTGGTTGTCTTTGCAAAATACGTCAATTGGAACAAAATTATCTAAAAACTTTGAAGTCATAAATACTTCATCTTTTTCCTTATCTATTGCTAAACCTATTATAGGAGCTTGGTCTTTTAGTACTGCTTGAACACACCGCCAAAAGTATATTCAATTAAAGCACTACTGCGTTCTATTTTTTCATCATATTCGTCTTGGCGATATTTAGGTCCTTGTTCCTCGATAATTTCTTCGGATTTTATCATAGGTTTAAACATATAAGTACCTTTGCTTGGTCCATCATTTATATGTTTTATAAAACCAGAGTTTACTCCAGAAATTTTTGTATCCTTGCTTTTATTAAATTCTTCTATATCAATAATAGTATTATTTTTTTCTTTCATAATGATACTCCTCGCAGCAGAGCTACGAGGTATCTATCCAAAAAGTTTTAACTGTTTTTGTTGAAATGCTTTATAAGAAGGTTTGCCTGAACCTTGATTTTTTACATAATTACGTAATTTCCGCTCATCACCATGTTTACATACTGTGCTCATAAAATATCCTTTACTCCAAAACTCACTTCCCCATAATTTTTCTTTAAGATTTGGATATTTCTTAAACATTTCCTTAGATGTAATACTTTTTATGATTTGAGTTATTTTTGTTGGGCTATACATTAGTATTGACTGTAGTAAAAAATGTACATGTTCTTTATCTACTCCTATTTCCAAAAATCTAATTTCATAACGAGCCTCTATGTCCTCACAAATTTTACATAAATAATCGTCTAGTTCCTCTTTGAATATTACTCTTCTATACTTTGCCGGTGTTACTAAATGATATATTAGTACTGTGACATTATCACTTTTATGTATATAACTGCTTTCTTCCATGCATCTAGTATATCACGAAGCAGACCTTCGGGGAATTAAACCCTAAGAGATTAACCCCTTAATTTATTATAAGCTATTGAATACTTCTCCTAGAACTTCCATATTTTCTTTTGAATTACCAATTATATGATATAAAAAGGCATCGCTTTCTTGATAAAAACTAACTTCGTAATTACCTTTAAATTCTTTACTTATAGGGTCAACTTCTTTTATTATTATCTTTGCTTCTTTACTATCAGGGCTAATAGATTTGTAAGTTATACTAAAACCTCCTTTTTGTTTTAGTAGGTTGCTTTTTAATAAATCATTATAAAATGTAACTAAGCTTTTGTTTATTTTACCATTTTGAATAAATTGTTTTTGTTTCATAAAAATCTCAATGAATATTTATTTCTTAATTTAAATTAACATGTGTTATTAATTTAATAAATATAATTATTACTTTTACTTTTCTTATTTAATACTATTTTTACTAGTATATATAAAAATGACACTATTATGAATTATTGAATAAAAAATTAGTTAAAAAATATATAAAATTAAAATTAATTATTTTCGTTTGTTGACAAGGAACTTAGATCGTTCTATTTACTTAAAAATAAAATATGAGGTAGCTTATGCAGCTTAGTTCAATCTCTTTCCCAGTAATTAAAAGGCAAGTAATAGAAGTAGCTTTAGGAGTAGCGTTGCTTGCAATTTGTTCACAAATAATAATACCTATGAAACCTATATTTATTTCATTGCAAACCGTTGCGGTTATGTTTATCGGACTTACTTATAATAAAACTACAGCTCCTTTAACTATATTATCTTATATAACTCTTGGCGTAGTAGGAGTGCCGGTATTCGGAGAATTTTCCAGCGGAGCTTATATATTATTTGGTCCTACAGCCGGATATTTAGCAGGCTTTTTAATTGCTGTATATGTTATGGCAAGCTTAAAAGATAAAATTTTTACTTCTAATAAATTGTTAAATCAAATATCATTATGTTTAATCGGTAATATTATTATTATGAGCTTAGGTTGGATGTGGCTTACTAAATTAATAGGAGCAAGTGGTGCATTTTACGGCGGTGTGTTACCTTTTATAATACCAGGTATTATAAAATCAATATTACTAATTGGGCTTATTAATGTGGTAAAGCCAAAAATTAAATCTACTTAGTTAGAACTTGAAGAATTGGCTATATTTCAAAAAGCTCAATATAGAAATGTTAACAACATGTAATTCAAATACAGTGTAATTGATAATATAATATGTTATAATTATATTATCAATTATGTTGTGTAGGTATAAAATGATGGTGCTAGGCAAAGCGGGTAAATTACAGTTGGTGAAAATCCAACCTACGTAAAGTTTAGCCAACAGCGTAGAACCAAATTTCACATATATGGAGGTAACGAATTATGTGAAGCTGAGAGGAGGGATGTAGTGGGTTGTAACGCAAGTGAAGGATATAAGCTCCGAAATATACGATATCGTAGAGGTTGACATGCTTCATTTCATGGAAAACAGGATGTGTAGTTGCGGTAAGGCAAGCAACTATCGCTCTACCGGAGTCGCAGGCCATGACACGCTACAAGATGGAATTTACCTGAACCTAGGAGATCCATTGTATTCTTACGCAAGTTAGTACTTTAAAACAAGCTGTTAAGAGCAAGAATTAAAGGATGATACAATGGAAGTCGGACTGACTCATAGTACTCTGAGCATGGGAAAGCCATGTACATGGGGAAGGGGTCAGCAATATAGCGTTAGTATAAGTACGCTTAATTCACTAATACACGGAGGTTAGAGAGTAGAATGGAAAGTAAACTTAAACTTATATCTGCTAAAGCTAAGGAAGATAAGAAGCTAAAATTTACAGCACTTGTGCATCATGTAAATAAGGAGAATCTTATTAAATGTTACAAAGAGCTGAAAAAGAACAGAGCTTGTGGCATAGATGAAGTAACGGTTGAAGAATATGGCAAGAATCTAGAGGAGAATGTAGAAAACCTTGTGCAGAGACTAAAAGATAGAAGCTACAGAGCTAGTGCAGTTAGAATGGTATATATACCTAAAATTAACAGCAGAGAAAAGCGAGGGCTTGGTATTTCAACAGTTGAAGATAAAATAGTGCAATTAGCAGTGAAGAAATTGTTAGAAGCAATATATGAACAAGATTTTCTAAAATGCTCTTATGGATTTCGTCCTAACTTAAGCTGTCATTCAGTAATAAAAGCCTTAAATGAAGTAGTGATGAAAAAGCCAATCAACTATGTTGTAGAAGTTGATATTAGAAAATTTTTCGATAACATAAATCATTATTGGTTGCAAAGGTGTTTAGAAGAAAGAATATTAGACAAGAATTTTATGTGGCTAATAAGAAGGCTTTTAAAAGCTGGAGCAACTAAGGATGGTGTTGTTAGTAGCAGTGATCAAGGTACACCGCAAGGCTCAGTAGCAAGTCCAATACTTGCAAATATTTACTTACATTATGTCTTAGATCTATGGTTTGAGAAAGTCTTTAAGTCAAAAGCTAAAGGCTATGTAGAGTTAATAAGATACTGTGATGATTTTGTGGTGTGTAGTGAAAGTGCTAAAGATGCAGAAGAATTTTTAAACTTACTACAAGATAGGATAAAAGCTTTTGGATTAAGCATATCAGAAGAGAAAACAAGGAAGGTTAAGTTTGGTAGACGCCCTTGGCAACTAGCAAGTAAAAGGAAAGAGAAAGTGGAGACATTTAACTTTCTTGGTTTTACTCACTATTGTGGAAAAAGTAGGCAAGGATACTTTGTAATGGGTCATAAGACAATGAAGAGTAGTTTTGCAAGAAAACTAAAAGAAACTCAAGAATGGTTAAAGTCAATAAGATCTCAAATAGCTTTGAAAGAATGGTGGCCAACACTAAAATCAAAACTAACAGGACATTATAATTATTATGGTATTAGCGGTAATTTTCAATCGATCTCTAAGTTTTACTATAGAACTGTACAAATGGTACATAAGTGGATAAACCGAAGAGGTAGTAGAAAAGTAAGCTATAAATGGTTTAATAACTATTTGCAGTGGAATCCGCTACCAATGCCAAAAATAAAGTTTTCTTTATATGGTACTACTTCAAAGCAGAATAGCTATATTGAAGAGCCGTGTGTGGGAAAACCACAAGCACGGTTGTGTGAGGGCTATCATAGCAATGAAACTTTATTAATTAAAGGATGGTAAGAGCTATGATTTCTACTCGGCCAAAAAAATACTTTAACTAATCTGCAATTAGAGCCGCAATTAAGCAAAGCGCTTACATTAATCTCTTAGGGTTTAATTCCCCGAAGGTCTGCTTCGTGATATACTAGATGCATGGAAGAAAGCAGTTATATACATAAAAGTGATAATGTCACAGTACTAATATATCATTTAGTAACACCGGCAAAGTATAGAAGAGTAATATTCAAAGAGGAACTAGACGATTATTTATGTAAAATTTGTGAGGACATAGAAGCTCGTTATGAAATTAGATTTTTGGAAATAGGAGTAGATAAAGAACATGTACATTTTTTACTACAGTCAATACTAATGTATAGCCCAACAAAAATAACTCAAATCATAAAAAGTATTACATCTAAGGAAATGTTTAAGAAATATCCAAATCTTAAAGAAAAATTATGGGGAAGTGAGTTTTGGAGTAAAGGATATTTTATGAGCACAGTAGGTAAACATGGTGATGAGCGGAAATTACGTAATTATGTAAAAAATCAAGGTTCAGGCAAACCTTCTTATAAAGCATTTCAACAAAAACAGTTAAAACTTTTTGGATAGATACCTCGTAGCTCTGCTGCGAGGAGTATCATTTAGCTAATTTATCACATCGTGATATACAAGAGTTGGTTAATGAAGCTATACGTTTATTTGTTGAATCAGAAAGTAAAAAATTAGCTAATGAAGCCAAACGACAATCTTTATTAGCTAGTAAACAAAAAAATCTAGAAGAAGAATGGGAAGCAAATCAAGATCACAAAGATTGGATTTAAATGATACTCCTCGCAGCAGAGCTACGAGGTATCTATCCAAAAAGTTTTAACTGTTTTTGTTGAAATGCTTTATAAGAAGGTTTGCCTGAACCTTGATTTTTTACATAATTACGTAATTTCCGCTCATCACCATGTTTACCTACTGTGCTCATAAAATATCCTTTACTCCAAAACTCACTTCCCCATAATTTTTCTTTAAGATTTGGATATTTCTTAAACATTTCCTTAGATGTAATACTTTTTATGATTTGAGTTATTTTTGTTGGGCTATACATTGGTATTGACTGTAGTAAAAAATGTACATGTTCTTTATCTACTCCTATTTCCAAAAATCTAATTTCATAACGAGCTTCTATGTCCTCACAAATTTTACATAAATAATCGTCTAGTTCCTCTTTGAATATTACTCTTCTATACTTTGCCGGTGTTACTAAATGATATATTAGTACTGTGACATTATCACTTTTATGTATATAACTGCTTTCTTCCATGCATCTAGTATATCACGAAGCAGACCTTCGGGGAATTAAACCCTAAGAGATTAATGGACAAAACAGAAATTAAGAAAGGTGATATTGTAGTCTGTGTGTTAAGTGGAAATTATGGCAAGCCTCGTCCTGCTGTTATTGTCCAATCTAATTCACTAAATAAAACTCTTTCAAGTATATTAGTTTGCCCTATAACAAGCTATCTAATAAATACCTCAAATTATCGTTTGCCATTAAATCCTACAAAGTTAAATGGTCTTAAGTCACAATCTTGTATTATGGTTGATAAAATTAATATGAAAATTGGTAAATTATCCTCTAAAGAAATAATAGAATTGAATAAAGCCCTAAAATATTGTCAAGATTTAGATTAGTTATTGATAAATATTTCTTTAAACCTATCTTAAGCCTTTTTAGTATTATATAACTCTATTGTTCCTAAAAAAACCAATAAAAATGTTTATGCCGCACTTTCCAGTACCAAAACCAAACTGGAAAAATCAAATTAAATACGATCTTGAAAATATAAATAGTCTTTTAAAAGCTTTAGGTGATCCTCACTTAAGGCTTCCTCCTGTAATACATATAGCAGGTACGAATGGCAAAGGCTCAAGCAGTGCTATGCTAAAAAGCATTTTTGCGACTGCCGGCTATAAAGTACATTGCTACACTTCCCCACATTTATTAGAATTTAACGAGCGAATTATAGTAGCAGGCGAGAAAATCTCAGATAATGAATTATGGCAAGTTTGTGAGCAGGTGAGGGTAGTATGCGAGAAGTTCAATATTGAACCTAGTTTTTTTGAAGGAACTACGGCGGCAGCTTTTCTAGCATTTGCAAGTAATAAAGCTGATATATTAATTTTAGAAACAGGGCTGGGTGGTAGGTTAGATGCAACAAATGTAATAGATCAGCCATTAATTACGTTAATTACTCCCATCTCATATGATCATATGCATATGCTAGGGTCAACATTGCCGTTGATAGCTTTTGAAAAAGCTGGCATCATGAAGCAGGGCGTGCCTTGTGTTATAAGCGTGCAAGTTCCCGAAGTTCATGAAATATTATTTGCAAAGGCAGAAAATTTAGCAGCTCCCACCTTTTGTTATGAGTATGATTTCGGCATACAGAAAACGGATAATGGATTTATTTACTCATCACGAAATTTTACACATGAATTTCCTGGTCCCTCTTTAGCCGGTGATCATCAATTAATCAATGCAGCAAGCGTTATTGCACTAATAAGTCTTATTAATAAGCAATTTAATATTAATAATGAGGCTATTTCTAAAGGTCTACAAAATACTATTTGGTCTGCTAGAATTGAGAAAATTAATCCGCAAAAATATTCTAGATTAATAGGTGATAACGTACAAATTTGGGTGGATGGAGCTCATAATAATAGTGGAGCACAAGCCTTAACAGCGTGGATTCATGATAATTTAAAATCACCGATATATTTAATACTCGGCATGACTAAAAACCGCAATATAGAAGAGTTTTGTGCTTACTTTAAAGATTTGGCAATTAAAGGTTATAGTGTTAAAGTTTTATCTGAAGTATTAAGCTATAATGCAGAAACAATAGCTTTAGAGGCAAATAAAACCGGTATCGATTTTACTGCTAGTGAAAGCCTTGAAGAAGCAATTATGGACATAAAAAAAATAAACGGCGATAATAAAGCAAATATCGTAATAACCGGATCGCTTTTCTTGGCTGCTGATTTTTACAAGCTACTGCAATCACTCATCTAATCCAACATATACTCATTTTATTTAAAAAATTGGACATGTCGCCACATGGGTAATACTGCCACGGGATGACACTAAGGACGTTTTTCGACCTACGCAACTATCAATACATTAAACAAAACTTATAAAATCAGATTGACTTATTTAAAGTTTTGCTTAGAATCTTTTTGGGGCAGCTAAAGGCTGTTCTGGAGTGTAGAAACCTCTTAAGAACCGATTTATCATTTTATCGTAAAAATGTAATCCTCGATTTTTTTTGATCGGGGGGATAGTAGGGTATGTTCAGGGCTTATAGCATTTGCTTTAAGCCTAAAGCCTATTATAGCTGTTGTTCTTACGGTGTTTCTAACTCCCCGGTCACCAAATAAGTTTTGCTTTTTGGTGATCAAAATTAAATTAATTTAAAGGAGATTAAACCGTTATGAACAATATTGTAGAAAAAAGAATAACCCTTATTGAACCATATTTAGATTTTATTATTAAAAACGAAGAATTATTACGGGAAATTTATCCCAATGGTTTAGATAGGGATTTAATGATAGAGTTTATTTTAGCTAAGAAACCCTATAAATCTTATGCTTATTATACTTTAATTCGTAGTTTATTTAAATCGCCATGCAATAAACTATACTTATAATTGATAAACAATTGCCAAAATCTTATTTTGGTTTATTTCGTTCTATTATTTTTGGTACTTTATCATATCTCAAATTAATCTCTTAGGGTTTAATTCCCCGAAGGTCTGCTTCGTGATATACTAGATGCATGGAAGAAAGCAGTTATATACATAAAAGTGATAATGTCACAGTACTAATATATCATTTAGTAACACCGGCAAAGTATAGAAGAGTAATATTCAATGAGGAACTAGACGATTATTTATGTAAAATTTGTGAGGACATAGAGGCTCGTTATGAAATTAGATTTTTGGAAATAGGAGTAGATAAAGAACATGTACATTTTTTACTACAGTCAATACCAATGTATAGCCCAACAAAAATAACTCAAATCATAAAAAGTATTACATCTAAGGAAATGTTTAAGAAATATCCAAATCTTAAAGAAAAATTATGGGGAAGTGAGTTTTGGAGTAAAGGATATTTTATGAGCACAGTAGGTAAACATGGTGATGAGCGGAAATTACGTAATTATGTAAAAAATCAAGGTTCAGGCAAACCTTCTTATAAAGCATTTCAACAAAAACAGTTAAAACTTTTTGGATAGATACCTCGTAGCTCTGCTGCGAGGAGTATCATTTAAAATTTTTATCTATGATGAGAATGATTTTGCTCTAGATATAAAAGTCTTAAAAAGTAATGAAAATTATTTCTGGTCTTAATAAAATCAATTACTTTTAAAAGCTAATTAATGGGGAGTGATTAAGAAGTGGTGGCCATGGTCGGAATCGAACCAACGACACAAGGATTTTCAGTCCTTTGCTCTACCAACTGAGCTACATGACCGTACACTTGATGAACTTCGAAAATTGGCTACGTCGTCTTATAAGATCTGCGGTACTCACGTTACTTGCATGTACGCTGCACTCCGAGGGCTTTAGACTACTTGCTCTTTTTGAAGTTGATCGTCGTATACTTTTTTATTTATTTGCGATGTATATCTTCATTAATGATTTTATACAACAATGTATATAAAGAAAAGTAATCTAATCCTTATAATAGATTAATTGGCTTTTGTCTATTCCTAAATTACTAGTATTAGACAAAAATAAGAAATTATAGTATAATATACCGCAAATACTTCAAAAGTTGGTAGGTCAAATAAGCGGTGACTCTGCGGAACGTAGATAAACTACGTGAGCACAGACGAATCCCGAAATTTGGCTTGCCAAATCTTGAAGTATTAAAGGTATACATAATTATTTATACAGCATTTTTTATGATTAAGATTGGTAATATTGAACTCACTTCAAACGTAATCCTTGCTCCGATGTCCGGTGTGACGGACTTGGAATTTAGAAGATTAGTGAAAAGATTTGGTGCGGGGCTTGTGGTGTCAGAAATGATTGCAAGTAGAGCGATGATTGTAGAATCTAGGCAGTCACTGCAAAAATGTTCTATTATGCAAGACGATGCAACAAGTGCCTGCGTACAGCTTGCCGGTTGTGAGCCAAACGTTATAGCTGAAGCTGCTAAGATGAACGAGGATATGGGAGCAAAAATTATTGATCTGAATTTTGGTTGTCCAGCGAAAAAGGTAGTAAATGGCTATTCAGGTTCGGCTTTGATGAGAGATGAAGGGCTTGCGGCTAAGATTTTTGAAGCAGCTGTTAAAGCAGTAAAAATTCCTGTAACTGTTAAAATGCGTATGGGCTGGGATGATCAGACAAAAAACGCTCCAACGCTAGCTAAGATTGCAGAAGATTCAGGGATTCAAATGGTGACAGTTCACGGCAGAACTAGATGTCAATTTTATTCAGGTAATGCCGACTGGGAGTTCATCAGAAACGTTAAAGAAGCAGTAAAAATTCCAGTTATTGCTAATGGCGATATCACTAATTTTACCAAAGCTAAAGAAGCATTAGAGAAATCCGGTGCAGATGGGGTTATGGTCGGTAGAGGGGCATATGGCAAACCTTGGCTTATTTCGCAAATTGACCACTATCTTAAAACAGGTGAGGAAAAACCGGCACCCTCTATAGAGAGTCAATTAGATGTAGTACTTGAGCATTATCAGGCTATCGTCGATTATTATGGCGAATCTGCGGGTGTGTCTATCGCTCGTAAACATATGGATTGGTATAGTAGTGGGCTGCCTAACTCGGCAGAATTTAGGGGAGCTGTTAATTTAATGAATGATCCAATAGCGGTAAAATATAAGATCGTAGAGTTTTATACAAGCGTTATAAATAGGGAGCAATGAGAAAAATTTTAAGTTTTATTTCTATAATATTGTTTTTTAATTTGAGTTATGCAGCTGAAGAAATAGTTGACTATAAAACGATTTTTTTGCCAGTAGTTACTAGCGATAAGGAAGCAAAGATTGCTATACGTTCATACTTAAGTAATTCTAAAAAATATTAAGTATTGTAGAATGACGCGAGGTAGTAGAATCAAATTCCGCAAGCAATGTGCCTTTAAAGTATTACTATCTCTATATTATTTTCCTTATTATTTTTTTATTTATTAGTTTTAGTAAATACAGTATGCTTATATATGATATAAGTTTTTTGATTATTCGTACAAAAAACTATTCTCTATATATTTTTTCTAGAGACTAATAATAAACAGGAGAAAAATAACATGACATATTGTGATAAATCTAATCAAACTTCCTATCCCTTTGTGCTACCTAATTTACCTTATGACAAAGAAAGTTTTAAACCACATTTTACTGCTGAAACTTTTGAATATCATCATGGCAAACATCATAATTCTTACGTGCAGAATTTAAATAATTTGCTAAAAGATAAAGAAGAATTACAAAAAAAGAATTTAGAAGAAATTATAGAATGGTCATCACAAAATCAGAATATTACAATTTTTAATAATGCTGCACAAGTTTGGAATCATACATTTTTTTGGCATTCAATAAAACCAAATGGTGGAGGAAAGCCAAGTGGTAAGATATTAAACCAAATCAATGAGGATTTTGGTAGTTTTGAAGAGTTTTGTGAGCAGTTTAAAGCGGAAGCAATGGGGCAGTTCGGTAGTGGCTGGGCTTGGCTTGTATGTCATAACAATAGGTTACAAATTGTAAAAACTGCAAATGCTGGTACGCCTATAGCTAATGGTATGCAACCGCTTCTTGCATGTGATGTTTGGGAGCATGCTTATTATATTGATTATCGTAATAAACGTCCTGATTACGTCGACATTTTCATTAAACATATGATCAATTGGGAATTCGTAGAAAATAATTTAACTAAATAAATATAAATTATGACAGAAATAGAAAACTTTAGAAAAAATCGAAATTTCATTAAACCTATTATTGATTTAAAGGAAGTTCAAGGAAATCAAGTCAAATATATAGACGATCTAAAAGAAGTTCAAGAAATTCCAGTTAAAAATATAGAAAATTCTAAAGAAGCTCTTATAGAATATGTAGCTTTTAGTGGCGGTGGAGCTAAAGGGGCTATATATTCAGGTGTTTATGCTGCACTAAAAAAAGCTGATCTTTTAGATAATGTAAAAGCTGTTGCAGGTTCATCAGCTGGTGCTATAACTGCAGCAATTGTAGCGTTCGGGACTAAGCCTGAACGATTTGAAGAAATATCTAAAACCACTAATTTACAAGATTTATTAGGGCAAAAAGGATTTTCTGCTGGCGTTTTGCAATTAAATAAAGATGGTAAACCTTTATATGATTTGCTTGATAAAACTATAAAAGATAATGTAGGTGATTTTTTACAAAGACCAGATATTAAAATTGTCAAAGATGATGAAGCTTTAGATAAGTTAAGAGAAAGGCATAAAAGCGGCGGTAAAATATATTTTAGAGACTTAGCATTACTTCGAAAATATGATCCTGCTAGCTATAAAGATTTAGTGGTTACAGCTGTTGAGAAAGATGCAGGCGTGCTAACTATTTTTAGCAGCCTTAATACGCCTGATGTTGAAGTTGCTTTAGCATGCCGTGCTTCTGCTTCTATCCCACTTGTTTTTGAACCTGTAGAAATTAATGGTAAAAAATATGTTGATGGTGGTTATTTAGATAATGTCCCGACAAAATATTTTAAAGATAATGAACCAGAATTTGATGTAAAAGAAATAACGAATGATACAGATGAAATTATATTAGCTAAAAAGCAAGGAAGAACTCTTTCTATGGCTTTTGGTGTTGGTATGGAAGCGGATGCAAATATTGCGATATATAGTGCTAAAGAATTTAAAAGTCCAGGTGAAATTGTAAAATTTTTAGCTGACGTATTATTTAAAATGCTTGCAAAAATAGGCGGAAAATTTAAATATACCGATACTCTAAAAGAAACAAATGAACAGCTACGTGAAAATGCTTTAAATACTGTTGTTTTAGATACTCAAGGAATTGATACTCTTGATTTCAAAAATGCCCAAAAATATGCTAATTATCTACATATTAAAGGATATTGCCAAACTATGGAATATGCCAATAATCATGGGCTTGCTAAAGAAAAAGATAAAATGCTTGAATGCCAAAAATTCCTATTAAATGTTTATGAAGTTTATGACAACAAGAATTTAAATAAAACCTTTGGTGCTAAGTTGTTAGAGATGTTTATTCCATCAAAGGAAAATAATGATTCTAAATGGCAGCAAGGAATTGTTGAAAATCATAATGATAAAGCAAAAATACTATTATCATTTTGTAATGTTAATGCACTAACTGAAGAAAATTTACAACCGCTTCTTACAGAATATGTAATAGCGGTTGCAACTAGTCACAATGGTACATTAAAAGACAATACAAACTCAGTAAAAGCTTTATTACATGTATTGAATGATTTAAGCACTTCTAATAAAGTAAAAGAAAGTTTTATAGAGGTATTTGCTATAGATAAAAACAAAGATACAAGGTTTAATAAAACTAAAACTTATGATGAAAATATTGCTAAGTTCAAATTTACTAAAGAAGATTTAGAATCGTTTATAAATAAAAATAAAAGTGCTGCAATAAAAGTTCAAGATAAATATGCTCCACGTAAGCATAGAACGCATGGTTAAAAGTATTGCTATTTATCTTTCTCTAAGGATATTAATAGGGTCATCAAACTCTTTTAAATTTAAAGCTTTACTATCAAAGCTTATAGTAAAATCACACCCAGATATTTTATTAATTTTACTCAATAAAATATCTGAAAAGTCAGCATTATATTTTTCATAATCATTGAGAGAGAGCCATAATATTTCAGCTTGCTCAAATGTAAATTCCGTAGTAGATAATATAACTCTTACTACTGAAATAATTTCTTTTTTAGAGTATTTATGTGTAGAAGTCAAGATTTGATCCTACAGACACTATAAAAATTATATCTGAATATCTGATAAATTATGACTGTCAGACAAGTATTCAAGATATAAGATTTCATTGTTCTTTTCAATAGCTAATTTCTTACTATCCTTAAAAGTTTGCATAGGCGTTTTACCATAACAATATTTTCCTGAATGTGGTCGCTCATTATTGAAATGCTCTAACCAAATATCAAGATCTAATTGTAAATCATCAAGATCAGTGTAGATCTTTTTCCGCATAGCTGTATCAAAGAATTCTTGTTTCATAGTTTTATTAAAACGTTCACACATACCATTTGTTTGAGGAGAATATGCTTTAGTAATAGTATGTTCTATACCTTCGATACTTAGAAATAATTCAAAAGCATGATGCTCTATATTTCCCTTATATTCTGACCCACAATCTGTCAGAATACGAAGTATTGGTATGCCTTGAGTTTCATACCATGGTAACACGCGGTCATTAAGCATATCAGCAGCAGTTAAAGCTGTTTTATCAGTATATATAGTTTAGCATCAGCTACTCTGCTATAGCTATCAATAAATACCTGAGAATAAACCTTACCTATACCCTTAAAATTTCCTACATAATATGTATCTTGGCATCCTAGATAACCTGAATGCTGTGTCTCAATCTCGCCATGGGCTTCTTTTTCGCTACGTCGTTTCTCTAGTACTTGTAACTGAGATTCAGTAAGTACAATACCATCCTGAGCCATCCTTGCTTCTAATGCTTTAAGCCTTTTATTGATATTGTTTAAATCATTACGTAACCAAATTGATCTCACTCCTCCAGGTGATTGTCATTGTCAAATAAAAAGGGACCAGTAAATTGCACGAAAAAGGGACCACTATATGTAAAAATTTTTATGTCAAATGACCTCCAAATTTATAGTTATTAATACGATAACTTTTACCTGTGATGTTTAGTATATGTGCATGATGTACTACTCGATCAATAATTGCATGAGTTAATAACTCATCAGCAAATATTTCATTCCATCTTTCAAAATCCTTGTTTGTGGTAATAATGGTAGATTTATTTTCATATCGTTTAGCAATAATATTAAAAAAATCATCTACTGAATGTTTTGGTAATTGCTTAAAACCTAACTCATCAAGAATTAATAAGTCAAATGATAAGAGTAATTTAACTTTTTTGTGATAGCTATTATCTGCTCTTGCAATATGTAAATTATAAAGCATATCCGATACCGTAGTAAAATATACAGAGTATTCTCGTGTTAAAGCTTTTAATGCTAATCCAATAGCAAGATGAGTTTTGCCAGTTCCAGAATTACCTATGAATATGACATTGCCCTTAGTATTAATATAATCACAAGTAGATAAATCACTTATTACTTTGGCATCAATACTTGGTTGGAACTGAAAATCAAAGTCTTCTAAATTTTTAGTGACTGGTAATTTAGCAGCACTTTTACGACGACGGTAATTATTATCCTTACGGTGAGATTTTTCATCTTCACATAATAGTGAGAGAAATTCTTTAAATCCTAGTTTATTATTTTGAGCATAAATAATCCTTTCATTTAAGCTATTGACTATACCTGATAATCTAAAACTACGTAGGTCATTAAGCAAGTTCTGCATTCTGACCTCCAAACTCTGGCAATGGTAAGTTTACTGCATTACTATTTAAGATATTTTTAATTTTAGAGTAAGAACTTATACCGTAATGTAATGCTCTATGACAAGCTTTATCTATTAACTCATCATTGTAAACCTTACGTAAAGAAATAATACCTCTAGCACAACGTTGCCAATCATTTACTCGTGTTTGTTGTAATAACTCTAATAATAAACTGCAATTATTTCCTATCTGCTGCATTTGTTGTTGATAATGTTCACTATATTCTATAAAACCTGGGCATAGACGTTTATATTTGGCATAATGAGACGGATTAGTGGTAAATATTCCTTTGCCATCTGTTCTAACGTGCCTTGCTATTAAATCATTTTGGATAGAAAATATTTGAACAAGTTTTGGTGATAATTGTACCAGTACCTCACTGTATATATATTTTGCCGGTACGGAATAATAATTATTATCTATGGTGATATGACAATCTTTTGCTACTTTTCGATTATGCCACGATGACAAATCAAACGTTTCTAATGGTAAAGGCATTAAATTATTACTTTCTTCTTGCTCAAATAGTTCCTGAGGAATTTTTTTAGTAGTACCATGTATTCGGTTATTTGCTTTATTTAACCAGTTAGCAAGATCATGTGTTAATTCTTCATATCTATGAAATTTACGTCCAGCAAAAAAATTATTTTTGACATACTTTATTCCTGATTCTACTTTGCCTTTTTCTTGAGGTTGATATACACGACAAGGAGAAAGTAAAATTCCATAATGATCAGCTAAACGTTTGTATTCCTTCTGATATACGGGCTCATAGAAATTGCTATCTACCACTCCAGCTTTAAGATTATCAAGTTTTATTACTTTTGGACTGCCAGCAAAATAATTAAATGCATTGATATGACATTGTATCCATGTTTGACAACTTTGATCAAACACTACTTCATAATAATCAAGGCGACTATAACTTAAACGCATATTAAATACATATGCTTTAACTCTACGCCCCTTAGAATTATACTGTAAGCCTATGTCACCAAAATCTACTTGTGCTTCCTCTCCTGCTAAAGTATGAAAACGAATGCAACTGTTATTTTGTATCTTATATTTTTTGATATAACGGGTTAGCGAACCATAACTTTTTGTATAACCTTGAATTTTTAACTCTTCAAAAATTCTTATGTAACTTAGATTCTTTTCTAATAACTCAATTATTTGTTCGTGCCAAGAATCCAGTGCTGAAGATCGTTCATAGGGTGCAGGAGATTCTGTACCAGACTCTACATAACGGTTTACTATTTTTCTTACTGTTTTACGGTCTATTCTCGTTAGTTTGGCAATATTTCTTTGACTATTGCCTTGCTTATAAAGGGTGATAATTGTTGTGTACATATTTATTCTTATCATTGTATCACTAGATATTTATTTTAATTAATTATCTAGTGAATATTGCACATTATAACCTTATTAGGTTACACCAAATTCTCTGGTCCCTTTTTCGTGCAATTTACTGGTCCCTTTTACTTTAGCAATGACAATGAGAAGCTATAAAACTAATCAGACATCAGGAGCGTTATCAGAATTTATTGAAAGATTAAAAGAAAAAGGGAAATCGTTCAATGTAATTGCAGTAGCTACAGCTAATAAATTGGCTAGAATCGCTTATGCCTGTCTGGTAAAGAACAGAAATTACCAATTGGTATAATAGTACTTAAGATTTAGGATAAATTATAAACTATATAATTTTTAAACTAGATAGGGGTAAAGAAATAAAAACAAAGTAGAATAATAAAACGGCGGGTTAAAGAGATAATACATAATCATTCTGGATGAAATCCGAGCTAACGTCATGGTACCTAGATACCGCTAACTTGAGTGAATCTCTCTAACGCGAGTTTCGTATTCAAAAAGTCGCTGTATAGCTGATAAACAGTGGGTTACGGGGATATTGATAATACTGTTTTTGTTATAAAGTGAGTACAAAATACAAATTGCTAATTAAAATATGGTATTTATAGTATAAGAAAAAAGTTTATAGGTTATTGAAAAAACTTTAAGAGCAATAACCTATGATAACGCGAATAGTGAATTAATAAGAATAAAATAGAGGAGAAGAAAAGGTAGACAGGATAAGTGTTCATAGGCTATTTTCTGGATTTGAAAAATAAAGAGAATAACCTATGAAAACTGATTTTACCGCATTATTTTGTTTTGTCGATGATTTGTTTAAAGACTTTGATAGAAATACTCTAGTAATTAATAGTAGTAAAACTAAACCTGGTCCAAAAAGTTCTTTAACTAAAAGTGAAGTTTTAACCATATTAATAGGCTATTATCAATCATCGTCAGACTGCTTTAAAAACTATTATAAACACATAATTTTACCTATGCATTCTAAAGATTTTAAATTAGTTTGTTATGAACATTTTAATAAATTGATAGGAGAATATCTACCTCATTTAACAATTTTACTAAATCATTTATTTGATAAATGTAATGGTACTTCATTTGTAGATTCAACATCAATTAGCGTTTGTAAAAATTATCGAATTTATTCACATAAGGTTTTTAATGGCTTAGCTGCTCGAGGAAAAACAACAAAAGGATGGTTTTATGGATTGAAATTACATTTAATCATAAACCCAAAAGGTGGTTTAGTAAAGGCATCTTTTAGCTCAGGCAATAAAGATGATCGTAAACATTTTTCTTCTATGGTTAAAGATATTTTTGGTAAGGTGGTTGGTGATCGTGGTTATATAAGTAAAGGGTCATTTAATGATTTATTTGATAAAAATATTCAGCTTATTACACGAATTAAGAAAGGCATGAAAAATATTTTAATGCCTCTGAGTGATAAAGTACTTCTGCTAAAACGAGCTTTGGTCGAAACTGTTATCAGCAAAATAAAATTGTTAAATAAATTTGAGCATTCAAGGCATAGATCAGTTAAAAATGCCTTCTCTCACATGATCGCTTCTCTTATCAATTACCAGTTGCTTCCTATCAAACCTTCTATAGACTCTTTCCTTAATTTTTGATTCATTTTAATTCGCTATTCGCGTTATGATAATGGATTTTACAGAAATATTTTGTTACGTCGATGATTTTTTTCAAGAATTAGACAAGCATACAAATTCAATTACTAACCATAACAACAAATCTGGTCCTAAAAGTCGACTTAACAGAAGTGAGGTAATAACAATTATAATAGGCTACTGGCAGTCATCTTATGATTGTTTTAAGAATTATTATCTGAAGCAAATATGGATTTATCATCAAAGAGATTTTCAATTAGTAAGCTATAGTCAATTTATAAAAATAATAGGTCCACATTTACCACTATTAGTACTGATATTTAATTCTATTTTGGATCAGTGTGATGGCCTTTCTTTTGTAGATTCAAGTAGTATAGAGGTATGTAAGAGATACCGTATTTCAATGAATAAAGTGTTCGCCGGCATAGCAGCACGCAGTAAGACAACAAAAGGTTGGTTCTATGGACTTAAACTACATCTAATAATTAATAGAGCCGGTGGTATAGTTAAAGCATCTTTTAGCCCTGGCAATAAGGATGATAGAAAACAGCTGGAACTGATGATCAAAAATCTTTTTGGT
The DNA here is from genome assembly GCF_965196655.1 of Rickettsia endosymbiont of Nabis limbatus. Classification (NCBI taxonomy): domain Bacteria; kingdom Pseudomonadati; phylum Pseudomonadota; class Alphaproteobacteria; order Rickettsiales; family Rickettsiaceae; genus Rickettsia; species Rickettsia endosymbiont of Nabis limbatus. The sequence continues at coordinate 262,726 of NZ_OZ239771.1, forward strand.
AAAGTATTCGGAGATCGTGGTTATATTTCACAACAATTATTTCAACAACTTTTAGAGCAAGGAATTTTTATGGTAACTAGGGTAAAGAAAAATATGAAAAATAAACTTATGTCTATGTTGGATAAAATATTATTGCTTAAAAGAGCATTAATAGAATCTGTGTTTAGTAAAATTAAACTATTGGGGAAGTTTGAGCATTCAAGGCATAGATCAGTTACAAATGCCTTTGTGCATATGGTTGCAGCACTGATAAATTATCAAATGTCTGATAATAAACCTTCTATTACATCTCTCTTGATATGCTAAATCCTATGCTATATTAATTCGAAACTCGCGTTCTCTAGGATCTTAGGCAGAATGCAGAAACCATTATGGCACTTTGATGCCGAATATATGACTGCTTCATTTATCATTAACTGTTTTTTATTTTTAGTACTTGTTTTTAACCAGGCGTCCATATATGACGATGCCTCTTTATAGGCTTCAAATGTAATTGAATAAAAAATAGGGATAAGGTGCTGGGAATTAAGCTCAGCCATTAATACAACGACTTCCGCTATACTTCTTATTTTAAAAATAATTATAATAGCAGAATCCCAGCATAAAGCTTACACTTGGATTTGGTTTATATTAATAGTAGAGTTCAAATACTATTAGATAACTTAGATTATAGATAAAATTATTGATTAGTCAATCCCAAATTTAAATTTATTTGATATTTTTATATATTATTTTTTATTTCATCTATATTTAAGCGTTATTTTTTTAATTTTTGAATCCTTTTGCATTGCTTGAATGCTCCCATAGAATAAAGTTAATAATTCGAAGTAGTAATATTAGCAACTTCATCGGTGTCATATCATAGCGTGGCTTGGAAACTAGATCTAGCATAAAGCTTAGGTTATTTCGCTTTATACTAGATTCCTGCTTTTAGCTAAGAATGACATCGAAACCATGCAACTAGGAATACTTAATTCCCTACTCGTTTAGTCCGTGGCAATATTTATATTTCTTACCTGAACCACAAGGGCATAGCTCGTTTCTCGATACTTTTCCCCAGCTTATAGGGTTTTTAGGGTCTCTATCCTCTGGGTTAATGCGTGATATGACAGGTCTAAGATCAGTTTCTAAGTTACTACCTGCATTATATTTACTAAATGCAGGATCTTCTCGACTTTCATGCATATTATTTTGCAGCTTTTTATTTTCAAGCGATACGTCTTCTTTTTGAATATGCTTTAAGCCAATGTGGAAGTGATATACTGTTTGAATAAAGAGTTCTTTTAGATTATTAAGCATATGCTCAAATAAGTTAAATGCCTCTCTTTTATATTCACTTAAAGGATCTTTTTGGGCATAAGCTCTAAGAGATATACCTTGTCTTAAGTGATCTAAGCTATGCAAGTGATCTTTCCAAACCTGATCAAGAGTAGTTAATAAAATATACTTTACAGCATTATGCATTAAGTCAGGACTATAGGCTTCCTCCTTAGACTTATATATACTATCCGCTGTTTGAATAACAATTTTTGTAACTTCTTCTTCTGTTACATCATTTTTGCTTATTAGATTTTGCTCAAGCTTTATAGCAAAAGTGCGGTGTAGCTCTACGCTTAAATTCTCTATATCCCAATCTTCTCTATAAGAACCCGCTGTCATAAAAGTTAGCACTATCTTTTTAGCTAATTCTTCAGTAGTACTACTTAAGAAATCATAACTATCTTTAGATTTAATAATTTCAGTTCTTTGCTCATATATTATTTTACGCTGATCATTCATCACATCATCAAAACGTAATAAATTTTTACGTATTTCATAGTTATGCCCCTCAACTTTTTGCTGAGCTTTCTCAAGTGATCGGCTAATCATTGGGTGATGTATAGCCTCACCATCTTTCAAGCCAAGCGTCCGAAGCACCCCTGAAATACGTTCTGAGGCAAAAATACGCATTAAATCGTCATCAAGCGATAAGAAAAATTTAGTATTACCTGGGTCACCTTGCCTACCTGATCTACCACGTAGCTGGTTATCTATTCTACGGCTTTCATGGCGTTCTGTACCTATTACAAATAACCCGCCTGCTGCAATTACTTGCTTTTTTTCTTCAGTTGTTTGAGCTTTTATCTCATTTACTTTTTCTTTATAAGCAGCATTAGTTAAAGATTTTCTATCTACCTGCTCTATCAGCATTTCAGGATTACCGCCAAGCATAATATCAGTGCCTCGTCCTGCCATATTAGTTGCAATTGTTACTGCTTTAAACCTACCAGCTTGGGCAATAATAAATGCTTCTTGCTCGTGGAACTTAGCATTTAATACTTTATGAGGTATTTTGTTTTTATTTAAAATATTAGAAATTTCTTCTGACTTTTCTATACTTACAGTACCGACAAGCACCGGCTGACCACGATCATAACAATCTTTGATTAGCTTTAAAATAGCGTCATATTTCTCTTTTTTGCTCCCATAAATTTCATCATCAAGGTCACGTCTTGTAACTTTATTATGAGTCGGCACTGCTACTACATCAAGATTATATATGTCTTTTAGCTCTGGTGCTTCAGTCATAGCTGTACCAGTCATGCCTGATAATTTAGGGTAATTACGGAAATAATTTTGGAAAGTAATAGATGCAAGCGTTTGGTTTTCGTTTTGGATTTTTACGTTTTCTTTTGCCTCTAATGCTTGATGTAGCCCTTCAGAATATCTACGCCCTTCCATTACACGTCCCGTAAACTCATCTATGATCATTACTTTACCATCACGTACTAAATAATCCACATCGATTGTAAACATGTTGTGAGCTCTAAGGGCCTGATTAACGTAATGTACTAAGCTTAAATTTTCAAAATCGTATAATCCAGAATCGGGCTTTATAATATTTGCTTGGCTTAAAAGCGATTCTACATGACTAATGCCGCTTTCCGTTAAATTGATAGTTTTTAATTTTTCATCTTTTTCAAAATCACTTACATTAAGCCTACGTACAAGCTTATCAACTTTACCATATAACTCTGAATTATCATTAACTGGACCAGAAATAACCAAAGGAGTTCTTGCTTCATCTATTAAAATTGAATCTACTTCATCGATAATAGCAAAGTTAAAAGGACGAAGTACCCGCTCCTGCAAGCTATATTTCATATTATCTCTTAGGTAATCAAAGCCAAGCTCGTTATTTGTGGCATATGTAATATCAGAGTTATAAGCTTCTCGCTTAGCTTCATCTGGCATGCCAGCAATAATACATCCAACCGATAGACCTAAAAAATTATAAATTTTACCCATGGAAGCAGAGTCACGGCTGACAAGGTAATCATTAACTGTTACTACATGTACACCTTTCCCAGCTAAAGCGTTTAAATATGCAGGAAGTGTTGCGACCAAAGTCTTTCCCTCCCCTGTACGCATCTCGGTAATCATTCCTCTATGTAATACCAACCCACCTATAAGCTGCACGTCAAAATGACGCATCCCATATACTCTTCTCGAAGCTTCTCTAACTACTGCAAATGCTTCATACGCTATATCGTCTAAAGTAGCACCATTTTTAAGTTTTTCCTTAAATTCTAAAGTTTTATTTTTTAATTCTTCATCTGATAATTTTTGAATTGCTGGTTCAAGTGAATTAATTTTTGCAATGTCAGAAAATAGTTTTTTTATCGTACGATCATTCGCCGTACCAAAAATTTTTTTCAATATAGAAAACATCAAAATCCTTAAATATATTTTTGTACTTAAAATATAAGTGATTTTATAAAATTATCAATGACATTATAATTAATCTCTTAGGGTTTAATTCCCCGAAGGTCTGCTTCGTGATATACTAGATGCATGGAAGAAAGCAGTTATATACATAAAAGTCATAATGTCACAGTACTAATATATCATTTAGTAACACCGGCAAAGTATAGAAGAGTAATATTCAATGAGGAACTAGACGATTATTTATGTAAAATTTGTGAGGACATAGAAGCTCGTTATGAAATTAGATTTTTGGAAATAGGAGTAGATAAAGATCATGTACATTTTTTACTACAGTCAATACTAATGTATAGCCGAACAAAAATAACTCAAATCATAAAAAGTATTACATCTAAGGAAATGTTTAAGAAATATCCAAATCTTAAAGAAAAATTATGGGGAAGTGAGTTTTGGAGTAAAGGATATTTTATGAGCACAGTAGGTAAACATGGTGATGAGCGGAAATTACGTAATTATGTAAAAAATCAAGGTTCAGGCAAACCTTCTTATAAAGCATTTCAACAAAAACAGTTAAAACTTTTTGGATAGATACCTCGTAGCTCTGCTGCGAGGAGTATCATTTATTCTTACAATAATTTATCACTCTTCCACTCATAGCGTAAGTTTTGAATATATTTTGTTGCAGAATAATCCGTAAATAATTATTAATAAATAAATTTATAAAATAGCTGTTGACGGGTATTTATTATTTTTATAGGATTTAAACTTATATTTAACAAATTATGAGTCATAAATAATGAAAAAACTATCAATTGTACTTTTATCCGTTAGTATGCTTTCTAGCATAGCTTTTGCAGATAACTCAGACAGAGTAGTTGCTACTTACAAAAATGGTGAAGTAAGAGAATCACAAATAATGAAAGAATTTAAACCGCAACTTAATCTTCCTTCGGGTGAAACTATTAAAAATTTTGACGATTTTCCACCGCAAGATCAGGATAAATTGATAAGAATTTATGTCAATAATATTTTGTTAAAAGAAGAAGTTGCAAAGTCAAATATTACCTCTTCTAAGGAATTCCAAGAAAAGCTTGAAAATGCAAAAAATCAATTAGCTCAAAAAGAATTATTAGAAAATTATGTAAAATCTAATCTTACTGATAAAATGTTTGATGATGAATATAACAAATATGTAACTAGCCTAAAAGGTAAAGAACAAATAAAAGTTGCTCATATTTTAGTTAAATCTGAAAAAGAAGCTAATGATTTAAAAAATAAATTAAATAAAGGTGCAGATTTTGCTAAACTTGCTGGAGAATCTTCTCTTGATAAAGCTTCAGCTACAAATGGTGGTGTAATCGGTTATATTTTATTAAATCAACCAGGACAGTTAGTACCTGAATTTGAAAAGAAAGCTTTTGCTTTAAAAGTAAACGAAGTTTCAACACCAGTAAAAACTGACTATGGTTGGCATATCATTAAGGTTCTTGAGAAAAAACCTGTACCTATCCCAACTAAAGAAGAAGCTAAAATGACTATTGATAATGTATTAGCAGCCGAAATACTGAAAAAATACATTAGCGATTTAGAAGCTAAAGCTGATTTAAAAATTATGTTACCTCCAGCTGCAAATAACGAAGCTAAAAAGTAGTTATACTCTATCCTATGTCATTCCCGCGGAGGCGGGAATTCAGAGGAGTAAGCATCAATACAGCGAGTTTTAAAATTAAAAGCGTAGGTTATCTCGATTTACGCTGGATTCCCGCCTCCGCGGGAATGACATTAAACATTAAAAAATGTAGTCTAATTTTAAAATAATATATCTTTTAAGCTAAGCGACTATTGACAATCTAGCAAAAAAAAATTATATTCTACAAAAATCTAATTTAAGTAAAGAAATTATTAAGCTATGTCTAAAGCAAAAACTGCTTCTAAAAACAACCCAACCGCTAGGGAATCAGCTAAAGTACATTTTTATAAAGGTGAGGAAATCGTACCTTCAAAATATATCCCTCAACAAGGTTCTTCTTTTTTAGCTGCAGAAATTAAATCTTCTGGAGATTTGGTATTAGGGAATAACGGGCAAGTGCTACCTTGGAACTTAGTCAAAAATTTAGCTTAGTTTGATTTAATTACTCACAAATATAAAAATTTCACTTCAGTAGCTTATATAATAAGTCATATATTGGGGGCATAGCTCAGGGGTAGAGCATCTGCTTTGCACGCAGAGGGTCAAGGGTTCGATTCCCTTTGCCTCCACCATTCTCCATTTTTCGGTATTTTTACAAACACATCAAACGGCGAACACAAGGTATAATCAAGCTTTTGAGGTTTTATTGTTAGGTTAGCAAATACTAAATCTATCAAGGCACCGTCATATATGGACGCCTGGTTAAAAACAAGTACTAAAAATAAAAAACAGTTAATGATAAATGAAGCAGTCATATATTCGGCATCAAAGTGCCATAATGGTTTCTGCATTCTGCCTAAGATCCTAGAGAGATTCACTCAAGTTAGCGGTATCTAGGTACCATGACGTTAGCTCGGATTTCATCCAGAATGATTATGTATTATCTCTTTAACCCGCCGTTTTATTATTCTACTTTGTTTTTATTTCTTTACCCCTATCTAGTTTAAAAATTATATAGTTTATAATTTATCCTAAATCTTAAGTACTATTATACCAATTGGTAATTTCTGTTCTTTACCAGACAGGCATAAGCGATTCTAGCCAATTTATTAGCTGTAGCTACTGCAATTACATTGAACGATTTCCCTTTTTCTTTTAATCTTTCAATAAATTCTGATAACGCTCCTGATGTCTGATTAGTTTTATAGCTTCTCATCAATAAAGACCTACCAGCCTGTATTAGCATTGTTCTTGCATATCTATCACCTTGCTTGGTTATTCTTCCTAGAATAATCTTACCTCCAGTGCTATTTTGTTTCGGGACAATTCCAAGTGAAGCAGCAAAATCCTTAGCAGAATCGTATGCTTCAACCGGTTTGATGCTTAAAATACTTGCGTTAATTGTACCAATTCCTGGAATAGTTTCTAAAATTTTTGCCTTCTTGGAACTCCGATTCTTTGCTGCTAATTCTTTATCTAAGCTTTGTTCACGAATCATCAATTGTTCAATTTCTTTACAATCCAGCAACATTTGTTCAGCAATAGTGTTGTTAATAAATCCTTCTTCTAGGGCAAAATTTACAAAATTTTGACAAGATTTTGCAAATGTAGATTTTCCGCATGTTACCAAATAGCCAAATTCAAATAATGAAGTCATCAGAGAGTTGCTGTACTGAATCCTTTGTTGTATTATATTTTGTCTTGCTTTATGCAGGTAAGATATTTCTTGCTCTTCTATTGTTTTAGCTTTGACGTGTATTAAATCGGGATCACATGATGCTTTGCAAATTGCAATTGAATCATTAATGTCATTTTTTTGTCGAGTTTTTGCATATGCTTTCACATCTTTAGGTTTAAGCAAGATGGCTTTATGTCCTATTGATTCAAGCCTTTGAGCCATATAATGAGCTCCACCACAAGCTTCAAATACAAAGGTTTCTGACTCTGGAAACATTGTTGATAAATTTTCAAAAAAGCTTCTTCGATCCATTGCTTTTTTTAATACAACTTTATTGTCTAAATTTATTGCTGCAAAATGCAACTTTCTTTTTGCTAAATCAATTCCTATTACTTTATAATTACTCATGGTATGGACTCCTTTATAAAATTATTAAAAATTACAAACCTATCTTAGGTTTTGGTTCTTTGATATCTTAATATCACTTAAAACCGTTGATAAGTTCTTTCTTATCATTGGCGTCCATACCATCAAGTTAAGAGAGATGTAAATTAAGTATTGAGCAAATGCATGGAATAATTTATAGAATAGCAGTAACCATTTATCTCTAAATTTCACCATTATGCGTATTACTCAAGCTCCGAAGAGACATCGTTTTCCAGCAAGCATCATTAGCCATGCAGTATGGTTATATCATCGTTTTAATAGTAGCTACCGAGATGTTCAAGAACAGATGGCATATTGAGGTATTATTTTGAGTCATGAGACAGTAAGATTTTGGTGCAACAAATTTGCAGTTTATTTTCAAGATGTTATCAGAAAGAGGGAGCGGAAGCCAACTGATAAATGGCATTTAGATAAAATGAACATTAAGAATGATACTCCTCGCAGCAGAGCTACGAGGTATCTATCCAAAAAGGTTTAACTGTTTTTGTTGAAATGCTTTATAAGAAGGTTTGCCTGAACCTTGATTTTTTACATAATTACGTAATTTCCGCTCATCACCATGTTTACCTACTGTGCTCATAAAATATCCTTTACTCCAAAACTCACTTCCCCATAATTTTTCTTTAAGATTTGGATATTTCTTAAACATTTCCTTAGATGTAATACTTTTTATGATTTGAGTTATTTTTGTTGGGCTATACATTGGTATTGACTGTAGTAAAAAATGTACATGTTCTTTATCTACTCCTATTTCCAAAAATCTAATTTCATAACGAGCTTCTATGTCCTCACAAATTTTACATAAATAATCGTCTAGTTCCTCATTGAATATTACTCTTCTATACTTTGCCGGTGTTACTAAATGATATATTAGTACTGTGACATTATCACTTTTATGTATATAACTGCTTTCTTCCATGCATCTAGTATATCACGAAGCAGACCTTCGGGGAATTAAATCCTAAGAGATTAAGTATAGAGCAAATTCAATTCTTTGGTCAGGTGCTGTTTTAGTATATCTTCCAACATTTACGGCAAATATATTTCTAACTTTTCCCATCAGTGATAATGTACATTGTGCTGTATTAGGATGCTTAAATTTAATCAATATCTTCTCTTTTCGCCTAGTTGGTTGATGTGCATTCTCAACGCGATTATTTAATCTCTTATTAGTTCGATGTTTAGTCCTAGGACACTTAAGCTTAATCGGTTTAATGTAACTCTTGAGCTTATCAGTAACAATTACTCTTGGAGCTGGGTAATTGCCCAATAATCTTAATAAAAAGCGAATAGCTGATTTCTTGTTGCGTCGCTTCTGTAGCAATACTTCTAATTCATGTCCCTCAGAGTCAACAGCCCTCCATAGTATGAATACTTCACCTTTAATCTTAATGTTCATTTTATCTAAATGCCATTTATCAGTTGGCTTCCGCTCCCTCTTTCTGATAACATCTTGAAAATAAACTGCAAATTTGTTGTACCAAAATCTTACTGTCTCATGACTCAAAATAATACCTCGATATGCCATCTGTTCTTGAACATCTCGGTAGCTACTATTAAAACGATGATATAACCATACAGCATGGCTAATGATGCTTGCTGGAAAACGATGTCTCTTCGGAGCTTGAGTAATACGCATAATGGTGAAATTTAGAGATAAATGGTTACTGCTATTCTATAAATTATTCCATGCATTTGCTCAATACTTAATTTACATCTCTCTTAACTTGATGGTATGGACGCCAATGATAAGAAAGAACTTATCAACGGTTTTAAGTGATATTAAGATATCAAAGAACCAAAACCTAAGATAGGTTTGTAATTTTTAATAATTTTATAAAGGAGTCCATACCATGAGTAATTATAAAGTAATAGGAATTGATTTAGCAAAAAGAAAGTTGCATTTTGCAGCAATAAATTTAGACAATAAAGTTGTATTAAAAAAAGCAATGGATCGAAGAAGCTTTTTTGAAAATTTATCAACAATGTTTCCAGAGTCAGAAACCTTTGTATTTGAAGCTTGTGGTGGAGCTCATTATATGGCTCAAAGGCTTGAATCAATAGGACATAAAGCCATCTTGCTTAAACCTAAAGATGTGAAAGCATATGCAAAAACTCGACAAAAAAATGACATTAATGATTCAATTGCAATTTGCAAAGCATCATGTGATCCCGATTTAATACACGTCAAAGCTAAAACAATAGAAGAGCAAGAAATATCTTACCTGCATAAAGCAAGACAAAATATAATACAACAAAGGATTCAGTACAGCAACTCTCTGATGACTTCATTATTTGAATTTGGCTATTTGGTAACATGCGGAAAATCTACATTTGCAAAATCTTGTCAAAATTTTGTAAATTTTGCCCTAGAAGAAGGATTTATTAACAACACTATTGCTGAACAAATGTTGCTGGATTGTAAAGAAATTGAACAATTGATGATTCGTGAACAAAGCTTAGATAAAGAATTAGCAGCAAAGAATCGGAGTTCCAAGAAGGCAAAAATTTTAGAAACTATTCCAGGAATTGGTACAATTAACGCAAGTATTTTAAGCATCAAACCGGTTGAAGCATACGATTCTGCTAAGGATTTTGCTGCTTCACTTGGAATTGTCCCGAAACAAAATAGCACTGGAGGTAAGATTATTCTAGGAAGAATAACCAAGCAAGGTGATAGATATGCAAGAACAATGCTAATACAGGCTGGTAGGTCTTTATTGATGAGAAGCTATAAAACTAATCAGACATCAGGAGCGTTATCAGAATTTATTGAAAGATTAAAAGAAAAAGGGAAATCGTTCAATGTAATTGCAGTAGCTACAGCTAATAAATTGGCTAGAATCGCTTATGCCTGTCTGGTAAAGAACAGAAATTACCAATTGGTATAATAGTACTTAAGATTTAGGATAAATTATAAACTATATAATTTTTAAACTAGATAGGGGTAAAGAAATAAAAACAAAGTAGAATAATAAAACGGCGGGTTAAAGAGATAATACATAATCATTCTGGATGAAATCCGAGCTAACGTCATGGTACCTAGATACCGCTAACTTGAGTGAATCTCTCTAGGATCTTAGGCAGAATGCAGAAACCATTATGGCACTTTGATGCCGAATATATGACTGCTTCATTTATCATTAACTGTTTTTTATTTTTAGTACTTGTTTTTAACCAGGCGTCCATATATGACGATGCCCCTTATCGCATTAAGCTATATATGGTGCTAGTGTTTTATCTTTATTAAATTCCATTATTTGTTCAACTATATCTACTGTTTTTATTTTTGGTTTTTGAGTTATTGGTAAAAACAGCAACCGGTGTATTATGCTTACAAATATTAACTTTATTAGATAAATTTTGCTTCATATAAATAGACTAGCTTAATATTAGCCTATTTATGATATCTTGTAAAGAGAATTACGTATTACTTATATAATCTAAGATTGTTTAACCATTTTTTCAGGTACTACTATTTTATCGAATTCTTGTTCTGATAAAAGATCAAGTTTTTTTGCAGCTTCTTTTAAAGTGATTCCGTGCTTATGAGCTTCTTTAGCAATTTTAGCGGCATTATCATAACCTATATGCGGATTAAGGGCGGTTACAAGCATTAGAGATTTATCACGTAGCTCATCAATGCGTGATATGTTAGGCTCTATTCCATCGATGCAATGAGTAACAAAGCTATTTACGCTATCTGATATTAGCTCGATAGATTGTAAAATATTATATATTATTACCGGTTTAAAGACGTTAAGTTCAAGATGCCCGTTTGAGCCAGCAATAGTAATTGTAACATGATTGCCCATAACTTGAGTGCAAACCATTGTTAAAGCTTCAACTTGCGTAGGGTTTACCTTGCCAGGCATAATTGAAGAACCAGGCTCATTTTCTGGTAAATGCAGCTCACCAAGACCGCATCTTGGACCTGATCCAAGCAATCTTATATCGTTTGCTATTTTCATTAGACTTACGGCTATAGTATTAAGAGTCCCTGAAAATTCTACAAGTGCATCATGGCTAGCCAAGCTTTCAAATTTATTAGGTGCTGTTTTAAAAGGTTGTTTTGTAAATTCTGCCACTTTTTCAGCAAATTTTATATCAAATCCTTTATGCGAATTGATACCTGTTCCGACTGCTGTTCCACCTTGAGCAAGTAAATAAACTTTTTCTAATGCATTTTTTATTCTCTCTAAAGCATATTCTATTTGTGTAATATATCCGGAAAATTCTTGCTTAAGTGTTAGAGGAGTTGCGTCTTGTAAATGAGTGCGTCCAATTTTTATAATATTTCCCCAATCTTTTGATTTATCCTGTAAAGCTGTGAGTAAATTATTTAAAGCCGGTATTAGTTTTTCTTTGGTTGCAAGTACGGTTGCTATATGCATAGCCGTTGGGAATGAATCGTTTGATGACTGTCCTTTATTGACATGATCGTTGGGATGTACAGGAGATTTACCACCTTTTGTACCGGTTAGCTCTTCATTTGCAATAGAGGCGATTACCTCATTCATATTCATATTTGTTTGCGTTCCAGAGCCTGTTTGCCAAACTACTAAAGGAAAATTATTGCTAAATTCACCATTTAAAATTCTGCTTGCAGCTTTGTCTATACTTTCAGCTATTTTAGGTTCTAGATCACCAAATTCGAGATTAACTTTTGCAGCACATTTTTTTAATATAGCAAGGGAGCGGATTAGAATTTCTGGCATTTTTTGTTTGCCTATTTTGAAATTTTCTAATGATCTTTGTGTTTGTGCTCCCCAATAAAATTTATCCTCTATTTGAATTTCGCCAAAAGAGTCGCTTTCTGTTCTATAGTTTGTCATAAATCGTTAAATGTTATATAATTATTTATCTTATTCATAAAATGATCACTGATAGCTTTTAAATCTAATTGCTCGGATAATTTAGCAAAACTATAGTATAATTTATCTTTAATGGAAGCTTTTTTTAAATTTTTAGCAATAAATCCGATTGTGTTTTCTATCATGATATCACGATTAAAACTATAAAATTTTTGCCAATTTTCGTCACATGTTTGTTTAGGTGATCGAGGGTAATCTGTATGTAATGGTTTAGCAATTACTGCTTTACCTTGATATACTTCAAGTAGTGTATCGCTAATTAATTTTTCATGCTTTAAATTATTAATTACTTTATCAAAAAAATTGCTTAGAACAATATTTGTAATCTCTTCTTCTTTAGATTCATTTAAGAATATATTGAGTTGCTTTTCAAAGCTCTTAATAATTTGTTTGTTTTGTAATATATTTTGTGACATAACGCTACCGATTAGAACCAAATTAATAGTAGTAACGTGAGAATTAGTATAAATTTTATCTTAATCTCTTAGGGTTTAATTCCCCGAAGGTCTGCTTCGTGATATACTAGATGCATGGAAGAAAGCAGTTATATACATAAAAGTGATAATGTCACAGTACTAATATATCATTTAGTAACACCGGCAAAGTATAGAAGAGTAATATTCAAAGAGGAACTAGACGATTATTTATGTAAAATTTGTGAGGACATAGAAGCTCGTTATGAAATTAGATTTTTGGAAATAGGAGTAGATAAAGAACATGTACATTTTTTACTACAGTCAATACTAATGTATAGCCCAACAAAAATAACTCAAATCATAAAAAGTATTACATCTAAGGAAATGTTTAAGAAATATCCAAATCTTAAAGAAAAATTATGGGGAAGTGAGTTTTGGAGTAAAGGATATTTTATGAGCACAGTAGGTAAACATGGTGATGAGCGGAAATTACGTAATTATGTAAAAAATCAAGGTTCAGGCAAACCTTCTTATAAAGCATTTCAACAAAAACAGTTAAAACTTTTTGGATAGATACCTCGTAGCTCTGCTGCGAGGAGTATCATTACTGAAAAAATAAAGAATAATGATAACGCAAACAGTTTTACGTTATCATTTTAGTAAATATATATATACTTATTAAGTAGACTAAATATTTATATGAAAGTAAACAAAAAACAATATTTGATTTGTTAAAAATATTTCAACTTTGTTAATGATCCCATAATGAGTGAAAAATTATAGAAGCAGCATTCGATACGTTAAGGCTGTCTACTTTATCAGAAATAGGAATTTTGGCTAAATGATCACAATTTTCTTGAACCAATCTTCGCATGCCTTTATCTTCCGAGCCAAATACTAAAGCTACTTTATCTGAGATTAATTTATCGGTAAAATAATCATTGGCTTCTCCGGTTAGCCCTATAACCCAAAAACCGTGTTTTTTTAGGTAATTTATACAAAAGTTTAGATTGGTTACTTTAATAATTTTTATTAATTCTAAAGTTCCACAAGCTGCTTTAGCTATAGTGCCATTTTCATTCGGCGAATTATCTAATGGTAAGATTATAGCATCCATATTAAAAGCTGCTGCACTGCGAATAATTGCCCCAATATTTTGCGGATCAGTTATTTGATCAAGAATTGCAATCTTACATTTTGGATTTTTTATGTTGATATCTTCTATATTATGGGAAAAAATTGGCTTAACTTTAGCAGCTATTCCTTGGTGAGTTTGGTTTTCTAGTAATTTAGATAAAACATCATTATTAACAATTTTATAAGGCTTGGAACTTATTAATTTTTTATTTGCATCAAAGATCATTTGAGTGCATAAAATATCCTCAATTTGACGTTTTGGATTGTTAAGAGCTGAAAATACAGGATGTTTTCCATAAATATAGTAGTAATTTTTAGAATCCAGCTTTTTATTTTGCATGTTATTGAAAACCTTTGGTAATTTGTTCTTGACAGAAACTACTATTTATTATAGAAAGTTACAACTAAATAAATGTGCAAGCTGCTATTTGTTTATTTGATGATTCGGCGAGAAGTTTTATTAAGTCCTAATACTAATTTATATTGTCTTTTAAAGTGTATTAGTCTATTTAATACAGTAAAGTTCTTTAGGAGGGGTGGCCGAGTGGTCAATGGCAGCAGACTGTAAATCTGCCCGCGTAAGCGTTCGAAGGTTCGAATCCTTCTCCCTCCACCACTTGAATGGTTCAGGGAAGCGTATCATTTTTTAAACTTATCATTTTATATCATAAATTATATTTAAAAATAAAATATAATCGTGTATAATTGTAAGTCTGAATAAAATTGGTGTTAGTTGCGGGTGTAGCTCAATGGTAGAGCTCCAGCCTTCCAAGCTGGCTGTGTGGGTTCGATTCCCATCACCCGCTCCATTAAATATAGTGGTGACAAATAAATTTAGCAAAAAACGCACTTTAAATTAACTTGTATTAAACTTAAAAAATTGTAAGAGAGTAAAAATATGGCAAAAGCAAAGTTTGAAAGAACCAAACCGCATGTTAATATCGGTACTATCGGTCACGTGGATCATGGAAAAACTTCTTTGACAGCAGCAATAACAATGGTGCTTGGAAAAGATAATAAAGATATTAAAGTTAAAAAATATGATGAAATTGATGCCGCTCCTGAGGAAAAAGAAAGAGGTATAACAATATCAACTGCTCACGTAGAATATGAAACTAAAAGTAGGCACTATGCACACGTAGACTGTCCAGGACATGCTGACTATGTAAAAAACATGATCACAGGTGCTGCTCAAATGGATGGTGCTATATTAGTTGTTTCTGCTGCTGATGGTCCAATGCCACAAACTAGAGAACATATATTACTAGCAAAGCAAGTTGGTGTGCCTAAAATGGTAGTGTTCTTAAACAAAGTTGATATGGTTGATGATGCTGACCTACTGGAATTAGTGGAAATGGAAGTAAGAGAGTTATTATCAAAATATGATTTCCCTGGTGATGAGATACCAATAATCAGAGGTTCTGCTCTTCAAGCTTTAGAAGGAAAGCCTGAAGGTGAAAAAGCTATCCATGAATTAATGGATGCAGTAGATAGTTATATACCACAACCTACTAGAGAAACTGAAAAGCCTTTCTTAATGCCTATCGAAGATGTGTTCTCTATTTCAGGAAGAGGAACAGTTGTAACAGGCAGAATTGAAGCTGGTAAAATTAAAGTTGGTGAAGCCGTTGAAATAGTTGGAATAAAAGACACTCAAACTTCTACATGTACTGGTGTTGAGATGTTTAAAAAACTTCTTGATAGTGGTGAGGCTGGAGATAACGTTGGTATATTATTACGTGGTATAGATAGAGAAGCTGTACAAAGAGGACAAGTTCTTGCAAAACCTGGTAGTATAACACCTCATGATGAATTTGAAGCTGAAGTATACGTACTTAGTAAGGATGAAGGTGGACGTCACACTCCATTTACCAATAACTATCGTCCACAATTCTATTTTAGAACAACAGACGTTACAGGTACAATAGAATTACCGGCTGATAAACAAATGGTTATGCCTGGTGATAATGCTACTTTCAAAGTTAAGTTAATTTATCCTATTGCTATGCAGCAAGGTTTAAAATTCTCTATTCGTGAAGGTGGTAGAACAGTAGGTGCTGGTGTAGTTTCTAAAGTAATTAATTAGTCTATTTTATAAATACCTATTATTTTTTAATAATAGGTATTTATGTTTTAAGATGTAAAAACATCTTGCTGTTTATAATTAAGGTTTGTTAAATGAAAAATAAAATCAAAATTCGTTTAAAGTCATTTGATCATCGTAGTCTTGATCAGGCTACTAAAGAGATAGTTAGTGCTGTTAAAAGAACATTCGCAAGTATTAGTGGTCCTATTCCTTTACCTAGAAAAATTCAAAGATTTACTGTAAATAGATCTCCCCATGTGCATATAAAATCAAGGGAGCAATACGAAATTAGAACACAAAAAAGATTATTGGTTATAGATGATCCAAATCCATCAGTTGTTGATGCTTTAAGTAAAGTTGATTTAGCAGCGGGTGTTGATGTAGTGATCGAATTAGAGAGTGGGGAGTAATGAGAACCGGAATAATTGCTCAAAAAGTTGGGATGACTAGTGTTTTTAATAATAATGGGAAGAGAGTTCCATTAACACTAGTGAAAGTTGATGATTGCCAAGTAGTAGGACATAAAATTGTTGAAAAACATGGTTATAATGCTTTAGTTATCGGGATAAAAGATAAAAAAATATCTAGAGTAACTAAGCCTATGAAACAAGTTTTTGCTAATGCTAAAGTATCTCCTAAAGCTAAATTAAAAGAATTTAGAATCTCTGAAGATAATTTTATTGATATAGCAGCAAGTTTAGAAGTAGATCATTTTACGGCAGGACAATTTATAGATGTAACAGCTACTACTATAGGTAAAGGATTTGCTGGTAGTATGAAGAGACATAATTTTAAAGGGCTTGAAGCTTCTCACGGTGTTTCAATATCGCATCGTTCGCATGGTTCTACTGGTCAAAGACAAGATCCGGGAAAAGTCTTTAAAGGTAAAAAAATGGCTGGACATATGGGGTGTAGTCAAGTTACTATCCAAAATTTAAAAATATTTGCAATTGATAAAGAGCAAGGACTTATTATGATTCAGGGAAGTGTCCCAGGACATAAAGGTTCATATATTTCAATAACAGATGCAATAAAGAAGATTTCAATAACTGCATAAAAATAACTATTTGTATAAAAGATTTTATATAAGACTGTATAGGTTGAAAAAATGAAAACTAAAATGTTAAATCTTGCTAATGAAGAAGTTGGTGAGGTTAGTTTAAACGAAGATATATTTGCTGTAGATTTTATTAGGGATGATATAATAAAGCAAGTTGTTGATTGGCAGCAGGCTAAAGCAATGGCTGGTACGCATAAAACTAAAACTGTATCAGAAGTATCCGGTACTACAAAAAAACCTTTTAAGCAAAAAGGTACAGGGAATGCAAGACAAGGCTCTTTAAGATCTGTACAAATGCGTGGTGGTGGTGTAATTCATGGTCCTGTAGTACGTAGTCATGCAACTAAATTACCTAAAAAAGTACGAAAACTTGGTTTAATCCATGCTTTATCCGAAAAATTTTCTGAAGGAAAATTACTAGTCATAGATTCTTTAAAATTAGAAACGCCTAAAACCTCTAATCTTGTTAATATATTAAACAAGTTTCAAGGAAAAAGTTTCTTCGTAATAGATGGTAATGAAGTAGATGTTAATTTTTCTTTAGCAACACAAAATATTTATAATACAGTAATTGTTCCGCAAATAGGTGCAAACGTCTATGACATAATAAGACATGAATATGTATTATTATCACAAGAAGCAGTGAATGTTTTAGAAGAGAGGTTAAAATGAGTTCTTATAAATATTACGATTTAATTAGAAGACCTGTTATTACAGAAAAAACCACACTTCTTTCAGAACAAAATAAATATACTTTTTATGTAGATAAGCTTGCTGAGAAGCTTGCTGTTAAAAAAGCCATAGAAGAAATATTTAAAGTAAAAGTAAAAAAAGTAAATATCTTAAATGTTAAAGGTAAAAAGAAGAGATTTAAGGGAGTTATCGGGCGTCAAGTTGATAGGAAAAAGGCTGTGGTAACATTAGAAAAAGATCATAATATTGATTTTGCCGGAGGAATTAAATAAATGGCTTTAAAAAGTTTTAATCCAATTACCCCTTCTTTGAGAGAGTTAGTTCAAGTTGATAGAACTAGTTTATGGAAAGGTAGACCTTTTAAGGTTCTAACTAAAGGGATATCTAAAACAGGTGGAAGAAATAATCAAGGTAGGATCACTTCTTGGCAAAGAGGTGGTGGGCATAAAAGGCTATATCGTGTTATTGACTTTAAGAGAAACAAACTAGATATTTCTGCTATAGTTGAAAGAATAGAATATGATCCTAACAGAACTGCTTTTATTGCTTTAATTAAATATGAAGATGGTGAGCATGCTTATATTCTAGCTCCACAAAAATTAGTAGTAGGGGACAAGGTAATATCAAGCAAAGATGCAGATATAAAAATTGGTAATTGTTTGCCTTTAAGATATATCCCTATAGGTACTACTTTACATAATGTTGAAATGAAAGTTGGTAAAGGTGGTCAAATTGCAAGATCAGCAGGTACGTCTGTAGGTTTAGTAGGTAAAGATTCAGGATATGCACAAATTAAATTAAAGTCTGGTGAATTTAGATTAGTACCTTTAGATTGTATAGCTACGATAGGTGCGGTGTCTAACCCTGATCAAAAAAATATTAACTTAGGTAAAGCTGGTAGAAATAGATGGCTTGGTTGGAGACCTCATGTAAGAGGTGTTGCAATGAACCCTGTAGATCATCCACATGGTGGTGGTGAGGGTAAAACCTCTGGTGGGCGTCATCCAGTTACTCCTTGGGGATTCCCGACAAAAGGTAAAAAGACGCGTAAAAATAAGCGTACTTCTAAGTTTATTATAAAGAAAAGAAAGTAAATTAATTAGGTATTAATTATGGCACGTTCGGTGTGGAAAGGACCTTTCGTAGATGGTTATTTAATAAAAAAAGTTCAAAAATTAATGGAATCTGGCAAGTCAGAAATGATTAAAACTTGGTCTAGAAGATCAACCATTTTGCCTATTTTTGTTGGTTTTACGTTTTCTGTTCACAATGGAAATAAATTTATTCCAGTTTCTGTAAATGAAGAAATGGTTGGTAGAAAACTAGGGGAATTTTCTCCTACTAGAACATTTCATGGGCATGGAGCAGATAAAAAAGTTAAAAGAAAATAAAATCATATGGTACAGGAAAACAAAAATTTTGCCACGGCAAAAGCTAAATCAATTAGAGTTAGTCCAAGGAAATTAAATTTAGTTGCAGCTTTCATTAGGAACATGAAAGTTTCTGAAGCGTTAGTGCAACTAACTTTTTCGCCAAAAAGAATTTCAAAAGTTGTAAAAGCTTGTTTGCAATCTGCTGTAGCAAATGCTGAAAATAATTTAGGTTTAGATATAGATAGACTGGTTATAACTAACGCAACAGTAGGCAAGGCTTTAGTAATGAAAAGAGTTATGCCAAGAGCAAAAGGGAGAGCTACTAGAATAAATAAGTTTTTTAGTAATCTCTATATAACTGTTACAGAAAAAGAGGATAATTAAGATGGGGCAAAAAGTTTGTGCACATGGTTTTAGGGTTGGACCAACTTTAATTAAAGGTTGGGATTCCGTATTCTATGCAGAAAAGCAGTATAAAACTCTTTTTATACAAGATTTAAAGATTAGAGAATTAGTTAATAAAAGTTTTACTCAAGCTCAAGTTAGCAGAATTTTAATTGAACGCCCTTCTAACAAAAGTATTATTATCAATATTAATGCAAAAAAGCCAAATATAATTATCGGTAAAAATGGTAGTGAAATTGATAAGCTAAAAAAAGCTATTGAAAAAATGACTTCTTTAAGCGAAGTTTATATAAATATTCATGAAGTTAGAAAGTTTAATATAGATGCGGCGATAGTAGCTCAGACAATAGCATCACAGCTTGAAAAAAGAGTGTCCTTTAGAAAAGCAATGAAGACAGCAATTCAGGCTTCATTTAAACAAGGTGGACAAGGTATAAGAGTTAGTTGCTCAGGACGTCTTGGTGGAGCTGAGATTGCTAGAACAGAATGGTATATAGAAGGCAGAATGCCATTGCATACTTTAAGAGCCGATATTGATTATTCGACTGCTGAAGCTATAACTACTTATGGAGTTATAGGAGTTAAAGTTTGGATTTATAAAGGCGAATATACGGAAAATAAAAGATATAATTAATTTTTAAGTATTAAAATGTTAGCTCCAAAAAAACAAAAATTTAGAAAAGCTCATAAAGGTAGAGTTGTTTCAAAATCAAAAGCAGGTACAACACTTGCCTTTGGATCATTTGGTTTAAAATCTATAGATGGTTGGCGTGTTACTGCTAGACAGATAGAAGCAGGAAGAAAAGCGGCTACTAGATGTATGAAACGTCAAGGAAGATTATGGATACGAATCTTTCCTGATCTTCCGGTTTCCAAAAAGCCTGCTGAAGTAAGAATGGGTAAAGGTAAAGGAAATCCTGAATTTTTTGCAGTAAGGGTATCACCTGGAAGAATTATGTTTGAAATTGAAGGGGTTGAGGAAGATGTTGCAGTTAAAGCTTTAGAGCTTGCAAGTGCAAAATTACCTGTTAAAACAAGGATAGTGAGGCGTTATGAATGATTTAAAATCATTAAAGAGTGAATTGACAAGTAAAACAATTGAAGAGCTTTTTAAGCATCTTAATCTTTTAAAAAAAGAGCTATTTAATTTAAGATTTCAGCAAACTCTGGGCGAATTAAAAAATACTAGTAGGTTTTTATTAGTTAAAAAGTCTATAGCACGTATTAAAACTGAATTAACAAAAAGATCTAGTAGCGGAGAGTAATTAAAATGCCTAAAAGAGTCCTACAAGGGGTGGTTATAAGTTCAAAAACTGATAAAACAGTTACAGTAAAAGTAGAAAGAAGATTTAAGCATCCTATTTATAAAAAATTTATAAAAGTATCTAAAAAATACGCAGCTCATGATCCAAATAATAAGTTTCAAGAAGGCGATAAAGTTAATATAATTGAAAGTCGTCCTATTTCAAAAACTAAAACATGGGTAGTAATAAATGAAGAGTAAAGGTTTTATCCTTTGACTTTATTAGGAAAATTGTTTATTTTATCTTTCGTGAATAAAATTGGAAGTGATATATGATTCAAATGCAAAGCATTTTGGAAGTGGCAGACAATTCCGGTGCCAAAAAAGTTATGTGTATTAAAGTTCTAGGTGGCTCCCATCATATGGTAGCAAAGCTAGGCGATGTTATAGTTGTATCTATTAAGGAAGCTATACCTGGTGGTAAAGTTAAAAAAGGTGACGTTTATAAAGGCGTTATTGTTCGTACAAAAACAGGAGTTGTAAGAGCTGATGGTAGTACAATAAAGTTTGACAAAAACGCATTAGTACTTTTAAACAAACTAGATGAGCCTATAGGTACTAGAGTTTTTGGTCCTGTGACAAGAGAACTTAGAGCCAAAAAATATGTTAGAATTATGTCGCTCGCAGAGGAAGTGTTATAAATGATAAAATTAAAAGTAAAAAAAGGTGATGAAGTTATTGTTATTACTGGCAAATATAAAGGGAAAAAAGGGGAAATATTAAAGGTTTTTCCCGAAAAAAATAAAATAGTTGTTTCAGGAATAAATTTAGTTAAAAAACATACTAAACCTACCCAAGTAAGCGAAGGTGGCATAATAACTAAGGAATTACCTATAGATATTTCAAATGTTGCACATGTTGATCCTAAAACTGGTAATCCTACTAAGGTAGCTTTTAAATTTTTAGAAGATGGTTCTAAAGTTAGAATAGCAAAAAAATCTGGAGAAATTATTGGTAAGGAAGGCAAATAATGTTAAGATTTAAAGAATTATATCAAAAGGAAATTATTAGCAATTTGCAAAAGGAATTTTCTTATAAAAATAAACATGAAATCCCAGCTATTGAAAAAATTGTCATAAATATGGGTGTAGGGGAAGCAATAGCTGATTCAAAAGTGATTGATAAAGCGGTAAATGATTTAACTTTAATCTCCGGTCAAAAACCTGTTGTAACTCTAGCAAGAAAATCTATTGCAACATTTAAGTTACGTGATGGTATGAAAATAGGTTGCAAAGTTACTTTGCGTAAAGATAGAATGTATGATTTCTTAGAAAGGCTAGTAATTGTTGCATTACCTCGTGTTAAAGAGTTTCGTGGTTTTTCTTACAAAAGTTTTGATGGTAAAGGTAATTTTACTTTCGGACTAAAGGAGCAAATAGTTTTTCCTGAGATTAATTATGATAAAATTGATACTATAAGAGGAATGGATATTACAATCGTTACATCCGCTAAAACAGATAAAGAAGGTAAATCCTTGTTATCGGGATTTAATTTACCTTTTTATAATTAAGTTTAAGGTATATAATGGCAAAAGTAAGTTCTATAAAAAAGAATGAAAAAAGAAAGAAATTATCACAAAGCTTACATAATAAGCGTGAGAAATTAAAAAATAAAATCTACGATAAGAATATTTCATTAGAAGAGCGTTTTTCTTTGGTAATGTCATTAGCACAATTATCTAGAAATTCATCAGCCACTAGAATTAGAAATAGATGTGAGCTTACAGGTAGACCAAGAGGGGTTATAAGAAAATTTGGCATATCAAGAAATAAACTCAGAGAATTAAGTGGCAGGGGTTTAGTTCCAGGGATAATTAAGTCAAGTTGGTAAAAATAATAGGTGAATAAATATGTCAATGACAGATAATGTAGCAGATATGTTAACTAGAATTAGAAATGCTTATAAAAGTAAACTAATAAATGTTTCTTTTCCTAGTTCTAAAATTAAAACTTCAATTTTAGAAGTGCTTCAAAAAGAAGGTTATATAAAAAATTATACAAGTACTCCAAAAGATAACATTAGCTATACTGAGATAACCTTAAAATATTCTGCTAATGGTGATGCTTCTATACGTGAAATTCATAGAGTATCAAAGCCAGGTAAAAGAGTGTATTCTGCAATTAAGGACTTAAAAGGATACTACAATAATATGGGAATATATATTCTATCTACTCCTTATGGTGTTATGTCCGATAGAGAAGCTCATATTAAAAATGTTGGTGGTGAAGTAATTTGTAAAGTATTTTAAGGTAAAAAATGTCACGCGTTGGAAAGTTACCGATTATTATACCTGAAGGTGTAAAAGTCGGGTTAAATGATTTAGAAGTAAAAATATCAGGACCTAAAGGTGAGTTATCAAAAAGCTTTAAAGGTAGTATAGGAATTTCATTAGCAGAGAATAAGCTTTTAGTAAAGCCATTATCTTCAAGTAAAACTGCACGTGCTATGTGGGGTACAGCTAGAAGTATAATATCAAATATGGTTACCGGAGTTAAAGAAGGCTTTAAGTTAAAGCTTGAAATTAATGGCGTAGGGTATAGAGCAATGATGAAAGGCAAGTATTTAAATCTGATGCTTGCTAAAAGTCACAATACAAAAATTGAAATACCTTCACATATTAAAGTTGAAGTACCTAAGCAGAATATAATTATTCTTGAAGGTACAGATAAGGAAAAATTAGGTCAATTTGCTTCAATTATTATAAAACAAAGACAACCTGAACCTTATAAAGGAAAGGGAATTAAATTTGAAGATCAATTTATACCACGCAAAGAAGGTAAGAAAAATTAATTTAAGAGTTAAATATGCGTAGTGCTAAGCTAAAATTTGAAAAGAGAAGAAGTAGAATAAGACATAAAATAGCTAAAACAGCTAACAGAGCTAGGTTGTCAATATTTAAATCAGGTAGACATATCTATGCACAGATCATTGATGATACTAAATCAGTAACAATTGCTTCTGCTTCAACTTTAGATGAAAAGATTAAAAAATTAAAAAAATCTCATTGTAATGTTGAAAATGCTACAAAAATAGGTGAATTAATAGCTGAAAAAGCTGCATCTTGTGGTGTAGAAGAGGTAGTGTTTGATAGAAGCGGATATAAGTATCATGGTGTTGTAAAGGCTCTTGCTGATGCTGCTAGAAAAAAAATAAGATTTTAGGTTAAGGTTTAAAATATGTCTAAAGTTAGAAAAAACGAAGAAGCTTTAAGTGAAGTTTTAGTTGATGTAAATAGAGTTACAAAAGTAGTAAAAGGTGGTAGAAGATTTGCTTTTTCTGCTTATGTAGTAGTTGGTGATAAAGCTGGAAGAGTTGGAGTGGGTCACGGTAAAGCAAAAGAAGTAAACGAAGCTAGAGAAAAAGCAAAACAAGCTGCTAAAAAGAAAATGATGAAAGTGTCTTTATATCAAAATAGAACAATTCATCACGATGTTACAGGCAGAAGTGGAGCAGCTAAAGTGATTTTAAGAAGAGCTAAAGCAGGTACAGGCGTTATAGCTGGTGGGTCTATGAGAGCAATTTTTGATTCTTTAGGGGTTCATGATATTGTTGCTAAGTCGATAGGGTCCACAAACGTTTATACAATGATAGCTGCAACGTTTGATGCATTAAAAAAACTTTCGTCACCGAAATCTATTGCGGCAAGAAGAGATAAAAAAATGAATGAAATTTTTATAAAATCTTCTGATATACAAGTTAATGAATAATATTTTAAGGTAAGATGTATACGCTATGAATAATAAAAATTTAGTTAATGATGTAAAAGTTACTCAAGTTAAAAGCAGTATAGGTCGTAAATATGATCAAAAATTAACATTAATTGGACTTGGTTTAAATAAAATTAATAAATCTGTTGTTCTTAAAAATACTGATTCAGTTCAAGGTATGCTCAAAAAAGTAGGGCATTTATTAAAAATAGAAAATGTGTAATTAGAGTTTTTCAATGAAATTAAATGAATTATATAATAATATAGGTGCTAAAAAAAATAAGAAAAGAGTAGCACGTGGTATTGGTAGTGGAAAAGGAAAAACTGCTGGAAGAGGTGTTAAAGGTCAAAAATCTAGAGCAGGTGTTGCAATAAAAGGTTTTGAAGGTGGTCAAACTCCAATGATTAAAAGGCTACCTAAGAGAGGCTTTAATTGTATCTCATCTAAAAAATATAATGTTATTAATATTTATAATATTGAAGCAGCACTAGCAGAAGAGCGTTTAAATCCAACTGATGTTATTACCAAGGAAAAGTTAATAGAAATTGGTTTAATTAATAAAAGTAATAAAAAGTTAATAAAATTATTATCTATTTGTAGTGATGATTTCAACTATCCTTTGTCGTTTAAATTGGATGCTTATTCCTCTAAAGCTAAAAAAATAGTTGAAAAAGCAGGCGGAAAATTATTATAATTTATGAACCAAAATTTCTCTAAAAAATCTAGCAATGATTTAATTAATCGTATTATTTTTACTATTTTTGTTCTTATAATATGCAGATTTGGTTCGTTTATACCTATTGCAGGTATAGATGCTATTGCCTTAGGTAGTATTGCTGAAAAAAACCAGTCAGGGATACTTGGTATGTTTAATATGTTGTCAGGTGGTTCACTAGGCAGAATGTCTATTTTTGCTTTAGCGATTATGCCATATATAACAGCATCAATAATTATCCAACTAATGTCTGTAGCATATAAGCCTTTAGAAAATTTAAAAAAAGAAGGAGAAGCTGGTAAAAGGAAAATAAATCAATTATCTAGATATTTAACAGTCTTGCTTGCTTCACTTCAAGCTTATGGTGTTGCGGTAAGTTTAGAGTCAATTGTAACAAATACTGGACCTGTAGTAATTATACCGGGACTTTTCTTTAAAATTACAACAGTAATTACTTTAGTGGTAGGTACAATGCTGCTAATGTGGTTAGGCGAACAGATTACGCAGCGCGGTATAGGTAATGGTACTTCTTTAATTATATTTATAGGTATAATTTCCGGTGTGCCTAGTGCTATAATTAGTATGTTTGAACTATCAAGAAAAGGTGCACTATCGCCTTTAGTTGCAATTGCTGTTTGTGTGGGAGTAGTTGTATTAATATCTATAATAATTTTCTTTGAGAAAGCACAAAGAAAATTATTAGTTCAGTATCCTAAAAGGCAAGTAGGAAATAAAATTTACGGCGGTGATTCAACATATATGCCACTTAAGTTAAATACTTCTGGGGTAATTCCTCCAATATTTGCTAGTTCAATTTTGTTATTTCCGGCTACATTAGCTAATTTTTCAAGTAGTAATTCTGAAATAATGAATATGCTTACTTATTATTTGGGTCATGGAAAGCCTATATATATATTACTATATGTAGCATTGATAATGTTTTTTAGCTTTTTTTATACTGCAATAGTATTTAATTCTGAAGAAACTGCTAATAATTTAAGAAAATACGGTGCCTATATTCCTGGTAAGAGACCAGGAAAAAATACATCTGAATATTTTGATTATATACTTACTAGGCTTACTGTTGTAGGTGGTATATATTTAAGTGTTATATGTATAATACCTGAATTATTAATGAATAAATATGTTATTTCTCTTTCTCTAGGTGGTACAAGTTTTTTAATTGTAGTAAATGTAGTACTTGATACGTTGACTCAAATTCAAACTTACTTATTTAGTAGTAAATATGAAAGTTTAATGAAAAAAGTAAAATTAAAAAATTAAAAATGAGTTAGAAGTGATAATAATTTTTTTAGGTCCTCCCGGTGCTGGAAAAGGAACTCAAGGAAAAAAAATAGCTGAAAAAATTTATTTACCACATATAGCAATTGGCGATATATTTAGAGCAATTATCAAAAGTAAAGATGCTAAGGTAATTAATAGTTATGTTGAGCAAGGAAAGCTTATTCCTGATGAAATAGTTAATCATATAATTAAAAACTTTTTATCATCTTCTGATTATAAAAAAGGTTATATATTAGATGGATATCCGCGTAATTTAGAACAAGCTAAGTTTTTTGAATCATTTGTTACAGAAAAAATAAAAGTAATATATTTAAATGTTTCAGATGAATTACTAATTAAAAGAATTTTAGGCAGATATAGTTGTAAAAATTGCGGAAAAATATATAATGATTATTTTCTAAAGCCTAAAATTGATAAAATATGTGATGTTTGTAAATCAAGCGTATTTGAATATAGAAAAGATGATAATGAAGAAGTAATAAAAGAAAGAATTAATATATTTAAAACAGAAACTTATCCATTAATACAGCATTATAAAAACAATGATGATTTTTATATGATTGATGGAAATAAAAGTGAACAGCAAATAGAAGATCATATAGAGAAAGTACTAAAAATAAATTGACTTTAGTAAAGATTTTTATATTATTTTCTAGTTACCAGTAAAATTTTGGAGAATATTTGTGGCAAGAATTGCGAGTGTTAACATTCCCGATAATAAACGTTTAGTAGTAAGCTTGACTTATATTTATGGTCTTGGGACTACTATGGCAAAAACAATTTGTAAAAAAGCAAAAATATTAGAAGATAAGAAAGTTAAAGATCTTACTGATCAAGAACTAATAAGCTTACGTAATATTATCGAGAATGAATATAAAGTTGAAGGTGATTTAAGAAGAGAAGTAACGCTTAATATTAAAAAGAAGAAAGATATTAGAAGTTATCAAGGGCTTAGACATATACGTAAGCTACCTGTAAGAGGTCAGAATACTCATTCTAATGCTAGAACTAGAAAAGGTAAAGCTGTTGCAATAGCCGGAAAGAAAAAAGCTGTAAAATAATAGTTAAAGTAGAGTATAAACATAATGAATCAGACGGTTAAAGCTAAAAAAAAGAAAAAAACTATTACACTAGGTGTGGTACATATTAGAGCATCGTTTAATAATACTATTGTAACATTTACTGATGTTCAGGGTAATGCGATATCTTCTGCATCAGCTGGAGCTAATGGGTTTAAAGGAGCAAAAAAAGCTACCCCTTATGCAGCTCAGATAACAATTGATAAGGCAGCTGAAAAAGCAAAAGAATACGGTCTGAAAACTATTTCTATTAGAATTGGAGGACCTGGTGCTCAGCGTGAATCTGCAATGAGAGCTTTATTTGGGCAGAATTTTGTAGTTACATCAATTTTAGATGTATCTTCAATTGCTCATAATGGAGTAAAAGCACCGAAAAGAAGAAGAGTATAAGAAGCATAGGTATTAAATGTTATCGTTAAGTAAAAACTGGAACGCTTTAATAAAAACAGATAAAGTATCTTATGAAAGCTTCCCTGAGACTAATAATAAATCTAAGATTATAGTTGAGCCTTTAGAAAGAGGATTTGGTTTGACTTTAGGTAATGCTATGAGAAGAGTTTTACTTTCTTCTCTACAAGGAGCAGCAGTCACCTCTATAAAAATTCCTGGAATAGAGCATGAATTTTCTTCTATATCAGGTGTAAAAGAGGATATCTCAGAGATAATTCTGAATGTTAAAGGCATAGAAATCAAAATGCACGTTGCAGAAAAGCGTGTTATAAGATTAAAAGCAACAGGACCTGGAGTTGTGACAGCTGGTATGATTGAAGCTGGACATGATGTAGAAATATTAAATCCTGATCATGTAATTTGTAATTTAGCTAAGAATAAACAATTTGAAATGGAATTAACTTGCAAAATTGGCAAGGGATATACACTTAGTACAAATAATAATGAAGATAATAATTTACCAATTGGTGAAATAGCTATAGATGCTTTATTTAATCCTGTAAAAAGCGTTACTTACAAAGTAGAAAATACAAGAATAGGACAGGTCACTGACTATGATAAGTTAATTATGTTTGTTGAAACTAATGGTGACATATTGCCTGAAATGGCAGTAGGCTTAGCTGCCCGTATTTTGCAAGAACAGCTTCAATTATTTATTTCTTTCGAAGAACAAGAAGAAGATAAACAAGTTAAGACAGATGCATTACCATTTTCTCCTTATTTACTTAAACGAGTTGATGAATTGGAATTATCAGTTAGATCAGCAAACTGTTTAAAAAATGATAATATAATTTATATAGGTGATTTAGTAAAAAGAACTGAAGCTGATATGCTAAGAACTCCAAATTTTGGTAGGAAGTCACTAAATGAGATTAAGGAAATACTTGCAAAATTTGGTTTAAGGTTTGGTATGGATGTACCAGATTGGCCACCAGAAAATATACATGAATTATCTAAACGTTACGAAGATTCTTATAATTAAGGACAATAAAGATGCGACATAAAATTAAAGGTAGAAAATTAAATGTAACAAGTAGCCATAGGAAAGCAATGCTTGCTAATATGGCAGTATCACTTGTTACTCATGAACAAATAAAAACTACTTTGCCAAAAGCTAAAGAATTAAGACCTTATATTGAAGTTTTAGTTACTAAAGCTAAGGATAATAACTTAGCAGCAAGAAGAAATATTCTATCAAAAATAAAAGATAAAAAAGCAATTGAGAAGCTTATAAATGTTTTAGGCGCTAGATACAAAGATAGACCAGGTGGATATACTAGAATAGTAAAAGCTGGGTTTCGCTATGGTGATTTAGCTCCAATCGCATATATTGAATTTGTAGATAGAGATATTAATGCTAAAGGAAATATACCTCAAGATAATAGCAAAGAAGATATTAAAAGTAATAAAGGGACTAAATAATGGCTAATCATTCTTCAGCAAAGAAAGCTGCAAGACAAACAGTAAAAAAAACCTTAGTTAATAAAAAAAGAGCTAGTGCAATAAAAACTTTTGTGAAAAAAGTTTTACATGAAATTAATCAAGGTAATAAAGAAGAAGCTAATTCAGCTTTAGTAATTGCACAATCTAAGATAATGCAAGGTGTGAAAAAAAATATAATTAAGTTAAATACTGCATCAAGAAAAATCAGTAAATTATCGAAAAAAATAAAAACCATGAATTAAATTTAAATCATAAAAACAATTATATTATTTTTTAATTCTAGTTTTTAATAAATTTATTCTTCATTGTATTTTATCTAATTAACTTTAAGTTAATAATATAGGGCGATTAGCTCAGTTGGTAGAGCATCTCGCTTACACCGAGAGGGTCGGCAGTTCGAGTCTGTCATCGCCCACCATATTATAATCAGCTTTCTAACACCTCCTTACCTTATATATATTTTTTATATGCTGGGTATATGCTGGCTTCCCCTCAATAAAATGGAGGAACTATAATAAAATAGTTGCTCTTTTCTCTTTGTCAGCGTCTTCTAATGATACAATTTTTTACGATATAGTAGGGAATTTTATACCACCTGAATGGAAAATTTAACTGCAAATAACGGAAAAGTTTTAAGTAAACCCGCAAAACAAATTTTATCACTTGTGGTTTCACGAATACCTTATATAGAAGATAAAGCTGAAAAAATAAATATTAATGGCATAAGCTTATCAAATGAATTGCAAGAAACTTACTCTTACTTTGAGAAACTTCTTGGGCATCGTCAAGTTAAGTAACATAGTGTCAAAAAGAGTAATATTTTTAGATTTCAGGCAGCAAGAAGTCTTTGAGTAGCTTCATCCCAAATGGATTTAGCGGATGCAAATTCAATTCTTTGGTCAGGTGCTGTTTTAGTATATCTTCCAACATTTACGGCAAATATATTTCTAACTTTTCCCATCAGTGATAATGTACATTGTGCTGCATTAGGATGCTTAAATTTAATCAATATCTTCTCTTTTCGCCTAGTTGGTTGATGTGCATTCTCAACGCGATTATTTAATCTCTTATTAGTTCGATGTTTAGTCCTAGGACACATAAGCTTAATCGGTTTAATGTAACTCTTGAGCTTATCAGTAACAATTACTCTTGGAGCTGGGTAATTGCCCAATAATCTTAATAAAAAGCGAATAGCTGATTTCTTGTTGCGTCGCTTCTGTAGCAATACTTCTAATTCATGTCCCTCAGAGTCAACAGCCCTCCATAGTATGAATACTTCACCTTTAATCTTAATGTTCATTTTATCTAAATGCCATTTATCAGTTGGCTTCCGCTCTCTCCTTCTGATAACATCTTGAAAATAAACTGCAAATTTGTTGTACCAAAATCTTACTGTCTCATGACTCAAAATAATACCTCGATATGCCATCTGTTCTTGAACATCTCGGTAGCTACTATTAAAACGATGATATAACCATACAGCATGGCTAATGATGCTTGCTGGAAAACGATGTCTCTTCGGAGCTTGAGTAATACGCATAATGGTGAAATTTAGAGATAAATGGTTACTGCTATTCTATAAATTATTCCATGCATTTGCTCAATACTTAATTTACATCTCTCTTAACTTGATGGTATGGACGCCAATGATAAGAAAGAACTTATCAACGGTTTTAAGTGATATTAAGATATCAAAGAACCAAAACCTAAGATAGGTTTGTAATTTTTAATAATTTTATAAAGGAGTCCATACCATGAGTAATTATAAAGTAATAGGAATTGATTTAGCAAAAAGAAAGTTGCATTTTGCAGCAATAAATTTAGACAATAAAGTTGTATTAAAAAAAGCAATGGATCGAAGAAGCTTTTTTGAAAATTTATCAACAATGTTTCCAGAGTCAGAAACCTTTGTATTTGAAGCTTGTGGTGGAGCTCATTATATGGCTCAAAGGCTTGAATCAATAGGACATAAAGCCATCTTGCTTAAACCTAAAGATGTGAAAGCATATGCAAAAACTCGACAAAAAAATGACATTAATGATTCAATTGCAATTTGCAAAGCATCATGTGATCCCGATTTAATACACGTCAAAGCTAAAACAATAGAAGAGCAAGAAATATCTTACCTGCATAAAGCAAGACAAAATATAATACAACAAAGGATTCAGTACAGCAACTCTCTGATGACTTCATTATTTGAATTTGGCTATTTGGTAACATGCGGAAAATCTACATTTGCAAAATCTTGTCAAAATTTTGTAAATTTTGCCCTAGAAGAAGGATTTATTAACAACACTATTGCTGAACAAATGTTGCTGGATTGTAAAGAAATTGAACAATTGATGATTCGTGAACAAAGCTTAGATAAAGAATTAGCAGCAAAGAATCGGAGTTCCAAGAAGGCAAAAATTTTAGAAACTATTCCAGGAATTGGTACAATTAACGCAAGTATTTTAAGCATCAAACCGGTTGAAGCATACGATTCTGCTAAGGATTTTGCTGCTTCACTTGGAATTGTCCCGAAACAAAATAGCACTGGAGGTAAGATTATTCTAGGAAGAATAACCAAGCAAGGTGATAGATATGCAAGAACAATGCTAATACAGGCTGGTAGGTCTTTATTGATGAGAAGCTATAAAACTAATCAGACATCAGGAGCGTTATCAGAATTTATTGAAAGATTAAAAGAAAAAGGGAAATCGTTCAATGTAATTGCAGTAGCTACAGCTAATAAATTGGCTAGAATCGCTTATGCCTGTCTGGTAAAGAACAGAAATTACCAATTGGTATAATAGTACTTAAGATTTAGGATAAATTATAAACTATATAATTTTTAAACTAGATAGGGGTAAAGAAATAAAAACAAAGTAGAATAATAAAACGGCGGGTTAAAGAGATAATACATAATCATTCTGGATGAAATCCGAGCTAACGTCATGGTACCTAGATACCGCTAACTTGAGTGAATCTCTCTAGGATCTTAGGCAGAATGCAGAAACCATTATGGCACTTTGATGCCGAATATATGACTGCTTCATTTATCATTAACTGTTTTTTATTTTTAGTACTTGTTTTTAACCAGGCGTCCATATATGACGGTGCCGTCCCATCAAATATTATTGGGGCAATAATATCTTTGGCAGACACCCCAGCAATCATACTAATCAGTGATTTATGTTGATAGACCCTTTCACCATAACATCTTTGACCGATAATGCTCCACCCGTGTTCTCTACAGCTATTATCTTCTATCCCAGATTCATCGATAAATACTAAATCTTGTTTGTCTATAGTTTTTAGTTTCAATATAAACTCATTCCTTAGACCAACATCTCTTTTGGGATGAAGAAAAGTTTTTTTTATAACTATAACCTAATTTATTAAGCAATCTTGATATCGTACTTGCAGATACTTTTTGACTCCAGTTGTTAGCTAGTTCCATGGTGGTTTTATCAAAATTTAATTCTATAAATTTTTTAAATCCCTCTATGTCTCTTATTATTCTACGATGTCCTGTATGATAACCACTTTTTGCTTTGATATCGCCGGTTTGTTTCTTTAATTTTTTCCATTCTATTATAGTCTTCCTACTAATAGAGTATATCTCAGAAGTCTCTTTTATTGTTTTACCATCTGTTAAACTTTTTATTACTCGTATTCTTAAATCGTATGAATATGCCTTTGCCATAAGTTTTTCATTTAGTATAATCTAACTCATACTCTAAGTCACTATCTTATCGCATTAAGCTATACTATAAAAGAACTTAGAGACGAAGGTAGAAGATGAATAGAAAACCTACCTACTTAGGTAAAATATTGTTGCGTGGATCAGTTCTTGTCATCCCGCGACTTGATCGCGGGATCCAGTTCAACATACCAAATTTATTGATATGTTTAGTTTATTTTCTAGATTCCTGCTTTCGCAGGAATGACATAAAATGCCTTTCTTGATCCACGCAAGTAAGCCTCACTCAGGAATGACATACTGGGTATTTTTCAAGCCATACAGCAACACTAAATTGATGACGACTTTCGATCCACACAATAACATCATAATGCTGTTCCGCTATTAAACATTTCAAACAAAAGTTGCTAATCTAAATAAAACCTATTACATTAAAGATATAATGTTATATGGAGTTAATTTATGACAGATCCTTATGTTGAATATGCGATAGCTATCTTACCAAGCTCTGAAGTAGCACAACAATTTATAGATATAAATACAAAACTTGCTAAACAACTAGTACCGCAAGGTCTTGAGCATCAACATAATAAATGCCATGTTACATTGTACCATGGTGTATATAACTTTCTGGATTTACCAAAAATATCTGCTAAACTAGCAGATATAGCTTATAACACAAAAAATATCACAATGATACTCCTCGCAGCAGAGCTACGAGGTATCTATCCAAAAAGTTTTAACTGTTTTTGTTGAAATGCTTTATAAGAAGGTTTGCCTGAACCTTGATTTTTTACATAATTACGTAATTTCCGCTCATCACCATGTTTACATACTGTGCTCATAAAATATCCTTTACTCCAAAACTCACTTCCCCATAATTTTTCTTTAAGATTTGGATATTTCTTAAACATTTCCTTAGATGTAATACTTTTTATGATTTGAGTTATTTTTGTTGGGCTATACATTAGTATTGACTGTAGTAAAAAATGTACATGATCTTTATCTACTCCTATTTCCAAAAATCTAATTTCATAACGAGCCTCTATGTCCTCACAAATTTTACATAAATAATCGTCTAGTTCCTCATTGAATATTACTCTTCTATACTTTGCCGGTGTTACTAAATGATATATTAGTACTGTGACATTATCACTTTTATGTATATAACTGCTTTCTTCCATGCATCTAGTATATCACGAAGCAGACCTTCGGGGAATTAAACCCTAAGAGATTAAATTTTAAAAATGAAATAGTAGTTACCGGACCTGATAGATGGATTGATATAAATATTAAGCGTTTGATGAAAATGATAAGGTTAAGAAAGATTATGAAGCAATATGTGATTTGCATAATAAAGTAGTTGATACATTTAATGAATATCACAAGCGTCCCCTTGAAAGAGCAAGCAATACTCTCGAAACACTTAAGCCCAAAATTGAAGCACAAGACGAAAATGCTTTAAAAATAGCTCAGCAAATTGAAAAATATGGCGTTTCAGGTGTTAAAGAATTATATAACCCACATACTACAATATGGTATCAATGACCTACAGATTCTGCACTTAATGATGCTGCGAATAGCGTAAAAGGTGAGGCTAGTGATTTTTCTTGTGATGCATCAGCTTTAGTTTTAGGAGAACTAGGATTTAATGGAAATATAGAAAATCCTTATGCTGTTTTTCCTTTAGGTCAAGATTTTAATATAGAACAAGCGATAGAACTTGCTGCAAAAACTAATCTTGACTGGTAGCATTCATAAATTTTCTTAAAAGATTATGGAAATTTCTAAATCTTCTATTATACTTAAATCATAATAATATAAATAAACGATTATCATGGCTTTAATAAGCATAAAAGCACCAGAAAATATAATATTAAAACCGCGTATTACAGTTTTTGGTGTTGGGGGTGCAGGTAGTAATGCAGTAAATAATATGATTGGTGCTAACCTGCAAGGAGCTAATTTTGTAGTAGCTAACACTGATGCACAATCATTAGAATATTCTCGCTGTGAAAACAAAATACAGCTGGGCGTCTCCACAACTAGAGGTCTTGGTGCTGGAGCTGCCCCTGAAGTTGGAGCGGCAGCTGCCCAAGAATCAGAAAATGAAATTCGCAATTATCTAGAAAATAGTAATATGGTGTTTATTACGGCAGGCATGGGCGGCGGTACTGGTACTGGCTCTGCACCAGTTATTGCACGAATTACTAAGGAACTTGGAATTCTAACAGTTGGAGTAGTAACTAAGCCTTTTCATTTTGAGGGCGGACATCGTATGAAAACTGCCGATAAAGGAATTATAGATTTACAACAATTTGTTGACACTTTAATCGTGATACCAAATCAAAACTTATTTCGTATTGCTAACGAGCAAACTACTTTTGCTGATGCTTTTAAAATGGCAGATGATGTACTGCATGCAGGCGTTAGAGGCGTCACGGATTTAATGATTATGCCAGGTCTTATCAATCTTGACTTTGCTGATATCAAAGCTGTTATGAGCGAAATGGGCAAAGCTATGATGGGTACAGGCGAGGCTAGCGGTGAGGATAGAGCTACTAAAGCAGCAGAATCTGCAATCTCTAATCCGTTACTTGATCATAGCTCAATGTGTGGTGCTAGGGGTGTATTAATTAATATTACCGGCGGTCCAGATATGACTTTATTTGAAGTCGATAACGCTGCTAATAGAATTAGAGAAGAAGTAAATAATAAAGATGCTAATATTATTTTTGGTTCAACATTTAATCCTGAACTAAAAGGGATTATTAGAGTATCAGTTGTTGCAACAGGTATTGATGCAGATAAAATACCGCTTTATAAACCTGTTAATTCTAGTGCTATCGATTTATCTACCAAAGAAGATGAGGATACAAAACTTAGAGCTCAATCTATTCAAGGAGATCAACCTGTTCATATTGAAGAAATTCCTAATTTTAACAGCTATAGTAACGACGAAGCAGAAATTGCTGACTCTCTAGACCAAGCCCCTAATCCAATCAACGACGATATGGAACCAAAGGTAAGTCTTACTAATGATGCTGGAGAAACTCCCAAATCATCTTTCTTTGTAAGAATGTGGGGGTCTCTGCGAACACAAAATAATAATCAAATCCCAGAACGAAAAAATGTTGTAGTTAGTATGCCCGATGAAGATACTAAAGAATCTGACATTCACGATATACCAGCTTTTTTAAGAAAAAAACGGGATTAATATAAAACTTTTACTAAAATGAAAGACAAATCTAACCTTACATTAATTTCATTATTTGCGGGTGCAGGGGGAATGGATATTGGTTTTAAAAAAGCTGGTTTTAAAACTATTTGGGCAAATGAATATGATAAAACTATTACCCCATCTTATCGAAGCTATTTTCCTGATACTAAAATTGATGAGCGTTCTATTTTAAACGTACCAAACGAAGATATACCTCAAAAAATAACAGGTATTATTGGCGGACCTCCTTGTCAATCATGGTCAGAAGCAGGAGCAAAACGTGGATTAGAAGACCCAAGAGGTCTTATATTTCATGAACAAATTAGGATAATTCGTTATGTAAAACCAAAATTTTTTGTAGCAGAAAATGTTCATGGTATAATTCATTCCAGAAATATAAAATCTTTTATGAATATAATAGATATGTTCAAGCAAGAAGGATATGAAGTAAGCTGGAAGTTATTAAAAGCAAGCGATTATGGAGTCCCGCAAGATCGTGAACGGGTTTTTATTATTGGTTATCATCAATCGTTAAACAAAAAATTTCAATTTCCTGAACCTTTAAAAACTAAAGTTAATTTAAATCAAGCTATAGGTGATTTAGCTAATTTAGAAATCGGAACAACTAATTCAATAAATAACCATGAATTTTTAGATACAGGTTATTCTCCTATTTTTATGTCAAGAAACCGAGTTAGAAGCTGGGAAGAGCAATCTTTTACAATTCTAGCTACTTATAGACATATTCCTTTTCACCCGCAAGCTCCCAAAATGATTAAAATTGCTGGTCAGGAAAAACGGAAATTTGTTAAAGGACAAGAACATACATATAGACGATTAACCATACGTGAGTGTGCAAGAATTCAAACATTTCCTGATGGTTATAAAATGATAGGTAATGCTGTCCCTGTAGAGCTTGCCTACCATATAGCTAAAACAATTAAAAAAGACTTAGCTATTATTGAACTTTGAGTTGTATTTTTATATTATATCTATACAATATATTTATAAAAATAGCATGCACTCTAATGTCAAAACCAATAATGGACAAGCCTTTGAATGGGCAATAATATTAGAAATATCAAAATTAACAGGATTTACAATTAAAAATGATAATGCTGCAAACCTTGCTCAAAAAGCTTACAATTTAATTAGCACTAAAAAACAACTAGAATTTGCTAAAGCAGCCAAAATATCTATTGACCATATTATAAGAAAAGAAATCAAATCACTAAGAATTGAACAAGGCGGAACAGTTGAATTTAACAATAGTTCTGCAGGAAGAAAAGGTGATGTTAGAGATATCTTGATTAAAGGTCAAAATATTACCATAGGCATATCTTGTAAAACAAATCATCAAGCATTAAAACACTCTAGACTTTCAGATTCAATTGACTTTGTAAAAAAATGGGGACTTGATGATAATGGTTGTAGTAGTGAATATTGGAGTATTATAAAACCATTATTTCAAGAATTAAGACAAACTAGAACTCATTCTAAAAAAACTGCATTATGGGAAAATTTATCAAATAAAGCTAACAAACGCGAGTTTCGAATTAATATAGCATAGGATTTAGCATATCAAGAGAGATGTAATAGAAGGTTTATTATCAGACATTTGATAATTTATCAGTGCTGCAACCATATGCACAAAGGCATTTGTAACTGATCTATGCCTTGAATGCTCAAACTTCCCCAATAGTTTAATTTTACTAAACACAGATTCTATTAATGCTCTTTTAAGCAATAATATTTTATCCAACATAGACATAAGTTTATTTTTCATATTTTTCTTTACCCTAGTTACCATAAAAATTCCTTGCTCTAAAAGTTGTTGAAATAATTGTTGTGAAATATAACCACGATCTCCGAATACTTTACCAAAAAGATTTTTGATCATCAGTTCCAGCTGTTTTCTATCATCCTTATTGCCAGGGCTAAAAGATGCTTTAACTATACCACCGGCTCTATTAATTATTAGATGTAGTTTAAGTCCATAGAACCAACCTTTTGTTGTCTTACTGCGTGCTGCTATGCCGGCGAACACTTTATTCATTGAAATACGGTATCTCTTACATACCTCTATACTACTTGAATCTACAAAAGAAAGGCCATCACACTGATCCAAAATAGAATTGAATATCAGTACTAATAGTGGTAAATGTGGACCTATTATTTTTATAAATTGACTATAGCTTACTAATTGAAAATCTCTTTGATGATAAATCCATATTTGCTTCAGATAATAATTCTTAAAACAATCATAAGATGACTGCCAGTAGCCTATTATAATTGTTATTACCTCACTTCTGTTAAGTCGACTTTTAGGACCAGATTTGTTGTTATGGTTAGTAATTGAATTTGTATGCTTGTCTAATTCTTGAAAAAAATCATCGACGTAACAAAATATTTCTGTAAAATCCATTATCATAGGTTATTGCTCTTAAAGTTTTTTCAATAACCTATAAACTTTTTTCTTATACTATAAATACCATATTTTAATTAGCAATTTGTATTTTGTACTCACTTTATAACAAAAACAGTATTATCAATATCCCCGTAACCCACTGTTTATCAGCTATACAGCGACTTTTTGAATACGAAACTCGCGTTAACAAATACTACTGGCCTATACTTAATGCTTGGTCTGATGAAATTACTACAGGAGTTTCGCACTTAGAGCCTGTCTTGAAAGTGTATTGAGAACAAAAACAATACACTAATTCATAGCAAGCAGTTTACAATTTGTATAAAAAAGCAGTAATTTTGCTAAAAATTGTAAATTTTTTGATACATCAAACAGTGCTAAAGTAATATGTTGCAGTACTATTTAATGAGCATATTCGTCTTTCAAGATAGGCTCTTAGCAAAGAATATGGTAATCTAGAGAAAAATAGTTTTAGATAAAAATGACAAGATCAAAATGTAGCAAAGATTTATATCAATCGTTTTTACAAGCAAGTAGTGTAAGATATACTGGCAAAGCATTATCTGAAGTAAGCCCAGTAGATCTATCGCACGATAGTGCAAGTCGATGGTTAAAGAGTAAAGATTTTCGCCCTAGCGAAATCTATAGCAAAGTGTCAAAATATCTTGATCTAGAGGAGCCTTGTTTATTAGTAGGAGATGACACCTTATTGTCAAAGCAATACAGTAAGAGGATCGAGCTTGTAAAGTATCAATATTCTGGGGCTGTACATGATGTTATACCTGGTATAGGAATGGTAAACTTACTGCATTACAATACTCAAATTGATCAATCTACTCCTGTAGATTATAGAATATATGATAAAGAAACTGATGGCAAAACAAAGAACGAGCATTTTTGTGATATGCTTACTTTAGCTAAAGAAAGAGGTATCAATCCTGATGCCATAGTCATGGATGCTTGGTATAGTGGTTTGGATAATTTAAAACATATACGTAATTTAGGTTGGATATGGGTTACTAACCTAAGAAGAAATAGAAAAGTTAATCGTAATGTTAGCTTGGACACTTTGGAGATTCCCGATGAAGGGCTAAAAATTCATCTACGTGGATACGGTTGGGTAACGGTATTTAAGTTTGTGGCAAAAAATGGTCGCATTGATTACATAACAACTAATTTAGAAAACCCTACACGTGAGCAAATAGAGAAAATTGTTAAGGCACGTTGGTCTATAGAAGTTTATCATCGAGAATTAAAACAAACTTGTGGTATTGAAAGCTGTCAGGCACGCACGGGTCGAGCTCAAAGAAATCATATTTGCCTTGCTGTATTGGCATGGCTTGATATGAACAAAAGGAGGATAAATGAAAAAATTACTTTATATCAACAAACTTGGGAAGTTATAAAAACATCAATTCAGAATAACATTAGATGGCTTCTAACTGATATGCAATTTTCCTAAGTGCGAAACTCCTGTACTAAACTTTGCTCTATTAACGAGGAAAAAACTAATAATGTCTGCAAAGCCCTAGTTGTCATTGCTAAAGTAAAAGGGACCAGTAAATTGCACGAAAAAGGGACCAGAGAATTTGGTGTAACCTAATAAGGTTATAATGTGCAATATTCACTAGATAATTAATTAAAATAAATATCTAGTGATACAATGATAAGAATAAATATGTACACAACAATTATCACCCTTTATAAGCAAGGCAATAGTCAAAGAAATATTGCCAAACTAACGAGAATAGACCGTAAAACAGTAAGAAAAATAGTAAACCGTTATGTAGAGTCTGGTACAGAATCTCCTGCACCCTATGAACGATCTTCAGCACTGGATTCTTGGCACGAACAAATAATTGAGTTATTAGAAAAGAATCTAAGTTACATAAGAATTTTTGAAGAGTTAAAAATTCAAGGTTATACAAAAAGTTATGGTTCGCTAACCCGTTATATCAAAAAATATAAGATACAAAATAACAGTTGCATTCGTTTTCATACTTTAGCAGGAGAGGAAGCACAAGTAGATTTTGGTGACATAGGCTTACAGTATAATTCTAAGGGGCGTAGAGTTAAAGCATATGTATTTAATATGCGTTTAAGTTATAGTCGCCTTGATTATT
This sequence comes from Rickettsia endosymbiont of Nabis limbatus, assembly GCF_965196655.1. Lineage (NCBI taxonomy): Bacteria > Pseudomonadati > Pseudomonadota > Alphaproteobacteria > Rickettsiales > Rickettsiaceae > Rickettsia > Rickettsia endosymbiont of Nabis limbatus. The sequence continues at coordinate 303,689 of NZ_OZ239771.1, forward strand.
ATGAAGTAGTGTTTGATCAAAGTTGTCAAACATGGATACAATGTCATATCAATGCATTTAATTATTTTGCTGGCAGTCCAAAAGTAATAAAACTTGATAATCTTAAAGCTGGAGTGGTAGATAGCAATTTCTATGAGCCCGTATATCAGAAGGAATACAAACGTTTAGCTGATCATTATGGAATTTTACTTTCTCCTTGTCGTGTATATCAACCTCAAGAAAAAGGCAAAGTAGAATCAGGAATAAAGTATGTCAAAAATAATTTTTTTGCTGGACGTAAATTTCATAGATATGAAGAATTAACACATGATCTTGCTAACTGGTTAAATAAAGCAAATAACCGAATACATGGTACTACTAAAAAAATTCCTCAGGAACTATTTGAGCAAGAAGAAAGTAATAATTTAATGCCTTTACCATTAGAAACGTTTGATTTGTCATCGTGGCATAATCGAAAAGTAGCAAAAGATTGTCATATCACCATAGATAATAATTATTATTCCGTACCGGCAAAATATATATACAGTGAGGTACTGGTACAATTATCACCAAAACTTGTTCAAATATTTTCTATCCAAAATGATTTAATAGCAAGGCACGTTAGAACAGATGGCAAAGGAATATTTACCACTAATCCGTCTCATTATGCCAAATATAAACGTCTATGCCCAGGTTTTATAGAATATAGTGAACATTATCAACAACAAATGCAGCAGATAGGAAATAATTGCAGTTTATTATTAGAGTTATTACAACAAACACGAGTAAATGATTGGCAACGTTGTGCTAGAGGTATTATTTCTTTACGTAAGGTTTACAATGATGAGTTAATAGATAAAGCTTGTCATAGAGCATTACATTACGGTATAAGTTCTTACTCTAAAATTAAAAATATCTTAAATAGTAATGCAGTAAACTTACCATTGCCAGAGTTTGGAGGTCAGAATGCAGAACTTGCTTAATGACCTACGTAGTTTTAGATTATCAGGTATAGTCAATAGCTTAAATGAAAGGATTATTTATGCTCAAAATAATAAACTAGGATTTAAAGAATTTCTCTCACTATTATGTGAAGATGAAAAATCTCACCGTAAGGATAATAATTACCGTCGTCGTAAAAGTGCTGCTAAATTACCAGTCACTAAAAATTTAGAAGACTTTGATTTTCAGTTCCAACCAAGTATTGATGCCAAAGTAATAAGTGATTTATCTACTTGTGATTATATTAATACTAAGGGCAATGTCATATTCATAGGTAATTCTGGAACTGGCAAAACTCATCTTGCTATTGGATTAGCATTAAAAGCTTTAACACGAGAATACTCTGTATATTTTACTACGGTATCGGATATGCTTTATAATTTACATATTGCAAGAGCAGATAATAGCTATCACAAAAAAGTTAAATTACTCTTATCATTTGACTTATTAATTCTTGATGAGTTAGGTTTTAAGCAATTACCAAAACATTCAGTAGATGATTTTTTTAATATTATTGCTAAACGATATGAAAATAAATCTACCATTATTACCACAAACAAGGATTTTGAAAGATGGAATGAAATATTTGCTGATGAGTTATTAACTCATGCAATTATTGATCGAGTAGTACATCATGCACATATACTAAACATCACAGGTAAAAGTTATCGTATTAATAACTATAAATTTGGAGGTCATTTGACATAAAAATTTTTACATATAGTGGTCCCTTTTTCGTGCAATTTACTGGTCCCTTTTTATTTGACAATGACAATATAGTCATCTAAAAGCCCTAACTTTATTTGGTAGACCGTTTTACCTATTTTATTTGCAGTTCTTTTGAGAAAAGCCCAAACTAGAAATGCACAACTAATGTGATTATGTTGGATACGCTGTTTTCTGCATTGGTAACGTTCTATACCAGTCAGTTGCTTAATTTTTCTATGCATGCTCTCAATTACCCATCGCAAGCCAAACTCATCTTGTGCAGCTTTAGAAGATTTTTGAGTTTTGTTATTGGTAACAACATAATCAACTCTGTTGGTAGAAACAGTAAATTTAAACAAATTAACATGCTTATTTTTGGCAAATCCTTTTATATGAATCTCCATTCCATTCTTAATTTCTTCATCTGAAAACGTCAACTTGCTAACAGCTTTATAAGGCTCGTAATCACACGTTTTACTAACATTTCTATTGGCTTTAATAGGGGCATAATAATATTTGCCCAAGGAGTCAACATGTTGCATAATTTTGTGTGTAGCATACCATGTGTCAAAAAGTACAGTTTGAAAAGGAATCTTTTTACTATAAACAGCATTATTGAACATCTTTAGTAGGTGATCTAGTTTCGTCGCTCCATCATGATCAGGTGAAAAAATGCGATAATCTATTACCCAAAACTTATCAATATCGGGGTTATAATATACAAGACTCACTACTCCTATACCGGTAGTAACTCCACCTGTAGCTCCACTATACTGCGATCTAGCAACCTCTATTTTCTTTGTGTTCCTTTTGTTTAACACCGTATCATCAAATATTGTATATCCGTTAGATGAAAAGATAACATCATTCTTAATGTGTTCCCATAACAAAGAAGGAGTATATTTTTCATTTTCTAACGCGAGTTTCGAATTAATATAGCATAGGATTTAGCATATCAAGAGAGATGTAATAGAAGGTTTATTATCAGACATTTGATAATTTATCAGTGCTGCAACCATATGCACAAAGGCATTTGTAACTGATCTATGCCTTGAATGCTCAAACTTCCCCAATAGTTTAATTTTACTAAACACAGATTCTATTAATGCTCTTTTAAGCAATAATATTTTATCCAACATAGACATAAGTTTATTTTTCATATTTTTCTTTACCCTAGTTACCATAAAAATTCCTTGCTCTAAAAGTTGTTGAAATAATTGTTGTGAAATATAACCACGATCTCCGAATACTTTACCAAAAAGATTTTTGATCATCAGTTCCAGCTGTTTTCTATCATCCTTATTGCCAGGGCTAAAAGATGCTTTAACTATACCACCGGCTCTATTAATTATTAGATGTAGTTTAAGTCCATAGAACCAACCTTTTGTTGTCTTACTGCGTGCTGCTATGCCGGCGAACACTTTATTCATTGAAATACGGTATCTCTTACATACCTCTATACTACTTGAATCTACAAAAGAAAGGCCATCACACTGATCCAAAATAGAATTGAATATCAGTACTAATAGTGGTAAATGTGGACCTATTATTTTTATAAATTGACTATAGCTTACTAATTGAAAATCTCTTTGATGATAAATCCATATTTGCTTCAGATAATAATTCTTAAAACAATCATAAGATGACTGCCAGTAGCCTATTATAATTGTTATTACCTCACTTCTGTTAAGTCGACTTTTAGGACCAGATTTGTTGTTATGGTTAGTAATTGAATTTGTATGCTTGTCTAATTCTTGAAAAAAATCATCGACGTAACAAAATATTTCTGTAAAATCCATTATCATAGGTTATTGCTCTTAAAGTTTTTTCAATAACCTATAAACTTTTTTCTTATACTATAAATACCATATTTTAATTAGCAATTTGTATTTTGTACTCACTTTATAACAAAAACAGTATTATCAATATCCCCGTAACCCACTGTTTATCAGCTATACAGCGACTTTTTGAATACGAAACTCGCGTTAAATACATATGCTTTAACTCTACGCCCCTTAGAATTATACTGTAAGCCTATGTCACCAAAATCTACTTGTGCTTCCTCTCCTGCTAAAGTATGAAAACGAATGCAACTGTTATTTTGTATCTTATATTTTTTGATATAACGGGTTAGCGAACCATAACTTTTTGTATAACCTTGAATTTTTAACTCTTCAAAAATTCTTATGTAACTTAGATTCTTTTCTAATAACTCAATTATTTGTTCGTGCCAAGAATCCAGTGCTGAAGATCGTTCATAGGGTGCAGGAGATTCTGTACCAGACTCTACATAACGGTTTACTATTTTTCTTACTGTTTTACGGTCTATTCTCGTTAGTTTGGCAATATTTCTTTGACTATTGCCTTGCTTATAAAGGGTGATAATTGTTGTGTACATATTTATTCTTATCATTGTATCACTAGATATTTATTTTAATTAATTATCTAGTGAATATTGCACATTATAACCTTATTAGGTTACACCAAATTCTCTGGTCCCTTTTTCGTGCAATTTACTGGTCCCTTTTACTTTAGCAATGACATGATGAGTTAGGTTTTAAGCAATTACCAAAACATTCAGTAGATGATTTTTTTAATATTATTGCTAAACGATATGAAAATAAATCTACCATTATTACCACAAACAAGGATTTTGAAAGATGGAATGAAATATTTGCTGATGAGTTATTAACTCATGCAATTATTGATCGAGTAGTACATCATGCACATATACTAAACATCACAGGTAAAAGTTATCGTATTAATAACTATAAATTTGGAGGTCATTTGACATAAAAATTTTTACATATAGTGGTCCCTTTTTCGTGCAATTTACTGGTCCCTTTTTATTTGACAATGACATAGATAAAGAACATGTACATTTTTTACTACAGTCAATACTAATGTATAGCCCAACAAAAATAACTCAAATCATAAAAAGTATTACATCTAAGGAAATGTTTAAGAAATATCCAAATCTTAAAGAAAAATTATGGGGAAGTGAGTTTTGGAGTAAAGGATATTTTATGAGCACAGTAGGTAAACATGGTGATGAGCGGAAATTACGTAATTATGTAAAAAATCAAGGTTCAGGCAAACCTTCTTATAAAGCATTTCAACAAAAACAGTTAAAACTTTTTGGATAGATACCTCGTAGCTCTGCTGCGAGGAGTATCATTTTATATCTCTTATATTATGTTTACGTGACCGTCCTATCTTGCAAGGACCAACAAATGGAGCTAAATGTATCCTTTCTTCTTCCACTATATCACTGGGATACATATTCCTACTTTATTATTTTTTGACAATATAAATTATTTCTTATATCTTTTCAAGACAGGCTCTTAGAGCTTTAAAAGAGAAGCTTCTATACATAATTTACCTTAATTAATTTATAGCGGGCGTACTATAAAGTAATAAAGGTAAATTATCAATATAAAATATTAACTAAATATTAATGAATTAACTATCAGTTTACTTTCTTAATTTTTAGTTGTAGTTTGTGGTTTTCTAGCTCGATTTCACTAATATGATCAGGGGTGAAATCTTTAGCAAATTCACCTAAGGTTTGTTCCTTAATAAACTCACCATAAATATCAATTATTTTTGGTAAATCTATATCAATTAAAATCCTGTCTGTTATGGCAAAATCGGCATTTTTCCGAGCTTGTTGTATGAAGCGCACAATGTCACGAGCTATTCCTTCGTCTATTAACTCAGGGGTTAGCTCGAGATCAAGTATCAATAAACTGCTATTATGGGCAAAGCTGCTAGCACCTTTAATATGTGAATGAGACTCTAATATAAGCTTGTATTCATCGCTATTTAAGGTCTCATTACAAATCTTTAAACCGCTGTTTGTTGTTTCCCATTCGTTCTTTTTAGAAGCAGCTATTATATCTTTCATTTTAGTCGGAAGACGCTTGCCAAGTAACGGGAAATTAATCGATAGTTTTTTGCTTGCATAATTCTCTAAATCATCACGATAAATTACTGATTTAACATTGATCTCATCTTTAATCAAATCTTCAAAATCTTTTAGTTTATCATTATTTTTGCTGATAATAGTTATACTGCTAAGCGGTTGTCTTACACGTGCGTTTTCGCTACTTCTGATAAATAGGCTGTTACTACAAATATCTAGCACAGTATCCATAGTATCCACTAGCTCACTATTTATTTTAAACTCTGAAAGATCAGGATAGTTGCATAGATGGACAGAAATAGAGCCGTCATTGCGAGCCACTGAAAGTGGCGTGGCAATCTCGTGAGAATGTCCTGAGCTTGCTTCGTCAAAACTTAAGTCTTTCCTCGCAATGACGTCTGGTTGTTTATGACGCAATCCCAAATATATCGCTTCCGAAATAAGCGGCACTAGAGACGACATAGAGGTAGCCATAGTCTCTAAGCAGGTATATAGAGTATTGTAAGCATTTTGCTTATCTGTATCTTTTTCGCTTTTCCAAAATCTAGCTCTGCTTCGTCTAATATACCAGTTATTTAGTACTTCAAAAAAATCTGAAACTGCATGATAAGCTGATTGAGTATCAAAATTGTCTAAACTCTCTTTAATCTTCTCTACCGCTATTTTGAGCTTAGATAATATATAACTGTCTAAAACGTTTTCAGATGTAAAATTAAGTTCGCCTTTAATATGGTCGGCATTAGCATACATAGTAAAGAAATGGTAAGCGTTCCAGATAGGTTTGATAAATAAACGAAGCGTATCAAATACCATTTTGCCGTCTTTATCAATCAGTAACTCTTGCCCTTTAACTACATTTGAAGAAAGCATTGTTACCCTTAAAGCGTCAGAGCCGTATTTGTCGAATAGTTCTAACGGATCAGCATAATTATTTAGACGTTTTGATAATTTTTGACCGGTGGCATCCAAGATTACCCCGTGGCATATACAATTTAAAAACGGTGGACGATCGAATAGGGCAGTAGATAATACCATTAAAGTATAGAACCAACCACGTGTTTGTGCTGAATATTCAACTATGAAATCTGCCGGAAAATGATCCTCAAACCACTGCTTATTTTCAAAAGGGTAGTATGCTTGTCCGTACGGCATTGAGCCGCTTTCAAACCAACAGTCAAATACGTCTTCTATTCTACGCATTGTTGATTTACCAGTTGGATCGTCGGGATTTGGTCTTGTAAGTTCATCAATAAAAGGACGATGTAAATCAGTAATCTTAACACCGAAATCTTTTTCTAGCTCTTCTATAGAGCCGTAAACATCTATGCGTGGATATTTCGGATCGTCAGACTTCCATACCGGCAAAGGTGTTCCCCAGAATCTATTGCGGCTTATTGACCAATCCCTAGCATTCTCAAGCCATTTACCAAATAAATTGTCCTTAATGTGGAAAGGTATCCAATTAATTTGCTGATTCAGCTCTACCATTCTATCTTTAAACTCGGCAACTTTTACATACCATGACGGAACAGCTTTATATATAAGCGGGGTATCCGTACGCCAACAGTGCGGATAATTATGGATATACTGCTCAGTTTTTAGCCAATTGCCTTGCTCTTTCAGCTTGATTATTATTTTGTCGTTTGCATCAAATACTTGTAAACCTTCTAAATCAGGGATTTCTTTGGTAAACTTACCGCTATTATCCACAGGGCAAACAAGTTTTATGCCTTCCCGCTCACAAAGTATTTGGTCATCTTCACCAAAGCCAGGAGCCATATGTACCAACCCTGTGCCATCACCCTCAACAACAAAATCGCCGGCAAATATCTTAAAGCTATTCGGATGATCTTTGAAATAGTCAAATAACGGCTTATAGCTTAATCCTTGAAGTTCTGAGCCTTTGATTATCGTAAATTGCTCATCGCCTTTTAACTCTAATTCTTTTGCATATTTAGAAACTGAAGAGGCAGCTATGATATAGCAAATATCATCTTTAGGAACTAATGCATAATCAATATCGCTACCGACTGCTAAGGCTAGATTTGACGGCAATGTCCATGGCGTTGTCGTCCAAGCCAGGATTCGGTATTCTTCCCCTTTTATCATTCCTGCGAAAGCAGGAATCTCGTCCAGTACAAAACTAACTGTTACTGCTTTATCCGCTCGCTCTCTATATGAATTATCAAGTCTCGTTTCAAAATTAGAAAGTGGAGTTTCGCATGCCCAAGAATAAGGCATTACCCGCATAGATTCATACAATAATCCTTTATTATATAACTCTTTAAATGCCCAAAGCACTGATTCCATAAAATTCTTATCCATCGTTTTATAAGAATTCTTAAAGTCTACCCATCTTGCTTGGCATGTTACGTATTGCTCCCACTCGCCGGCATATTTCATTACCGAATCTCTGCAATGAGCGTTAAACTTCTCTATTCCGAAATTAGTAATAGCAAGACGCCCTGAAATACCGAGTTCTTTTTCAGATTGCATTTCAGCGGGTAGTCCGTGACAATCCCAGCCAAAACGGCGTTCTACTTTCTTGCCTCTAACTGTTTGATATCTGGCATATACGTCTTTAATAAAGCCAGTAAGTAAATGCCCATAATGAGGTAACCCATTGGCAAAAGGCGGACCATCATAAAAGATAAACTTAGCATCTCCAGTACGATTATCAATAGATTTCTGGAATATATTATTATCTTGCCAAAATTTTAATATTTCTTTCTCTATGACTGCAAAATCAGCATTTGAGCTAACTTCTGGGTAATATTTAGTGTTTGTCATTATTTTGTAAATTATTTATTATAATAGTTTGGTTTATAATAATAGATAATAGCGGAGAGATAAATAGCTAACTATGACAAATAGCGAAAAAATTTATGTAGGACTTTGTATATTATTTTCTACTCTTATAATACTTGGTAACTTAATGTATCAAAAATTTGTTATGTTACAAATACCATTTCATAAGTTTGAGTTATCTGCAGGAGCAATATTATACCCTTTAACATTTTTAATTACTGATATAATTACTGAGCTATACGGAAAAGAAAAAGCTAATTTTTGCATCAGATTAGCAATATATATGAATATTTTAGTTACTATAATTATTATATTTATAAGTTACTTGCCGGCTACTGAATGGTCAAAAATCAATGATGAGACATTTAATAAAGTATTTAGTTATTATAGTGTAGCATTCCTTGCCTCTATTATCGCATGCTATATTGCTCAGGCAATTGATGTTAATTTATATTTATGGATACGCAAATCAACCAACGGGAAATATTTGTGGTTAAGGAGCAATGTTAGTACTTGTATCTCATTATTTATTGATACTACTATTGTGATTAGTTTTATGGCAGCCTTTAGTATTTTTCCTGTTGAACAAATATGGAAATTGATAATTAATAGCTATAGTTGGAAGTTATTTTTTACCATTTGCTGCACACCATTGTTTTACTTGAGCCTTTTTTGTATAAGGTATTTTATTAAATTTGAAGAGGTTAAAGATTTGGGAAGTATTTTTAATACAAAAGCTTCTTTTGAGGAAATAAGAGATAAAGCATGGATGGAAAGTATTTGCACTAGCGAAAGAAATATTTGTCATTCTCGCGAAAGCGGGAATCCAGGAAAAAAAGCATAAATACAGCAAGTTTTTAAAATTAAAAGCTCGCTTTGTCTCGCTTTATGCTGGATCCCCGCTTTCGCGGGGATGACATTGTACTTGTTTTTCGAGCCATGCAACAAAGTCTTATGTAGGTAGACATAGAGTCGTATTAGTATAACACATTTTACCCCTCCAAACGATAAAATCTACTAGATTTATATAACTTAATCGCATTAAAAAGTAAAATCTTTGTGACGCCAGCTATTGGTATAGCAAAAAATATTCCAATAAAGCCAAATAGACTACCGCAAGCAAAAATTGAGAATATAATCCAAAGCGGGTGCAGCCCTATTTTATCACCAATAATTTTAGGTGTTAGAATATATGACTCACAAATATTTCCGATCAAATAGACCACTATTATATAAAACAGTTTTGTGGTTGCACCAAAAGTTAAATATCCGACAGTTAGAGTTAGAAGAAAAGAGATAAAAGTGCCGATAAAAGGAATGATAACTAAAAAACCTGTTAGGATTCCAAGTAAAAGAGCAAGATCAATACCTATTACAGTAAATGAGATACTATAATAGATAGATAACATTAAGCAGATATTTAGCTGACCTCTTATATAAGCAGCAAGCAGGCTATTAATAGAGGATAATATTCCAAGGATTTTGTGCCTGCTTTTTAGCGGTAGTAATGATTTCATATTTTCGATAATTTTCGTCCAATCACGTAAGAAATAGAATAATATTATAGGGATAAGTAAAAATAAGACAAATATATTAATTGTAATGAGAGTATAGTGCCAAAAATTATTCGCAAGACTACCAAGTATAGTGAATATGCTATTTATGAAATTACTTAAAGAATCCTTTATCTTATCAGCGATATTAGGCTCTACTGCATAAATTTTTGTCATTATAGGCGGTAATATCTCTGCTTGAAAATAATCCTTATATTTAGGGATATTATTCACTAAGGTAGAGACCTGCCCGTAAATTACTGGTACTAAAAGAGTAAGTGCAGTAAAAAATATACTTAAAAATATCAAATAAACTACAATAGATGAAATTTTATTTGATAATTTAAATTTTGATGCAACAAATTCTATAGCAGGTTGAAGTAAATAAGAAATTATAAAAGCAATAAAAAATGGTCTTATTGCCTCTGAAATTAGCATAAAACCACTTATAAAAATTCCTATAAAAAGAAGCCAAAATATAGCGGTTTTATTCATATATATTTACTTTTTTGTTACTTGAACAGTTGCAGGACGAAGTAATCTATCTTTAATTTTATAGCCAACTTGCATTATATTAATAACGCTATTAGGTTCATGATCGGGATGCTCTATTTGAGAAATTGCATTATGCAAATTATAATCAAATGCTGATCCTATTTCCGGCTTTATTTCTTCTATATGATGTTTATGAAATACTTTATCTAGCTCATCTTTAGTCATCTGAACACCAGCAATAATATTTGTTACTTCTACTGAAGCGTCTAGTGGTTTATGCTCTAACGCTCTAGATAGATTATCGCTAACGTTTAGAAGCTCTTTAGCAAATGTAGTAATTGCATAATCTCTTTCATCATCACGTGCTTTTTCTAACCGCTTTCTCGTATTATCTATTTCAGCACTTGCTCTAATTAGCTTATCTTTCAGCTCCTCTATTTGGGCTTTTAAGTCTGCTATTTCTAAATTAGTATCAGTATTTTGTGTTTCTTCGATAATATCATTTATTTCTTCTTCGTTATTTTCTATATTATTGTCCGTCATCGTATAACTATTATTGATTTACTTATAGTATAAGATATAATAAAAAATCTAAAATTTTCAATGGGGTATACTTGTTTTATTTAAAATCTTTTCCAAATAAAACTTCGTCTACCTATTCTTCATCTATTAGAGGTATAAATTTACATTATGAGGCAGTCAGGCAGAAAAAGCAATCAATTACGTCCTATTTCATTAGAATTATCTCCTCTTATTAACGCAGAAGGATCATGTCTTATTAAAATAGGCAACACTCATGTTATGTGTAGTGCAAGTTATGATACGACAGTGCCGCCATTTTTACGTAACCAGAACAGAGGATGGATTACCGCAGAGTATAGCATGCTCCCGGGTTCTACATCTCAGCGTAATAAAAGGGAAGCGGTGCAAGGTAAACAGTCAGGCAGAACGCAAGAGATACAGCGTTTAATAGGCAGAACGATGCGTTCGATAATTGACTTACAAAAACTTGGTGAGCGACAAATTACTATAGATTGTGATGTGATTAATGCCGATGGCGGTACTAGGACTGCCGCCATAACAGGGAGTTATGTAGCTTTGCATTTAGCTATTAGATCATTAATGAAGAAAAGAATTTTAAAAATAAACCCGTTAATTAACCAAGTTGCTGCCATTTCTTGCGGTATATATAAAGGTCAGCCTATATTAGATTTGGATTATTTAGAAGATAGTGACGCTGAAGTAGACAGTAATTTTGTATTTGCAGGTAATGGAAACCTAATTGAGATTCAAGGAACGGCAGAAAAAAAACCTTTTTCTGAAGAGCAATTTTTAGAAATGTTAAAACTTGCAAAAGCAGGTGCTTCAGAATTGTTTAAGCTACAAAATCAAGTATTACTTAATTTACAATGACTAAAATAAGACTTGATGAATTTTTACTGCAAAAAGGTTTTGCTCCAAGTATCCAAATAGCACAAAGTCTAATTATGCAGGGTAAAGTGCATAGTAAACATGAGCAATTAACCAAAGCCGGAACACAAGTTAATGTAAATGACACTGACATTAAGGTAAAACTGCCAAAACATAATTATGTTTCAAGAGGAGCATTGAAGCTAATTGGTGCTTTAGATCATTTTAAAATTAACCCGAGCGGTATGGTTTGCATTGATCTTGGAAGCAGTACTGGTGGTTTTACGGAAGTTTTATTAGAGCGGGAAGCAAAGTTAGTTTTTGCGGTAGATGTTGGTTATGGTGAGCTGCATCATAGATTGCGTGATAACCCACAAATTATAGTGCTTGAAAAGACTAATGCACGATATTTAACCGATAAACAAATAACTACTCAGCCTGATTTAATAGTTTGTGATGCAAGCTTTATTAGCTTAACTACTATTTTGCCAGCTTCATTTACCTTAGCTAAGAAAGATTGTTTGCTTATAGCTCTAATCAAGCCACAATTTGAAGTCGAAAAGCATGAGGTAGAGGAGGGGGGAATTATTAAAAATCCGTTACTCCATCAAAAAGTGTGCGATAAAATTAAAACTTGGCTTGAGGAAGAGCATCATTTTGAGATATTCGGTATTATAGAAAGCCCAATACTCGGAGCTAAAGGAAATAAAGAGTTTTTAATAGTAGGTCAGAGAAAAAAGACACTTTAAATGTAATAGTTGAGATTTTATCTTACATTTAGTAAAATAAATTAATTATTTAAAGAACTGTATGAAACTGGTGGTGAAGAAGCGTTGTATGAGATTAGCCGGAAGAAGCCAATAATAGCGAATAGAGTTGATCCAGCGATAGAGAAGGCAGTAATGGATATGGCAATAGAATATCCAGCATATGGACAGATTCGAGTATCAAATGAGCTTAAGAAGAGCGGTATACTTGTATCACCTGGAGGAGTGAGATCAATTTGGTTACGTAATGATTTAAACAATATCAATAAAAGGCTTAAAGCATTAGAAGCAAGGATGGCTCAGGATGGTATTGTACTTACTGAATCTCAGTTACAAGTACTAGAGAAACGACGTAGCGAAAAAGAAGCCCATGGCGAGATTGAGACACAGCATTCAGGTTATCTAGGATGCCAAGATACATATTATGTAGGAAATTTTAAGGGTATAGGTAAGGTTTATTCTCAGGTATTTATTGATAGCTATAGCAGAGTAGCTGATGCTAAACTATATACTGATAAAACAGCTTTAACTGCTGCTGATATGCTTAATGACCGCGTGTTACCATGGTATGAAACTCAAGGCATACCAATACTTCGTATTCTGACAGATTGTGGGTCAGAATATAAGGGAAATATAGAGCATCATGCTTTTGAATTATTTCTAAGTATCGAAGGTATAGAACATACTATTACTAAAGCATATTCTCCTCAAACAAATGGTATGTGTGAACGTTTTAATAAAACTATGAAACAAGAATTCTTTGATACAGCTATGCGGAAAAAGATCTACACTGATCTTGATGATTTACAATTAGATCTTGATATTTGGTTAGAGCATTTCAATAATGAGCGACCACATTCAGGAAAATATTGTTATGGTAAAACGCCTATGCAAACTTTTAAGGATAGTAAGAAATTAGCTATTGAAAAGAACAATGAAATCTTATATCTTGAATACTCATCTGACAGTCATAATTTATCAGATATTCAGATATAATTTTTATAGTGCCTGTAAGATCAAATCTTGACTTCTACAATTTTAAAGGTTTTATATTCATATAATGAAACAGATGAAATAAATATTTCAGAAATTATACAATCAGCTTTAGATAATGATCATAAATTCAATGAAGAGGTAGCAAAAATTGTTAGCTTACATGTAGGGCGTAATATTCCTGCACATCTATATCCCCCTGTTGCTGAAAAGCTTATATCAAATGTAGAAAATGGTAATGAGTTAGTAAAAGAAATATTAAATGAAGTAGGAGCGTATTTTGTAAAAACTGAAGAAAAGTAATATAAAGAGTTAAAAGAATATAAAATAGAAAGTTTTGAAGAGCATAAAATAAAGATAGAAATGAAAAATGCTGATGGAAATACAGCAAAAATAAAATTTTATAGACAGAATGAACAAGAAGTAACACCTCATAAACATGGACAAATTATTACTATTAAAGTAGGAAGCAAATATAGTGAATTTACAGTTATGAAAACTGGTCATGATGATGAGGGGCATTATTATGAATGTTTAATCTCTTAGGGTTTAATTCCCCGAAGGTCTGCTTCGTGATATACTAGATGCATGGAAGAAAGCAGTTATATACATAAAAGTGATAATGTCACAGTACTAATATATCATTTAGTAACACCGGCAAAGTATAGAAGAGTAATATTCAATGAGGAACTAGACGATTATTTATGTAAAATTTGTGAGGACATAGAAGCTCGTTATGAAATTAGATTTTTGGAAATAGGAGTAGATAAAGAACATGTACATTTTTTACTACAGTCAATACCAATGTATAGCCCAACAAAAATAACTCAAATCATAAAAAGTATTACATCTAAGGAAATGTTTAAGAAATATCCAAATCTTAAAGAAAAATTATGGGGAAGTGAGTTTTGGAGTAAAGGATATTTTATGAGCACAGTATGTAAACATGGTGATGAGCGGAAATTACGTAATTATGTAAAAAATCAAGGTTCAGGCAAACCTTCTTATAAAGCATTTCAACAAAAACAGTTAAAACTTTTTGGATAGATACCTCGTAGCTCTGCTGCGAGGAGTATCATTAAAGAAAAACCCTAATGGGACTGTAACAAATTATTTATTTAATAATGAAAATCAGCTAGTAAAAGTGCAGCCCTCATATATTGAGTCAGATATAGAAACCACAAAAGATCTTGTTCTTATTAGTGGTGGATCAGGAGAAAGCCATTCTATCTCTATAATAAATGAGATAATAAGTAAAAAGGATATTCCGTTCCAACAATACATCCATGTTATTCATTCTACTAAAAATGAAAATAGTGATACATTTCAATTAGATGAAGTAATCAATATTGCAAAGTCACATAATATTAACGTTTCTTATCATAAACATTATACTCATCATAGCGGTAGAATGACTAAAAAATCTTTAAGCGATATTTTAGAAAATCACGATAGCCATTATGAAGTTTGCACTTCTAGCTCTTTTAGTACTGCTATACAGCAGACATTAAAGGGATGGGGCGTTGAAGATTTTGATATTCATATAGAGGGGTTTGGTTCGATACCAGAAGCTTTTGATTCAGCATTAATAGGTGTTTGTCCGTTTCATTAGAACATATAGTTCTTTTTATTGTCAAATAAATATTGCCAATATATATTTACTAGTGTATCCTGCCCTTATAAGGGAAACAAATATAAAAATAAATGAAGGTGGGTTATCCCACCTTTTTTGTTACAAATTTACAAATGCAAATTATTGAACAACAAATAACAGATCTGATAGAAGAAACCTTAAGTGATATGGGGTTTGAGTTAGTGCTTGTGCGTGTTAAAGGTCTAAGCTCTAAAGTAGTTGAGATATTGATAGACAAGCTTGATGATCAAAAAGTAACAGTAGAAGATTGCACTAAAGCAAGCAATACTATTTCGGCTATTTTAGATGTTGAAGATTTGATAGAAGAAGCATATTATTTAGAAGTTTCGTCAAGTGGTGTTGAACGTCCATTGGTAAAATTTGAAAATTATAAAAGATTTGCAGGACGAGAAGTTAAAATTAAGCTTAAAGAATTATTAAATGGTAGAAGCCGTTATCAAGGTACGATAATTGAGGCTAAAGACGATAAAGTATATTTAAAATGGGAAAACCAAGAAGTAATAATTAATTACGATTTAATTAAAAGTGCTAACCTAGTTTTAACGGAAGAAATGTTTAAAAAATTATTAGGTTCTGAGAATAAAAGTAATACAAGGTAATATAATATATGTCTAATATAGGTAACATAGAAATTTTACAAATTATAGATTCTGTAGCTCGTGAGAAAGGGATATCAAAAGAAGTTTTGATATCAACTGTAGAACAAGCAGTGCAAGTAGTAGGGCGAAAAAAATACGGCAATGAATATAATATCAAAGCACAAACAAATAGAAAGACAGGTGAAATAAATCTTTTAAGAGTGTTTAAAGTAGTAGAAAATGTAGAAGATTATTTAACACAAATTTCAATTACCGAAGCTTTGCAAAAAGATCCTGAAGCTAAAATTGATGGTGAAATATATGAATATTTGCCTTCAATTGATCATGCAAGAGTAGCAGCTCAAGCCGCAAAGCAAGTCATAACACAACGCGTTATAGAAGCAGAGCGTGAAAAACAATATCATGATTTCAAAGATAGAAAAGGTGAAGTTATAAATGGTGTTGTCAAAAGAATAGAATATGGTGATATAATAGTTGATCTTAATCGTGCTGAGGCAATAATAAAGAGAGAACAACAGATTAAAGGTGAAAATTTTAAAGTTGGTGATCGTGTTAAAGCATATGTGCAAGATGTAAGGCACGAAACAAAAGGTCCGCAAATATTTTTGTCTAGGGCAGATGATAGGATGCTTGCTAAACTATTTGAGTTAGAAGTAACAGAAATTTATGAGGGAATGATCGAAATAAAAGCAGTAGCACGCGATGCTGGTTCAAAAGCTAAAATAGCTGTATTTGCTTCAGAAAATGGTATAGATCCGATAGGTTCATGTGTTGGTATTAGAGGCAATAGAGTAAAAGCTATAACAAATGAGCTAAATGGAGAAAAAATTGATATAATATTGTGGAATAGGGATGTTGCACAGTTTATAATTAATGCTCTTGCACCTGCTGAAATTTTAAAAATTCTTATTGATGAAGATAAAAGAAAAGTAGAGGTAGTAGTTTCGCAGGAGAATCAAAGCCTTGCAATAGGCAGAAGAGGACAAAATGTGAGACTTGCTGCTAAGCTCACAGGATGGAACATCGATATAATGACTGAAGAGCAAGAATCAAAACGAAGAAATGAAGAGTTTGTAACTTCTACAGAATTATTTATGGAAGCTTTAGACGTTGAAGAAGTAATCGGGCAGCTTTTATCAGTTAGTGGATTTAATACAGTAGAGCAAATTACAAATAGCGATATTAATGCTTTAATGAATATTGAAGGTTTTGAAGAAGAACTAGCTGTAGAGATTAGAAATAGAGCTATTAATTATGTTAATCTTAAAAATGAAAAGATTGTTAAAGAACTTGAAGAGCTTGGAGTTGAACAGGAATTAATAGATATATTAGAAATACATCCTGAATTAATATTAAAATTTGCTGAATATGGTATTAAGACTATAGAAGATTTAGGTGAAATGAGCGCAAATGAATTTAAAAATCTAGCTCCAAATTCTAATATAACAGATGAAAATATTAAATTATTAATTAAGACTGCTAAACAACATAGCGAGCTAAAAGAAGAATAGTGTCATCTCGTGGCGGCATTGCCTGTGTGGATCATTTTTCCCTGTCACCCCGCGTGGCTTGTACCTGCGGAGCCCAGCTAAAAAATACCAATATTATTAGTATTTTTTATTGTTTTTCTGGATGCCGTGGACAAGCCACGGCATGACATCGAGAGTGCTTTTCGATCCATACAACAAAGCCAGCGTGTCCACAGGGTGACACCGGTACTAAACACAAAGGTTTAAATATGACGGATAACCAGGAAAACAAACCCAAAAAGTTGACACTTACCAATACGAAATTGTCGCTTAACAAGTATTTTGACTCTCTTGCGAGTACTCAAAATTTTGTCAATGCTAAGTCGAAAACATTAGTAGAGGTTAGAAAAAGCTCTAGTGGTTCTACTACTACCCTTTCATTAAATAAAGAGAAAGGTAGTTTAGAAACTGGTTCAAGTAGTGGTAGTGAAGAATTTAACAGACGCTTATCTATTCTAAAAAAAGCTGCAGAACAATCAAAATTAAATGATAATTCACAAATAAGTACTTTAAGTAAACTTGCAAGTATTAATCAATCTATTGCTTCACAAGAAGATCCTGTAGAAGTTGAGCAAGAAGAAAGCAGCGATACTAACAAAGTTAAAGAAGAGCTAAAAATAGAAGAAGTAAAAGATACTGAAGAGTCTGCACTTCAAACTCCTAAAAAGAAAGAAGATATTTTTGTAAAATCTCCGTTAGTAGGAACTAGAACACGTTACGGTATAGAATCAGAAAAAACTGTAGATAAAGTAACCGAAAATAAGGTGATTGCACCAAAGCCTAAAGTTGAAGAATCAAGAAAGTTTAAAAAGACTGACCTCTTCAATATGGTTGGTGACGATGAAAACGACAATAGAAATAGAACTAGAACTAGAAGTCTTGCTTCTATAAAAAGAGCAAGAGAGAAAGAAAAGCGTAAATCATTAGTACAAGCCCCTGAAAAAGTATATAGAGAAATAACGCTACCTGAAGTTATTGGAGTTGGTGATTTTGCAAACGCAATGTCTGAGCGTGTAGCTGATGTTATTAAAGAGTTAATGAAACTTGGCATTCTTGCTAATGCTAGCCAAACAATTGATGCTGATACTGCAGAATTAGTAGCTACACATTTAGGACACACTGTCAAAAGAGTTCAAGAATCGGACGTTGAAAATATCTTAATTACCAATGATAAAGAAGAAGATTTAAGATCACGTGCACCAGTTGTTACAGTTATGGGACATGTTGATCACGGAAAAACTTCTCTACTTGATGCTTTGAAATCTACAGATGTAGCATCCGGTGAGACAGGAGGAATTACCCAGCATATTGGGGCTTATAGAGTAACGCTTGCTGATGGTAGAGCTATTACATTTATTGATACTCCTGGTCATGAAGCGTTCTCAGAAATGCGTTCAAGAGGGGCGGGTGTCACTGATATAGTTATCATAGTAGTTGCCGCAGATGATGGAATTAAGCCGCAAACTGTTGAAGCGATTAACCATGCAAAAGCAGCAAATGTTCCGATAATAGTTGCCATTAATAAGATTGATAAGCCTGATATTGATATTGAGCGTGTAAAAAACGAACTCTATATGTATGAAATTATCGGCGAGGAAGCTGGGGGTGATGTTATGGTTATTCCAATCTCGGCACTTAAAAAAATTAATCTAGACAAGCTTGAAGAAGCAATTTTATTGATTGCAGAAATGCAAAATTTAAAAGCTAGCCCGTTCGGATCAGCTAGTGGTGTCGTAATCGAATCAAAAATTGAAAAAGGAAGAGGTGCGTTAACAACCATACTAGTTCAGCGTGGTACTTTAAAAAGCGGTGATATTATAATAGCTGGAACTGCGTATGGTAAAGTCAAAAAAATGACTAACGATAAAGGAGTAGAGGTTTTAGAGGCTACCCCATCCGTTCCGATAGAAATTCAGGGCTTGAGTCATGTTCCTCATGCCGGTGATACGTTTAACGTAGTACAAACTGAAAAGCAAGCAAAAGACATAGCAGAATATAGAGAGCGAGTTGCTAAAGAAAAGAAAATATCTATAGCACCACGTTCAAGTTTAGAAGATTTATTCTTAAAAGCTTCTGGCAGTAGTAAAATTAAAGAGTTACCTTTAATTATTAAAGGTGATGTTCACGGGTCAGTTGAAGCTATTGCGGGTAGTTTATTAAAGTTACCAAATGATGAAGTTAAGCTACGCATTCTTCACAGTGGTGTAGGTCCTATAACAGAATCAGATGTATCACTTGCTCATGCCTCTTCAGCTATTATTGTTGGTTTTAATGTTAGAGCAGGTGCAAATGCAAAAACTGCTTCAGAGAAAGAAAAAGTTGAAATTAGATATTATAGCATAATATACGATCTATTAGATGACGTGAAAGCAATTATGAGCGGAATGCTTGATCCAATTATCAGAGAACAATATATTGGATCAGTAGAAATTAGACAGATATTTAACATTACTAAAATTGGTAAAATTGCTGGTTCTTATGTTACTAGAGGTATTATTAAGAAAGGAGCAGGGGTACGCTTATTACGTGATAATATAGTAATTCATGAGGGCAAGCTGAAAACTTTAAAACGCTTTAAAGAAGAAGTTAAAGAAGTTAGAGAAGGCTATGAGTGTGGTATCGCATTTGAGAATTACGAAGATATTAGAGAAAGTGATACAGTCGAGGTATTTGAGCTTATTCAAGAGAAAAAACAGTTATAGCTTAGTTCCTGTCACTGCAAGAAGAAACTGTAAGTTTCGATGAAGCAATCTAGTAAAATGCATAGCATTTTTTATTATTTTCTTAGGTTGCAGCTTTGCTTCATTCCTCGCAATGACGACTTTTGAGTCACTTAACAACAAGGTCATGTAAGATAACATATAATATATGACTATGGAACTTACCGGAAATGAGTTAATTAAGTCCAAGCTTATAGATACTCCTGAGCGTTCAGGAGTTTATCGTATGTTTGACGTTAATAAGCAGATTATCTATGTTGGTAAAGCCAAGAACCTTAAAAAACGTCTTACTAATTACATTAAAATAGATTTAGATACTAAAACGCTTCGGATGGTTGCAAATACTTGCTTTTTAGAGTATAGCATTACTAATTCTGAAGTCGAAGCACTGCTTTTAGAAGCTCAGCTAATCAAAAAATTTCAGCCAAAGTTTAATATTCTTCTTAAAGATGACAAATCTTTTCCTTTCATCAAATTACGTTTAGATCATGATTTCCCTCAACTACTAAAGTATCGTGGCAGAGCCTTAGATGATGGAAAGTTTTTTGGTCCGTTTGCTTCAGCAAGCCAAGTTAATACTACCTTGTCAGAACTACAGAAAATCTTTAAACTGCGTTCTTGTACAGATAATTACTTCAATTCACGTGCTCGTCCTTGCCTGCAATATGAAATCAAACGTTGTTATGCTCCATGCGTTGGTAAGATCAATAAAAAAGATTATGCGGAACTAGTAGGGCAGGTGAAAGATTTTTTACAAGGACGCAGTAAAGAACTTCAAGAAAATCTATCGAAGAAAATGGAAGAATTAAGCGAACAGATGCGTTTTGAAGAAGCGGCAGAAATCAGAGATCGTATTAAGGCATTAAGTTACGTGCAGCTTAAAGCCGGTATTACCGACATCATTAAAGATGCAGATATAATTGCTATTGTAGAAAAGAATGGACATTATTGTGTAGAAGTATTTTTATATCGAATAGGACAAGCTTGTGGTAATATTCCGTATTTTCCTACTTCTACAGAAAATAGTACTAAAGAAGAAGTATTAAAGCATTTTTTATCACAATTTTACCAAAAACAACAAGTACCTCCGGAAATTATTATCAATCATGAAATTGATGACAAAGAGAATATCATAGAAGCGATTAGGAACATTAATAACTTTGCTAAGCTTAGCATTACAATTCCTGCTAGCGGTGGTAAGCTTAAGCTAGTTCAAAATGCTGAAGAAAATGCCTTATTTTCGCTTGAGCAATATTTGAAAAAATTTGCAAAAAATCAAGAAATTATGTTTGAGGTTAAAGAGTTATTTAACCTTACTGAAATTCCTGAACGAATTGAAGTGTATGACAATAGTCATATTCAAGGCAAGTTTGCCGTCGGGGTTATGATAGTTGCTGGTAAATCTGGCTTTGATAAAAAAGAATATCGGGTTTTTAATGTAAGTGTAAGTCATTCCAGTTCTCTACAATGTCATTCCAGCAACGACATAAGAAATGATGCTGTAGGTGATGATTATGAAATGCTACGTCAAGTTCTTACCAGAAGGCTTACACGATTAAAACAAGAACCACATAGGTTGCCAAGTCTAATGATTATAGATGGCGGTAAGGGGCATTTAGGTATTGTTAAAGAAGTGATGAATAAGCTTCAAATAGATATTCCGTTTGTTTGTATGTCAAAAGGACCTGATAGAAACGCTGGTCTTGAGCAGTTTCATATGGTAGGTAGAGAAGTATTTACGTTAAACAAAAATTTACCGCTCATGAAATACTTACAAATTCTGCGTGATGAAGCTCATAATTTTGCAATAAAGAATCATAGACTTAGTAGATCACGAGCTATAAAAGTCTCAAGTCTTGATGAAATAGAGGGAATAGGGGATACACGTAAAAAAGCATTACTACATTATTTCGGTTCATATAAAGCGGTATCAGATGCGAGTGCAGATGAACTTTCTAAAGTAAAAGGCATTAGTAAATCACTTGCGAAAATGATCTTTAATGCCTTGCATAAAAGCTAAATTATTAAGCTTTGTCTGTAGGATTATTAGTAGTAGTGTTATTAGACTCACCTAACAATTTTTTTGCCCAAGCTTGTGCATCATCATTATTAGTATATTCAGCAATATCATGATAATTATCATATTCCTCAGCAAAAGCAAGTTCTTCAGGTGATAAAAATTCGTTATCTGTATCGTTTGGTTTCTTTGGCATATTATTTTACCTACCTAGTTGATTATGTTGTACCATTTTAACATTTTTATTACTATTTGTCAATCCACCAGAAGTTAATTTAGTTTCTAGTTTTTCTTTAATTATTTGAGCTAAATCAAGAACTTTTTTATAGCTTACTGTTAGATCTAAATTATTATCATTAAATTTATAAGTAGGAGTTTTTTGAGAATAACCTTCGTTATATAATTCCTGTGGGTTTTGTGCTTTAGGATTTAAGTTTTCTTTGCGTAAAAATTCATCTAACCTAGTTTTATCGTGTACCACTACTTTTTTTTCTTTAAGATTACCTTGTTCTATTAATATTGGTTTTTTACCTCTTTCCACATCATTGTCTACTATTTTATATTCAATATTTTTTCCAATATTCTAAGAGCCTGTCTTGAAATTAAGGTTTAGTCAATTTTTTAAGCATAAGTGTAATCATATTGATATAAATAATCAAAACTTACGCTATGAGTGGAAGAGTGATAAATTATTGTAAGAATAATTAAACATGTCAAAGAGGAACAGATTGCAAGCAATACCAATTAATAGAACAGATTACTGTCAATTTTTAACAATTAGCCAAAAGAATTATAGTTTAACCTACTACGCTGAACATGCCAAGAAATGTAGCCATGATGTTATTAATAGATTTTTAGAAAATGAAAAATATACTCCTTCTTTATTATGGGAACACATTAAGAATGATGTTATCTTTTCATCTAACGGATATACAATATTTGATGATACGGTGTTAAACAAAAGGAACACAAAGAAAATAGAGGTTGCTAGATCACAGTATAGTGGAGCTACAGGTGGAGTTACTACCGGTATAGGAGTAGTGAGTCTTGTATATTATAACCCCGATATTGATAAGTTTTGGGTAATAGATTATCGCATTTTTTCACCTGATCATGATGGAGCGACGAAACTAGATCACCTACTAAAGATGTTCAATAATGCTGTTTATAGTAAAAAGATTCCTTTTCAAACTGTACTTTTTGACACATGGTATGCTACACACAAAATTATGCAACATGTTGACTCCTTGGGCAAATATTATTATGCCCCTATTAAAGCCAATAGAAATGTTAGTAAAACGTGTGATTACGAGCCTTATAAAGCTGTTAGCAAGTTGACGTTTTCAGATGAAGAAATTAAGAATGGAATGGAGATTCATATAAAAGGATTTGCCAAAAATAAGCATGTTAATTTGTTTAACATTTACTGTTTCTACCAACAGAGTTGATTATGTTGTTACCAATAACAAAACTCAAAAATCTTCTAAAGCTGCACAAGATGAGTTTGGCTTGCGATGGGTAATTGAGAGCATGCATAGAGAAATTAAGCAACTGACTGGTATAGAACGTTGCCAATGCAGAAAACAGCGTATCCAACGTAATCACATTAGTTGTGCATTTCTAGTTTGGGCTTTTCTCAAAAGAACTGCAAATAAAATAGGTAAAACGGTCTACCAAATAAAGTTAGGGCTTTTAGATGACTATATGCAACAACAGCTTCGTTCTCCATCTTTACGATATTTAGAACCAAACATAGCATAAGTTTTGTATTTTTTCTAAATATTGTTCTGGTGTTTTTGAACTAGAACTTTCAGGTAATTTGGAATAATTTGTTTTTATAGTTTCATATAAATTTTTTGCGTCTAGTTCTTCTTTATTTAATATTGTTGTATCTGTATTACTAATAGCTTTAGATTCTAAAGTTTTAGTTTTAGCCTCTGAGCTTAGAGTTACCGCATTTACTTTTTCTTTAAATTCCTTGCTGCTACTGTAATCTAACACATAAGAATATAGTTTTTCAAAAGTAGGCTTTAGATCTGCTTCTTTTTCTATCTGCAAATTAGTATTTATAATAGCAAGAGAGGCATATTTAGCCATACGCGTTGCTGGTAAGCTAGCTACGATTGTTAAATCAGTTGTACCTGTTAGTATTATATGTTCAGCAGTTGTTCTAGGATGGTTTTCTGAATTTTTAATAATGGTGGGGATTTCTGTATCCGTTCTTGTATTATTTAAATCTCGAGCTTTACTGAGTGTATCAACTCCAGTAACTTCCCAGGCTTCATTTGGTTTATCTTTCATAATGGGGTCGTTGAAAGATAATTTTTGATAGTAAAATAAGAGGAAAGGAGGTAATAAATATTTTAAAAAAGAAATTCTGTTTAATATAGAGATAAATGTTATTCAATAGTGTAGTAATTTAATAGAGATTTGTTTACAGAGTTAGAATTTTTATTAATAAATTTCTTTAAGCCATTAAAGTTGTTAAAACCACTAATCGTTTTAAATTAAAACATATGGCATTCATAAATTCGGAGAATTGATTTTTGGCAATTCCTATATATCTAACCCGCTTATTATCTTTTGAAAATACCATCTCGAAAGGTGCTCTGATTTTCGTATAATATTTATCAAGGTCAAAATTCTTATCTTTCATATTATTTTTCTTTATTGCACAAAGATGGACTCCCTTTTTAGCTGCTGCATTCTTGGTAGAGATTGTACAATAACCTTTATCAACATATGTAGCACCAGAACTTGGCATAACATGCTTAAAACCTTTTCTATCGGTAACATTTGCAGGGGTAACTGCAACCTTATTGATCATGCCTGATTGAATATCAACACTCACATGTTTTTTATAACCATACCAAAATTTATTCCCTCCCTTACAGCCAATTTTGGCTTGTTTATCCTTTGCAACCTTAGGCAAAGTCTCATTATTCAATTTATCATATTTTTGTGCTCTTAGTTTATCACGTTCCTCCCAGAGATTAGCTTTTGAGATTAAATGAGAAGCATCTACAAAGGTAAATACTTCACCCATATAGCCTTGTACTCGTAGTTGATCGCGGAATTTTGTAAATATTTTTGATAGTAAATTAGTACCTATTTTTTTACGTATTTTACTAAATACACTATAATCAGGTGTCTTTTCTGTAAGAGCAAAATTACAAAACCATTTCGCCGCTGTGCTATCAGCTAAATAACGTTCTAATTCCCGATCAGATAAGTCTTCCATAAATTGTAGCAGCAAACATTTAAACAGCCTCTCTATACCATATCCTTTATAATTAGCTTCGCATTCTAATGCTAATAACTCAGCTTCAACTGCTTTGAATTTGAATAAACTTTTGAATTTACGATATTGATGATCCGCATTTACTAACTCATCTAAACTTACCATTAGCATTTGATACTCTGACATATAAACATATTTTTTATTTTTTTATTATACCTGCTACCCTCTCATCTCGCAACAGTCCCATAATATTAATCTCTTAGGGTTTAATTCCCCGAAGGTCTGCTTCGTGATATACTAGATGCATGGAAGAAAGCAGTTATATACATAAAAGTCATAATGTCATAGTACTAATATATCATTTAGTAACACCGGCAAAGTATAGAAGAGTAATATTCAATGAGGAACTAGACGATTATTTATGTAAAATTTGTGAGGACATAGAAGCTCGTTATGAAATTAGATTTTTGGAAATAGGAGTAGATAAAGAACATGTACATTTTTTACTACAGTCAATACCAATGTATAGCCCAACAAAAATAACTCAAATCATAAAAAGTATTACATCTAAGGAAATGTTTAAGAAATATCCAAATCTTAAAGAAAAATTATGGGGAAGTGAGTTTTGGAGTAAAGGATATTTTATGAGCACAGTATGTAAACATGGTGATGAGCGGAAATTACGTAATTATGTAAAAAATCAAGGTTCAGGCAAACCTTCTTATAAAGCATTTCAACAAAAACAGTTAAAACTTTTTGGATAGATACCTCGTAGCTCTGCTGCGAGGAGTATCATTTTTTTTTAAATGAAATTTTATATTAACGCGAATAGTGAATTAATAAGAATAAAATAGAGGAGAAGAAAAGGTAGACAGGATAAGTGTTCATAGGCTATTTTCTGGATTTGAAAAATAAAGAGAATAACCTATGAAAACTGATTTTACCGCATTATTTTGTTTTGTCGATGATTTGTTTAAAGACTTTGATAGAAATACTCTAGTAATTAATAGTAGTAAAACTAAACCTGGTCCAAAAAGTTCTTTAACTAAAAGTGAAGTTTTAACCATATTAATAGGCTATTATCAATCATCGTCAGACTGCTTTAAAAACTATTATAAACACATAATTTTACCTATGCATTCTAAAGATTTTAAATTAGTTTGTTATGAACATTTTAATAAATTGATAGGAGAATATCTACCTCATTTAACAATTTTACTAAATCATTTATTTGATAAATGTAATGGTACTTCATTTGTAGATTCAACATCAATTAGCGTTTGTAAAAATTATCGAATTTATTCACATAAGGTTTTTAATGGCTTAGCTGCTCGAGGAAAAACAACAAAAGGATGGTTTTATGGATTGAAATTACATTTAATCATAAACCCAAAAGGTGGTTTAGTAAAGGCATCTTTTAGCTCAGGCAATAAAGATGATCGTAAACATTTTTCTTCTATGGTTAAAGATATTTTTGGTAAGGTGGTTGGTGATCGTGGTTATATAAGTAAAGGGTCATTTAATGATTTATTTGATAAAAATATTCAGCTTATTACACGAATTAAGAAAGGCATGAAAAATATTTTAATGCCTCTGAGTGATAAAGTACTTCTGCTAAAACGAGCTTTGGTCGAAACTGTTATCAGCAAAATAAAATTGTTAAATAAATTTGAGCATTCAAGGCATAGATCAGTTAAAAATGCCTTCTCTCACATGATCGCTTCTCTTATCAATTACCAGTTGCTTCCTATCAAACCTTCTATAGACTCTTTCCTTAATTTTTGATTCATTTTAATTCGCTATTCGCGTTATATTAGAATTACTTATCACCTTATCAGAATGAATTAATAACTGAATTTAAATTTTAATAGAAAATACAGTATATTTTTGCAATTTATATAATTATTGTTAAGTTTTGAAATATTTTTGTGTATTTTACCAATATTTAAATAATATAGTTGATTATTAATTAAAAAATTGATATTATATTAAATAATTAACTTTTTATTAAATAGTAGAAAAGGGGATATGATTATATTTAATTTTAAGGATAAATTTAGTTATTCTTATTTGCTGGAAGTTTTAAAAGAAAATGATCCTAATATAGTTGGTTTAGATATTAGGGGTAATTTTACGTCTAAGCAATTTATAGAATTATTTGAAGCATTAAAGGAAAATAGCACAGTTAAAAAATTGATTCTTAGGGGGAAAGCTTATAAATGTGATTTACATGATAAAAATATATATTTAGGTTTAAGCAGTTTTTTATAAAATAATAAAACTATTGAAGAGCTTACCTTATATCATACTGATATTCAAGATAATGGTATTAAATCTATAGCTAATGCTTTAGAAGAAAATAATAGCTTAAAATATTTTAAAATATGTGGGCATAGTCTAAAAGCAACAGGTGAAATAGCTTTATTTAATGGGACATGAAAGTATAATTATGTATAGCTCCAACCAATAAGGTTGATACATGAAATTGTCATCCCGCGACTTAATCGCGGGATCCAGTTAAAAATACTAATAAAATTAGTATTTTTTATTATTTTCTGGATACCGTGGTCAAGCCACGGTATGTGTAGAAGTCAAGATTTGATCTTACAGGCACTATAAAAATTATATCTGAATATCTGATAAATTATGACTGTCAGATGAGTATTCAAGATATAAGATTTCATTGTTCTTTTCAATAGCTAATTTCTTACTATCCTTAAAAGTTTGCATAGGCGTTTTACCATAACAATATTTTCCTGAATGTGGTCGCTCATTATTGAAATGCTCTAACCAAATATCAAGATCTAATTGTAAATCATCAAGATCAGTGTAGATCTTTTTCCGCATAGCTGTATCAAAGAATTCTTGTTTCATAGTTTTATTAAAACGTTCACACATACCATTTGTTTGAGGAGAATATGCTTTAGTAATAGTATGTTCTATACCTTCGATACTTAGAAATAATTCAAAAGCATGATGCTCTATATTTCCCTTATATTCTGACCCACAATCTGTCAGAATACGAAGTATTGGTATGCCTTGAGTTTCATACCATGGTAACACGCGGTCATTAAGCATATCAGCAGCAGTTAAAGCTGTTTTATCAGTATATAGTTTAGCATCAGCTACTCTGCTATAGCTATCAATAAATACCTGAGAATAAACCTTACCTATACCCTTAAAATTTC
Organism: Rickettsia endosymbiont of Nabis limbatus; assembly: GCF_965196655.1. Classification (NCBI taxonomy): domain Bacteria; kingdom Pseudomonadati; phylum Pseudomonadota; class Alphaproteobacteria; order Rickettsiales; family Rickettsiaceae; genus Rickettsia; species Rickettsia endosymbiont of Nabis limbatus. The sequence goes on from NZ_OZ239771.1 coordinate 332,277, forward strand.
CTACATAATATGTATCTTGGCATCCTAGATAACCTGAATGCTGTGTCTCAATCTCGCCATGGGCTTCTTTTTCGCTACGTCGTTTCTCTAGTACTTGTAACTGAGATTCAGTAAGTACAATACCATCCTGAGCCATCCTTGCTTCTAATGCTTTAAGCCTTTTATTGATATTGTTTAAATCATTACGTAACCAAATTGATCTCACTCCTCCAGGTGATACAAGTATACCGCTCTTCTTAAGCTCATTTGATACTCGAATCTGTCCATATGCTGGATATTCTATTGCCATATCCATTACTGCCTTCTCTATCTCTGGATCAACTCTATTCGCTATTATTGGCTTCTTCCGGCTAATCTCATACAACGCTTCTTCACCACCAGTTTCATACAGTTCTTTAAATAATTAATTTATTTTACTAAATGTAAGATAAAATCTCAACTATTACACGTATGACACCGAGGGCGTTTTTTGATCCACGCGGGCAATGTCTTCCCGCGTAGGCGGGAATCCAGTATAAAGCGAGATAACCTAAACTTTTAATCTCTTAGGGTTTAATTCCCCGAAGGTCTGCTTCGTGATATACTAGATGCATGGAAGAAAGCAGTTATATACATAAAAGTGATAATGTCACAGTACTAATATATCATTTAGTAACACCGGCAAAGTATAGAAGAGTAATATTCAAAGAGGAACTAGACGATTATTTATGTAAAATTTGTGAGGACATAGAAGCTCGTTATGAAATTAGATTTTTGGAAATAGGAGTAGATAAAGAACATGTACATTTTTTACTACAGTCAATACCAATGTATAGCCCAACAAAAATAACTCAAATCATAAAAAGTATTACATCTAAGGAAATGTTTAAGAAATATCCAAATCTTAAAGAAAAATTATGGGGAAGTGAGTTTTGGAGTAAAGGATATTTTATGAGCACAGTAGGTAAACATGGTGATGAGCGGAAATTACGTAATTATGTAAAAAATCAAGGTTCAGGCAAACCTTCTTATAAAGCATTTCAACAAAAACAGTTAAAACTTTTTGGATAGATACCTCGTAGCTCTGCTGCGAGGAGTATCATTTTTTAAAAATTTGCTACTTTTATGTTTATTTTTCTGGATTCCTGCTTTCGCAGGAATGACATCGGAACTACGCAACAATGCCTATGCAGGAATGACATCCAGGACGTTTTTCGATCCACACAGGCAATCCCATCATATTAGTTAAATCCTAACTAATATATGTCTTTTCTTACCAGCAGAGAGTTTAATAACATTATTCTCAAGTAAGAAAGTAGTATTAATTACCATATTTTCGTCTTCTACAAGCTCATCATTCACCTTAGCACCTTTTCCCCTAATAAGCTTGCGTGCTTCTGATTTAGAAGTAGCAAGACCTGTTTCATGAAATAGTTCGAATGCAGTAATACCCGCTTGTAATATTTCCGGCTCTAAAACTATAGTAGTCAAGTTCTCATCAATTTGTCCGTGCTCAAATATTTTTACCGCAGTTTCTAAAGAAATCTTAGCCTCTTGTTCTCCATGGCATAGTTTAGTCAATTCATAAGCAAGCTGCTTCTTAGCTGCATTAATATCTTCAGCTGCTAAATTTTCAAATGCTGTAAGCTCTTCACTTGCTAGCTCGCTATATAATTTAGCAAATCTAATCACGTCAGCATCTTCACAGTTACGCCAATATTGGTAATAATCATATGAGCTTAGCAGATCTTCGTTAAGCCATACAGCACCTGCAGCCGTCTTACCCATTTTAGCACCTGAAGCGGTTGTAAGTAAAGGCGTTGTCATGCCAAATACTTCGCTGCCACTTATTTTGCGAGTTAAATCAGCCCCCATTACGATATTACCCCATTGGTCACTACCACCAAGTTGCAAACTACAATTATAATGTTTGCTTAAATAGTAAAAATCATAGGCTTGCAGCAACATATAGTTAAACTCCAAAAAGCTTAAATGTTGCTCTCGCTCTAGCCTTAACTTTACTGAATCCATAGTTAGCATACGGTTGACAGAAAAATGACTACCGAAATCTCTTAGGAAATCTAGATAATGAAGGGAGTCCAACCACTCCGCATTATTAAGCATTATAGCATCACTTTCACCATCACCAAATCTAATAAATTTTGACAAGGATTTTTTGATCCCTTCAGCATTTTTTGTTATATCTTCTTTAGTTATAGTTTTACGTGCTTCATCTTTGCCTGAAGGATCACCGATTTTACTTGTACCGCCACCGATAATCACTATTGGCTTATGTCCATGCTTTTGCAATAATCGCAGTATCATTATTTGCATTAAACTACCGATATGCAAAGACGTTGCTGTACAGTCAAAACCGATATAAGCAGCGATCTTATTTTCTTTCGTTATACTAGTTAATCGCTCTAAATCGGTACATTGATGAAAATACCCTTTGTTTATAAATTCTTCTATAAAAGTCATATTATGTATTAGTTTTTTTAAATTATAGTTTGTTATGTAATGATGTCAATCCGAGTACTTTTTGTCATGTCCGCTTTTGTGGGAATGACATTGCATGTTTTTTTCAGGAGTTTCGCACTTAGAGCCTGTCTTGAAAGTGTATTGAGAACAAAAACAATACACTAATTCATAGCAAGCAGTTTACAATTTGTATAAAAAAGCAGTAATTTTGCTAAAAATTGTAAATTTTTTGATACATCAAACAGTGCTAAAGTAATATGTTGCAGTACTATTTAATGAGCATATTCGTCTTTCAAGATAGGCTCTTAGCAAAGAATATGGTAATCTAGAGAAAAATAGTTTTAGATAAAAATGACAAGATCAAAATGTAGCAAAGATTTATATCAATCGTTTTTACAAGCAAGTAGTGTAAGATATACTGGCAAAGCATTATCTGAAGTAAGCCCAGTAGATCTATCGCACGATAGTGCAAGTCGATGGTTAAAGAGTAAAGATTTTCGCCCTAGCGAAATCTATAGCAAAGTGTCAAAATATCTTGATCTAGAGGAGCCTTGTTTATTAGTAGGAGATGACACCTTATTGTCAAAGCAATACAGTAAGAGGATCGAGCTTGTAAAGTATCAATATTCTGGGGCTGTACATGATGTTATACCTGGTATAGGAATGGTAAACTTACTGCATTACAATACTCAAATTGATCAATCTACTCCTGTAGATTATAGAATATATGATAAAGAAACTGATGGCAAAACAAAGAACGAGCATTTTTGTGATATGCTTACTTTAGCTAAAGAAAGAGGTATCAATCCTGATGCCATAGTCATGGATGCTTGGTATAGTGGTTTGGATAATTTAAAACATATACGTAATTTAGGTTGGATATGGGTTACTAACCTAAGAAGAAATAGAAAAGTTAATCGTAATGTTAGCTTGGACACTTTGGAGATTCCCGATGAAGGGCTAAAAATTCATCTACGTGGATACGGTTGGGTAACGGTATTTAAGTTTGTGGCAAAAAATGGTCGCATTGATTACATAACAACTAATTTAGAAAACCCTACACGTGAGCAAATAGAGAAAATTGTTAAGGCACGTTGGTCTATAGAAGTTTATCATCGAGAATTAAAACAAACTTGTGGTATTGAAAGCTGTCAGGCACGCACGGGTCGAGCTCAAAGAAATCATATTTGCCTTGCTGTATTGGCATGGCTTGATATGAACAAAAGGAGGATAAATGAAAAAATTACTTTATATCAACAAACTTGGGAAGTTATAAAAACATCAATTCAGAATAACATTAGATGGCTTCTAACTGATATGCAATTTTCCTAAGTGCGAAACTCCTGTTTTTTACTCCACGCAACAAAGTCTATGTGGGAATAGCATAGAACTCATAAGACAGAACTTTCACAAAAATAACATCCTACAATATAAGCTATTTTTGCTATATTGTTAAGTAAATTGTCAATATTCAAGAGTGTCATTTAGGTAATAATTTTATATTTATAATATATTTTAACCTAAATTAATTTTAATTAACTTGTTAGTATTTTTAAACAATGATTTAATTAAATAAACTTAATAAGGAATTTTGATATGTCAAAAGATAATTATGGAAAAGGAAAGGCAAATACGCTTACTAAGGAGCAAAAAGAAAAAATTATTTTAGAAAGATTAGATTATGTTGAAAAAGATATAAAAAATTTAGAAAATTTTGCAGCAGGTCAATTTGTAAATAAAGTTAAAGCTAGTAAAAAACCAATTGATGTAAAGGATGCAGAATTTCAAAAGGAATTAAATGCGACAATAGAAACGGAAAAGAATCAAGAAAGTAAAACTGGAGGGGTAAATGCGGTAATAAGCCTTAAAGCAACCCTAACAGATTTGAGGGAGTATTTAGTAGAAAAAAAGGTTCTTCCAGAGGTTTCTGATGGAAAAGATTTTGAAGAATTTCCTGCAATAAAAGAAAGAATAAGTAATTATGGTAAAGAATTTCGAGAAAAGTTTTCAACTAATGAAAAAGTGAATACAGCAGTAAAAAATCGTGTTGAATATGAAATTACAAATTAATCTTTGGATTTTAAAGAATTAAAAAATGATCAATATATACCATTGGATAAAGAAGCCAATAAAATGCTTATTAATCAAATATTTAATCTCTTAGGGTTTAATTCCCCGAAGGTCTGCTTCGTGATATACTAGATGCATGGAAGAAAGCAGTTATATACATAAAAGTGATAATGTCACAGTACTAATATATCATTTAGTAACACCGGCAAAGTATAGAAGAGTAATATTCAATGAGGAACTAGACGATTATTTATGTAAAATTTGTGAGGACATAGAGGCTCGTTATGAAATTAGATTTTTGGAAATAGGAGTAGATAAAGAACATGTACATTTTTTACTACAGTCAATACCAATGTATAGCCCAACAAAAATAACTCAAATCATAAAAAGTATTACATCTAAGGAAATGTTTAAGAAATATCCAAATCTTAAAGAAAAATTATGGGGAAGTGAGTTTTGGAGTAAAGGATATTTTATGAGCACAGTAGGTAAACATGGTGATGAGCGGAAATTACGTAATTATGTAAAAAATCAAGGTTCAGGCAAACCTTCTTATAAAGCATTTCAACAAAAACAGTTAAAACTTTTTGGATAGATACCTCGTAGCTCTGCTGCGAGGAGTATCATTTAATGCTACAGAACATTTTGCAAAAGCTGGTCAAGCTGCAGCAAATTGTGGTATGTACACTGGTTTAACAGCTACTTATGGTGCTGGAGCAATATTTCAAGCTGTAACTGGTTTTGGTGCTTATGATCAATTTGCTGGTAAAGTAATGGGTGGTTACTCCGTTAATTTTGCTTTGCCAAAATTTGTAAGCGGTTTAGTAGCAAGTACTGCTAGTGCAATTTATTATCATCCTACTGCTGTTATGGCAGTTTTTGTTGGAGCAACACTTTTCGCTGCACCAGAAAATACAATAGAATGTGCAAAAAATGCATTCTGTACAGGAGTAGAGGGAGTTAAATTTGTAGGGCACAATTTAGCAGGTATAGGATACGGAGCAGCAGGACTATGTAATCTTGTTTATGAAAACTTACCAAGCCATAGCGAAGTATCTAATATAGCATCTGTATTAGAAGACAGTGCACTAGAATTAGTTGGTAATGGTATGCTTGCACTTGAGTATAACGTATAATACAATATAGTAATCTTATAATCGTTCATAAGCTAAGCGATTACAAGAATTCATTCTAGCATGAAGCTTGCTAGAATGGATTAACTCTATCATGTTATCAACTACCTTTCAATTTCTTGGTCACTTCAACTATTCTTTTTCCAAATAAATTAGCAGTAAGTAAATCACCTTTTGTAGGAGCAATATCGGGAGCGGATTTATGATTTGATTGGGTCATAAGACCGGACCAGCTACCTAAGCGGTTAGTTTTATCGTGGTCAGGCATTTCGTGATCGGCAAAATTTGGAGCTTTTTCAGCTTGTCCAACCCAAATCATACCATGTTGCATGCTTAAGTGAAATAGTTGTTGTATACTGCAAAGCTTATCGCCTGAATAAGAAGCAGAATTAGTAAATCCTGCAGCTATTTTATCTCTCCATTTTTTTGATCATTCCATTTTATTGAAGTAGAATCCATAAATGTTTTGAATGGTCCTGCTAAACTTCCCATATAAGTTGGAGCCCCCAAAATAATAGCATCTGCATTGTCCAATAAACTCCAATCTACATTATCCGGTTTATCTTTATTTATTTGAATTAAAAAGGTTTCTGCCCCTGCTTCCTTTGCACTTTTATTTATTTCTTCGGCTACTTTAACAGTATGACCATATCCACTATAATATACGATAGCTACTTTAACCATTATTTTATCCTTATAAATTTACCACAAATTCAGCTTCAGTTTTAGATTTTATTTCTTCAACAGTAACGTCGTCAGGTTTTTTAGAGAGCATCATTTTATCTTTATCGATATCAAAAATTCCAAGGTCGGTAATTACTCTATTAACTACTCTAGCACCTGTTAACGGAAAATTACATTCTTTTAATAATTTAGCACCGCCATCTTTGGCATTATGTTCCATTATAACAACTACTCGTTTGGTGTTAGCAACCAAATCCAAAGCCCCGCCCATACCTTTAACCATTTTACCCGGAATAGTCCAGTTAGCAAGGTCGCCTTTTTCTGAAACTTGCATAGCTCCTAAAATAGTCAGATCAACATGTCCTCCTCTAATCATCCCAAACGAAAAGCTACTGTCAAAATAACTACTTTCAGGCAAAACTGTTATAGTTTGCTTGCCGGCATTAATTAAGTCAGGATCTTCATCACCTACATAAGGAAAAGGTCCCATCCCAAGCATACCGTTTTCGCTGTGAAGCGTTATAGTTACGCCTTTAGGGATATAGTTTGCCACGTTAGTTGGCATACCTATACCAAGATTAACATATAATCCGTCTGTGAGTTCAAGCTCTGCTGTTATTTGATAAATTTGTTCTTTGCTCCAAGCCATTTATTTTGCTCTTGTTGTTAGTTGCTCAATGCGTTTTTCGTACTTTTTGCCGACGATCAGCCTCTGTACGAAGATATTAGGAGTGTGGATATGGTCGGGATTAAGCTCGCCAACTTCAACTATTTCTTCTACTTCGCAAACAGTGACTTTTGCCGCACCTGCCATTACTGCGTTAAAATTTCTTGCAGTTTTATTATAAATAACATTACCGCTTTTATCAGCTTTAAAACCTTTTATGATAGCAAGATCAGCGTGCAGAGCCGTCTCCATTATATATTTTTTGCCGTTAAATTCTTTAGTTTCTTTACTCTCTTCTACAATCGTTCCTATGCCGGTTTTAGTATAGAAAGCAGGAATCCCAGCACTAGCAGCTCTTATTCGTTCAGCAAGAGTTCCTTGTGGGTTTAATTCAAGCTCTAATACTTTGTAGAAGTCAAGATTTGATCTTACAGGCACTATAAAAATTATATCTGAATATCTGATAAATTATGACTGTCAGATGAGTATTCAAGATATAAGATTTCATTGTTCTTTTCAATAGCTAATTTCTTACTATCCTTAAAAGTTTGCATAGGCGTTTTACCATAACAATATTTTCCTGAATGTGGTCGCTCATTATTGAAATGCTCTAACCAAATATCAAGATCTAATTGTAAATCATCAAGATCAGTGTAGATCTTTTTCCGCATAGCTGTATCAAAGAATTCTTGTTTCATAGTTTTATTAAAACGTTCACACATACCATTTGTTTGAGGAGAATATGCTTTAGTAATAGTATGTTCTATACCTTCGATACTTAGAAATAATTCAAAAGCATGATGCTCTATATTTCCCTTATATTCTGACCCACAATCTGTCAGAATACGAAGTATTGGTATGCCTTGAGTTTCATACCATGGTAACACGCGGTCATTAAGCATATCAGCAGCAGTTAAAGCTGTTTTATCAGTATATAGTTTAGCATCAGCTACTCTGCTATAGCTATCAATAAATACCTGAGAATAAACCTTACCTATACCCTTAAAATTTCCTACATAATATGTATCTTGGCATCCTAGATAACCTGAATGCTGTGTCTCAATCTCGCCATGGGCTTCTTTTTCGCTACGTCGTTTCTCTAGTACTTGTAACTGAGATTCAGTAAGTACAATACCATCCTGAGCCATCCTTGCTTCTAATGCTTTAAGCCTTTTATTGATATTGTTTAAATCATTACGTAACCAAATTGATCTCACTCCTCCAGGTGATACAAGTATACCGCTCTTCTTAAGCTCATTTGATACTCGAATCTGTCCATATGCTGGATATTCTATTGCCATATCCATTACTGCCTTCTCTATCTCTGGATCAACTCTATTCGCTATTATTGGCTTCTTCCGGCTAATCTCATACAACGCTTCTTCACCACCAGTTTCATACAGTTCTTTAAATCTGTAATAACTATCTCTGCTATAGCCCATCGCTTTACATGCTGATGATATGCTACCAAGACTCTTAGCGAGTTCTAGTAATCCTAATTTTGGCTTTATTATTTTTTGATTTAAGTTCATTTCTTATCTCCATTTAATAATTAATTTATTTTACTAAATGTAAGATAAAATCTCAACTATTATATCTTATGCTTATTTAGCAGGAGTTTCGCACTTAGGAAAATTGCATATCAGTTAGAAGCCATCTAATGTTATTCTGAATTGATGTTTTTATAACTTCCCAAGTTTGTTGATATAAAGTAATTTTTTCATTTATCCTCCTTTTGTTCATATCAAGCCATGCCAATACAGCAAGGCAAATATGATTTCTTTGAGCTCGACCCGTGCGTGCCTGACAGCTTTCAATACCACAAGTTTGTTTTAATTCTCGATGATAAACTTCTATAGACCAACGTGCCTTAACAATTTTCTCTATTTGCTCACGTGTAGGGTTTTCTAAATTAGTTGTTATGTAATCAATGCGACCATTTTTTGCCACAAACTTAAATACCGTTACCCAACCGTATCCACGTAGATGAATTTTTAGCCCTTCATCGGGAATCTCCAAAGTGTCCAAGCTAACATTACGATTAACTTTTCTATTTCTTCTTAGGTTAGTAACCCATATCCAACCTAAATTACGTATATGTTTTAAATTATCCAAACCACTATACCAAGCATCCATGACTATGGCATCAGGATTGATACCTCTTTCTTTAGCTAAAGTAAGCATATCACAAAAATGCTCGTTCTTTGTTTTGCCATCAGTTTCTTTATCATATATTCTATAATCTACAGGAGTAGATTGATCAATTTGAGTATTGTAATGCAGTAAGTTTACCATTCCTATACCAGGTATAACATCATGTACAGCCCCAGAATATTGATACTTTACAAGCTCGATCCTCTTACTGTATTGCTTTGACAATAAGGTGTCATCTCCTACTAATAAACAAGGCTCCTCTAGATCAAGATATTTTGACACTTTGCTATAGATTTCGCTAGGGCGAAAATCTTTACTCTTTAACCATCGACTTGCACTATCGTGCGATAGATCTACTGGGCTTACTTCAGATAATGCTTTGCCAGTATATCTTACACTACTTGCTTGTAAAAACGATTGATATAAATCTTTGCTACATTTTGATCTTGTCATTTTTATCTAAAACTATTTTTCTCTAGATTACCATATTCTTTGCTAAGAGCCTATCTTGAAAGACGAATATGCTCATTAAATAGTACTGCAACATATTACTTTAGCACTGTTTGATGTATCAAAAAATTTACAATTTTTAGCAAAATTACTGCTTTTTTATACAAATTGTAAACTGCTTGCTATGAATTAGTGTATTGTTTTTGTTCTCAATACACTTTCAAGACAGGCTCTAAGTGCGAAACTCCTGTTTAGATTTAATAGATCCATTTTTATTCTATTCTGCTTATTCATTTGTAATGAATACTAACCTTGATAATATTCCGATGACTAATTTAGGAAGAGTGAAATATTTACCAGCTACCAGAGCTATACTTGCTCCATATGGTTTAGAGCGTGGTTTAGTTAATGGGGTCGTTGAAAGATAATTTTTGATAGTAAAATAAGAGGAAAGGAGGTAATAAATATTTTAAAAAAGAAATTCTGTTTAATATAGAGATAAATGTTATTCAATAGTGTAGTAATTTAATAGAGATTTGTTTACAGAGTTAGAATTTTTATTAATAAATTTCTTTAAGCCATTAAAGTTGTTAAAACCACTAATCGTTTTAAATTAAAACATATGGCATTCATAAATTCGGAGAATTGATTTTTGGCAATTCCTATATATCTAACCCGCTTATTATCTTTTGAAAATACCATCTCGAAAGGTGCTCTGATTTTCGTATAATATTTATCAAGGTCAAAATTCTTATCTTTCATATTATTTTTCTTTATTGCACAAAGATGGACTCCCTTTTTAGCTGCTGCATTCTTGGTAGAGATTGTACAATAACCTTTATCAACATATGTAGCACCAGAACTTGGCATAACATGCTTAAAACCTTTGCTATCGGTAACATTTGCAGGGGTAACTGCAACCTTATTGATCATGCCTGATTGAATATCAACACTCACATGTTTTTTATAACCATACCAAAATTTATTCCCTCCCTTACAGCCAATTTTGGCTTGTTTATCCTTTGCAACCTTAGGCAAAGTCTCATTATTCAATTTATCATATTTTTGTGCTCTTAGTTTATCACGTTCCTCCCAGAGATTAGCTTTTGAGATTAAATGAGAAGCATCTACAAAGGTAAATACTTCACCCATATAGCCTTGTACTCGTAGTTGATCGCGGAATTTTGTAAATATTTTTGATAGTAAATTAGTACCTATTTTTTTACGTATTTTACTAAATACACTATAATCAGGTGTCTTTTCTGTAAGAGCAAAATTACAAAACCATTTCGCCGCTGTGCTATCAGCTAAATAACGTTCTAATTCCCGATCAGATAAGTCTTCCATAAATTGTAGCAGCAAACATTTAAACAGCCTCTCTATACCATATCCTTTATAATTAGCTTCGCATTCTAATGCTAATAACTCAGCTTCAACTGCTTTGAATTTGAATAAACTTTTGAATTTACGATATTGATGATCCGCATTTACTAACTCATCTAAACTTACCATTAGCATTTGATACTCTGACATATAAACATATTTTTTATTTTTTTATTATACCTGCTACCCTCTCATCTCGCAACAGTCCCTTAATCATTTCGTCATTGATGATAAATATATCCAACTTAATATTAACTATGGGAAAAATCAAAAATTCAAGTCTTATGGCGTTGTAATTAAGGCAAATAACTTAGCAAAGTTTGATTTTATTTCTTTAGGTTTAGAAGCTGCTTATTGGAATCAGCCTAAAATGTTAACTGCTACTCCTTTAAAAGAAAAATGTAAAAAAGGTGGTTTTGGAGCTGTTAATTTTGAACTTAGCTTAAATGATACATTTAAAATAGTTGGTTCAGGCGGTTATAAAACAGCAGGATTTATAGAGGGTATGCCTTTAAAATCTTCAGCTATAGTTAGAGCAGGTCTAAAACTAGATTTATAAGCCTTAACATAACGAGTATACTCCTCCATCAACTCTTCATTTATACTAGGTATACCAGAGATAAAAAGTGATTTTCATCTCTGGTATAAATTAAATAATTATTTTTTATTATTCTCAAATGTATACTTGTTTTATTTGAAAAATTGGCTATGTTGTCTTTGTAACCCTCAGATGCTCACGTACTAAATGTACGCTCCGCTCCTCGTCTTACAGACTACATGCTCTTTTTCAAATAAAACTTCGTCTACCAACTTTTCATTTATTAGATGTATATGTATAATCATAATATTAAATAATGATATATAATTATATATGCTAACCGTTTTAGAGAAATTTCTATTTTCTCCTATCAAAGCTTTTATTAATATTCGTGAAGATACTACAGCTGCACTTAAAAGGCTTAGTATTAGTAATATTCGTGATTTGCTATTTTATTCCCCTGTTTCTTATCAAACAAAAACATTATCGCCTAATTTAACAGAGGTTAGAGAGGGTGATTTAATTCAATCAGAAGTAATAATTGAAAGTGTTAATATACCTAATAAAAGCCATCAACCTCTAAGAATTACAGCAAGTAATGATACAGGTTCATTGCTATTAGTATTTTTTCATAAACCACCGCCATTTATTTTTAATAAACTAAAAGTTGGAACTAAGCATATTATTAGCGGTAAAGTACAGTTTTTTGATCATCACATACAAATTTCTCATCCTGAGTTTATTGTTAATCCCAAACTTACAAACGAACTAGAGCCTATTTATTCTTTGACATATTTAATTAGTAACAAACAGTTATATTCATATATTATAAAAGCAATAGATATGTTTGAAGAGAAATGTAAGAGTGTGCAGGATAAAGAGGTAAGGGAATATTTAGAGGAGGTGCTAGAGAGTTTGAAAGTGTTGCATGTAAGCGATGGTGTCATACCGTTACTTGACCACGGTATCCAGAAAAGTATTAAAAATGACTGGATCCCGCGATCAAGTCGCGGGATGACAATTAAAGAACAAGATATTCCTTTAAAACATCTTGCAGCCAAAGAGCTCGTTGCTAATCAAATATCTCTTTTTAAGGCACGTACGCAAATAGCAGAAAAGCATGGTAATATTTACCCTAAAGCAGAGCAACTTCAGACTAATATACTAAATAGCCTTGGGTTTGAGTTAACTTCTTATCAGCAGCAAGTAATAGAAGAGATAGAAAGAGATCAGGCTAGCAGTATTGAGATGATGAGATTACTGCAAGGTGATGTTGGATCAGGTAAAACTTTAGTAGCACTGCTTACCATGGTAAATGTAGCAGCTTCAGAATTTCAGGCAACCTTAATGGCTCCGACTGATCTACTTGCCAATCAGCATTATGAGTTTTTTGTTAGAGCTTTGAAAAATACCGATATAAAAATTGGATTACTTACCGGTAAAATACTCGGCTCGGCTAGAAAAAATATTATGATGCAGCTTGGAAATGGTGAAATTGATATATTAATTGGCACTCACGCTTTATTTCAAGAAAAAGTAAATTTCAAGAAGCTCGGTTATATAGTGATAGATGAGCAACATAGATTTGGTGTACAACAAAGACTTGATCTAATAAGTAAAGGCATAAACCCCGATGTTTTAGTTATGACCGCAACACCAATTCCAAGAAGCCTTGCCCTCACTATTTTTGGGGATATGACTATATCTAAACTTCAAGGAAAGCCAAAAAATCGTTTGCCTATTGCTACAAACACTATATCTATTAATAAAATTGAACATATTATAGAAGCGATAAATAAGAAGCTTATTGCAGGCGAGCGAATATATTGGATATGTCCATTGATAGAGCAGTACGATAAAGAAAAAACAGAAGAAGATAGCCTATTAATGGATGTAATGAATCGTTTTAATTCGATTGAGAATATTTATAAGGGGTGTACTGGTATTATTCATGGTAAGATGAAAAATGAGCAAAAAGATGCTGTAATGAAGCAATTTAAGGGTGGAGAAATTAAGATATTAGTTGCAACAACTGTTATTGAGGTTGGGATAGACGTGCCAGAAGCAACTTTAATAATTATTGAAAATGCTGAAAGGTTTGGGCTTGCTCAGCTCCATCAGCTGAGAGGTAGAGTAGGGAGGGGCAGTTTACAATCATATTGTATATTGCTTTATAATCCTAAAAGACTTGGTAAAGTTGGGCGTGGTAGATTTGAGATAATGAAACAAACTAATGACGGATTTTATATTGCCGAGCAGGACTTAAAACTTCGTGGTAGTGGCGAAATTTTAGGCGTAAAGCAAAGCGGTGAGATGGATTTTTTCTTCGCTGATTTAGCAAGGGATTATGACCTGTTACTTAAAGCTAATAAGTTTGCTGAAATAGGAACAAAAGGTGATGCAGAGTTTATTAATTTCCAAATTAAACTATTTGCAAAATCGCAGATTAGTGAGCTGGTGTAAATATATTATTTGCTTTTTTTCTTTATTGTTGGTAATATGCGGTTTGTTGTCATCCTGTGATTTATTCACGGGATCTAGTTAAAAATATCAATATTATTGATATTTTTAGTTATTTTTCTGGATACCGTGGACAAGCAACTAGATGACACTGAATATCGGCTGGGTAGCAAAGTGGTAATGCCGTGGACTGCAAATCCTCTATTCGTCGGTTCGATTCCGACCCTAGCCTCCATCTAAAATTAAAAATTTTATGGAATTTATTTCACAATTCCTAGAAATGTTACTCGCTGAGCGAGCATTATCAAAAAATTCCATACTTAGTTATAAGCGTGATTTATTAGATTTTCGTAATTACCTTGCCAAGCAAAAGCTATCAGAATTAAATATTACTGCTGAAAATATTAGAAATTGGATTGAGTATCTAGCAGAAAATGGTTTGCAAGCTCGTTCTATTAACAGAAAAATATCAACTATAAAAAGTTATTATGAATTTTTAATTAGTGAAAACCATACTAACTTAAATCCTTTACTAAATATAGATTTACTAAAATATCAGAATAAACTTCCTGAAATATTATCCATAGATGATATTAAGTCATTGCTTGAATATTGCTCGCAAGATATTTCACCTGAAAGTATTCGGCTTAATGCAATGATTCATCTGCTTTATGCTAGCGGTCTTAGAGTGTCAGAGCTAGTTAGTCTCAAGCTTAGTGATATTCTAACTAATAAAATGTCAAGAGAAGTGAAAAAAATATTTTCTGTGCTTGGTAAAGGTAATAAAGAAAGAATTATAGTAATAAATGAGCAGGCTGTTAATAGTCTTGTTAAGTATTTAGCTGTTAGAGATAATTTTGTAAATAAAACAAAACCAAAAAATTTGATTTATTTATTTCCCTCTTCAGCTATTGCGGGTTATATGACTAGACAAAATTTTGCTATTCTCTTAAAATCAGCTGCTCTTTATGCAGGACTTAATCCTGAGAATATTTCCCCACATGTATTGCGTCATAGCTTTGCAAGTCATTTACTTGAGGGTGGAGCAGATTTAAGAGTGATCCAAGAGCTGTTAGGTCATGCTGATATCTCTACTACTCAAATATATACCCATCTTCAAACCAACCATCTTAAAAAAGCATTGTTACATCATCCCCTCAGTAAAAATTAAAATATTTTAACTTTTATACAAAATCATTATAATAAGAGTTTTGGGTCATGATGAGAATAATAATATGACTTATGAGCTACTATTATGAAGTTTCAATCACATAGTTGATAAAAATTTATAGTAATTAGTTTATTACATATTTAATATAATTGTGTCATTAAGTTATTACCATATATGCTAAAAGAATCAAAATTTTATTACAAATAAAAATCTAGCAGATTTAGTTATTGAAGAGTTAGAAAATAAGGATTTTGATTTAAAAGTTTTAGAAAAAATACAGCAAGCTTTAGTACTGCAAGTAAGCAAAAGCAAAGAGAAGCTTTTATATCTATTATAGATACAAATCTTAAAAATGAGCAGTTACATAAATTAAATAGGGCAGTAATGGAACATGCAGGCGAGCTAATGCCAACTAATGATCCAAATTTTGTTTGTCGTACTACTGATAATAAAATTTGGGGAGAATTATTATTGGAAGCAAAACGTCATGGTATGAAAGCCGAACTTAACTCTAAGTCAGAATTACAGTCTCTTAATGTCAAAAATATACCGCAAGAAATATTAAACCATTATTTCATTCTCAAACAAAAATTTTATCCTCAAAGAGATTCTAAAGA
This sequence comes from Rickettsia endosymbiont of Nabis limbatus, assembly GCF_965196655.1. Classification (NCBI taxonomy): domain Bacteria; kingdom Pseudomonadati; phylum Pseudomonadota; class Alphaproteobacteria; order Rickettsiales; family Rickettsiaceae; genus Rickettsia; species Rickettsia endosymbiont of Nabis limbatus. The sequence continues at coordinate 348,064 of NZ_OZ239771.1, forward strand.
TTCAATAGATAATAGAATTGCTCAAAGTATTAATTTTCTGCTATATGCTCCCCTTTTTCGAGGAACAAAAGAATACGAAAAGTTATCTGATATGGATAAACTGATTGCAGAAGGTGACATACGGAGCCCTAACGGTGGATATGTTCAAAATTTGGTAGAGAAAAAAATAGATCATATGTAGAAAAGCATGCTAATACGCAAGAAAGATATGAAAATAAAAAAAATGAAGAAAAAGAAGCTGAAATATCTTCAATAATTGAAACATCAATAAAAAAGTTAGAACAAAACAAAAAAATAGCTATTGAAGGTCAGCAACGAGAGAAAATTAAGAGACATATATCTAGATTTTTAGAAGAATTTTCAATTGAAGTACTAACTTCTAACAAAAAAAAGTTAGTAGATATAATCCATCAAGACCTTTATCAAAAACGATCTGTATGGTCAAAAATAGTTAATTATATCGGTATAAAATATTATAAAATTTCAAAAGAAAAGTAAGCGTCTTGTAAAGGCGGTCTAGTAAATAGTGAGCAATACATATTATTCTATAGTGGCATAAGCAAAGGATAATATAGTATGAAGAATATCAAAATCCCCACTATTACAGAAAAACAAAAGAACCAAATCATTAGTGAATCATATAAAACAGGATGTATTATATCCCAACTTGCAAAATCTTATGGAATATCTGTTAAAACATTATACAGTTGGCGTAGTAGACAGAAGAGTGACAAGATCCAAAAGGAAGTATCTAATAATTCAAATAATCAATTTGTTGAATTATCAGTACACCACAATGAGCATATAATATTAAATAAAGCAGAATTAGTATTTAATAATTTTTCTTTGTTACTTGAAGGCAACATTAAAAGTACAAAACTTCTGGAGATAATCAAAATACTGGAGCTACAATGTTAAATTTGTCTTCAGAAAGTAGGATATATCTTTGCACTGGTTGTACGGATATGCGTAAGGGTATTAACGGTTTATCAATATTGGCACAATCGATATTATTACATCAGTTTCATAAGAGTATTTTATTTGTTTTTAGGGGTAAACAAGCAGACAAGATAAAAATATTATGGTGGGATGGTCAAGGTTTTTGTTTGTATTATAAATGTCTTGATAGTGGTAAGTTTACATGGCCTAAGGTTGATGAGAAGCAATCTATTAGCATTACCAAGGCACAATTATCAATGTTAATAGAAGGTATAGATTGGCGTAATCCAAGATGGTCTAATAGACCTGAATATATTGGATAAATTCGCTTTAGTTTTAGCAATGTAGTTTTAATTTCAAATATATACTTGATAATTTAGTCTATAAAGTTTTACTATAACAATTAGTCATTTTTATAGTGTTTCAGTAAGAAGTAGCTGGAGTTGCTATTTATAAAAAATGGCTTCTGTAAAGGTTGGTACTTGATTTGAGATACTGGGATAGCATTTGTGATTAATAAAAATTTACTATCAGAAATAGAAGGGTTGCATCAAAGTGTTGCAACATTAAATCTTGATATAGAATCATTGGTCATTAAAAATAAATTTCTTAATGCAGAAAATAGGTCATTAACTGAAGAAAATAATAGTTTAAAGGAACAATTGGCGTTATTAAAATCTAAACGATATGGTAAATCATCAGAAAAGTTAGAGCGACAAATACAGAATATTGAGCTGAGAATAGAGGAAAATGAGCTTATTTCATGTTTTAAAAGTAAGATCGATCATATTGCATTAAATCATGATCAAGTTGCTGTAGATAATCATAATAGTCATCAACAACCAAAACGTCAAAAGTTACCAGAGCATTTACCAAGAGAAGATATATTATTAGAAGTTGATAATCAATGTACTTCTTGTGGTGGAACAAAATTTCGTAAAATAAGTGATGATATTTCAGAAACATTAGAATATGTTCCGTCATCATTTAAGGTTATGCGGCATATAAGACCACGCTGTGTTTGTACTAATTGTGAACTAATAGTACAAGCTTATCGTCCATCCAAAGCTATTGATAAAGGTAAGGCTGGTGCTGGATTACTAGCACATATATTAATTCAGAAATATTGCAATCATTTACCACTATATCGTCAGTCACAAATGTATCAAAGAGAAGGTATAAACCTATCTAGAACCACTATGGCAAGTTGGGCTGGTCAATGTGCTAAACTACTAGAGCCAGTAGCAGTAGCAATTCAACAATTTATATTTTCTGGTCAGCAAATACATGGTGATGATACGCCAGTAAAAGTATTAGCTCCTGGCGTTGGCAAAACAAAAATTGGTAGAATATGGACCTATGTATTAGATGGTAGAGGTTATGGTAGCGAAGCTCCTATTGCAGTGTGTTATTTTTATAGTCCTGATCGGAAAGGAGTAAGGCCCCTAGATCATCTTAAGAATTTTACAGGCACTTTGCATGCTGATGCTTACTCTGGTTACAACCAATTATATATTAATGATGAGCAATCAAGCAATAAAATAGAAGAGGCAGCATGTTGGGCTCATATGCGTCGTAAATTTTATGAAATAACAGTCGCAAATGATAAAGCAAATATAGCGATTGCCATATTGGAGAAGATTGCTGAAATTTATAAGATTGAAAATCGAATTAGAGGTCTAGATCCTGATGTAAGAGTTAAGGAGCGACAGCAAGAATCTAGGCCACTGACTGAGAAATTATTTATAGGCTTCAGGAAAGCATATGAGCAACTGCCCAAAAAAAGCAGTACAGCAAAAGCTATTTTTTATGCTTTGAACAATCAGAAAGCTTTAATGAAATTTTTAGATAATGGCCAGATTGAAATTGATAACAATGCTGCAGAACGTGCTATGCGTTCAATCGCGATAGGACGAAAAAACTGGTTGTTTGCTGGCTCAGATAATGGGGGACATACTGCCGCTATTATCTATTCGATTATTGAAACCGCTAAATTAAATAATATCAATCCTTGGAAATATTTACAAAAAGTACTTGAGATCATTCAGGATTATAATTCTAAGAAAATAGTAGATTTATTACCATGGAATCTTAAACTGGAATAGTCACATTTTGTCTAGACCGCCTTTACAAGACGCTTACAAAGAAAACCTTAAAAATATAAAAGAAATAATAGGTAGTAAATTTGTTATTTTACTACGAAGCCAGAAGTACGAAAACAGTTAGAACAGCTTTCAAAAGAGCTACATAAATCAGGTGCAGTAATATCTTCAGTGGATAAAGATAAGCAGAAAAATCTAGAAGAATTAAAGGAAAATTTTAAAGAATTGAAAAAATTAAAAAAACCAGTATTGCCGTCGAAAGTTAAACAAACTAAATCTAAACCAGATCCTAATCTGCCTAGAATTTAGAATTTTTAAAAGAGGATATGTTCTAAGCCATAAATAAAAAAATTTATGCTACACTAGAAAGACGTGAGCAAGACTTAAAAATGTGAGGAAACCTAAAGCATCGGTTAGGGTGGTTAGGAAGACGCCAGAGCCGGCAGCTGGGTCAATATCGAAATAGTGCAGTAATATAGGAATAGCAGAACCAAATAACCCTGCTACCAGAAAGTTTAAGATTACAGCAATAGCGAAAATTACGCTAAGATTAAGATCCATCAACATCACAAAACTAAGTCCTGCACCGATAATTGCTAACACAAAGCCGTTAAAACCCGATACGGCTATTTCTTTCAAGATTATTTTACTTACGTTACTATAATGAATATCTTTATTGGCAAGTGCTCTAACTGTAACTGTCATAACTTGTGTACCTGCGTTGCCGCCCATAGACGCTACTATAGGCATAGTAGCAGCAAGTGTTACAAGCTTTGCAATAGTATCGTTAAAATGATTAATAATAAGTGATGTCAAGCAGGCGGTAATTAGATTAACAAACAGCCAAGGAAAACGATGTTTTACAGTATAAAAGAAATTAAAAAAGGTATCTTGTGTATGCACACCGCTTAGCGATAATATATCCTTTTCGGCTTGTTCTTCAATAATATAAATTATATTATCAATAGATACGCTACCAATTAATTTACCATTTTTATTGACCACCGGTACTATAGTTAAAGCATATTGTTTAAAAATAAAACTGAGTTCATTTAAATCGGTGAAACTATCAGCCAGTTTAAAATCTTTACTCATTAAATTTTTTACTAACTCATTTTTTTCATGCTTAATTAAAGTACTAAGAGAGATGATACCGATAGGGCGTAGTTTATTGTCTGTAATAATAGCAGCGTGGAAGTCATTTTTGACAGTTTTTATAAAATTTAATGACTCTTTAACGGTCCAATTTTCTTGAAGATTAACAAAGTCTCGCTCTATTACCCTTCCTACTGTATTTTCTGGATATGTACACCCAATAGTAATTTGATGTTTTTTTTCTTTAGAAAGATTGCTTAATATTAAATCTTTAATATCATCATCTAAATCAATTACAACTTCAATAGCATCTTCTATATCTAACTTATCAATTAATTCTGCTGATTTTTTTATACCAAGAGTTTCTATTATTAAAGGTTTGCTGTAAGCATTTAATGAAACCAAAGTTTCAGGTTTAATTTTGTCTTGTAGTAGGGGAATAATTATTTTATAGGTTTTAGGACTTAAATTATCTAAGAAATCAGCTAAATCAGCATAATGAAGTTCTGCAAGCCTACTAGCTGCAGCACTATAATTATGATCTTCTAATAAATCATTAATTTGATCAAAAATTTCAGCAAATTGATCATGATGATCAGGTAATATGCTTTTGAACATACTGAAATTAGGCATAATCCCTTACCTATAGTCAATTGATTTGAAATTTGTGCTTCGTTGTTCGTCGTCTCGCCTATTATTATAGGCGTCGCTCCTTACGCCTGTCACAAAATTTAACTGAATTGACTATACATAGTCTGGCTTGCAGACCTATTTAGTTATAATTAATTTATTGGTTAACTAGGCTTGACGTAGAATGGTGTACGATTTGTTAATCAGCATAAATTACAGTACACAAATAAGCAATAGTTTTTTAACTATATTCAATAATATATAAAAATTATATCTGAATATCTGATAAATTATGACTGTCAGATAAGTATTCAAGATATAAGATTTCATTGTTCTTTTCAATAGCTAATTTCTTACTATCCTTAAAAGTTTGCATAGGCGTTTTACCATAACAATATTTTCCTGAATGTGGTCGCTCATTATTGAAATGCTCTAACCAAATATCAAGATCTAATTGTAAATCATCAAGATCAGTGTAGATCTTTTTCCACATAGCTGTATCAAAGAATTCTTGTTTCATGGTTTTATTAAAACGTTCACACATACCATTTGTTTGAGGAGAATATGCTTTAGTAATAGTATGTTCTATACCTTCGATACTTAGAAATAATTCAAAAGCATGATGCTCTATATTTCCCTTATATTCTGACCCGCGATCTGTCAGAATACGAAGTATTGGTATGCCTTGAGTTTCATACCATGGTAACACGCGGTCATTAAGCATATCAGCAGCAGTTAAAGCTGTTTTATCAATATATAGTTTAGCATCAGCTACTCTGCTATAGCTATCAATAAATACCTGAGAATAAACCTTACCTATACCCTTAAAATTTCCTACATAATATGTATCTTGGCATCCTAGATAACCTGGATGCTGTGTCTCAATCTCGCCATGGGCTTCTTTTTCGCTACGTCGTTTCTCTAGTACTTGTAACTGAGATTCAGTAAGTACAATATAGCTTAATGCGATAAGGTAGTGACTTTTTTAAGAGCATAGTAAACCGCATCAAAAAAGTGCTCAAAATTAGAAACAGTTTTTCTTATTTCGTTCTTGATTTTAAACCAGTAATGCTCAATAGGATTTAAATCTTACTATTACCCACAATTATAAAATGCTGCTAGAGTATTCACTGATCATTTTAAATAAGAAGGATAGGCGATATGCAAGATATAGTAACATACGGGATAAATATATCAAGCACTGGTTGGTTAGAGAATGAGCTCAGGCATGTTGACTTTAAAGATAAAAGACTTATAAATCGGCTTATTAAAACCAGTAACTTACTTGATAGCAAAGCATCCGGCACAATAAATCAAAGTTGCAGATCCTGGAAAGATGCGAAGGGAGCTTACAGACTATTTAGCAATGATAAGTTTGATATAGATGAAGTCTATTCTTCGCATCATGTGGAAACACAAAATAGAATCCAAGGCAAAAATTTAGTGTTTGCAATTCAGGATACAACTTACCTGGATTATGACACTCATATTAAGACAAAAGGGCTAGGCAGTATCTCCAAAGCTTATACAAAGCACAAACAGGGTCTTATTATGCATAGTACTATTATAGTGACGCCAGGAGGTCTGCCTTTAGGCCTTACCTCTCAGCAATGTTGGGCACGTATCGCAAGGGAAGAGGATCAGAAGGAAAAAGCAAGGCGTAAGTATATCACTCACATCAAAGATAAAGAAAGCTATAAATGGATTAACGCGTTTGAGGAAACAATTGCCAATATTCCTGAAAATACTAGAGTTATTACGGTTGGAGATAGAGAAGCAGATATCTTTGATTTGTTATGGAAAATTGAAGAATCAGCTGCAGAATTTGTAATTCGCAACAGACAGGATAGGAAATTTATTTGCCCGGAAAATGGTAAAACAAAAATACAAACGAAAATAAGTAAGCTACAGTCCAAGAAAGAGATTAGACTGAAAATCCCAGGCAATGGACTTCATAAAGCAAGAAAAGCAAATGTTGAAATTAAATACACATATGGGCACATACCAATTAGGTCTGTATCTTTATATGGCCCTGAAAATACTGCAGGAGTTTCGCACTTAGAGCCTGTCTTGAAAGTGTATTGAGAACAAAAACAATACACTAATTCATAGCAAGCAGTTTACAATTTGTATAAAAAAGCAGTAATTTTGCTAAAAATTGTAAATTTTTTGATACATCAAACAGTGCTAAAGTAATATGTTGCAGTACTATTTAATGAGCATATTCGTCTTTCAAGATAGGCTCTTAGCAAAGAATATGGTAATCTAGAGAAAAATAGTTTTAGATAAAAATGACAAGATCAAAATGTAGCAAAGATTTATATCAATCGTTTTTACAAGCAAGTAGTGTAAGATATACTGGCAAAGCATTATCTGAAGTAAGCCCAGTAGATCTATCGCACGATAGTGCAAGTCGATGGTTAAAGAGTAAAGATTTTCGCCCTAGCGAAATCTATAGCAAAGTGTCAAAATATCTTGATCTAGAGGAGCCTTGTTTATTAGTAGGAGATGACACCTTATTGTCAAAGCAATACAGTAAGAGGATCGAGCTTGTAAAGTATCAATATTCTGGGGCTGTACATGATGTTATACCTGGTATAGGAATGGTAAACTTACTGCATTACAATACTCAAATTGATCAATCTACTCCTGTAGATTATAGAATATATGATAAAGAAACTGATGGCAAAACAAAGAACGAGCATTTTTGTGATATGCTTACTTTAGCTAAAGAAAGAGGTATCAATCCTGATGCCATAGTCATGGATGCTTGGTATAGTGGTTTGGATAATTTAAAACATATACGTAATTTAGGTTGGATATGGGTTACTAACCTAAGAAGAAATAGAAAAGTTAATCGTAATGTTAGCTTGGACACTTTGGAGATTCCCGATGAAGGGCTAAAAATTCATCTACGTGGATACGGTTGGGTAACGGTATTTAAGTTTGTGGCAAAAAATGGTCGCATTGATTACATAACAACTAATTTAGAAAACCCTACACGTGAGCAAATAGAGAAAATTGTTAAGGCACGTTGGTCTATAGAAGTTTATCATCGAGAATTAAAACAAACTTGTGGTATTGAAAGCTGTCAGGCACGCACGGGTCGAGCTCAAAGAAATCATATTTGCCTTGCTGTATTGGCATGGCTTGATATGAACAAAAGGAGGATAAATGAAAAAATTACTTTATATCAACAAACTTGGGAAGTTATAAAAACATCAATTCAGAATAACATTAGATGGCTTCTAACTGATATGCAATTTTCCTAAGTGCGAAACTCCTGTACTGATCACAAAATCAGTGACAAATTAGCTGTTTATGTTGTAAGCGCTAAAGAAATTAATGCCCCTGTTGGAGTAGAGGCAATCGATTGGACTATACTGACCAACATCCCCGTGAGTAGCTTTGAAGATGCTGTTGAGCGTATAACTTGGTATAAGCTAAGATGGAAAATAGAAGAATATTTTAGAGTTCTGAAATCAGGATGCAAGATAGAAGCCTCTCGCTTATCTGCCGAAACAAAGCTACAAAAATTAATTGCCATAAAAAGCCTCATTGCTTTTAAAATTTTATATTTATCAAAAATAGCCTCAACTTGTCCTGAAGAGAGCTGCGATAGCATACTTACCACCCAAGAATGGAAAACGCTTTATATGCGCGTGCACAGAACAAATAATACTCCTGGCAAGCCTCCAAATATAAAAGAAGCTATTATTTTGCTTGGTAAATTAGGAGGCTTTATGGCAAGAAAGAGTGATGGGTTGCCCGGAGCAATGTCTTTATGGCGGGGATATGAAATCCTTCAAGAGAGCGTAATGATGCTATCAATTGTTAGTGGTAAAATTTGTGGGTAATAGTAAGGATTTAAATCAGGAGAGTAAGTTGGTAAAAATAAAATACTGCAACCAAAAGATTCAATTAACGTTTTCACTTTTGTACTTTTATGAAAATTAATATTATCCATTACTACTATCTGACCAGGCTTTAACTCTTTGATCAATATCTCTTGTACATAAGTTTCAAAAATGTCCTTATTACATGTCCCATCAAATATTATTGGGGCAATAATATCTTTGGCAGACACCCCAGCAATCATACTAATCAGTGATTTATGTTGATAGACCCTTTCACCATAACATCTTTGACCGATAATGCTCCACCCGTGTTCTCTACAGCTATTATCTTCTATCCCAGATTCATCGATAAATACTAAATCTTGTTTGTCTATAGTTTTTAGTTTCAATATAAACTCATTCCTTAGACCAACATCTCTTTTGGGATGAAGAAAAGTTTTTTTTATAACTATAACCTAATTTATTAAGCAATCTTGATATCGTACTTGCAGATACTTTTTGACTCCAGTTGTTAGCTAGTTCCATGGTGGTTTTATCAAAATTTAATTCTATAAATTTTTTAAATCCCTCTATGTCTCTTATTATTCTACGATGTCCTGTATGATAACCACTTTTTGCTTTGATATCGCCGGTTTGTTTCTTTAATTTTTTCCATTCTATTATAGTCTTCCTACTAATAGAGTATATCTCAGAAGTCTCTTTTATTGTTTTACCATCTGTTAAACTTTTTATTACTCATATTCTTAAATCGTATGAATATGCCTTTGCCATAAGTTTTTCATTTAGTATAATCTAACTCATACTCTAAGTCACTATCTTATCGCATTAAGCTATACCTTTTAAGACCTCTAGGAGCTTTAATATTTGGATATATAGGAGATCATCTGGGGCAAAAAATAGTAGTGATATTAACCACTATTTTAATGGCTGTAACTTGTGTAATTATAGGAAGTATTCCAACATATGCACAGATAGGAATAACAGCATCTTGGGTTCTTACTATTTGTCGTGTAGTTCAAGGAATGTCGGCTACTGCAGAATCTAGAGGGGCTGAATTATATTTGACTGAAAGCTCAGCTCCACCTATTCGGTATCCATTAGTAGCCTTAATAACTGTTTTTTCTGCAGTTGGTACTACAGTAGCACTCGGTATTGCAGCAATTTTTACCAATCAAAATATTTATTAAAATGAATCAAGTTGGCGTATAGCTTTTTTTGTAGGAGCAGGTATTGCATTTGTTGGTACTATAGCACGAACCAGCTTAAAAGGGACTGTTGCGAGATGAGAGGGTAGCAGGTATAATAAAAAAATAAAAAATATGTTTATATGTCAGAGTATCAAATGCTAATGGTAAGTTTAGATGAGTTAGTAAATGCGGATCATCAATATCGTAAATTCAAAAGTTTATTCAAATTCAAAGCAGTTGAAGCTGAGTTATTAGCATTAGAATGCGAAGCTAATTATAAAGGATATGGTATAGAGAGGCTGTTTAAATGTTTGCTGCTACAATTTATGGAAGACTTATCTGATCGGGAATTAGAACGTTATTTAGCTGATAGCACAGCGGCGAAATGGTTTTGTAATTTTGCTCTTACAGAAAAGACACCTGATTATAGTGTATTTAGTAAAATACGTAAAAAAATAGGTACTAATTTACTATCAAAAATATTTACAAAATTCCGCGATCAACTACGAGTACAAGGCTATATGGGTGAAGTATTTACCTTTGTAGATGCTTCTCATTTAATCTCAAAAGCTAATCTCTGGGAGGAACGTGATAAACTAAGAGCACAAAAATATGATAATTTGTAGATGCTTCACCCATATAGCCTTGTACTCGTAGTTGATCGCGGAATTTTGTAAATATTTTTGATAGTAAATTAGTACCTATTTTTTTACGTATTTTACTAAATACACTATAATCAGGTGTCTTTTCTGTAAGAGCAAAATTACAAAACCATTTCGCCGCTGTGCTATCAGCTAAATAACGTTCTAATTCCCGATCAGATAAGTCTTCCATAAATTGTAGCAGCAAACATTTAAACAGCCTCTCTATACCATATCCTTTATAATTAGCTTCGCATTCTAATGCTAATAACTCAGCTTCAACTGCTTTGAATTTGAATAAACTTTTGAATTTACGATATTGATGATCCGCATTTACTAACTCATCTAAACTTACCATTAGCATTTGATACTCTGACATATAAACATATTTTTTATTTTTTTATTATACCTGCTACCCTCTCATCTCGCAACAGTCCCATAATATTTGATGATACGGTGTTAAACAAAAGGAACACAAAGAAAATAGAGGTTGCTAGATCGCAGTATAGTGGAGCTACAGGTGGAGTTACTACCGGTATAGGAGTAGTGAGTCTTGTATATTATAACCCCGATATTGATAAGTTTTGGGTAATAGATTATCGCATTTTTTCACCTGATCATGATGGAGCGACGAAACTAGATCACCTACTAAAGATGTTCAATAATGCTGTTTATAGTAAAAAGATTCCTTTTCAAACTGTACTTTTTGACACATGGTATGCTACACACAAAATTATGCAACATGTTGACTCCTTGGGCAAATATTATTATGCCCCTATTAAAGCCAATAGAAATGTTAGTAAAACGTGTGATTACGAGCCTTATAAAGCTGTTAGCAAGTTGACGTTTTCAGATGAAGAAATTAAGAATGGAATGGAGATTCATATAAAAGGATTTGCCAAAAATAAGCATGTTAATTTGTTTAAATTTACTGTTTCTACCAACAGAGTTGATTATGTTGTTACCAATAACAAAACTCAAAAATCTTCTAAAGCTGCACAAGATGAGTTTGGCTTGCGATGGGTAATTGAGAGCATGCATAGAAAAATTAAGCAACTGACTGGTATAGAACGTTGCCAATGCAGAAAACAGCGTATCCAACGTAATCACATTAGTTGTGCATTTCTAGTTTGGGCTTTTCTCAAAAGAACTGCAAATAAAATAGGTAAAACGGTCTACCAAATAAAGTTAGGGCTTTTAGATGACTATATGCAACAACAGCTTCGTTCTCCATCTTTACGATATTTAGAACCAAACATAGCGTAAGTTTTGAGAGTATATCTCAGAAGTCTCTTTTATTGTTTTACCATCTGTTAAACTTTTTATTACTCGTATTCTTAAATCGTATGAATATGCCTTTGCCATAAGTTTTTCATTTAGTATAATCTAACTCATACTCTAAGTCACTATCTTATCGCATTAAGCTATACCATCCTGAGCCATCCTTGCTTCTAATGCTTTAAGCCTTTTATTGATATTGTTTAAATCATTACGTAACCAAATTGATCTCACTCCTCCAGGTGATACAAGTATACCGCTCTTCTTAAGCTCATTTGATACTCGAATCTGTCCATATGCTGGATATTCTATTGCCATATCCATTACTGCCTTCTCTATCTCTGGATCAACTCTATTCGCTATTATTGGCTTCTTCCGGCTAATCTCATACAACGCTTCTTCACCACCAGTTTCATACAGTTCTTTAAATCTGTAATAACTATCTCTACTATATCACATCGCTTTACATGCTGATGATATGCTACCAAGACTCTTAGCGAGTTCTAGTAATCCTAATTTTGGCTTTATTATTTTTTGATTTAAGTTCATTTCTTATCTCCATTTAATAATTAATTTATTTTACTAAATGTAAGATAAAATCTCAACTATTACACGTATGACACCGAGGGCGTTTTTTGATCCACGCGGGCAATGTCTTCCCGCGTAGGCGGGAATCCAGTATAAAGCGAGATAACCTAAACTTTTAATCTCTTAGGGTTTAATTCCCCGAAGGTCTGCTTCGTGATATACTAGATGCATGGAAGAAAGCAGTTATATACATAAAAGTGATAATGTCACAGTACTAATATATCATTTAGTAACACCGGCAAAGTATAGAAGAGTAATATTCAATGAGGAACTAGACGATTATTTATGTAAAATTTGTGAGGACATAGAAGCTCGTTATGAAATTAGATTTTTGGAAATAGGAGTAGATAAAGAACATGTACATTTTTTACTACAGTCAATACTAATGTATAGCCCAACAAAAATAACTCAAATCATAAAAAGTATTACATCTAAGGAAATGTTTAAGAAATATCCAAATCTTAAAGAAAAATTATGGGGAAGTGAGTTTTGGAGTAAAGGATATTTTATGAGCACAGTAGGTAAACATGGTGATGAGCGGAAATTACGTAATTATGTAAAAAATCAAGGTTCAGGCAAACCTTCTTATAAAGCATTTCAACAAAAACAGTTAAAACTTTTTGGATAGATACCTCGTAGCTCTGCTGCGAGGAGTATCATTTTTAAAAACAGAAGTAACCTTTGTGAATTTAATTGGTAACGAAGAAAGTCTGACTCCTCTTAATATAGAATAGAAAGTTTTTCTATATATTAAACATAGAAGTATAGAGTATAAAAGGATGGTGCGGTCGAGAAGACTTGAACTTCCAATCTTTTTACAGAACAGCACCCTCAATGCTGCGCGTCTACCAATTTCGCCACGACCGCTTAAGGCTTCTTGTATAGCAGATTATTAGTATAACATCAATAGAGTTCTTTTTTATCATTCTTAGCTAAAAATATAATAGTTGAGATTTTATCTTACATTTAGTAAAATAAATTAATCTCTTAGGGTTTAATTCCCCGAAGGTCTGCTTCGTGATATACTAGATGCATGGAAGAAAGCAGTTATATACATAAAAGTCATAATGTCACAGTACTAATATATCATTTAGTAACACCGGCAAAGTATAGAAGAGTAATATTCAATGAGGAACTAGACGATTATTTATGTAAAATTTGTGAGGACATAGAAGCTCGTTATGAAATTAGATTTTTGGAAATAGGAGTAGATAAAGAACATGTACATTTTTTACTACAGTCAATACCAATGTATAGCCCAACAAAAATAACTCAAATCATAAAAAGTATTACATCTAAGGAAATGTTTAAGAAATATCCAAATCTTAAAGAAAAATTATGGGGAAGTGAGTTTTGGAGTAAAGGATATTTTATGAGCACAGTAGGTAAACATGGTGATGAGCGGAAATTACGTAATTATGTAAAAAATCAAGGTTCAGGCAAACCTTCTTATAAAGCATTTCAACAAAAACAGTTAAAACTTTTTGGATAGATACCTCGTAGCTCTGCTGCGAGGAGTATCATTAACATCATGGCTACATTTCTTGGCATGTTCAGCGTAGTAGGTTAAACTATAATTCTTTTGGCTAATTGTTAAAAATTGACAGTAATCTGTTCTATTAATTGGTATTGCTTGCAATCTGTTCCTCTTTGACATGTTTAATTATTCTTACAATAATTTATCACTCTTCCACTCATAGCGTAAGTTTTGCTAGAACTCGCTAAGAGTCTTGGTAGCATATCATCAGCATGTAAAGCGATGGGCTATAGCAGAGATAGTTATTACAGATTTAAAGAACTGTATGAAACTGGTGGTGAAGAAGCGTTGTATGAGATTAGCCGGAAGAAGCCAATAATAGCGAATAGAGTTGATCCAGCGATAGAGAAGGCAGTAATGGATATGGCAATAGAATATCCAGCATATGGACAGATTCGAGTATCAAATGAGCTTAAGAAGAGCGGTATACTTGTATCACCTGGAGGAGTGAGATCAATTTGGTTACGTAATGATTTAAACAATATCAATAAAAGGCTTAAAGCATTAGAAGCAAGGATGGCTCAGGATGGTATTGTACTTACTGAATCTCAGTTACAAGTACTAGAGAAACGACGTAGCGAAAAAGAAGCCCATGGCGAGATTGAGACACAGCATTCAGGTTATCTAGGATGCCAAGATACATATTATGTAGGAAATTTTAAGGGTATAGGTAAGGTTTATTCTCAGGTATTTATTGATAGCTATAGCAGAGTAGCTGATGCTAAACTATATACTGATAAAACAGCTTTAACTGCTGCTGATATGCTTAATGACCGCGTGTTACCATGGTATGAAACTCAAGGCATACCAATACTTCGTATTCTGACAGATTGTGGGTCAGAATATAAGGGAAATATAGAGCATCATGCTTTTGAATTATTTCTAAGTATCGAAGGTATAGAACATACTATTACTAAAGCATATTCTCCTCAAACAAATGGTATGTGTGAACGTTTTAATAAAACTATGAAACAAGAATTCTTTGATACAGCTATGCGGAAAAAGATCTACACTGATCTTGATGATTTACAATTAGATCTTGATATTTGGTTAGAGCATTTCAATAATGAGCGACCACATTCAGGAAAATATTGTTATGGTAAAACGCCTATGCAAACTTTTAAGGATAGTAAGAAATTAGCTATTGAAAAGAACAATGAAATCTTATATCTTGAATACTCATCTGACAGTCATAATTTATCAGATATTCAGATATAATTTTTATAGTGCCTGTAAGATCAAATCTTGACTTCTACAAATAATAAGGCTTCATCCTACCGAACTAGAAGCAAATAGTATGTCATTCCCGCTTAAGGCTTGCCCTGCGTGGATCATTTTCCCCTGTCATCCCGTGATTTATTCACGGGATCCAGTTAAAAATACTAATAAAATTAGTATTTTTTATTATTTTCTGGATCTAGTTCCCAAGCCACGGTATGACATCAATCACGTTTTTTTATCCACACGGGGCAAGCCTCGTGCAGGAATGACATATGGTTATTAGGATGAAAAAGCAGATTTAAACTAACTATCAAAAAACTCAGATTCAACTATATCCGTTTCACCACCTAAAGAGGTTTGATTTTCTTCAAATGTATTAATTTCCTCAAGAGAAGAGAATTTTAATCTCTTAGGGTTTAATTCCCCGAAGGTCTGCTTCGTGATATACTAGATGCATGGAAGAAAGCAGTTATATACATAAAAGTGATAATGTCACAGTACTAATATATCATTTAGTAACACCGGCAAAGTATAGAAGAGTAATATTCAAAGAGGAACTAGACGATTATTTATGTAAAATTTGTGAGGACATAGAAGCTCGTTATGAAATTAGATTTTTGGAAATAGGAGTAGATAATGTCATTGCTAAAGTAAAAGGGACCAGTAAATTGCACGAAAAAGGGACCAGAGAATTTGGTGTAACCTAATAAGGTTATAATGTGCAATATTCACTAGATAATTAATTAAAATAAATATCTAGTGATACAATGATAAGAATAAATATGTACACAACAATTATCACCCTTTATAAGCAAGGCAATAGTCAAAGAAATATTGCCAAACTAACGAGAATAGACCGTAAAACAGTAAGAAAAATAGTAAACCGTTATGTAGAGTCTGGTACAGAATCTCCTGCACCCTATGAACGATCTTCAGCACTGGATTCTTGGCACGAACAAATAATTGAGTTATTAGAAAAGAATCTAAGTTACATAAGAATTTTTGAAGAGTTAAAAATTCAAGGTTATACAAAAAGTTATGGTTCGCTAACCCGTTATATCAAAAAATATAAGATACAAAATAACAGTTGCATTCGTTTTCATACTTTAGCAGGAGAGGAAGCACAAGTAGATTTTGGTGACATAGGCTTACAGTATAATTCTAAGGGGCGTAGAGTTAAAGCATATGTATTTAATATGCGTTTAAGTTATAGTCGCCTTGATTATTATGAAGTAGTGTTTGATCAAAGTTGTCAAACATGGATACAATGTCATATCAATGCATTTAATTATTTTGCTGGCAGTCCAAAAGTAATAAAACTTGATAATCTTAAAGCTGGAGTGGTAGATAGCAATTTCTATGAGCCCGTATATCAGAAGGAATACAAACGTTTAGCTGATCATTATGGAATTTTACTTTCTCCTTGTCGTGTATATCAACCTCAAGAAAAAGGCAAAGTAGAATCAGGAATAAAGTATGTCAAAAATAATTTTTTTGCTGGACGTAAATTTCATAGATATGAAGAATTAACACATGATCTTGCTAACTGGTTAAATAAAGCAAATAACCGAATACATGGTACTACTAAAAAAATTCCTCAGGAACTATTTGAGCAAGAAGAAAGTAATAATTTAATGCCTTTACCATTAGAAACGTTTGATTTGTCATCGTGGCATAATCGAAAAGTAGCAAAAGATTGTCATATCACCATAGATAATAATTATTATTCCGTACCGGCAAAATATATATACAGTGAGGTACTGGTACAATTATCACCAAAACTTGTTCAAATATTTTCTATCCAAAATGATTTAATAGCAAGGCACGTTAGAACAGATGGCAAAGGAATATTTACCACTAATCCGTCTCATTATGCCAAATATAAACGTCTATGCCCAGGTTTTATAGAATATAGTGAACATTATCAACAACAAATGCAGCAGATAGGAAATAATTGCAGTTTATTATTAGAGTTATTACAACAAACACGAGTAAATGATTGGCAACGTTGTGCTAGAGGTATTATTTCTTTACGTAAGGTTTACAATGATGAGTTAATAGATAAAGCTTGTCATAGAGCATTACATTACGGTATAAGTTCTTACTCTAAAATTAAAAATATCTTAAATAGTAATGCAGTAAACTTACCATTGCCAGAGTTTGGAGGTCAGAATGCAGAACTTGCTTAATGACCTACGTAGTTTTAGATTATCAGGTATAGTCAATAGCTTAAATGAAAGGATTATTTATGCTCAAAATAATAAACTAGGATTTAAAGAATTTCTCTCACTATTATGTGAAGATGAAAAATCTCACCGTAAGGATAATAATTACCGTCGTCGTAAAAGTGCTGCTAAATTACCAGTCACTAAAAATTTAGAAGACTTTGATTTTCAGTTCCAACCAAGTATTGATGCCAAAGTAATAAGTGATTTATCTACTTGTGATTATATTAATACTAAGGGCAATGTCATATTCATAGGTAATTCTGGAACTGGCAAAACTCATCTTGCTATTGGATTAGCATTAAAAGCTTTAACACGAGAATACTCTGTATATTTTACTACGGTATCGGATATGCTTTATAATTTACATATTGCAAGAGCAGATAATAGCTATCACAAAAAAGTTAAATTACTCTTATCATTTGACTTATTAATTCTTGATGAGTTAGGTTTTAAGCAATTACCAAAACATTCAGTAGATGATTTTTTTAATATTATTGCTAAACGATATGAAAATAAATCTACCATTATTACCACAAACAAGGATTTTGAAAGATGGAATGAAATATTTGCTGATGAGTTATTAACTCATGCAATTATTGATCGAGTAGTACATCATGCACATATACTAAACATCACAGGTAAAAGTTATCGTATTAATAACTATAAATTTGGAGGTCATTTGACATAAAAATTTTTACATATAGTGGTCCCTTTTTCGTGCAATTTACTGGTCCCTTTTTATTTGACAATGACACCAATAACAAAACTCAAAAATCTTCTAAAGCTGCACAAGATGAGTTTGGCTTGCGATGGGTAATTGAGAGCATGCATAGAAAAATTAAGCAACTGACTGGTATAGAACGTTGCCAATGCAGAAAACAGCGTATCCAACGTAATCACATTAGTTGTGCATTTCTAGTTTGGGCTTTTCTCAAAAGAACTGCAAATAAAATAGGTAAAACGGTCTACCAAATAAAGTTAGGGCTTTTAGATGACTATATGCAACAACAGCTTCGTTCTCCATCTTTACGATATTTAGAACCAAACATAGCGTAAGTTTTGAAAGTATATCACGAAGCAGAGCTTCGGGGAATTAAACCCTAAGAGATTAAATCATTAAATTGAACCGACTATAGTATACTCGTTTTATTTGAAAAATTGGCTATGTCGTCTTTGTAAATCCTTTCGATGCTCACGTACCTTTATACGCTCCGCTCCTCGGCTTACAGACTCCATGCTCTTTTCCAAATAAAACTTCGTCTACCAAACTTTTCATTTATTAGCAGTATATCCTGAATTGAGCAGATAGCTAGTTGTTCGTAAGCGTCTTGTAAAGGCGGTCTAGACAAAATGTGACTATTCCAGTTTAAGATTCCATGGTAATAAATCTACTATTTTCTTAGAATTATAATCCTGAATGATCTCAAGTACTTTTTGTAAATATTTCCAAGGATTGATATTATTTAATTTAGCGGTTTCAATAATCGAATAGATAATAGCGGCAGTATGTCCCCCATTATCTGAGCCAGCAAACAACCAGTTTTTTCGTCCTATCGCGATTGAACGCATAGCACGTTCTGCAGCATTGTTATCAATTTCAATCTGGCCATTATCTAAAAATTTCATTAAAGCTTTCTGATTGTTCAAAGCATAAAAAATAGCTTTTGCTGTACTGCTTTTTTTGGGCAGTTGCTCATATGCTTTCCTGAAGCCTATAAATAATTTCTCAGTCAGTGGCCTAGATTCTTGCTGTCGCTCCTTAACTCTTACATCAGGATCTAGACCTCTAATTCGATTTTCAATCTTATAAATTTCAGCAATCTTCTCCAATATGGCAATCGCTATATTTGCTTTATCATTTGCGACTGTTATTTCATAAAATTTACGACGCATATGAGCCCAACATGCTGCCTCTTCTATTTTATTGCTTGATTGCTCATCATTAATATATAATTGGTTGTAACCAGAGTAAGCATCAGCATGCAAAGTGCCTGTAAAATTCTTAAGATGATCTAGGGGCCTTACTCCTTTCCGATCAGGACTATAAAAATAACACACTGCAATAGGAGCTTCGCTACCATAACCTCTACCATCTAATACATAGGTCCATATTCTACCAATTTTTGTTTTGCCAACGCCAGGAGCTAATACTTTTACTGGCGTATCATCACCATGTATTTGCTGACCAGAAAATATAAATTGTTGAATTGCTACTGCTACTGGCTCTAGTAGTTTAGCACATTGACCAGCCCAACTTGCCATAGTGGTTCTAGATAGGTTTATACCTTCTCTTTGATACATTTGTGACTGACGATATAGTGGTAAATGATTGCAATATTTCTGAATTAATATATGTGCTAGTAATCCAGCACCAGCCTTACCTTTATCAATAGCTTTGGATGGACGATAAGCTTGTACTATTAGTTCACAATTAGTACAAACACAGCGTGGTCTTATATGCCGCATAACCTTAAATGATGACGGAACATATTCTAATGTTTCTGAAATATCATCACTTATTTTACGAAATTTTGTTCCACCACAAGAAGTACATTGATTATCAACTTCTAATAATATATCTTCTCTTGGTAAATGCTCTGGTAACTTTTGACGTTTTGGTTGTTGATGACTATTATGATTATCTACAGCAACTTGATCATGATTTAATGCAATATGATCGATCTTACTTTTAAAACATGAAATAAGCTCATTTTCCTCTATTCTCAGCTCAATATTCTGTATTTGTCGCTCTAACTTTTCTGATGATTTACCATATCGTTTAGATTTTAATAACGCCAATTGTTCCTTTAAACTATTATTTTCTTCAGTTAATGACCTATTTTCTGCATTAAGAAATTTATTTTTAATGACCAATGATTCTATATCAAGATTTAATGTTGCAACACTTTGATGCAACCCTTCTATTTCTGATAGTAAATTTTTATTAATCACAAATGCTATCCCAGTATCTCAAATCAAGTACCAACCTTTACAGAAGCCATTTTTTATAAATAGCAACTCCAGCTACTTCTTACTGAAACACTATAAAAATGACTAATTGTTATAGTAAAACTTTATAGACTAAATTATCAAGTATATATTTGAAATTAAAACTACATTGCTAAAACTAAAGCGAATTTATCCAATATATTCAGGTCTATTAGACCATCTTGGATTACGCCAATCTATACCTTCTATTAACATTGATAATTGTGCCTTGGTAATGCTAATAGATTGCTTCTCATCAACCTTAGGCCATGTAAACTTACCACTATCAAGACATTTATAATACAAACAAAAACCTTGACCATCCCACCATAATATTTTTATCTTGTCTGCTTGTTTACCCCTAAAAACAAATAAAATACTCTTATGAAACTGATGTAATAATATCGATTGTGCCAATATTGATAAACCGTTAATACCCTTACGCATATCCGTACAACCAGTGCAAAGATATATCCTACTTTCTGAAGACAAATTTAACATTGTAGCTCCAGTATTTTGATTATCTCCAGAAGTTTTGTACTTTTAATGTTGCCTTCAAGTAACAAAGAAAAATTATTAAATACTAATTCTGCTTTATTTAATATTATATGCTCATTGTGGTGTACTGATAATTCAACAAATTGATTATTTGAATTATTAGATACTTCCTTTTGGATCTTGTCACTCTTCTGTCTACTACGCCAACTGTATAATGTTTTAACAGATATTCCATAAGATTTTGCAAGTTGGGATATAATACATCCTGTTTTATATGATTCACTAATGATTTGGTTCTTTTGTTTTTCTGTAATAGTGGGGATTTTGATATTCTTCATACTATATTATCCTTTGCTTATGCCACTATAGAATAATATGTATTGCTCACTATTTACTAGACCGCCTTTACAAGACGCTTACAGTTGTTCGTCAGTTTGCCTATTAGTTATAAGCGTTTGTCTTGATGCCTGTTGCCAAATCCAATTGAGTTTAATTATGTAGGATTGTTAATAATTCGTCTTGTGTTTACGGTGCCAATGTGGGGATTTGAACCCCAGACCTACGCATTACGAATGCGCTGCTCTACCAGCTGAGCTACATCGGCAAAAATTTAAAATAAGAAAATTATTTTGAAAGTATCATTATGGAAGTACTAGGCTCTGTAAAGGAAAATTAATTTAATTTTTTGGTATTACTAACTAATTATAGATATCGTCATAAGCTATACGACTGCAAGAAGCACGGCAATCCAGGAAAAATAATAAAAATACTATGTATTTTACTAGATTGCTTCATCAAAACTTATAGTTTTTCCTTGCAATGACGATATCTATAATTAGTTAGTAATACCAATTTTTCTTCACGAAACTAACAATGCGTCCTTAATATAGTTTTAGCATGGCATTATTGTGGTTCGTTTTCATAGCTGTACTATACCGTGGCAGCATGTTGTATGGTTTCGATGTCATTCCCGCATAAGGTTTGTCTGCGTAGATCAAAAAACGTGGTCGTGTCATCTAGTTGCTTGGGAACTAAATCCAGAAAAACAACTAAAAATCTCAACCACTACCGGCTGAGAGCCGGTAGGTTGATGATAGGCACTAGAAGTGCCGTAGAGTTTAAGCTAAAGCTTATTCCAATCTAATGTTAGAAATAGAAGTTGGTTTATGAGCTTCTGTATGGTTATTTATATACTCATTAATTACTTCATCTGTGATATGACCACTTGTTGTACTAAAATAACCTCTTCCCCAAAAATGCTTCCCCCAATATCTCTTTTTTAATTCTGGGAATTCTTGTTGTATTCTACGTGAAGTTCTACCTTTTGCTCTTTGTACAAATTCACTTACTGCTATATTAGGAGGTATCGATACTAAAATATGTACATGATCAGATGATATCACCCCATTTACTATCCTAATATTCATTTCCTCTGAAACTTGAGCTATGATTTCCCTAATCCTTTCTTTGATAACTTGGGTTAATACTTTATAACGGTATTTTGTTATCCATACTATGTGATACCTGTGATAATATACCGTATGTTTCCCTTTTTCATATTCTGTCATAGTCATCCTATAAAATAAGTCCTACTTACTTATTTTATATAAGACGACTATGACTTATTCAAACTAAAGTTTCTCCACCTGAAGGTGGAGGTTTGAACCATCAGCTGGATAATCAATATTATTGATATTTTTCACTGAATTCCGTAAATAAATCACGGTAGGCATTGCCTGCGTGGATCGAAAAATGTCCTATATGTCATTCTTAGCTAAAAGCAGGAATCTAGCATAAAGCAAGATAACCTACGCTTTTAATTTTAAAAATTTGCTGCTTTTATGTTTTTTTTCCTGGATTCCTGCGATCAACGGAAGGCATTGTTGCGTGGATCGAAAAACACCCTCGGTGTCATACCGCGGCTTGTCCACGGTATCCAGAAAATAATAAAAAATACTAATTTTATTAGTATTTTTAACTGGATCCCGTGAATAAATCACGGGATGACAGGGGAGAATGATCCATGCGGGCAATGCTCCCGCGGGAATGACATATAAGGTCACCTACACCCGAAAAAAATATAACATTTTTTTAAAGCTCTCCGGTACTATTGGTCAAGCAACTAGATGACCAAAGGAAAAGCTGCTTCACGCAAACACAACGACCATTTTAGAATGACATTTCACACTTTTTTCAAGCTATGCAATAAAGCCTAAAGCAAATTAGATTATAATACCACTAAAGATGTGTAGAAAATCTTAAATGGAAATGCTGCGTATCGTCGTATTTCTTCTTCTTAACCGCAAAACCCCAGTCCATTCTAATTGGTACAAAGCGTGTTACCCAAATAAACCCGAAACCAACTGAAGCTCTAAGTGATTTATCATTATAGATACCATTTGGGCTTTGATATTTCGCTTTATTTAATCCTACTCCCCATAAGCTTCCTAAATCCATAAATACCGCACCAGTTAAATTAAATTCTTCAGGTACTGGAGTTGGAAAGTTAAGTTCAGTAGAAAATGTATAATATCTTTTACCGCCTAAACCTTCATTAGTAACTTTTTCACGTGGTCCAACACCACCACTAGCAAAACCTCTTAAGCTATAATCACCTAAATTAAAGCGATCTGAAATTCTAATAACTCGTCCGCCAAGTGCTGCAATATCACCTCCAGAAGCAGATAGTTTTAAAGTAAGCTTATTTTGTATGAAAGATTTATAATATTTACCATCAACTTCATGTTTCAGATATTTATTATCACCTCCAATACCCGCATATTCTTGACTAACGCTTACTAAATAACCATTCTTCGCAATAATTTTACTATCTCTTTGATCATAAGCAATGGTGTGACCAATAGCAGAAGTAATAAACTTACCCATTTGTTCCTGTAAAAATATCGAGCTTGATGGAGATGGAGCACTCAAGGTATCACGTTTAATTAAATAATCTATTTCGTGACTTAAATCTTCCTTGATTTCATAACCTAAGGAAGTTTTACCACCTACAGAATGTTGTCTATATTTTTGATCTGTGTTAGAAAGTACACTCTGACCACGACCACTTTTATTGATAAAACCACTTACTCCTAAAGATAAATCACGATCTAAGAAATGTGGATCTGTAATACCACCATAATAGCTGGCAGTATTTTTACTCACTTGCACACCAGCATTAAGTATTTTACCTGTACCTACTAAGTTACGCTCTAAGAAAGAGAAGCGACCAAATACACCGCCTGTGGTGTTATATCCTAAATCAAAACCAACAGAAGAAGTAGATTTTTCATCAACCTCAACATTTAAGTCATATTTATCTTTAGTTTTCGCTTGAGCAAAAGTAATTCCTATCTTCTCAAAATAATCTAAATTTCTAAGATTACGTTCTCCTTTTTCAATATAAGAGCGGTTAAGTATGTCATCTTCTTCAGACTTAAACTCTCTTCTTATGACATGATCTTCAGTTTTAAGATTATTAATAATATTAATTTTATTGATATAAATCTTATCGGCTTTCTCTATAATAAATTTAATATTAATAGTACGATCAGGATTTTTTACAATATCAGGATAAACATTTACCGCTGGATAGCCTGCTGCTGTAAAATATTCTCCAATTTTATCAGCAATATTTTTAACTGTTTTCATATTGAAAACACTGCCTTGCTTAATATTGACAATCTTATTAACAGGAGTTATATCGATATTGGTTAATTTGTTCTCTATAGTAACATAACCAAAATTATATTTTTCTCCCTCTTCAAGAGAATATGTAAGAACGAAATATTCTTTAGTATTATTTAATTCAGCCGATACTGAAATTACTCTAAAATCTGCAAAACCCACTGATTGATAGAATTCTTTTAATAATTCTTTATCATATTCAATACAATCAGGTTCATAAGTATCATTACTATCTAAGAAACGAAACCAACGAGATTCTTTAGTTAAAACAATCGATTTAAGCTCTGAATCGCTATAATTCTCATTACCACTAAAATAAATATATTTAATACCGGTTTTTGGTCCTTCTGCGATATCAAAAATAACCTTAACTCTATAATTTTCTAAATCTTCAATTTTAGGCGTTACTATAGTAGCAAAACGCCCGCTACGTTTATAAATTTCTGATATTTTTTTTACATCTAATTCAATTTTAGCTTGGCTTAAAGACTCACCTGCAATTGTATAAATCTCTTTAGATAGCATATTAGCTTTTATTTTAGAGTTACCTCTAAACACTACGCTACTTATAAATGGAGTTTCAGTAACGCTAACAATTAAATTACCATCACTTGACATATTCATTTTGATGTTTCTAAAAAGTGAAGTAGCATATAAACGCTTTATTGCTTCGTCTTCTTTTACACTATTATAACTTTCTCCCGCTTTTAGCTTTAAATAGCTCTCAATAGTAGAGCGTTCAATTCTATGATTACCTTCTATAGTTATTTTACGAATAACTGAGTCTGCTAGGGAAATGTTATAATAAAAAATTGTTACTGTTAAAATTGCTAATTTAATAATTGACCTGATTATCACCTAAAACCTTCTTATAAGATTATTTAAAATTTTTACGTTAAACGTACACTATAGTAAATTATATTATCTAGAGCAAGTAAATCTACCCACTTAAGAGAATAAATTTTTTATATCGTTAGAAAAAGAAATTACAGTTAGAAAAATTATTATCATTATTCCTATTTGTAATAAAATATTTCTAGCTTTGATATTCGGTAATTTACCCGTCACGGCTTCATATAATATGAATACTAAATGACCACCATCAAGTACTGGTATAGGTAGTAGGTTAAGTAGTCCTAAATTTACTGAAAGCATTGCTATAAATAGTAAATACATCTCTATACTATGTTCTAAAGTTCTCCCTGATTCTTTTGCAATAGCTACCGGACCTCCTATTTCGCTTACTGATCGCTTTCCTACAATCATTTGTGATGCTGCTTTTAAAGTTACAGCCGATATATCTATAGTATCAGACATAGCCTCTGATAAGCTCGATAATATACCTACTTTAGTATGAACTGGTTCATTTTTAGCCATAATACCAATACGCAGTATTTTTCTAGCTTTTTCTACCACTACTTCTTTAGGCATTATACTAACAGTAAATTCTTCACCTTTTCGCTCTATTAATAAAGTAGAAGAATTTAAACCGCCAATTAGTATTTCTTTTTGTACATCACTAAAATCTTTAACTAATTTATTATTAACTTTAATAATCCTATCACCCTCTCGTAAATTAGCTTTTTCTGCTGGTGATTCAGCTATTACCTCTCCTATTACAGGCTGAATTTCTACTTTACCAAGGCAAAAATAAAATCCGGCAAATATTATTATGGCAAGTAAATAATTAATTAAAGGTCCTGCTGCAACTATTAAAAAACGCTCAAAACAGGATTTAGCATAAAACGTTACTTTTTCATTTATTTCTTGCATTTTATCCATAATGTTTCGATCATAACCATAAATCTTAACATATCCCCCAAGGGGCAATAAACAAATTTTCCACCTAACCCCTTTTGAGTCTGTAATACCGATTAAATCTTTGCCGAAGCCTATCGAAAATTCTTCGATTTTTACATTAAAGAATCTTGCAACTGCATAATGCCCTAGCTCGTGGATAAGCACCAAGATACTAATTGTTATAATAAATCCGACTATAGATAACATAATTTTTTATTAATGATACTCCTCGCAGCAGAGCTACGAGGTATCTATCCAAAAAGGTTTAACTGTTTTTGTTGAAATGCTTTATAAGAAGGTTTGCCTGAACCTTGATTTTTTACATAATTACGTAATTTCCGCTCATCACCATGTTTACCTACTGTGCTCATAAAATATCCTTTACTCCAAAACTCACTTCCCCATAATTTTTCTTTAAGATTTGGATATTTCTTAAACATTTCCTTAGATGTAATACTTTTTATGATTTGAGTTATTTTTGTTGGGCTATACATTAGTATTGACTGTAGTAAAAAATGTACATGTTCTTTATCTACTCCTATTTCCAAAAATCTAATTTCATAACGAGCTTCTATGTCCTCACAAATTTTACATAAATAATCGTCTAGTTCCTCTTTGAATATTACTCTTCTATACTTTGCCGGTGTTACTAAATGATATATTAGTACTGTGACATTATCACTTTTATGTATATAACTGCTTTCTTCCATGCATCTAGTATATCACGAAGCAGACCTTCAGGGAATTAAACCCTAAGAGATTAAACGAGTATACAAATAAGTAGTTTTAAAGTATAGTATACTAAATTTAAAACTTTATTTCTTTTTATGAGTTCAAATAAAATCAATAAGAAGTCGATTGCACGTATTGCAGCAATACAAGCTATATATCAACATATGTTACGGAACAATGACAATATAGATGATATAATAGAAAATGTACTTTCTTTTTATCGCAACGATACTTCTATGACTGATTCACCAGTAAAAATATCACTAACTATAAGTCATTTTAAAATGTTGGTAAAGTTGGTATTTGAAAATATTGATAAAATAGATGAAATTATAAGTAATCATCTGGTAAATGATAAAAACCAAAATCATATACCTATTTTGCTACAAGCTTTATTACGCAGTGGTATATGTGAATTATTATTTTTTCCAGATATACCTGCTAAAGTAGTAATTAATGAATACACAGATATAGCAAATGATATGCTAAATGATCACGAAATAGGCTTTGTTAATTCTGTATTAGATAAAATAGCACACGAAAATAAAAGATTTTATGACAAATAATTTAAGCGGCTATAGGAATAAGTTTGTTAGAGTTAAAACTTCTAAAAAACGTACTGTTTCTTCTAGTAACTGGCTAAAGCGTCAGCTAAATGATCCTTATGTTGCAAAAGCACGTATTGAAGGCTTTAGATCAAGAGCTGCATATAAACTTCTTGAAATTCATGAAAAATTTAAAATTTTTACCCCAAATATGAAAGTAGTAGATTTAGGAGCAGCCCCAGGAGGATGGAGTCAAGTAGCTTCTAAACTTATTAAAGCCACTGATGGTAATTTAAAAAATAAAATAATTTCAGTTGATTTACTTAAAATTGAGCCAATTCCTGGAGTAGAGTCTTTTCAAAAAGATTTCTTTGAAAAAGATACTGAAGAATTGATTATACAAGCTTTAAAAGGCAAAGCTGATATAGTACTGAGTGACATGGCATCAAATACTATAGGTCATAAAGCTACCGATCATATAAGAACTTTACTTTTATGCGAGCAAGCTTTTGAGTTTGCTTTAAAAGTCTTAAACCCTTCCGGTCATTTTATTGCCAAAATCTTTCGTGGCGGAGCTGAAAATGAGCTTTTAAATAAAGTTAAACGTGAATTTTCTACCGTCAAACATTTCAAACCATCATCTAGTCGCAAAGAATCAACAGAAATTTACTTAGTTGCTTTAAATAAGAAATAAATTATTAACAATATTTAACTTAATAATTGACATTTATTTACTTATACTTTATGGTAGTTTTTACTCAAACTTTGAGAATCATGAAATATGGTAATTTAACTTAACAATGGAGAGAGTTAATGTTTTCTAAAATGTTTAATCTCTTAGGGTTTAATCTCTTAGGGTTTAATTCCCCGAAGGTCTGCTTCGTGATATACTAGATGCATGGAAGAAAGCAGTTATATACATAAAAGTCATAATGTCATAGTACTAATATATCATTTAGTAACACCGGCAAAGTATAGAAGAGTAATATTCAATGAGGAACTAGACGATTATTTATGTAAAATTTGTGAGGACATAGAAGCTCGTTATGAAATTAGATTTTTGGAAATAGGAGTAGATAAAGAACATGTACATTTTTTACTACAGTCAATACCAATGTATAGCCCAACAAAAATAACTCAAATCATAAAAAGTATTACATCTAAGGAAATGTTTAAGAAATATCCAAATCTTAAAGAAAAATTATGGGGAAGTGAGTTTTGGAGTAAAGGATATTTTATGAGCACAGTAGGTAAACATGGTGATGAGCGGAAATTACGTAATTATGTAAAAAATCAAGGTTCAGGCAAACCTTCTTATAAAGCATTTCAACAAAAACAGTTAAAACTTTTTGGATAGATACCTCGTAGCTCTGCTGCGAAGAGTATCATTTATTTTGCTAGTAGCAGTGAAACACACCTTTATAATACTCAAGAATCAGCTATAAATTGTGGTCAGCATTTTGCTGAAGCAGCAGGTTATGCCGTAAAAACTTTACCACAAATTCTTTTAGGCCTTATTACTTTTAAAGAAATATCTGGGTCAGTAATGACAGGATATGCTTTTGGGTTTGCTTTACCAGAATTTGCAAAGGTAATAACGCGAGTTTCGAATTAATATAGCATAGGATTTAGCATATCAAGAGAGATGTAATAGAAGGTTTATTATCAGACATTTGATAATTTATCAGTGCTGCAACCATATGCACAAAGGCATTTGTAACTGATCTATGCCTTGAATGCTCAAACTTCCCCAATAGTTTAATTTTACTAAACACAGATTCTATTAATGCTCTTTTAAGCAATAATATTTTATCCAACATAGACATAAGTTTATTTTTCATATTTTTCTTTACCCTAGTTACCATAAAAATTCCTTGCTCTAAAAGTTGTTGAAATAATTGTTGTGAAATATAACCACGATCTCCGAATACTTTACCAAAAAGATTTTTGATCATCAGTTCCAGCTGTTTTCTATCATCCTTATTGCCAGGGCTAAAAGATGCTTTAACTATACCACCGGCTCTATTAATTATTAGATGTAGTTTAAGTCCATAGAACCAACCTTTTGTTGTCTTACTGCGTGCTGCTATGCCGGCGAACACTTTATTCATTGAAATACGGTATCTCTTACATACCTCTATACTACTTGAATCTACAAAAGAAAGGCCATCACACTGATCCAAAATAGAATTGAATATCAGTACTAATAGTGGTAAATGTGGACCTATTATTTTTATAAATTGACTATAGCTTACTAATTGAAAATCTCTTTGATGATAAATCCATATTTACTTCAGATAATAATTCTTAAAACAATCATAAGATGACTGCCAGTAGCCTATTATAATTGTTATTACCTCACTTCTGTTAAGTCGACTTTTAGGACCAGATTTGTTGTTATGGTTAGTAATTGAATTTGTATGCTTGTCTAATTCTTGAAAAAAATCATCGACGTAACAAAATATTTCTGTAAAATCCATTATCATAGGTTATTGCTCTTAAAGTTTTTTCAATAACCTATAAACTTTTTTCTTATACTATAAATACCATATTTTAATTAGCAATTTGTATTTTGTACTCACTTTATAACAAAAACAGTATTATCAATATCCCCGTAACCCACTGTTTATCAGCTATACAGCGACTTTTTGAATACGAAACTCGCGTGTAATAGTAAAAAGCCTTGCTAGTACAATATTTTTCCATCCTACAGCTAGTATGGTGTGTACTGTAGCGGTTACAGTAGCTGCTAATTCGGAAAATGTAGTAGAGTGCATAAAAAATACTGCTCATGCATTATATGATGCAGGATCTACAGTTTATGAAGGTGCTTTATGTGCAGTAAACGGAGCAGCTGCAGCTGCAACTTTTGTTTATGTAGAAGTCAAGATTTGATCTTACAGGCACTATAAAAATTATATCTGAATATCTGATAAATTATGACTGTCAGATGAGTATTCAAGATATAAGATTTCATTGTTCTTTTCAATAGCTAATTTCTTACTATCCTTAAAAGTTTGCATAGGCGTTTTACCATAACAATATTTTCCTGAATGTGGTCGCTCATTATTGAAATGCTCTAACCAAATATCAAGATCTAATTGTAAATCATCAAGATCAGTGTAGATCTTTTTCCGCATAGCTGTATCAAAGAATTCTTGTTTCATAGTTTTATTAAAACGTTCACACATACCATTTGTTTGAGGAGAATATGCTTTAGTAATAGTATGTTCTATACCTTCGATACTTAGAAATAATTCAAAAGCATGATGCTCTATATTTCCCTTATATTCTGACCCACAATCTGTCAGAATACGAAGTATTGGTATGCCTTGAGTTTCATACCATGGTAACACGCGGTCATTAAGCATATCAGCAGCAGTTAAAGCTGTTTTATCAGTATATAGTTTAGCATCAGCTACTCTGCTATAGCTATCAATAAATACCTGAGAATAAACCTTACCTATACCCTTAAAATTTCCTACATAATATGTATCTTGGCATCCTAGATAACCTGAATGCTGTGTCTCAATCTCGCCATGGGCTTCTTTTTCGCTACGTCGTTTCTCTAGTACTTGTAACTGAGATTCAGTAAGTACAATACCATCCTGAGCCATCCTTGCTTCTAATGCTTTAAGCCTTTTATTGATATTGTTTAAATCATTACGTAACCAAATTGATCTCACTCCTCCAGGTGATACAAGTATACCGCTCTTCTTAAGCTCATTTGATACTCGAATCTGTCCATATGCTGGATATTCTATTGCCATATCCATTACTGCCTTCTCTATCGCTGGATCAACTCTATTCGCTATTATTGGCTTCTTCCGGCTAATCTCATACAACGCTTCTTCACCACCAGTTTCATACAGTTCTTTAAATCTGTAATAACTATCTCTGCTATAGCCCATCGCTTTACATGCTGATGATATGCTACCAAGACTCTTAGCGAGTTCTAGTAATCCCAATTTTGGCTTTATTATTTTTTGATTTAAGTTCATTTCTTATCTCCATTTAAATGATACTCCTCGCAGCAGAGCTACGAGGTATCTATCCAAAAAGTTTTAACTGTTTTTGTTGAAATGCTTTATAAGAAGGTTTGCCTGAACCTTGATTTTTTACATAATTACGTAATTTCCGCTCATCACCATGTTTACATACTGTGCTCATAAAATATCCTTTACTCCAAAACTCACTTCCCCATAATTTTTCTTTAAGATTTGGATATTTCTTAAACATTTCCTTAGATGTAATACTTTTTATGATTTGAGTTATTTTTGTTCGGCTATACATTAGTATTGACTGTAGTAAAAAATGTACATGTTCTTTATCTACTCCTATTTCCAAAAATCTAATTTCATAACGAGCTTCTATGTCCTCACAAATTTTACATAAATAATCGTCTAGTTCCTCATTGAATATTACTCTTCTATACTTTGCCGGTGTTACTAAATGATATATTAGTACTGTGACATTATCACTTTTATGTATATAACTGCTTTCTTCCATGCATCTAGTATATCACGAAGCAGACCTTCGGGGAATTAAACCCTAAGAGATTAATTTATTTTACTAAATGTAAGATAAAATCTCAACTATTACAGAGTTATCAGGAAATGCTATAGAAGCTGTATTATAAGTTTTCTATCAATTAAGTAAGGTAAAATTAAAGTTTCTTTACCTTACTTAATAATTCCTCTCACCCTTTCTTCAAAAGCTGTAATCATTTTTTCGGTTACTTTAATAAAATAGCTACCAACTAATTTCTCAAGCATTCTAGACTTCATTTCGAAATTAATAAAAAATTTTAGCTCAGTCCCTATAGGATGAGAAGTAAATTGCCAAGTACTTTTTAAATACTTAAAAGGACCCGAAATAGCCAACGTATTAATCAAATATTCTTTATCATCTATTATTTTATTAGTAACATGAGAACGATAACTTTCTGAAAAACCTTTCAGCTGAATCACAAGATCCGCAATGACTTCCTCGCTATTTTCTGAAATCACTCTGCTAGCTACACACCAAGGTAGAAATTTAGGATAAGATTTTATATCCCAAACTAAATTAAATAATTCTTGAGGTTTATAAGGTAAGATTTTTGTTTGTTCGAATGATGGCATTATAAAGTTCTTTTCTTTTAAAATAACAATTTTATACCACTTTTAAAAGAAAAGAGTAAAAGGAAATGATGACATAAATTTTAGAAAAAAATATTAATTGACTAATATTTTTTTCTTGGTGGGATATATACAGTTTCATCATCTTCTGCATGTGAAATTTTTTCCAAAAGACCAATAAAACGTCCCTTATTAGGCACTAGTTTTACTATTGCCCAACCTTCTTCTATTGCTTGTTTTATTCGCTCTATATCAGCTTTGTGTTCTGAAAAAGATATAAATTTTTGTGTCTGATTTTCCATCTTGATCAATTAATATGTTAATAAAAATTAATAGTATAATAAATTTTTCTTAATAAATCAAATTAATTTTATTATTAGTTTGATTATAAATGAAATAAGAGCATGTTATTATGATTTAGTCAAGATAATCTAGTTGAAAATTAAAAGTTGCAGCATTAATTTTGTATTGTAATCAAATTTTATTGACTTTTAATCGAAAAAATCCTAAATATTTACATCTAAAATTAGAATTAGCAAAGATTATAAAAAAATATATATTACTGACTATTATACTCTTAATTAGTAAGAATATATTCGCAAGGGAACAAATATCTAATCTTGTTACACCTGTTAGCTATTTTATAAATCATACATCACAAGTAAAAAAGATTAAAAGTAACTTAATCAAATAACCAAAGTTTTTCAAAAGAATTTTTAAATTGTATCACCTCGGATAAGGCTCATTTAGATGATGATATTTATAATATTTCCAAATTTGCTTTAATCACTAATATTGAACCAAATGAAGATAACCCCACATTTGAAATATATTATGTTATAGCTGAGAAATATTAAAAATTAATGGATATACTAATAATTAAAGAATCTATTGACCAAGTTGCTAATAACTATATAAGTTCTGTACTTTCAAGCGTGGTAAAGTCACGCATTTTTAGGAACACTAAAACAATATTAGGTAATATGGATATAATTACAAAAAACGCAGAAAAGTATATGACGAAATTTTATTTTTATTACATTAATATCATAATAGTAGTAAAATAAAGCATGTAATTAAACTTTTTATATAACTTTACATTTAAAAGTTGACTTTTAGTAGAAAAACTATAAAATTTTTCCCTAAAATAGATGCACTGTTGTATGATTTTGGTTTTTCCTTTATCATTAAAGGATTTGGACGGCTTTGTTAAAAAATATCTATATCATTTTTAACTAGATTTTATTGCATGAATCATTAGAGAAATGCGTCATACCATGACAATATTGCGTTATGATACCCAATCATCATGGGCTTGGCGAACAAAATGAGTCAATCCAGTCAAATATAATGTCATCTAATTGCTTGAGCAACCTTGTTGCATGATTCTAAAAAAGTTTTTATACATTCTTAGCAACGACGGAAAACAATTAAATAACATCTAGTATGCTTTTCTATCCACATAACAACAATGCACTAAAATAGATAAAGGTATTTAGTGAAACATACTATTATTAAGATAGTTTCTTGTATTATAGCATTTTGATTTTTCTTATTTTTAATATTTCAACCTATTATTGTTTAATATATTATCAGAAAAAAGAATATAAAGTGTTACTCAAAGCTTATGCAAGTAGTATATCAAGTTTACTTACACAAGACCTAGAAAATGCTCTTAATAGCTCTATACCAAATAAAGAATTCTTCCTATTTAAAGGTTTTGAAGTTATTCCCAAATCCAAGACTACTG
The DNA here is from genome assembly GCF_965196655.1 of Rickettsia endosymbiont of Nabis limbatus. Lineage (NCBI taxonomy): Bacteria > Pseudomonadati > Pseudomonadota > Alphaproteobacteria > Rickettsiales > Rickettsiaceae > Rickettsia > Rickettsia endosymbiont of Nabis limbatus. The sequence continues at coordinate 382,487 of NZ_OZ239771.1, forward strand.
TAAATTTAATCTCTTAGGGTTTAATTCCCCGAAGGTCTGCTTCGTGATATACTAGATGCATGGAAGAAAGCAGTTATATACATAAAAGTGATAATGTCACAGTACTAATATATCATTTAGTAACACCGGCAAAGTATAGAAGAGTAATATTCAATGAGGAACTAGACGATTATTTATGTAAAATTTGTGAGGACATAGAAGCTCGTTATGAAATTAGATTTTTGGAAATAGGAGTAGATAAAGAACATGTACATTTTTTACTACAGTCAATACTAATGTATAGCCCAACAAAAATAACTCAAATCATAAAAAGTATTACATCTAAGGAAATGTTTAAGAAATATCCAAATCTTAAAGAAAAATTATGGGGAAGTGAGTTTTGGAGTAAAGGATATTTTATGAGCACAGTAGGTAAACATGGTGATGAGCGGAAATTACGTAATTATGTAAAAAATCAAGGTTCAGGCAAACCTTCTTATAAAGCATTTCAACAAAAACAGTTAAACCTTTTTGGATAGATACCTCGTAGCTCTGCTGCGAGGAGTATCATTTTATTTTACTAAATGTAAGATAAAATCTCAACTATTACATCTAACTTCCATAAAACATTTCCAACCTTATCTACCGATTTTTGATCAAATCCAACGCCATTGCCTATAAATTCATCACCTAATGACGACTTAGTTATTTCGGCGTAGCTTGTATTAATTTTATCATTGAATGGGATAGTATCATTTTTGGTAGTAATCTTTAGCTATATCTAATCTTTTGTTATAAGAATTTTTTTTGATCATTTAATGCTAAAGATTTATCAAAAGTATTATGTAAAGTATAAATCACATCTTCTTCAGTGAAAGTAAAAGCTCTATTAGCAGGTATAATAGTATTTTTTGACATTTTTAGCTCCTTAACAATTCATTAATACTAACTTTAGCTCTCGTATTTTTATCAACCTGTTTTACGATTACAGCACAATAAAGCCCTGGTTTACCTGCTTCCTTATTAGGTAATACCCCTGGCACTACTACAGAGTAAGCTGGTACTCTGCCGTATATAATCTCACCGCTATCTCTGTAAACTATTTTTGTAGAAGCTCCAATAAAGACGCCCATGCTAATTACTGCTCCTTCTTCTACTATAATCCCTTCAGCGATTTCTGATCTTGCCCCAATAAAACAATTATCTTCGATAATAACAGGTTTTGCCTGCAAAGGTTCTAATACTCCGCCGATTCCAGTACCACCTGAAATATGGCAATTTTTACCGATTTGAGCACATGAACCAATAGTAGCCCATGTATCAATCATTGTTCCCTCATCTATATAAGCACCTATATTGATAAAAGACGGCATAATAACGACATTTTTAGCAATATATGTGCCGGTTCTAACAAATGATCCCGGGACTTTGCGTATGCCAGCCTCTTTAAATTGGTGAGGCTCGGCATCGAAAGCAAATTTAGGAGCAACTTTATCATACCAACTATTATAATTATTATTATAAAGCTGTGATTCGGTCGTCATAAAATATAAAAGGATTGCTTTTTTGACCCACTCATTGACTTGCCAGTCATTATCAGTTCTTTCACAAACACGAATAGTACCTTTATTTAGGCTTTCTATGACATCGTGCAATATTTTTTTTAATGCTGAAAGTTTTGCAGAATTTTGTAATAGCTTGTCCTTTATTTGCCAAGCTTCTTCAATTTCTTTGATGTGTGGGAACATAATTTTTAACTGTTATATTGCTAAAAATCATAAATAACTTTATCATGAAGTCAAATATAAAAAAACTTACTATGTATATTAGTTGTCCCAATTGTCAAACAAAATTTATTGTCTCAAATAATCAAATAGGTGTTAACGGACGACGAGTTAAATGCTCTAAATGTAGGCATATCTGGTATCAAAAATTAGATTATAATACCAGTAAATTAAGTGATTTTGATGAAGATAAATTTGAAGCCGTAAAAACACCTGTTAAAAATGGATATGGTAATCAATTTTCTGCAAACGTACCAGTGATTTTACCATATACTCCACCTAAGCAAAAATATAATGTCTTTCCATTATTATGGACTAGCTTTATAATTTTTTGTTTAGCTATATTACTGCTAGATAGTTTTAAATTCTTAAGCAAATATGATCAGCTAAAAATAGAGGAAATTAAATTAGGAAGTTCGCATCGTGAAGGGGTTGTTAAAATGTTTTACAAATTGTCTAATAACTCTGATTATTTAATCTCTAATCCTCTAATTAAGGTTAAGGCAATAGATGGTAATAATAGAGCTCTAGATGAATATGTATCTATTACAAAGCTCAAAGCAAAAATCCCTCCAAAACAAGATACCTATGTAGAAATGGAGATCAAAGGGCTTCCTGTTACTACAAAATATATTGATGTTACAATAGGAAATAGGATTGCTTTTTTATTGGAGTAGTATAGTTCCTATGTAATTTCTGCAATAACCACGGATGCTTATTTAAAGCTTAGTGTCATTCCCACCCAGATAGGAATGATATTTAACTAACCGTATTTGAGCAAGGGCTGCTACGGCGGCTGTTTCAGCCCGTAAAATATTTTTTCCTAAACTTATAGAATGTGTGTTGTTATATGAGGCAAGTAAAGCAATCTCGTCATTGGTAAATCCGCCTTCTGGTCCAATCACAATAGAAATATCAGTAATATCTTTGTTAAGTTTTAATATAGAATTTTCTTCTTTCTCATGTTCGTTTGCATATAGCACAAAATTATTAGTTTTTTTTAGATAATCCTGTATAGAAATAGCAGGCTCTATTACCGGAGAACTTAACCGCTCAGATTGTTCTGTTGCTTCAATAACGCATTTTGTCAAACGCTCAATATTTACTGATCTAAATTGGGATCTTTCAGTAATTAAAGGAACAATTTTAGTTACACCAAGCTGCGTAGCCATATTTACCGCAAGCATTAATTTATCTTGTTTTATTATAGCAATAGCAAGCGTTAATGAAGATTCAGCACAAGCTTTCCTTAAACATTCTTGAATGATGATAGTAAGGTTATTTCTATCTAACGCGAGTTTCGAATTAATATAGCATAGGATTTAGCATATCAAGAGAGATGTAATAGAAGGTTTATTATCAGACATTTGATAATTTATCAGTGCTGCAACCATATGCACAAAGGCATTTGTAACTGATCTATGCCTTGAATGCTCAAACTTCCCCAATAGTTTAATTTTACTAAACACAGATTCTATTAATGCTCTTTTAAGCAATAATATTTTATCCAACATAGACATAAGTTTATTTTTCATATTTTTCTTTACCCTAGTTACCATAAAAATTCCTTGCTCTAAAAGTTGTTGAAATAATTGTTGTGAAATATAACCACGATCTCCGAATACTTTACCAAAAAGATTTTTGATCATCAGTTCCAGCTGTTTTCTATCATCCTTATTGCCAGGGCTAAAAGATGCTTTAACTATACCACCGGCTCTATTAATTATTAGATGTAGTTTAAGTCCATAGAACCAACCTTTTGTTGTCTTACTGCGTGCTGCTATGCCGGCGAACACTTTATTCATTGAAATACGGTATCTCTTACATACCTCTATACTACTTGAATCTACAAAAGAAAGGCCATCACACTGATCCAAAATAGAATTAAATATCAGTACTAATAGTGGTAAATGTGGACCTATTATTTTTATAAATTGACTATAGCTTACTAATTGAAAATCTCTTTGATGATAAATCCATATTTGCTTCAGATAATAATTCTTAAAACAATCATAAGATGACTGCCAGTAGCCTATTATAATTGTTATTACCTCACTTCTGTTAAGTCGACTTTTAGGACCAGATTTGTTGTTATGGTTAGTAATTGAATTTGTATGCTTGTCTAATTCTTGAAAAAAATCATCGACGTAACAAAATATTTCTGTAAAATCCATTATCATAGGTTATTGCTCTTAAAGTTTTTTCAATAACCTATAAACTTTTTTCTTATACTATAAATACCATATTTTAATTAGCAATTTGTATTTTGTACTCACTTTATAACAAAAACAGTATTATCAATATCCCCGTAACCCACTGTTTATCAGCTATACAGCGACTTTTTGAATACGAAACTCGCGTGTTCTAGTTTCGTAATCTGTGCAAGGAATTCTCCATCCGTGCCGTTAAAAATTCGAAATTGATCATTTACCTTAAGACGTAATACAGTTTTAATATAATGGGTGTGATCACTTCCTAATTCTACCTTGATATTTTCAGCTAGATGGTTATTAATATAGATACGATTAAATTTCATAAATAATGTCATGGATAATAAAAAAGATAATATATTAGAAGAAGAAAATTTGCCAAAGGAAAAAGAAATGCCAAAAGAAATCGGTGGGGCTAAAGGTCTAGAGCCAACAAGATATGGTGACTGGCAACATAAAGAAAAAGTAACAGATTTTTAATTATATACTCGATGAACTTGAAAAATTGGCTACGTCGCCTTATAAGTTCTGCGGTGCTTACGTATTAAGTGCTCCGCTCCTCGACTTATAGACTCCTTGCTCTTTTTCAAGTTGATCTTCGTATATCAACTTTTGAAGTGTTTATTTATCCGTGGTATACTCTTCTGCTTTGAAGTATTGGCTATAATCATCATTATGTGGCGGCATTGTCCGCGTGGTAATCCAGAAAAATAATAAAAAATGCTATAAGTTAGCGTTTTTTATACTTCCTTGCTTTGTTAATTACTTCGTAATTTCCTCGCAATGATGACTCTTGATCCACGGAATAATGCCGCTATGGGGAAGATTATCAGCGAAAGAGTCAAATAAAACGAATGTATATTTTAGTCTCTTCTATTACCTAAAAATCTCATTAGATATAAGAAAAGATTTATGAAGTCTAGATATAATGTGAAAGCTGCCATAATAGAAAGCTTTTGTCCTGTTTCATCATTTCCTGCCATGTAATACATAGATTTAATTTTTTGAGTATCCCAAGCAATTAAACCCATAAATACAACTATTCCTATAAGAGAAGTAGCAAAAGAAAGACCAGAGCTTTTTAAGAACATATTAACTAGTGAGGCGATTATAATACCTATAAGACCCATTGCACAAAATGACCCCATAGAAGTTAAGTCTCTATTTGTGCTATAACCATATAGGCTCATTGCTCCAAAAACAGAAGCACAAATAAAGAAAGTACGAGCTATTGATTCGCCGGTATAGACAAGAGCTAAATATGCAAGAGACATACCTGTTAAAGCGGCATAAACCCAAAATAATATTTGTGCTGTTTGTAAATTCATACGCCCAAATCCCATAAAGAAATATAAAGCGATGCCAAGAGGTGCAAACATTATAAGCGTTCCAAAACCTGTTTGGAACATTAAATTATATAAGGGCTCAACTGATATAGTTGTTACTGCGGCTAAGCCGGTTAGTAGTAATGCTAAAGCCATATAATTATATACTTTAAGCATATATTTTCTAAGACCTTCATCAAAAGTTTTGTTTTTAGATGATGAAGCTGTCAAAGTTTTTGTATAATCGATCATAAGAAACCTTAAGATTATGTTTATATAATATAAATATAGTCCTTTAAACGGGCTTTTTCAAGTGATAATTAATTAAATTTTTGTAAAAATCGACCATAGAATATAACCCAGCTTGTTTATCTTGTAACCAGATTGCCGCTCTTATTGCCCCATCTGCAAAAGAATTTTTATTAAGAGCTTCATGCTTTAAAGTAATAGTTTCATCATCGCCTAGAAAAAATATTTCATGAGTGCCGTGTACATTACCACCACGAAGCGAAGAAATACCGATTTCATTATTTCTTCTTGTTTTATTACCTCGGTTAAATTTTACATCTAGTTCTTTTTCAGCTGTAATCATTTCAGCAAGCATAATAGCAGTACCTGAGGGGGAATCTTTTTTAGCACGATGATGAGCTTCTAAAATCTCAATATCGTAATCATCCAATATTTTTGTTGCTTCTTTTGCTAAATAACCAAGTAAATTAGCACCTATACTCATATTTGCAGAATATAAAATAGATAAGGTTTTTGCTGCTTTTTCTAAAAGTTTCAAGTGGGAGGAAGTAAGACCGGTAGTTCCAATTACTAATTTGGTATCATATTTTAAAGCACCATCAACCAATTTTTCTAATATTTCAGGAGTAGAAAAATCAATAACTATATCAGAATTTTTACACAAATCATTTAGCTCGTGTAAATCATGGGTGCTATTAAATTTTGCTGAGATTTTACAATCTTTAAAATTCGCCATTCTTTCTAAGATAGTTCTGCCCATTTTACCGGTAGCACCGCTAAGTCCTATATTTATCATGTTAATTTTATTCTAAATTTGTATAAGATTTATGATGATATATTAGAGGTTTTAAATCGTTTTTAATAGCAGTATTTATTACTTCCCCAACAAAAATTATATGATCACCACCATCATAGGTGGCATGTTTTAGGCATTCTATATGACAAACAGCTCCATTTATCAAAGGACAAGAAGTAGCAGAACCAAGCTCATAAGAAATATATGTAAATTTATCAGTATGCGACCTAGCAAAATGTTCTGAAATATCAACTTGATTGTCTGCTAAAATACTAATGGCAAATTTACTACTTTTTTCAAAACTTTTTATGCTGAAAGAATTTTTATTAAGACAAAATAATATTAATGGTGGTTTTAAAGATACGGAAGTAAAAGAACTAGCAGTAAAGCCAAAAAATTTATTGTTTAAATTAGTAGTTATGATTGTCACTCCGGCAGGAAAACAGCTCATAGCATCTTTAAATTGATTTTCTGTTACCGTCCCAGCCATTTTTTCATAATTTTATTGATAGTGCCATCTTTTTTTAATGAATCTATTGTTTCATTAATTTCTTTAATTAATCCTGAGTTTTTAGACAAACCTAGAGCAAATTCTGAAGAAAATTCTTCTAAAGTATAGCTTGCTAAATTTGGATTTGCTTCTTGCAACTTTTTATTTTGAAACTCTTCAGAAATAATAACATCTACGACTTTAGCTTTTAATTCTTCAACTAACATTAAACTATTTGCTAAGGAATGAACTTTAATATTCATTGTTTTAGAAAGCTCTTCAGCTTTTTTTTCTAATACACTACCTAATTGTACACCGATTATTTTATTATCTAGATCAGCAATACTTTGTACATTGTCCTCTAACCTGTATAATACAGCAAATTTTGCTGTAGCATAATTATCGGAAAAACTAATATATTCTGCACGTTCTGGTGTTACTGAAAGTTCTGCAACTGCAATATCGATATTTTCGCTTACCAAAGCTGCAAGTAAGCCATTAAAGTCAAAGTTCTTTATGATGACTTTTTTATTTAAACACTCGCCTATTGCGTTGATAATATCTATATCAATCCCAACAATTTCACCATTTTGAATAAATTCATAGGGTGGGTTATCTGCTGAAGTTCCAACAATCAAAGTTGCTTCTTGCTCTTTTTTTTCACAAGAAATTAATAATAAAGATAATAAAAGTACTTTAAGAAACTTCATAAAAAGTAATATTTTAAATTTGAATGGTTTTTATTGTATGTCATCCCAAGGGCAAGCCACGAGATGACATCTTTCGATCTGTACATATCCTTGCAATGATGCTAACCAAGCTTCTCTTTCAAAAGCTGATTTACAAGTCCAGGGTTTGCCTTGCCACCAGTTTTCTTCATCACCTGACCAACGAAAAAGCCAAATAATTTATCTTTACCATTTCTATATCCTTCAACCGAATCAGGATTTTCGCTTATTACTTCATCAATTACAGTATTTAGTACATTAGAGTCTGAAACTTGTACTAGCCCTTGCTCTTCTACAATTTTATCAGCTGCTTTACCGGTTTCAAACATAATTTCAAAAACAGTCTTAGCAATTTTACCGGATATGGTATTATCTTCTATCAACTTGATTAATTTCGCAAAATCGTTAGGCGTAATTTTACACTCGCTTATTTCGGCTGAGGCTTTATTAAGTTGTCCAAATAATTCATTAATTAACCAATTGGCAAGCAATTTAGGATCGCATTCATTTGCTGCTTCTTCAAAATATTTAGCAGCCGACTCATCAGCTACGATTACTTCAGCATCATATTTGCTTAAACCGAATTTGGTTATATATTTATCTATCTTCTCATCCGGTAGCTCAGGTAAACTTTCTTTTAATTCATTTATTAGCTCATCAGAAAGAATAACCGGTAATAAATCCGGATCAGGGAAATAGCGATAATCAGCTGCTTCTTCTTTCGAACGCATAGTTCTTGTTTCACCGCTATCAGCATTAAATAAACGTGTTTCCTGAATTACAGATTCACCATTTTCAATCAAATCTACTTGCCTTTTAGCTTCAAACTCTATAGCTCTGACAATATTACGAATTGAGTTAATATTCTTAATTTCGCATCTTGTCCCGAGTGGTTCACCTGCACGCCTTACTGACACATTAGCATCACAACGCATCGAACCTTTTTCCATATCCCCATCACAGCTACCAACATAACGAAGCAAGCTTCTTAGCTTCTTAACAAATTCTGCTGCTTCATCGGGTGAAGATATATCAGGTTCAGTTACGATTTCCATAAGCCCAATACCTGCACGGTTTAAATCTATAAAGCTATAATGCGGTGATTGATCATGCATAGACTTACCAGCATCTTGCTCTAGATGCAGGCGATTAATACGGATAGTTTTCAGCTCACCAGTACTTGTTTGTATTTCCATAGTACCATCCTGCACTATCGGATAGTAAAATTGAGAGATTTGGTAACCTTGCGGCAGATCGGCATAAAAATAATTCTTACGATCAAATACCGAATATTTATTTACCTTTGCTTTAAGCCCAAGACCTGTTTTAATTGCTTGATGAACACAATACTCATTAAGCACTGGTAGCATACCTGGCATTGACGCATCAACATAGGATACTTGTGAATTTGGGCTTGCTGCAAATGTTGTACTGCTGCCTGAAAAAAGCTTAGATTTTGAGGAAATTTGAGCATGAATTTCAAACCCAATTACATACTCCCATTTTCCACTATTACCTTCAATATATGCCATAACTAAAACCCTACCGGCTCAAATTTGATATGTTTAACACCTGTTTCTATGGCAGATGCTACTCTTAAAACATTATATTCATCTAATTGCTTACCTATAACTTGCATACCAAGTGGTAGTCCTATATTTGATAAGCCTGCTGGTACTGAAACACAAGGCAGCCCTGCTAAACTTGCAGGAATAGTAAATAAATCATTTAAATACATAATAGTTGGGTCATTTTGCTTTTCACCGATTCTAAATGCTTCTGTTGGAGCAGATGGTAATAAAATAGCATCTACTTTTGCAAAAGCATTATTAAAATCATCAGCAACAAGCCTACGCACTTTTTGTGCTTTTAAATAATATGCATCCATAAAGCTAGAAGAAAGTACATATGTCCCGATCATGATACGACGTTTTACTTCATCACCAAATCCGGAAGATCTTGTTATTTCATACATCTCATCTAGGCTCATATTTTCTTTCTCTACTCTAAGCCCATATCTTACGCCGTCATATCTAGATAAGTTTGAAGAAGCTTCAGCGGGTGCTATAACATAATAAACAGCCACACCATATTTAGCATGTGGTAGAGAAATATCAACTATCTCAGCACCAGCATTCTTAAGTAGCTCTATAGTAGAGTGCCACATTTTCATAATATCAGGTTCGATAATTCCGCCTTCTCCAAGGCTTAAAGGTACACCTATTTTCATGCCTTTTATAGAACTGCCGACAGCTGGTTGTAGCTGCGGTACTTCCGCCTTAATAGAAGTAGAATCTCTTTCATCAAAACCCATCATCGCTTCAAGCATAATAGTGCTATCTAAAACGCTTCGGGTAAATATACCAGCTTGATCAAGAGAACTTGCAAACGATACCATACCGTATCTTGAGCAGCATCCATATGTAGGCTTGAATCCAACCAAACCGGTAAAGCTTGCCGGTTGACGTACCGAACCACCTGTATCACTACCAAGAGCAGCAGTAGCCATAAAGCCGCTTACTGCGGCAGCTGATCCGCCCGAGGAACCGCCTGGAACTAAATCAGCATTATCGTCGCTTGCTTTCCATGGGCTAATTACATTACCAAAACAGCTAGTAATATTTGCTGATCCCATAGCAAACTCGTCCATATTGGTTTTACCGAGCATTACCCCGCCTTTATTAAAAATATTCTGCGTAACACCTGATTCGTAATTAGGAATGAACTCTCTTAATATATTAGAACAAGCGGTTGTTCTAATCCCTTTTGTGCAAAAAAGATCTTTAGCAGCAAAAGGTATCCCCTCAAGAGTTCTTGACTGATTTTTGGCATAATTTTGATCAGCTGCCTCTGCTTGCTTTAAAGCTAAATCAAAAGTCTCAGTAACATAAGCATTTAGGTTTTTATGTTTTTCTATTTGCTTAATATGAGCATTAACTAATTCTTTACTTGTAAATTCTTTATTCTTTAAGCCTTTTAGGCTATCTGCTACACTTAACTTATTTAATTCCGTCATATTATTCAACAACCTTTGGAGTAATAAAATATTTCACTTCTTTAGCAAGCTGCCAGCTAGCACCTTGAACATTATCAAATAATTCATTTGAATGGTCTTTGCTTGTAACTTCATCAGGTCGCATTCTTGCTTGCATGTCACAAACAGAAGTTAAAGGCTTAACATCGGTGCAATCTACTTCATTTAAAATATCAATCATATCCATTATAGAGCTAAGCCTGCTAGAGAATTCCTCTACCTTATCTTCTTCAAATTTAAGCCTTGTAAGCTTTGCTATTTTTTTTACTTCTTCTCTTATAATCATAATTTATTTTGTTTTCTTTATTCGGTTGTTTCATTGATACCAAATCGTCATTGCGAGGAGATTCGCAGAAGAAGGCGGAGGCAATCTCAGGAGTTTGCTTTATGAGATTGCCACGCTCCTTGCAGTCGCGTAGCTTATGACAATTGAATTATCACACAGTCATTATTTCTTGCTCTTTCTGCTTTATCGCCAAATCAACTTTGCTGCTATATTCGTCAGTTAGTTTTTGCACCTGTTCTGCTAAACTATGATGTTCATCTTTTGCTATGATATTATCCTTTTCCATTTTTTTGAGCTCTTCATTTCCATCTCTTCTAATATTACGTAATGAAATTTTAGTATCTTCACCATATTTATGAGCAAGTTTTGCAAGCGCTTTACGTCTTTCTTCTGTTAAAGCAGGTATAGGTAGCCTAATTAATTGCCCATCTGATGATGGAGTTAAACCAAGATTTGCTACTGTGATTGCTTTTTCTACTGATGATACCATAGATTTATCCCAAACCTGCACATTAATTGTTTGCGCATCTGGAGCTGTTAGAGAAGCAACTTGTGAAAGTGGCATTCTATCACCATAAGCTTCTACAGTTACGCTATCAAGTAAATTAACTGAGGCTCTGCCGGTACGAAGCCCTTTAAGCTCATGATCTAAAACCTTTAAAGCCTTATCCATCTTATCTTGTAAATTTTTTTTAAGAGTTACTTTATCCATAATTTTTCATCCATATGTTTTAATATAATGTGAAGTATTTTAAGAATTAGATTTTATTTTGAGGGGTGACTACTCGCAGCCTATACTAATAGGTGAGGATACGAATCCCCGATAAAATGAAAAAATAATTTTTAAAAGATAAACATTATCCCTCTATTAATGTATATTCACCTTGCCCTTGAACTACTTTGGCAATATTACCTTTTTCTTTTATTGAAAATACCTTTATCGGTAAGTTATTTTCTCTAGCAACTGCTATGGCTGCTATGTCCATAACTTGCAGGTTGTTAGTTATAACATCTTTATAGTTAATAGTGAAATATTTTTTAGCATTCGGATTTTTTTTCGGATCAGAATCATATACACCATCAACTTGCGTTGCTTTTAGCAAAACATCACAATTCATTTCTATTGCACGTAGTACTGCTGCACTATCGGTTGTACAAAATGGATTACCAGTACCACCAGCAAAAATTACTACTCGTTTTTTTTCCATATGTCTCTTAGCTCTGCGGCGAATATAAGGTTCACATATGCTCATCATAGGAATAGCCGATAAAACTCTTGTATAGATGTTTAGGCTTTCCATAACATTTTGCAGTGTTAAAGCATTAATAACAGTTGCAAGCATACCTATATAATCTGCTGATGCTCTATCCATACCAACCAATGCTGCATTAATTCCACGATAAATATTTCCGCCGCCAACTACGATGGCAACTTCTACACCTAAATCAATAAGCTCTTTAATATCTCCGGCAATCTTTTTTATTGTATCATAATCATGACCAAATTGCTTATCGCCCATTAAAGCTTCACCTGAAACTTTCAACAAAACCCGTTTATATTTTAAATTTGATGTCATATCCTCAAAATTCTTTTAATCATTTTACCATTATGTAAATCATCAATTGATGATTTATCGAGTGCATGAACTAATAACATATTATTATTTATATCTAACGTCACTGTACCAGGAGTTAAAATAATTGAGTTGCCATATATTATTTCACCTATATCTTCTAATCCTTCTGCGTCAACCCATTCAAAAACCGGTTCTATAACTATATTCCTTTGCCAAATTATTTTAATAACTGAAAAAGCTGACTTACATATTTCCCAAAATAACCAAGTAAAATATAATATAATTGAAATTTTAGTGGGCATTGGTGTTTCCTGATAGCTTGATATTTGAAGTAAAAGGAATTAGCAACATTATAAGTATAAATAATAACGCTATCATATTAAATATATTATTTATTGCAATTACAAATGCATCCGTATTTATTTTATTAGCCAATAATAAATATGAGGCTTTTTCTGGATTAAATACTTTTCCGCTTAATAATGCGTTGTATGAATCTAATTGCTCCATTGCAATTATAGAAGTGGAGGGGATGTTTTCCGATAGATATTGCATAAAAATTTTAGTATCATTAGTTAGTATAGTACTAATTACTGCTAGTCCTACTGCTCCTCCAAGGTTACGAGTGAGGTTATAAAGACCGCTTGCATTCCCTACTTTATCCCTTGGCATATTGCCAAGAGCTATGTTATTCGTTGGTATAAAACAAAACATCAAAGAAAGCCCTCTAACGAATTGTGGTAATATAAATTCGGCAAATTTAGAATCAGGTGTCAGAAAGCTATTTAGGTGACATCCAAGGGCAAAACCTCCAAGCCCTATAATCAGCATTAGCCGTAAATCTACGCCCGCTCCTAGCATTCTTCCAGCTAGTGGTGCTGATAAAAATTGTGCTATTCCCGTTACCATCATAGTAGCACCAATTTGCAGAGTATCATAACCTGCTATGGTAAATAAGAATAATGGTAATATATATACTGCTCCATATAATCCTATACCCATAACAAAAGAATAGAGACAGCCAAACGTAAAATCTTTATAGAGAAATGTTTTTAAATCTAAAATTGGGTTTATAAAAGTTAGTTCTCTGATTATTAATAAAATAAAGCCTAAGGCTACAGCAATACTTAAAAATAATATTAAATTATCCTCAAGCCAGCCTTTTTTATTACCTTCCTCTAAAACGTATTGTAGTAAACCAAGAGTCAAAGCCATAATAGCTATGCCAAGGAAATCAAAATTTTTCAGTAAATTGTAATTTGGTTTGTCAAAATGACCATATAAAAAAACTACGCTACATACAAAAATACCAGATATAACATTCAGCAAAAACATAAAATGCCATGATAAAATTTCTGTAATATACCCTCCAAGTGTTGGACCTAAAGTTGGTGCAACAGTTACAACAAGCCCAATTAATATAGTAATTTTAGGACGTTGTGATGGCGGAAAAATTATAAAAACAGTGCTAAAAACTGTTGGTATCATAGCACCGCCAAAAAATCCTTGTAACGCTCTAAAGATAATCATTGATTCAATATTCGTTGCAAGTGAGCATAATACGCTCATAATCGTAAACCCAAGAGCTGCAACAAAGTAAGAGATTCTAGTGGAAAGTAATCTTGCTAAGAATCCCGTAATCGGAATTATGATAACCTCAGCTATTAAATAAGAGGTTTGAACCCAAGAAAGTTCATCACTTGAAGCGGCAAGTCCTGCTGCTATTACGGATAATGAGCTTGCAACAATTTGGATATCAAGCACTGACATAAACATACCGACAACCATACCAAAAAAAGCAAATAATTGTTGCTTAGAAAGAGGAGGGGTAACCTGAGAATTATCGTTTGACATAATTAAATAATATAGTTTAACTAAATTATATTATTAATTATCATTAACGTATAGGGAATTTTCAAAAATTTACTTTAAAAAATGATACTCCTCGCAGCAGAGCTACGAGGTATCTATCCAAAAAGGTTTAACTGTTTTTGTTGAAATGCTTTATAAGAAGGTTTGCCTGAACCTTGATTTTTTACATAATTACGTAATTTCCGCTCATCACCATGTTTACCTACTGTGCTCATAAAATATCCTTTACTCCAAAACTCACTTCCCCATAATTTTTCTTTAAGATTTGGATATTTCTTAAACATTTCCTTAGATGTAATACTTTTTATGATTTGAGTTATTTTTGTTGGGCTATACATTAGTATTGACTGTAGTAAAAAATGTACATGTTCTTTATCTACTCCTATTTCCAAAAATCTAATTTCATAACGAGCTTCTATGTCCTCACAAATTTTACATAAATAATCGTCTAGTTCCTCTTTGAATATTACTCTTCTATACTTTGCCGGTGTTACTAAATGATATATTAGTACTGTGACATTATCACTTTTATGTATCAAAACTTACGCTATGAGTGGAAGAGTGATAAATTATTGTAAGAATAATTAAACATGTTAAAGAGGAACAGATTGCAAGCAATACCAATTAATAGAACAGATTACTGTCAATTTTTAACAATTAGCCAAAAGAATTATAGTTTAACCTACTACGCTGAACATGCCAAGAAATGTAGCCATGATGTTATTAATAGATTTTTAGAAAATGAAAAATATACTCCTTCTTTGTTATGGGAACACATTAAGAATGATGTTATCTTTTCATCTAACGGATATACAATATTTGATGATACGGTGTTAAACAAAAGGAACACAAAGAAAATAGAGGTTGCTAGATCGCAGTATAGTGGAGCTACAGGTGGAGTTACTACCGGTATAGGAGTAGTGAGTCTTGTATATTATAACCCCGATATTGATAAGTTTTGGGTAATAGATTATCGCATTTTTTCACCTGATCATGATGGAGCGACGAAACTAGATCACCTACTAAAGATGTTCAATAATGCTGTTTATAGTAAAAAGATTCCTTTTCAAACTGTACTTTTTGACACATGGTATGCTACACACAAAATTATGCAACATGTTGACTCCTTGGGCAAATATTATTATGCCCCTATTAAAGCCAATAGAAATGTTAGTAAAACGTGTGATTACGAGCCTTATAAAGCTGTTAGCAAGTTGATGTTTTTAGATGAAGAAATTAAGAATGGAATGGAGATTCATATAAAAGGATTTGCCAAAAATAAGCATGTTAATTTGTTTAAATTTACTGTTTCTACCAACAGAGTTGATTATGTTGTTACCAATAACAAAACTCAAAAATCTTCTAAAGCTGCACAAGATGAGTTTGGCTTGCGATGGGTAATTGAGAGCATGCATAGAAAAATTAAGCAACTGACTGGTATAGAACGTTACCAATGCAGAAAACAGCGTATCCAACGTAATCACATTAGTTGTGCATTTCTAGTTTGGGCTTTTCTCAAAAGAACTGCAAATAAAATAGGTAAAACGGTCTACCAAATAAAGTTAGGGCTTTTAGATGACTATATGCAACAACAGCTTCGTTCTCCATCTTTACGATATTTAGAACCAAACATAGCGTAAGTTTTGACATTTTAATCTTGATTTATTTCCATCTATATATAAAATTAATTCTCGAAGTAGTATTTGGTGCATTGTTTTCCAAAAAATCCACCTTATACTACTTTATTACCGTTTAAATCAACCTTTCTTCAACATCTCTACAAAATTGTAGGGTACTATGGTATCGAAGGTATAGAACATACTATTACTAAAGCATATTCTCCTCAAACAAATGGTATGTGTGAACGTTTTAATAAAACTATGAAACAAGAATTCTTTGATACAGCTATGCGGAAAAAGATCTACACTGATCTTGATGATTTACAATTAGATCTTGATATTTGGTTAGAGCATTTCAATAATGAGCGACCACATTCAGGAAAATATTATTATGGTAAAACGCCTATGCAAACTTTTAAGGATAGTAAGAAATTAGCTATTGAAAAGAACAATGAAATCTTATATCTTGAATACTCATCTGACAGTCATAATTTATCAGATATTCAGATATAATTTTTATAGTGTCTGTAAGATCAAATCTTGACTTCTATAGCAATATTAATCTAGGGACTATATAGCTATGCAACATTAGCCCTTTATTGGTCAGATAAATATTTTCCTTTAATCTAATTAAATCTAATTCTTGATAATGGTTAAGGCTGCTAATATCTAAAATATTTTCTAATTTTGCATCTATTTTCTGCTCCAATGCAGAAATATTTATGCCATCTTTAAGGCGTAAACCCATCATCAAAATTTCTTCAATAATTTCTTGCTTAGTTAGCTTAACATTGGTTTGAACACCATTATTCTTATTATTAACTGCTTCTAACCATTTTTCCGGCTTATGCCACATCATAATTGCGGATACTGAACTAGGATTTTCAATTATTCTACTGTGAGCACCAGGACCTATACCTAAATAATCATTATAGTTCCAATAGGTTAAATTATGTACGCATTCCTGTCCTTTTTTAGCATAATTAGATATCTCATATCTAAAATATTTTTGAGACTCTAGATAATCATTCGTCCACTCATACATTTCAGCAGCCATATCAGAATTTGGAAGAATTAAATTACCATCATGAAATAATTTATAAAACGGCGTACCTTTTTCAATAGTAAGCTGATAAAGAGAAATATGCCCTGTAACAAGCTCCATTGCTTGCTTTAGCTCTTGCTGCCAATCTTTTAGTTCCTGACCACTTCGAGCATATATTAGATCAAACGAAACTCTAGGAAAAATTTTATTAGCGGATTCAATCGTTTTAATAGCCTGCAAGGAATCATGAGTTCTGCCAAGCTTTTTTAAGTCATGCTCTCTTAAAGATTGCATACCAATCGAAACACGATTAATACCTGCCAACTTAAATGCCTTGAATTTCTCTGTCCCAAATGAAGTTGGGTTAGCCTCTAGTGTTATTTCTGTTCGCTTATCTATTCTTGCAAGCCCACTAATTTTATTTATTATCCCCTCAACAATTTTGGGGTTCATCAAAGAGGGAGTACCGCCACCAAAAAAAATAGATCTTACATATTTATTTTGAATAATATCTTTAAAATATTCTATTTCTTTCTCATAAGATTTAAGCCAATTATCATCATCTATACTATTCGCTATATGGGAATTAAAATCACAATAAGGACATTTAGACAAACAAAAAGGCCAATGAATATATATGCTTAAATCATTCGCCTTAACTTCTTTCATAAATATAACTTATTTTAACTACTTAATTTCTGCTTTTGATAATTTAGTAATTTTTATAACAGACTCTAAAGAAAACCCTTCTTTCATCATTTCCTTTGCCATAGTAATTTTTTCTTCTTGTATTTTAATATTAACTAGCTTTACTGCCATAGTACCCTACAATTTTTGTAATGGGGCGTTGAGAGTGTGAAAAAGCTCTTTTTTTGGAGGTAGTAATAAGGTATCTATGAGTTGAGTTATAGCTATTATAGATTGATAGAAGGCATTTTTAATATAATCAAAGCCATAAGTAAATAATGAAAATAGTTGTTTTTCAATGGTTTTATAGCTTTTTATACGAATTGGATTTAGTGCATTTTGTATTAATCCATTCTTGATTATTAAGGCTGAATTGATAGCAGCTACCACTAATAATTTCTCAAATCTGTCCAAATTTACTAAATGACTTTTTTCAATATCAAAACCACCACTTTTAAGATGCTTAAACAACCGTTCGATTGACCATCGATATCTATATAAAGCGAAAATATCAACTTCAATCTCAATGGATGATACCAACACCATTAGTTCACTTTTATCGTTTTTATATGCAGCAAAATTAACTTTTTTATCCCACAATACACCGCTACAAACCTTATATTCTAAAGCTTTAAGATCATTAAATATTTTTACAATGCTTAGAGTTTTTAAACTTTTTTCAAGGCGAATTTTGTTATCTCTTTTTAAGGGAATAGCAAATTTTATGTGATTATTTATCAGAAAATTTAACCATTCTTTATTCATAAATTCCCGATCAGCAAGCAAATACTTTATTTTTTCAACACCCAAATTTTTAATAAATTTCTGTAAAAATTCTTCCATCAATTCTCCAGAACATACCCCACCATGCGGTAAAGATTTCCAGTACACTGGCACTGATATTTTACCAATTATAATTACTAAAAATAAAATATTAATATCTGATTTCCCAAATTTCCAGTTTGTTCGATCTATTACTACAACATAATTTTCTATACAAAAAAAGCTTAATATCAATGATGCAACTTTCATATAATCAAAAGTAAATTCTTTCAAAAAACAATAAATCCTATGGGTTTTTGATGATATTTTAGCATCACCTACAATACCAAGGGCTAAACCTTTTTGATAAATAGAACTTCCAGTCATTAGACTGATTATCATTCCAGACAAACATTTTAATCTTGATTTATTTCCATCTATATATAAAATTAATTCTCGAAGTAGTATTCGGTGCATTGTTTTCCAAAAAATCCACCTTATACTACTTTATTACCCTTTAAATCAACCTTTCTTCAACATCTCTACAAAATTGTAGGGTACTATGGACGGTCACGTAAACATAATATAAGAGATATAATTAATGGCATTCGTTACGTAATTAGGAGTGGTTGTCAGTGGGGATTATTACCTAAAGATTTTCTCCCATGGCAAACAGTATATGACTATTATTTACGTTGGCGTAAGAATGGTAGATGGCAAGAAATACATGATAGATTAGTCCAAAAAGTAAGGGAGAAAGAAAGTAAGAAATCCACTCCTACTGTAGGGATTATAGATAGTCAGTCTGTTAAGACTACCCAAAAAGGGGAGCTAGAGGATATGATGCAGGCAAGAAGATTAAGGGTAGGAAACGCCATATAGTTACAGATACACTTGGTTTAGTATTATCATGTGAAGTACATTCAGCAGGTATACAAGACAGAGATGGTACTAAAAATGTAATAATCAAGGCAAAAGCAAAATATCCTAGTATTATCAAATTTTTTGCAGATAGTGGTTATGCTGGAGCATTACAAATTTGGTGTTTTTTAACTGTAAGAGCATTACTGACAATTTCTCGTAAAATTGTTGATCAAGTGGGGTTTAAAGTGATTCCCAAGCGTTGGATAGTTGAACGTACTTTTGGCTGGCTCAATAATTTTCGTCGTATGAGTAAAGACTATGAGCATAACTATAAAACTTCTGAACATATTATTTATATCAATATGATTACACTTATGCTTAAAAAATTGACTAAACCTTAATTTCAAGACAGACTCTAAAAACATCTCGTTTATTATGCGCTGCTTCTTCATACAAAACCCTTAATAATTAGTAACTAATTTAATTATATAATATATAGGCTAATTAATAAAGAGAAAATTGCAGAAGTTTTTTAATGGGGAGTTTGTAAGTAGTATTAGAGCAACAGTGGATATAGGTGATTGAGACGTGGCGGGGATGGAGCATGTGGCAACTTCCCGTTTGTGAGGATGAGCAAAGGCTACTGTGTCATCCTGTAATGGCATTGTTGCGTGGATCGAAAAACGCCCTAAGGTAGTCATACCGTGGCTTGGGAACTAGATCCAGAAAATAATTAAAAATACTAATTTTATTAGTATTTTTAACTGGATCCCGTGAATAAATCACGGGATGACAGGGGAGAATGATCCACGCAAGCAAGCCTCACGCAGGAATGACAGGGGTGGAAATGATTCATGCAATAATCCCAAAACGTCATTGCGAGGAAATTATGAAATAATTGTACGTACGCAATCTCAGAAATGTTGTATTACTTCCTGAGATTGCCACGCTGCACTCGCAATGACGTCTAAAAAGACACCGAGTATATAAAAAAAAGAGCCTTTAGAAAACTAAAGACTCTTTTCTTGGATTTAGGTAGTTTGAAGATGTAAAAAATTACATATCAAATCTTAGACCAGCCATTAAGTTACTACCTCTATAGCGTGTTCCACCAAATCTTGCTGAATCACTACCTTTAGTAATAGTTTTAGTTTTTGTCTTACCGTAATCTCTCCAGCTATAAACTAGTTCAGCTTTTACACCTTGAGCAACTTCAAATGAAGTACCTAAAGATAATTGATAAGCAAAATTTGTTTTATTTTTAACATTTACCTTACCACTGCCAATAGTAGCATCAGCATATGTATATGAAATTTTTTCTTTCACCATTGCAGCACCGATACCAGCACCAGCAAAAACTTTAAACATATTTAAATCAACTACGTCAACATAACCATTTAATAAGAAGCTTACAATATTAGGTCTATGTTTTACTGAAACTCTATTACCAGCTTTATCATTTGCTGATTTTTTTAAATGATTACTTGTTACTAAACCAACTGTAAAATCAGTCCTTAGATTATCCATAATATAGTAACCTGCTCCGATTTCGCCAGTAAAGCCTGTGTTAGACTTCATTTTTATTCCTGTAAACTTATCTTTTTGGCTATCAAAAATCACAGCACCAGCATCTACTTTTAAGTACCATAGATTTTCCATAGCTGATGCTGGCATTGATGAATTCATAGCTGATGCTGGCATTGATGAATTCATAGCTGAATCAGTCATAGGAGCATTCATTACAACTCCTTTGCAAGGATCAGTAGCAGCAAATATTGCAGCTGAAGATAAAATAGCTGCACTTGCAGCTGTTATTAAAAGTAATTTTTTCATATTATTAATATTCCTTAAATTATTTACTAGTTATTAAAATTAAGATTTAGATAAGATTATTACCTAATCTAATGAAAAATAGTTTCAAGTAATAGAAAATATATTTTTACCACTTGAAACTATTAAATATTGCTTATTATTTAATTATATATTAAATCTTAAACCTGAGGTTATGTTATGGCTTTGATAACGTGTTCCTTTAGCTTGCACATTTTGACCTGCTAAGTTTTTTACAGTTCCGCCTTTTGTCTTACCATCACTTATCCAGCTATAAGCTAACTCTGCTTTAACTCCATCAGAAATTTGTGAAGAAGCACCTAAAGTTAGTTTGTAAGCAAGGTTAGTTGTGTTTTTGCTTGAATAAGAAGTAGAAACACTATTAATTCCAGAATATGAAACTTTTTCTTTCAGCATTGAAGCACCGATACCGGCACCAGCAAAAACATCAAACATTTCAAAGTTAGATAAATCTACGTAACCATTAATAAGTAAACGTGTGATATTAGGCTTATGGCTTGCTGAAATATTAGCTCCATTAACATTGCCAGACTTCTTTAATTTACCACTAAATGTAGCACCTAAAGTTAAGTCAGCTCTGAAGTTTTCTGCAACATAGTTACCAACACCAATATCACCAGTAAAAGCAGTATTAGATTTTAATTTAAGACCAGTTCGGCTGTCCTTTTCTTTATTGAACATTGCCGCACCAGCATCTACTCTTAAATACCAGCTATCATTCCCACAATCAGCGAATGAAAGGGCTGAAGATAAAACTGTTGCACTTGTAGCAGCTATTAAAAGTAATTTTTTCATTTTTAGTACCTCAATAATTTGAATTAATTAATAAAAAGCTATCTTTAGGGCTAGTATAACATACTATTATTAATAGTGCTAGATTAATATATAAAATTAATAGATTAAAGCAATAAGTTTAGATAAGTTTGTGACAAAATAGACACAAATAGATAATTAGCTCTTTTATACAGCAATATATTTATTAAATTTATCTTTTTCATCTTTGAATTTATTGGCATCAGGCAAGGCGGGTTTTTTCTTAGTAATAACTGGCCATTTTTCATGTTCTATAAAATGTTTTGCTCGCTCTACCCACTCAATTAATTCTGGTGTTTCAGGCTTTATTGCATCTATTGGGCAGTCAGGCACGCATACCCCGCAATCTATACATTCATCTGGATTGATAACTAGCATGAACTCACCCTCATAAAAACAATCTACCGGACATACTTCAACACAATCAGTATATTTACATTTCACGCATTCATCAGTTACAACGTAGGTCATTTTTTTATTTACTTTTAATTTTGTTGATTAATATAGAGGTTCTTAAAAATAATATTAACAAAAAATATAATATAAAACTTACAAACATTATCATTAAAGGTTTTAGCATTGATGAGTGGATGGTTGGTGATCCTAATCTTAAAACGCTGGCTGGTTGGTGCAGGCTATACCAAAGATTTACCGAAAATTTTATTATTGGTATGTTAATAAGTCCAATAAGGGCAATAATAGAAGCAGGATTTTGAGCTTTTCTTATATCTTCTGCACTGTTAACTATTATAATGTAGCTTAAATATAGTAGAAATAATATTAACATTGAAGTAAGCCGAGCATCCCATACCCACCATACTCCCCATATAGGTTTGCCCCATATGCTGCCTGTTACTAAGCTAATTAAGGTGAAAGTAGCACCAATATAGCTAGCAGCTACCGCAAGCAAATATGACATAGTAGTTTTCCATACCAAATAGCTAAAGCTACACGCTGCCATAAAAACATAAATAGCGAGTGCCATCCAAGAAGCAGGTACATGAACATACATAATACGTACGAATTCGCCTTGTTGATAATCAGGTGGGGAGGTTAGTAGCCCTAAATAAAGCCCAATAGCCGACATTAGAAAAGTCAATATTGTCAATATAGGAATTGTTATTTTTGACAATTTATCAAAATAATGAGGATTTAATAATTTAAACATAATACATTTCTGCTAAAAAGTAATTATACAGAATATAGCAGAGATTAAAAAAAGGAGGAGTAAAATTCTTAAATTGAAATCAGCGTTTTAATTCATTATTATATTATCATTTATCTTTAATTCTCATACAAAATGACCAAGAAAAATACTTTACTGCTTATAGACGGATACGGATTTGTTTTTAGAGCTTATCATGCACAACAGCCTTTAACGTCTCCAAAAGGTGAGCCTGTAGGGGCTCTTTACGGCTTTACCTCAATGCTGCTAAAGCTGCTTAACGATTTTAAGCCGAAACATGCAGCAGTAGTATTTGACAGTGGTGGTAAAAATTTCCGTCATGAAATTTATCCTGAATATAAAGCTAATCGCCCACCACCGCCTGAGGATTTGATTGCACAATTACCATTAGTGCGTGATGTTGCAAGAAATTTAAACTTCCCAATTTTAGAAAAAAATGGCTTTGAAGCTGATGATATCATAGCAACTTTTGCAGCTAAAACAGCTTCATTTGGGGAAGAAGTAGTAGTTATATCTTCTGATAAAGACTTGTTGCAGCTAATGAATGACAGCGTAAAAATATATGACCCTTTAAAAGCTAAATATATTACTGAAGATAATGTTGTTGAAAAATTTGGTGTCACTTCTGATAAATTACGTGAGGTGATGGCTTTAATTGGTGATAAGTCCGATAACATTCCAGGTGTGCCGTCAATAGGACCGAAAACAGCGAGTAATCTTATCACGCAATTTGGTACAGTTGATAATATTTTTAATTCCCTAGAGCAAGTTTCAAGCATAAAACAACGTGACACATTACAAAACTCAAAGGAGGCTGCTCTGATTTCATGGCAACTAATCGGGCTTGATTATAATGTTGATCTAGATTTTAACTTAAATGCTCTAGAATGGTCGCCACCTGATCATCATAAATTAACAGAGTTTTTACACGAATATGGCTTTAAATCCTTATATAAAAGAGCAGAGAATTTATTTAATATTAAAATTAGTGAACATAAAGAAGTAATAGAAGAAAAAGATTTAGAGATAAAAGAGATTGGTAATAAAGCTGAGCTGGAAGCTTTCGCTGAAAAGGCTGAAAAAGCAGGAATATTCGGAATATATTTGTTGCAAAATAAAGGAGCTAATATTGCATTTATTTTATCCTTAAAAAATCAAGCTTATATTATTAAAGTCTCAAATGAAAGTAATGATCTTTTTTCTTATAATTCTAAGGCTGATAATGAATGGTTTATAGATATTATTTTTAGTTTGCTGACTGACCAGTCAATAAAAAAAATCACCTACTCACTAAAACCTCTGCTGAAATTTTATGCTAGTAGGGCACAGCAAATTACAGCAATCGAGGATTTAGAGCTAATGAATTATGCACTATCCGCAGGTCTTCCACAGAAAAATCTATTTGAAGCTGTAGAAAAAGAAGCCTCGATAGAAGAATCAGCAAAAATAGTAACGGATTTTGCTAATCTTTACGAGCAGAGTATCATAGAACTTAAGAATAACAAGGCTTTTAGAATTTATAAAGAAATCGATTTACCTGTGTGCTTTGTAATAGATAAAATGGAAAAAGCCGGCATAAAAGTAGATGCAAATTATTTAAATCAGTTATCTAGCGAATTTGGAGCTGAAATCTTAAAGCTTGAAGAAGAAATTTTTGCTTTAAGTGGTACGAAGTTCAATATTGGTTCACCAAAACAACTAGGAGAAATTTTATTTGAGAAAATGCGATTACCATTCGGTAAAACTTCTGCTAAAGCAAATTCCTATTCAACCGGTGCTGAGATACTTGAAAAGCTTAGCGAGCAAGGTTATCCCATTGCTGATTTATTGCTAAGATGGCGTCAACTTACTAAGCTAAAAAATACTTATACCGATAGTTTGCCAAAGCAAATAGATAATATAACCCGCAGAATTCATACGACTTTTTTGCAAACTTCCACTACCACAGGCAGGCTTAGCTCACAAGAGCCTAATGTGCAAAACGTGCCTATTAGATCAGGGGAAGGGAATAAAATTAGACAAGCTTTTGTTGCAGAGCAAGGCTATAAATTAATATCGGCGGATTACTCGCAAATAGAGCTTAGAATATTAAGCCATATCGCAGATATAAAGGCTTTAAAACAAGCATTTATTAATAAAGACGATATACATACCCAAACTGCTTGTCAAATCTTCAATTTACAAAAGGACGAATTAGCTAGCGAACATAGACGTAAAGCAAAAGCTATAAATTTTGGTATTATTTACGGAATAAGTGCTTTTGGGCTTGCAAAGCAGCTAAATGTTAGTAATACCGAAGCTGCCGAATATATCAAAAAATATTTTGCTGAATATAAGGGCGTGCAGGAATATATGGAAGCGACTAAAAGCTTTGCTCAAGCAAATGGATATGTTACTGATTTTTTTGGACGTAAATGTTTTGTGCCACTAATTAATGATAAAAGACTTAAGCAATTTGCCGAGCGTGCCGCTATTAATGCCCCGATTCAAGGAACTAATGCCGATATAATCAAAATAGCGATGACCCTACTTGATAGAGAAATAGAGAGGCATAAACTTAAAACTAGATTGGTTCTGCAAATTCATGATGAGCTATTATTTGAAGCACCAATAGATGAAGTAGAAACAATAATGCCGATCATCAAGCAAATTATGGAAAATTCTACCAATATGGATGTACCAATTATTACCGAGATTAGAGCTGGTAATAATTGGATGGAAATACATTAGGTATAATTTTTTTCTTTGAAAAATTGTATAAATACGCCCTATCTAAGTAATTGTGTGTGTGCCGTAGCAAAGCTATAGAAGAGATGGTGGTAGGTCCACCGAGATCGGTTATCGAGAGTTGGTCTCAAACTACCTTAAGCGGCTGTGGTTAAGAGCGATGGTCGTGAGCATTAAGGAAAATCAAAAAAAACTTTTTGGTGAAGTAAGGATTAGAGAGATGAATGAGAGTGAACTACTATAAGCGTCGTAAATGATAATAGTATCAAAACCTAGGGCTACACATTCTCTAGGGATAAGCTTATCGGCTACTCGGATGTTGGGTAAGCGGTACTCGGTGTATAGGTGGCATGAATCTAATCTAGGCTCTTTTATGGAACTGCGGGAACCAGTCGTACTGATGTAAAAGTAGAATATCAAGCAGGGTGACTGCAAGATAAAGAATACTAAAGCAGTGCACTGGGGCGGATCACTTTGTAGTAGTATTGAAGTTGTTGTAATGACGATGGAGCGAAGGAAGTGAATTAAACTGTCTAACTAATATTCAACTTTTTTTTAAAGGGATGAGATAGAGGTAATGACGAAACCATTTAAGATTTCGAAACTGTTAGTGTTGCAAGCATACAAGCTTATAAAAGCAAATGCTGGAGCTGCAGGAGTTGATCAACAAACGATAAAAGATTTTGAAGAAAACTTGAAAAAGAATTTATACAAGATCTGGAATCGTATGTCTTCAGGAAGTTATATGCCACAGCCTGTTAAAGCTGTAGCCATACCTAAGAGAAATAGAGATCAACGAATTTTAGGAGTGCCTACAGTAGAAGATAGAATAGCTCAGATGGTAGTAAAGTTAGAACTTGAACCAAAAATTGAACCTCACTTTTTAAAGGATTCATATGGATATCGTCCAAATAAATCAGCCTTAGAAGCTATAGAGGTAACAAGGCAGAGATGCTGGAAAAATAATTGGGTACTGGAGTTTGACATCAAGGGATTATTCGACAATATACAGCATGCACTTATCATGAGCGCATTGAAGAAACACAATAATAATAAATGGATAGAATTATACATAGGAAGATGGTTAAAAGCAGCAATGCAAAAATCAGATAGGAAAATAGTTACTAAGAGTTGTGGTGTACCTCAAGGAGGAGTAATTAGTCCAATGCTAAGTAATTTGTTCATGCATTATGCATTTGATAAATGGATGGAAAGAAATTATCCAAAAGTTGAATGGTGTCGATATGCAGATGATGGTCTTGTTCACTGTAAAACAGAAAATCAAGCGAAAGAAATATTATCTAAGCTAGTTGAAAGATTTATAGAGTGTGGCATTGAAATGAATTTAGAGAAGACAAAGATAATCTACTGTAAGGATAATAGACGGAAGGATAATTATCCAAGCATATCTTTTGACTTTCTTGGATACACTTTCAGACCTAGAACAGTAAAGAATAGTAAAGAGAATAGGATTTTTACTGGATTTAATCCAGCAATTAGCAAACAGTCTTGTAAAGAAATACGCCAAAAGATAAGAACCTACCAAATATATAAAAGAAGTGGATCAAGCTTAGAAGATATTGCTAGGGTATGTAACCCTAAACTAGTAGGTTGGATTAACTATTATGGTAAGTATGGTATATCAGAATTGGCATGGGTTTTACAACATTTTACTAAGATCTTAGTAAAATGGGCAATGAGAAAATATAAACGGTATACGAGGCATAAAATTAAAGCAATAAAGTATATCCAAAATATTGCGTTGCATAACCCAAATTTATTTGCACATTGGAAAATAGGGATAACAAGAGTGGTTGTTTAATGGAAGCCGTATAAGCTGAGAGGTTTACGTACGGTTTTGAGAGAGGCTAGGGGGAAGAAAATTCTACTGGCCTACTCACCAAATTCTAAAATAGGCATTAGAGTTCTTTCGAAACTAATTATTTAAAACTAAAATTATACTAGCAACTATAGCCCAAAAACAAATCTTTTTGTCTATGTTACTCAGATTTTTAGCTCATATTGTGATCTTAAATCTTAGTTTCGAAAGAGGTCTAATGTATGGTTTTGTTTAATTTTTAACTTTTGTTCCTCCTCATATTTTTGTTTATATTCTGGATTTAGCAACATATTTTTCTCATGATCAAACTCCTCGCGTGATTTCATATGCATTTGTTGCCGATCTAGACCATCTAGCTTAATTTCAGCAAGATTATTTTCATCAGTTTTTGGTTTGATCTCTATATCACGGCTTAAGTTCTTAATTTCCCAAATATTCCTCTTGGCATTTTTCCATGAAACAATCTCAGTTCCATCTTTAGAATATACAGATGCTTTAATATCTCTTGTGCCTATTTTCTTTAGTTTAATCTCTTAGGGTTTAATTCCCCGAAGGTCTGCTTCGTGATATACTAGATGCATGGAAGAAAGCAGTTATATACATAAAAGTGATAATGTCACAGTACTAATATATCATTTAGTAACACCGGCAAAGTATAGAAGAGTAATATTCAATGAGGAACTAGACGATTATTTATGTAAAATTTGTGAGGACATAGAAGCTCGTTATGAAATTAGATTTTTGGAAATAGGAGTAGATAAAGAACATGTACATTTTTTACTACAGTCAATACTAATGTATAGCCCAACAAAAATAACTCAAATCATAAAAAGTATTACATCTAAGGAAATGTTTAAGAAATATCCAAATCTTAAAGAAAAATTATGGGGAAGTGAGTTTTGGAGTAAAGGATATTTTATGAGCACAGTATGTAAACATGGTGATGAGCGGAAATTACGTAATTATGTAAAAAATCAAGGTTCAGGCAAACCTTCTTATTGTCATTGTCAAATAAAAAGGGACCAGTAAATTGCACGAAAAAGGGACCACTATATGTAAAAATTTTTATGTCAAATGACCTCCAAATTTATAGTTATTAATACGATAACTTTTACCTGTGATGTTTAGTATATGTGCATGATGTACTACTCGATCAATAATTGCATGAGTTAATAACTCATCAGCAAATATTTCATTCCATCTTTCAAAATCCTTGTTTGTGGTAATAATGGTAGATTTATTTTCATATCGTTTAGCAATAATATTAAAAAAATCATCTACTGAATGTTTTGGTAATTGCTTAAAACCTAACTCATCAAGAATTAATAAGTCAAATGATAAGAGTAATTTAACTTTTTTGTGATAGCTATTATCTGCTCTTGCAATATGTAAATTATAAAGCATATCCGATACCGTAGTAAAATATACAGAGTATTCTCGTGTTAAAGCTTTTAATGCTAATCCAATAGCAAGATGAGTTTTGCCAGTTCCAGAATTACCTATGAATATGACATTGCCCTTAGTATTAATATAATCACAAGTAGATAAATCACTTATTACTTTGGCATCAATACTTGGTTGGAACTGAAAATCAAAGTCTTCTAAATTTTTAGTGACTGGTAATTTAGCAGCACTTTTACGACGACGGTAATTATTATCCTTACGGTGAGATTTTTCATCTTCACATAATAGTGAGAGAAATTCTTTAAATCCTAGTTTATTATTTTGAGCATAAATAATCCTTTCATTTAAGCTATTGACTATACCTGATAATCTAAAACTACGTAGGTCATTAAGCAAGTTCTGCATTCTGACCTCCAAACTCTGGCAATGGTAAGTTTACTGCATTACTATTTAAGATATTTTTAATTTTAGAGTAAGAACTTATACCGTAATGTAATGCTCTATGACAAGCTTTATCTATTAACTCATCATTGTAAACCTTACGTAAAGAAATAATACCTCTAGCACAACGTTGCCAATCATTTACTCGTGTTTGTTGTAATAACTCTAATAATAAACTGCAATTATTTCCTATCTGCTGCATTTGTTGTTGATAATGTTCACTATATTCTATAAAACCTGGGCATAGACGTTTATATTTGGCATAATGAGACGGATTAGTGGTAAATATTCCTTTGCCATCTGTTCTAACGTGCCTTGCTATTAAATCATTTTGGATAGAAAATATTTGAACAAGTTTTGGTGATAATTGTACCAGTACCTCACTGTATATATATTTTGCCGGTACGGAATAATAATTATTATCTATGGTGATATGACAATCTTTTGCTACTTTTCGATTATGCCACGATGACAAATCAAACGTTTCTAATGGTAAAGGCATTAAATTATTACTTTCTTCTTGCTCAAATAGTTCCTGAGGAATTTTTTTAGTAGTACCATGTATTCGGTTATTTGCTTTATTTAACCAGTTAGCAAGATCATGTGTTAATTCTTCATATCTATGAAATTTACGTCCAGCAAAAAAATTATTTTTGACATACTTTATTCCTGATTCTACTTTGCCTTTTTCTTGAGGTTGATATACACGACAAGGAGAAAGTAAAATTCCATAATGATCAGCTAAACGTTTGTATTCCTTCTGATATACGGGCTCATAGAAATTGCTATCTACCACTCCAGCTTTAAGATTATCAAGTTTTATTACTTTTGGACTGCCAGCAAAATAATTAAATGCATTGATATGACATTGTATCCATGTTTGACAACTTTGATCAAACACTACTTCATAATAATCAAGGCGACTATAACTTAAACGCATATTAAATACATATGCTTTAACTCTACGCCCCTTAGAATTATACTGTAAGCCTATGTCACCAAAATCTACTTGTGCTTCCTCTCCTGCTAAAGTATGAAAACGAATGCAACTGTTATTTTGTATCTTATATTTTTTGATATAACGGGTTAGCGAACCATAACTTTTTGTATAACCTTGAATTTTTAACCGCATAGCGAAAATCTAGGGAGCTTGCTCCCTAGATGGATAGCGTTATAATATAAGCGTTGGCATATTATAATTTAGTAGAATGGAATTGAGGCGTAATAGTCATCATGTTTTTAGAATAATGTATCACTTTGTGTGGATACCAAAATATCGTCATAAAGTGTTTATTGAACCTTATAGAGAAAGCTTAAGGTTAATAATAAAGAAGATTGGTTACGATTATAATATAGAAATAGTGGAGTTAGAGATACCTACTGATCATATTCATATGGTAGTAAAATCTGAGCCAAAAGTTTCTCCGTCGTATATTATGCAAATAATAAAAAGCATATCTGCAAGAAATTTTTTCAAGCTTTATCCAAAAATAAAGCGTAAATATTTTTGGGGTGGTAAACTTTGGACGCAAAGTTTTTTTGTAGAAACTGTAGGTAACGTTAATGATGAGGTAATTCGTGAATATGTACGAAATCAAATAAACGCAATGGATAAAATTGAAAAAGAAACAAAGCAGTTTAACCTGTTTTGAAACTCGGTCGCTTGCGGCCGAGTTCTTCATCTCTTCAAAAATTCTTATGTAACTTAGATTCTTTTCTAATAACTCAATTATTTGTTCGTGCCAAGAATCCAGTGCTGAAGATCGTTCATAGGGTGCAGGAGATTCTGTACCAGACTCTACATAACGGTTTACTATTTTTCTTACTGTTTTACGGTCTATTCTCGTTAGTTTGGCAATATTTCTTTGACTATTGCCTTGCTTATAAAGGGTGATAATTGTTGTGTACATATTTATTCTTATCATTGTATCACTAGATATTTATTTTAATTAATTATCTAGTGAATATTGCACATTATAACCTTATTAGGTTACACCAAATTCTCTGGTCCCTTTTTCGTGCAATTTACTGGTCCCTTTTACTTTAGCAATGACACTTATAAAGCATTTCAACAAAAACAGTTAAAACTTTTTGGATAGATACCTCGTAGCTCTGCTGCGAGGAGTATCATTGCCTGCACCTATTTACTACTCTCATCTTCTCATGGAAAGACAAGCATATTTAGATACAAAATATTTGATTAATCCTACTGGTAGATTTGTGATAGGTGGTCCTGCGGCAGATTGCGGCTTAACAGGTAGAAAAATTATCGTTGATACTTATGGTGGCTTGGCAAGGCATGGAGGGGGTTGTTTTTCTGGTAAAGATCCAACTAAAATAGACAGATCAGCAGCATATATGGCTCGTTATATTGCTAAAATATAGTAGGGGCAGGTTTGGCTAAACGCTGTGAAATACAAATATCTTATGCAATAGGTGTTGCAGCACCCGTTTCAGTTTACGTTGAAACTTTCGGTACTAGTAAATTAAGCAATGAGGATGTTACTAAATTAGTAATAAAACATTTTGATATGCGTCCTGGTAAAATTATTAAACATCTTAAATTACGCACTCCATGTTATCAAAAAACAGCTGCTTATGGTCATTTCGGTCGTAAAGATAAAGATTTTACTTGGGAAGAGTTAAATAAAGTAGAAATATTGCGTGATTGAAGAATGACCTAAGGATATTTATCCCGTGGATTTATCCGGTGTTGTCGCATTGCTCATAGGTCATTCCTGCGAAAGCATGGGTATCTTTGAAAAGTAGTATTACATATTCCTTTCCAAAGAAATTTTAAAATTAAGTTTTTAACACTAAAAGCTCGCTTTATACTGGATCTATAGCCAAGTCAAGGCATGACACCGAACGCTTTTTTTGAGCTGTTCAATAATGCCAAAGGACACTACCCATGTTTAATTTTAGCTTGTGCGGCGGCGATTCGTGCGATTGGAATACGATAAGGGGAGCAGGAAACATAATCCAAATTCATTCTATGGAAAAATTCTATAGAGGTAGGATGTCCCGCATGCTCGCCGCAAGCACCTAACTTTAAGCTAGGGTTGCTGCTTTTTCCTCGCTTTATGGCAATCTCAATTAATTCTCCTACTCCCTCTTCGTCTAGTGTGGTAAACGGATCAGACTCAAAGATTCTTTCCTCTAAATAATAAGGTAAGAAAGAGGCTATATCATCCCTTGAAATTCCATATGTAGTTTGGGTTAAATCATTAGTACCGAAACTAAAATAATCAACTTCCTCAGCTATTTTTTTACTGTTAAGTGCCGCTCTTGGTAACTCAATCATGGTACCTAAACTAAAAGAGAATTTATGCTCATAACGCTCTTCTAATTCATGAATCATTTCATAAATATCACCTTTAAGCTTCTTGATTTCATTAACGTTACTAATTAAAGGAATCATTAATTCTAATTTACACTCAATATGTTCTTCTTTATGTAGCTCATAAATAGCTGTAAAGATTGCTTCAACTTGCATCTGATAAATTTCTGGTGAGCAAATACCAAGTCTACAACCGCGATGACCAAGCATAGGGTTTACTTCGTGCATAGCGTGCAAACGTTGATTAATCATCGATAGTGGTAGGTTTAAATTACTTGCTAGATTTTTCTTATCTTCCTCAGTTGTCGGCAAAAACTCATGCAATGGCGGATCAAGTAATCTAATATTTACCGGTTTATCGCCCATTACTCTAAATAAAGCCTTAAAATCTTGTGTTTGAAGAGGTAGTAATTTCTGCACTGCAAGCTTTCTTCTATCTATATCAGGGGCAATAATCATTTCCCGTACTTGAGGAATTTTGTTTTTATCAAAGAACATATGTTCACTACGACATAAACCTATGCCTGTAGCACCAAATTTTACTGATACTAAAGCATCACTTACGGTTTCGGCATTGGTACGAATTTTTAGTTTACTTGCCTCATCTGCCCATTCAAAAATTAATTTTGATTCTTCGCTAAAAGTAGGTTGAATTAGTGGCATTGTTCCTAAGAAAACTTTCCCTGTACCGCCATCAATTGTGATAATGTCGCCTTGTTTAAGTACCAGTTCCCCAGCTGTTAATGTTTGTTTTTTCTCATCTATTACTAAATTATTAGTTCCGCAAACGCAGGGCTTGCCCATACCTCTTGCTACGACCGCAGCATGTGAAGTCATACCACCTCGTATTGTTAAAATACCTGAGGAAACATGCATGCCGTTAATATCTTCAGGGCTAGTATCGTGCCTTACTAAAATCACCTTATGGTGATGTGATAATTTTTCAGCATCGTAAGGTGAAAATACGATAATACCAGTTGCCGCTCCTGGAGAGGCAGGTAATCCATCCGCAATAGATGTAAGACCTTTGCTATAATCTATACGAGTGTGCAATAATTGGTTTAACGACTCAGGATCGATTCGCATTAAAGCCTGTTCTTTAGAGATCAGCTTTTCTTCCACCATTTGTACAGCAATTTTTATAGCAGCAATAGCAGTTCTTTTAGCTGTACGAGTTTGTAAGATATAAAGTTTGCTATTTTCTATAGTAAACTCTATATCTTGCATATCTAGGTAATGCTTCTCTAACGTTTCAGAAATTTTTGACAATTCATCAAAGACTTTCGGCATTGTTGCTTTCATAGAATTTGAGTCATCAGAAATAATAGGCAAAGGTGTTCTAGTGCCTGATACTATATCTTCCCCTTGAGCATTTATCAAAAATTCGCCAAAAAGCTTTTTTTCACCTGTAGAGGGTGATCTAGTAAAAAAAACTCCTGTTGCTGAAGTTTTGCTTAAATTACCAAAAACCATAGATTGTATATTGATAGCAGTGCCAAAGCTATCGGAAATATTATTGATTTTTCTATATATAACTGCTCTGTTACTCATCCAAGAATTAAGTACCGCTTTAATTGCCGATTCTAACTGTTCGTAAGGATCGGTTATTAACTTTTCTGCATATTTTACATGTAATTTTTTAAAGTCTTCAATAATCTTTTCTAATAATTCCGGTGTAATATCACTATCTCTATAAATATCAGCTTGAATTTTATGTCTTTCATAAATTTGTTCAAATAAATCACTTGGTATGGATAAAACAGTTGCTCCATACATTTCTAAAAATCTTTTATAGCTATCAAGAGCAAATCTTTTGTTCTTACAAACTTCACCAAGAGCCGTACAAACTTCATCATTCATCCCAAGATTAAGTATAGTATCCATCATACCAGGCATTGAAACAATAGAACCCGATCTTACTGATAATAATAAAGGATTTTTGGTGTTTCCAAAAATTTTGCCAGTGGTGACTTCAAGTTTTTCTACAGCTGTTCTTAACTCATTTCTAAAATTTTTAGGAAAGCTATTATCATGAGTATAAAAATAGTTACAAAGTTCAGTAGTGATAGTAAAGCCGTCAGGTATAGGTAATTTTAAGTTAGACATTTCAGCAAGCCCAGCCCCTTTATTACCAAGGATATCTTTCATACTAGCGTTTCCATCGCTACCGTTACTACCAAAATAGTAAATTAATTTTTTCATGTGTATATAAAATTTGCTAATAATTATTGATGGTATTTGGCACTTAAACCCTATTTATACATTATGCTAATAATAGTGGCAACGTTAAATTATTGTTAATAGTAAATATTGACTAATTTGTAAAAATTTAGCATAATCTAAATAGGTTGTGTAGTTGCGTGATTTTTAAAAAATTACGAGGAAAGTCCGGACTCTATAGAGGTATGGTGCCGGGTAACGCCCGGCGGAGTAATATTACTTTAGGGAAGGTGCCGCAGAAAATAAACCGCCGTAATATATTCTATATTGCGGTAAGGGTGAAAAGGTGTGGTAAGAGCACACCGGTAAATTGGTAACAAGTTACGCATGGTAAACCCCACCAAGAGCAAAATCAAATAGGCGTTACAGAGCTTTTATAAGCTCCCGGGTATCTCTAACCGGTTTGTAATGCGGGTAGATTGCTTGAGGTAAACGATAACGTTTATCCTAGATAAATAACTACAACGAGCTATTTATAGTTCGTACAGAATCCGGCTTATAGACCTTTATTATAATTTTCTTTCAAAAGTAGTATGAAGTACTGCTTTTGAAAGAAAAGAAGTATATGTGTTAAACTTTTAATGAAGAAATTATATTATTATCCTATTTGTCCCATCTCAAGGCAAGCTCGTGTCTTTTTAAAAGAATTAGATATACAATTTACCACAATTAAAGAAGATTATTGGCAGTTTAATAAAGAATTCCTAAAAATAAACCCTGCCGGAACATTACCTGTTTTAGAAGAGCAATATGGCTTATCTGTAGTTGGTATTTATCCTATTGTAGAATATCTTCATAGCAAATATCCAAATTTTAGTTTTTTAGATGAGGATGTAGATGTTTGTTGTGAAATTAGAAGATTATTCTTTTGGTTTAATGATAAATTTTATCGTGAAGTTACTAAAATTATTATCGATGAAAAAGTTATAAGATCAATCGCTAAAATGAGCAGTCCAAGGACTGAATTTTTACGTGCTGCAAAAAATAACCTAAATTATCACCTAGAATATATGACTAGTTTACTTGAGAAAAGAAGTTATATAGTTTCAGACTCCCTAACTATTGCCGATATTGCAGCAGCTTGTCATTTATCCGTACTTGATTATTTCAGTGAAATTTATTGGGATAAATGGACTGTTATTAAGCATTGGTACTCACTGATTAAATCAAGACCCGCTTTTAGATTATTATTGCAAGATAGAATCCCAGGCTTTACTCCACCAAGCTATTATACAGATTTAGATTTTTAAAAGCTCATACCAGCTATAAAAATACAGTAAAGATATCAAAAAACTAATTAAAGTTATTAGAACTTTATAAATATTATAATCTAATTTATCTTTGATGAATACCAGGATCTGTTTCTCTTTTAATTTTTAAACTCTCAACAAAAGAAGTAGGTTTTTTATCTACAGTATTCTCGTTATTTTGCGTATTTTTTACTTTTTCTCCTGTATTTTGTGCTTGTTGAGTTACTTCATTACTATGTGATTTAGGAAATTTTTGTGCATAAGTTGTAGGGTTCTCTAGTGCTTCGGTCCAAGCTCCTGATTCTTTCCATTTAGGATTTGGATGTTCAATAGAGGAAATTAAAGCTAATTTTTCTTTTCTGACATCTAAATACTTACTAAAATCACCTAATTCTTGATCTTCAAAATTTAAATTTGTAAATTTAGGATCAACATTTTGCATTTCTAAATTACTAATTGCTTCATTAATAGCTTGTTTTTGAACTGGTATAGTATCAAATATTTCTTTAGTTGCTTTTTGTGCTCTTGTTAAATCAAAAGGTAAATATTGGGCATAATGGGGTCGTTGAAAGATAATTTTTGATAGTAAAATAACGCGAGTTTCGTATTCAAAAAGTCGCTGTATAGCTGATAAACAGTGGGTTACGGGGATATTGATAATACTGTTTTTGTTATAAAGTGAGTACAAAATACAAATTGCTAATTAAAATATGGTATTTATAGTATAAGAAAAAAGTTTATAGGTTATTGAAAAAACTTTAAGAGCAATAACCTATGATAATGGATTTTACAGAAATATTTTGTTACGTCGATGATTTTTTTCAAGAATTAGACAAGCATACAAATTCAATTACTAACCATAACAACAAATCTGGTCCTAAAAGTCGACTTAACAGAAGTGAGGTAATAACAATTATAATAGGCTACTGGCAGTCATCTTATGATTGTTTTAAGAATTATTATCTGAAGCAAATATGGATTTATCATCAAAGAGATTTTCAATTAGTAAGCTATAGTCAATTTATAAAAATAATAGGTCCACATTTACCACTATTAGTACTGATATTCAATTCTATTTTGGATCAGTGTGATGGCCTTTCTTTTGTAGATTCAAGTAGTATAGAGGTATGTAAGAGATACCGTATTTCAATGAATAAAGTGTTCGCCGGCATAGCAGCACGCAGTAAGACAACAAAAGGTTGGTTCTATGGACTTAAACTACATCTAATAATTAATAGAGCCGGTGGTATAGTTAAAGCATCTTTTAGCCCTGGCAATAAGGATGATAGAAAACAGCTGGAACTGATGATCAAAAATCTTTTTGGTAAAGTATTCGGAGATCGTGGTTATATTTCACAACAATTATTTCAACAACTTTTAGAGCAAGGAATTTTTATGGTAACTAGGGTAAAGAAAAATATGAAAAATAAACTTATGTCTATGTTGGATAAAATATTATTGCTTAAAAGAGCATTAATAGAATCTGTGTTTAGTAAAATTAAACTATTGGGGAAGTTTGAGCATTCAAGGCATAGATCAGTTACAAATGCCTTTGTGCATATGGTTGCAGCACTGATAAATTATCAAATGTCTGATAATAAACCTTCTATTACATCTCTCTTGATATGCTAAATCCTATGCTATATTAATTCGAAACTCGCGTTAATGTATAGCCCAACAAAAATAACTCAAATCATAAAAAGTATTACATCTAAGGAAATGTTTAAGAAATATCCAAATCTTAAAGAAAAATTATGGGGAAGTGAGTTTTGGAGTAAAGGATATTTTATGAGCACAGTTTCTTATAAAGCATTTCAACAAAAACAGTTAAAACTTTTTGGATAGATACCTCGTAGCTCTGCTGCGAGGAGTATCATTTTATACGAGATAACCTATTCAAGACTTTTTGAGTACGAAGTAATAAGGTAATTATGTGTTTTATAATGTCTGTAAATGTAATGCGTATAAATTGCTACACTCAATTATTAAGATGCTCGAACTTTTCTTCTTTCAGGATTTTATAAACAGCAGCACGGCTTATTTTCATTTCTTTAGCTAATGCTACACCTTTAATTCCATCTGCATTTAATTGTAACAATTTATCTCGATCTATACTACGATTGCGACCAAACTTAATACCTTTATTTTTTGCTTCTAACCGACCTTCATTAGTTCTTTCAAGTATCCTGACTCTCTCGGCTTCTGCTATTGCACTAAGGATTGTAATAACCATTTTGCCCGTGCTGCCTTCTGTACTAATTCCATCATCAAGAAAACGCATAGCTACACCTATTTTAGTAAACTGTTTAATTAAGCAAATCATGTCGGCAGTATCTCTTCCTAAACGATCTAACTTGGTAACCAATATTACATCTCCTTCTTCTACTTTATGTAATAAATTATTTAATCCCGCTCTATCTAAATTACTACCTGTAGCTTTGTCATAGAATATTCGTGATTCTTTTACTCCGGCATCTTTTAAACATTTTATCTGTGTGTTTAAAAGTTGCTGATTTGTTGATACCCTAGCATAACCAAATAATCTCATACTGCTTCTAATATATTGTACATTATATCGATTAGTAGACAATAATGTCTACTAATCGTGTTTTTACGATTTAGTATACAGTTCACTTAATTCCATTGATACTCCACAACCTCAATTCCCTACTCACTCAGTTTGTAAAATCTAATTAACGCTGTTCCAAAAACGAACGTTTTTGGAATATACTAACGTTTTTTACTTACCTAGTAAAGGTGTCGTATCATCATTACTCAAGTAACTTAGATCCAAAATAGACTCAGTCCAAATATCATCATTGCTATGAAATAACTGATTTTGAAATAAATCTATCTCTTTTGTTGGCATGTTATCCTTATAAGCTCCTATCTCCTTAAAATGATTATATATATCATCACTACTTAATGCTCGCACCTCTTTGCCAGCAATATAGGCTGTTTTAAAGATTTCCTTGGTTATCTTCTTAACTAAGTGCTGCTCTTCAAGTTGCGTCTTACTATAATGTATTCCCCCATTTACCCAAAAGTTTCTAATATATTCAATAAATGATACATTGTCGCATATATAATTCTTAACGCTGCTAAACCAACTCTCCTCTTCTTTTTGGATCAAAGCATTATCTTCTTTCCACTGCTCTAATATATTATTTGTTATATCACGTAGCTCTGCTTCATTGGTATTATCAAGTCCTTGTAATATCTTCTTTGAAATACCTTGATCCATCTTTTTTAAAAGAATAAGTGGTATATTGACCATTTCCTTAACTGCCACTACTTCAAAATTTGTGAATATTTTAATTACATTCAATACAGCAACTAATGGTATTGCCATGATCTTTAATACCGCACTTAAAGCACTATATCTATATTCATGCGAAGTTAAACTGTAGATATCGCTATATTTCTTATGCTCTCCTATACTAAAACTATTTAACGTCTTTAGATTTAAGCCGATTTTATTTTCTATGTACTTGTTTGTATTATTACTATAATCTGTCATTGTTTTTATTATTGGTATAATATAACAATAAAACTTATAATGCAAAGTGTAAGAAGCATTAAGCCTCTACACCTATATCGATATGATGTGATAATTCTGATCCTCTACCATCACATGCTACTTCAGCAGTATATTCTTGGGTAGCATTTAATGATACTTCAGATCCAAACTCATCTTGGTTAGTAAACATATTGCTAAAAACCTGCAAAAACTTATTCTGAAATATATTCATCTCTTCTATTTGAGTATCCTTAAATTCACCGTCAGCAATTACAGGCAGTAGCTTAGATAAAGCTATAACTTGATCATTATTAAGGTTGTGTAAAAATGCTTCTACCATTTCACTTTCTTTGGAACTTAAGCTTGCAAGTGCCCTTTCGATAGTAGCTACCTGCTGCTCATTTAAATTGGCTCCTAATTTTTGTACTAATTCTTCGGATATTATTACTTTGTCTATTGTTTTATCTGCAACGAACATATCATCTATAGTAGCTGCAGTATCAGCATCACCCTCCATATTTTGTTCGTGATTATAATGATAGAGTAAATTATCACATAACTTCTGTAATTGCTGATCATGCTCCTTTATATACTGACGACCTACTTCTTCTAAAGCAGCTATATTTTTTACTTTTGCATTATCTAAACTTGATGTTTCTTTAGTAATTGGAAGCTTTACCTCTATAAACTCATCTGTACCCGGTAAATCACTCCTGACCGCAGAGTTTACATTTTCTTCGCTTGCGTGCATTAATCTATCTATTAGCTTGCCCTTAGACATCCACCCTATTGCTCCATCATCATGCGTACTCTCAAATAACTTCGATAGCCCATCATATATTAGTAATGCTGGACTTGCATACTTTATATACTTCCAAATACCATTACTGGTTGGTTTATCACTTACAGGTATTGCTTCATGAAAATTCAGGGCATCATCAAAATCTAGTGAACACACCATCGTTTTATCTAATATTTCTTTTTTCTGCTCACGATTATTATTGCCTTTTAATATCTTTAATGCCTCATATGCTGGACGGTTAGCAGCTAACCCTCCATCTGCATAGGCATATAATGCTTCTTTTGATACAGATGTACCTGTAATAGCACTCGCATTTGTTACTGCCTTAAAATAAGTAGGGGCTGCTGTAGTTGCAAGCAGCACATCCTTAAGGCTTGGATCACTATGCCCGCTTGTCCCAAATAGATTATGGCTATCAAAGACTTCTACTTCCCGACCATCTGTATTTAAATTTGTCACCGGTATCATTAAGCGTGATGTTGCCTCACTTAAACGCATACCTCCTAAATGTTCATCTAATATTTTCTCTAATGGCTTTTGACTGTATTTATGTGTAAATACTTGCTTCACTCCGCTTAATAACTCATCTGGAAATATTTGCGGGGCTGCTTCCTTAAATATCTCTAAAGCCTCTTTGGCACTATATTTTGGTATACTACTTCCTGATTCTTTGGGAATGGTTAGCAATCCTGCAATAAGTCCGCCAACACTAGTGCCTGTTATTATTGGAAATAACTCCGTTATAGACTTACCCGTACGCTCCTCTATCTCAGCGAGCACCACTAGCTCTGCTATTCCTTTTACTCCGCCTCCTGATAAGGATAATACGCGATTACTCTTCACAATATCAGTTTCTATATTTGATGTTACATTTTGTTCTTTATGGCTCATTTTCTCGCTCCTATCTTTTTTGATAATTTTAATTGATATTTATATAATGTTTTTTAAAAATTACTAGCAAAACTTACGCTATGAGTGGAAGAGTGATAAATTATTGTAAGAATAATTAAACATGTCAAAGAGGAACAGATTGCAAGCAATACCAATTAATAGAACAGATTACTGTCAATTTTTAACAATTAGCCAAAAGAATTATAGTTTAACCTACTACGCTGAACATGCCAAGAAATGTAGCCATGATGTTATTAATAGATTTTTAGAAAATGAAAAATATACTCCTTCTTTGTTATGGGAACACATTAAGAATGATGTTATCTTTTCATCTAACGGATATACAATATTTGATGATACGGTGTTAAACAAAAGGAACACAAAGAAAATAGAGGTTGCTAGATCGCAGTATAGTGGAGCTACAGGTGGAGTTACTACCGGTATAGGAGTAGTGAGTCTTGTATATTATAACCCCGATATTGATAAGTTTTGGGTAATAGATTATCGCATTTTTTCACCTGATCATGATGGAGCGACGAAACTAGATCACCTACTAAAGATGTTCAATAATGCTGTTTATAGTAAAAAGATTCCTTTTCAAACTGTACTTTTTGACACATGGTATGCTACACACAAAATTATGCAACATGTTGACTCCTTGGGCAAATATTATTATGCCCCTATTAAAGCCAATAGAAATGTTAGTAAAACGTGTGATTACGAGCCTTATAAAGCTGTTAGCAAGTTGACGTTTTCAGATGAAGAAATTAAGAATGGAATGGAGATTCATATAAAAGGATTTGCCAAAAATAAGCATGTTAATTTGTTTAAATTTACTGTTTCTACCAACAGAGTTGATTATGTTGTTACCAATAACAAAACTCAAAAATCTTCTAAAGCTGCACAAGATGAGTTTGGCTTGCGATGGGTAATTGAGAGCATGCATAGAAAAATTAAGCAACTGACTGGTATAGAACGTTGCCAATGCAGAAAACAGCGTATCCAACGTAATCACATTAGTTGTGCATTTCTAGTTTGGGCTTTTCTCAAAAGAACTGCAAATAAAATAGGTAAAACGGTCTACCAAATAAAGTTAGGGCTTTTAGATGACTATATGCAACAACAGCTTCGTTCTCCATCTTTACGATATTTAGAACCAAACATAGCGTAAGTTTTGCTAGTAAGTCATTATTAATAGCTAAATTAATGATACTCCTCGCAGCAGAGCTACGAGGAGTATCATTAATGAGTTGTGCCACTCTTTAAATCTTGTTCAGATAGCTGAAAATTATTTTGATATCGTACAATCCTCTAGGTCTATCAGCAGTATAGGTGCTAAAATTCCTAATAGGTCCAATACTAAAGATCGTGCAAGGAGCGGCAAAGTTGAGAAGTTTAAACAGGAAAATTTTTTATATTTTCTTCATATATTTTTTGAGCTTCCGATAACGATAATTTTGAATAAATCTCTAGAGACTTGCGGGTTTCATTACCAGAGTATGGTTGAATAAGTGCGTCGTCTACTCCTCTTTTTTTAAGCCAAGTAAACAAAAAATGACGTAATTTGTGTGGAGAAATGTTTTGCTGCCTACTAATTATATTCTGATCAATGATTTATCAAAATATGATTTTATAACTTAATTCAATATAGATCAAAAGCTATACCATCTAAGGCATCGGTGGTAAATATGATTAGTATTTACCAAAAACTTTCTGAAAGCGGTATAACACTATTGTATTTTCCCGTTTT
The DNA here is from genome assembly GCF_965196655.1 of Rickettsia endosymbiont of Nabis limbatus. Classification (NCBI taxonomy): domain Bacteria; kingdom Pseudomonadati; phylum Pseudomonadota; class Alphaproteobacteria; order Rickettsiales; family Rickettsiaceae; genus Rickettsia; species Rickettsia endosymbiont of Nabis limbatus. Next base: position 425,829 of record NZ_OZ239771.1, read on the forward strand.
GGTGCAATAAAAAGTTCCTATAATTCCCAGTCTCGGTACATTTTTAACCAAAACTGCAAAAAATCTGAAAACTTTTATAACACAATTACCCTAACTATGAAAGCTATTTCTTAACTCGGTACTTTCTTTAACTTTGCCGCTCTTTGCACGATCTTTAGTATTGGGTCTATGTATCTATAATGTCATATTTGGAATTGCTGTCTTTTTGACGTAATTTACTGCTCCCTTTTAGTTTAGCAATGACACTAGTAAAGGCGGTCTAGTAAAAAGCTAGCAATATATATTACTTCTATAGTGACAATAATAAAAGAATAATATAGTATGAAAAATATCAAAGGCTCAACTATAACATCAATCAATAATTTAATAAGGATTATGGAAGAGATAAAAGACTGGGAGAAAGATTTTGAGATGTGTATTTATGCTAAGAAATTACTAGGTAAAGTAATATATTTAAATAGCATAGTAAAAGTATCACCGGTTGATGTGCTAGAAGTAAAGAAAGCGATATACTACGCCAGGAAATATCATGGAAGTCAAATGCGTCGATCAGGAGAGCCATATTACTCTCATCCGATAGAGGTAGCATATATGGTATCAGATTATTTATTTAGAACAGATATTTTAGTGACCGCAATACTACACGATACATTAGAAGATACAGAACTAACCAAGGATCAGATAACACAAAAATTTGGGTGGAAAGTAACCAATCAAGTAATGGATTTAACAAGGATTAAAGAGGACGGCATAAAGATTAGTGCTGCTGAAACAGTAGAGATCTTATATAAAGAAAAGAAACATGATGTACTGTTAATAAAACTCTTTGATAGGCTGCATAATATGCAGACAATAGGGGCTAAATCTCCTGAGAAAATTAGTAACACTGTAGAAGAAACTATGCATTATTTTTTAGTGTTATCTAAATACTTAGAATTATTAGATATAGAAATTAATCTTTTAGAATTATGTGCTACTACTCTTACAGTACCGAATTATTATTTAGATCATTATCACTTATTTTCTTTGGATAATTACCAACTTCCTTTTCAAGTTTTTCAAAATGATATAGACCAAAAGTATATCCTACAATTAAAGGAATTAGTATAATCAATAATCCGTAGTGTCCAAAAATATGTACAAAATATGTGATCCCAAAAGATGTTACAATGTACATGAGAGCATGTGCTATTGCATATGTTACATTTACATAAGTAAAACGTTTAAAAATGGGAAAATGTTTAAAAAATATTGGCATAGCTGGTGTTTGTGCGAGTCCGCATGTTATAGGTACTAATTGTATTAATAATAAATGTAAAGGTGATGTTATATTATCTAATAAGTAAGGACAAAATATCATTATAAATGTAAATATTAATAATTTAACTTTTAATATTATTAATGGATATATCTTATAACTAAGATATATCATTATACAGTAGATTACTAATCCGATTGTTGAAACTATAAAATTTTGATGTATTACTTGTGCTGCAGTATAATGGAAAGAGTTTTTTAGAATATTTCCACAATGGATATAAGTAAAATATAAAGAGACTGGTCCTCCACATAATGTGAAAAAATTTGCAATTATTGTTTTCTTACTTACATTTTCTTGCATAATAGGATTAATCTTTTGAGCTTTTAATTTAGTTGCATCTAAGATATTTGTGATTCGTCGTTTTGCATTAACAAATTCTGCTGTTTCGCGAAGAGATGTTCTTGCTAAAAAGCCGATAACTGCTACAACTGCACCAATCCAAAAAGCGATCCGCCAATTAAAACCTTGTGAAGTTACTAGAGAAGCTACAGCTAAAGCAAAAGTACCACCTAAAGCAGATAAACAACCTGTTAATGTAACAGCGGCATATTGTATTGGAGGTTTTGTGATTTCAGTAATATAAATTCCAGCTCCAATTCTTTCTCCCATTGATGAGATACCTTGTATCATGCGGCATACTGTCATAATGACAACAGCCTTCATTCCAATTTGGTCGTAAGTTGGTAAATTAGCCATAACAATACAAGAAATAGCCATCATAAATGTAGTAATAATAACAGTTACTTTTCTACCTATGGTATCACCTATATAGCCAAAAATTAATGCTCCAAAAGGTCTTAAGGCATAAGTGGAGCAAAAAGCAGCAGCAGACAAAAATGCTGCTACATTTGGATCAGATTTTGGAAAGAATAATTCATTAAGAAGTACTGCCATGTGCACATAGAGCATAAGGTCAAAGTACTCTAAGAAAGTACCAATTGAAAGTAATCCTACTGCCTCTTTTTGTTGTTTTGTTAGAGAAGCAAATGTCCCTTCACCATGTCTAATATATTCTGGCATATATGATTTTATTTGATTAATTATCTATCTAACTGTAATAGTAATAGTAGTTACTTAATTTGTCTATTTTTTTTTGCAAGAGGATTTATAGAGGGGCTCAGATAGCAATAGATTTATTCTTTTGTGTTGCTCAAGGGTATCAGAAAGTTTGTTTTATAGCGACTAGAAGTCGCATATCAAGCTAAAGCTTATTCAAGCCGTATGTGAGAGAGATCATGTCTGGTTCATGTACCTCAATATGTCTTTAATCTCTTAGGGTTTAATTCCCCGAAGGTCTGCTTCGTGATATACTAGATGCATGGAAGAAAGCAGTTATATACATAAAAGTCATAATGTCACAGTACTAATATATCATTTAGTAACACCGGCAAAGTATAGAAGAGTAATATTCAAAGAGGAACTAGACGATTATTTATGTAAAATTTGTGAGGACATAGAAGCTCGTTATGAAATTAGATTTTTGGAAATAGGAGTAGATAAAGAACATGTACATTTTTTACTACAGTCAATACTAATGTATAGCCCAACAAAAATAACTCAAATCATAAAAAGTATTACATCTAAGGAAATGTTTAAGAAATATCCAAATCTTAAAGAAAAATTATGGGGAAGTGAGTTTTGGAGTAAAAGGGTATTAGGAAGAATCGTGCGTAAATACACGCTAAGAAACGCGAGTGTCGTATTAAGATGCCTAATTATGGTTAATTAACTTGAAAAATCCTTGTTACTCCAATCTTTTAAGCACTTTGATAAGTTTCACACCTCAATACTTGAACATAAAAAATGCAATTTATGATTTTTAGCTAATTTTATAACAAAAATAGTATTATCAATATCCCTGTATCCTAGTATTTATCAGCTATTCCGCTCCTTTGTGAATACGAAATTCGCGTTAAGAAATTAGCTGCTATTTGATTAAACTTTTATCCAGTATATATTCTCCGTATAAAATAACGCGAGTTTCGTATTAAGATGCCTAAATTATAGTTAAGGAATTTGCCACAATCCTGATTTTTTAAGGCTTTTGGGAGATTGGATAAGTTTCATACTGTAATAATTGGAGTCAAAAAAGACAAATTGCTGAAAATTTATGCATTTTAAGCCCATTTTATAACAAAAACAGTATTATCAATATCCACCGTAACCCAGTATTTATCAGCTATACAGCGACTTTATGAATACGAAACTCGCGTAAAATAATATTATCCCAGCCAATTGGACTAATGTAAGGTAACATTGCTAAATGTCTATCATCCAATTCATTACTATATCTTTTGATAAGCTGCGTAATCTCTTTTGCTTGCCAGTAAATAATGCAAGTGATGATGAGGGTTAAGCAGCTACAAGTATTGCGTTGTGCATGTAAATCGTTAGCACTAATACGTCCCCGCTTACCATAGGCCACCTCTCGTGCAAGTTGATGTAACTGTTCTCCTTTTAAGAGACCTCGCCGTCTGTTTTGGCGTAGTAGTGGATCGGACATATAAGTTAAAATATTCTCTGTTTTAAAAATACGCCCTAATTCACGGTTTGCACGGTAAAAGTGGTTCTTAGGACTAAAGCCAGTTAAGCGTTTTAGTGCTGTAGAGGCAGTGGTGTGTCCACTTGCCAAGGATGCATAAAAATGTCCTATTTTGTCCCATTGATCTTCAATCCAATCCATATGAATTAATTGATCTTTACCTGCGATTAAAGAAACTAAGTTGCTGTAATTTTTGGTGTCATCTATTCGGTAAAGCCGTTGATGCTGTACACCACGTATACGTGGTGACAATTTTTTGCCTATCATAGCAAATGCAGCATAGTTAATTTCGGTATAGCCATGAGAATCCACATAATGCTCTTCAATGACTAAATCACTTTCATTATACAATATGCCATCCATCACATAAGGTGAATCTCTATCTGTACACTCAATCGGCAGACTAAAATATGGTGCATAATTATCAGCGACAAAAGTATAAAACTCTAGAGCAAAATCACAGAATTTTGTGCTATAAGTCTGTTGTAACGTACGTCGTGAATAAGAATAGCGTTGAGCATCACTGCTAGATGTTTTACCATCACCCCATTGCTTACTAATATCAAGGTTAGTAATCGCGTTTACAATCATGGCAAGCACAGAACGCTGGTTTTCTTCGCTAAGCTGCCAATCAGTAATATGTCTAATCTGATCGTATGTTATACCTTCCGTTAATCTTGCCATAGTGTATGGACCAATAAAACAGCCATGTGCCATAATGCTAACTAGAATCGTGCAAACATCATCAACCTGACGATGTACTTGCTGGTGCGGAAGCATGAATCCCTGTGTGAAACCTAAATCATTATCTACTTCAATTAGTAACTGTGGTAGCTTGATGGAACGCATATGTTTCTTAAGCCAAGTTTGTAAGGTATTCAGCGATTCTTTTTCCTCAGGTAAGTTTTCTTCAGCTTGATCAATGGATAATGCCCACTTACCATTTTTTACTTTAGCATAGGTGTTATACGGCTCAGTGGTTAAAAATGTATCAAAAGCCTTATTTAACCGCTCTGTTAAGTACACTTTAACATTCTGGGGATTTACTGGTAATCCTGCTCTCTTAAAAAAAGCTATCCGTTCTTTCTGCCACTCTGTATATGGCATAAAAAAATTATCAAAATTACCAAAGCGTTTACTATCTTTGACCGTCAGGTTACCTATTTTCATTTCATCACGGATACTGGTCAATAAAGCAGATTCCCATGCAGGTTTATCCAATATACCTTGCGACTTTACCAATGATCTTAATTTTTTAGGAATAAAATCAATTGGGGCATCGTCTGGCAATTTACGTTTTTGTTGTTGATTCAGCTCATGCAGCAGTTCAATAGCTTTAAGTAAATTTGTCGCTCGTTCTCCTTTAGCTTCAAATTTTAAATGCGCAATTAATGCAGGTGAGAATTGACGCAAATAACTAAATCGTTCCACTACCAAGTGAAAGAGATGACTGAATTTACCTTTGAGCCAATCTTGAGAGTATAAGAGGTGTTGTTCCAAGGTTTTACGATTTACCTTATTAAAGATAGCTGTTCGTAATTTAGTATCTTCAATATCGCTATCCAATACAAGCTCTGCAATAGTGTTAAGAAAAATCTGACCCTGCTTAAAATGCTTGCGCTGTTTTCTTAGTGCCTCATTCATTTGCATATCTGCACGATTATACACTTTGAGCATTAATTTATGGTGCATATCGATAATATAGTCAATCGTATCTAAATTCAGCTGTTTTAAAAAGCAAATCAGTGCAGTATAACGATGTGAGGCTTGCAAATCTCTTAAACGTTTAGCTGAACAACGTAGCACATATTTAGTGAGGCTACGTTGGTAGTTGTTATTCAGCCAGTCGGTATCTAGCTTAGCGATATCAATAGCATGTATTAATTCCAATTTTTGAGTTAATGCTATAAGTGCTTTTGGAGAAGGCTTTGCAGGTGGCTGCTTTAACTGCTGTAAAGGAGATATGCGGGATTCATCCGCTTTCAGTAACTCATCTAAGTTCTTAGATTGTGCTTCAGTGAGATTTATCAGTATTTTATCATAAATAAACTGTCGTGCTTTTTGCCTTTGTATGATAATTAACCGTTCTAACGTATCACGTGCAGGTTGTAAAATATATTGTTCTTTTAAAAACTGCTCCGTCTTGATCAATAAAATACTGACATGATCTGTACGCTGTGCTTCAATGAATAAAAATTTACTGACTTGATAAATAGCAGACTTATCAAAACTACTTAGCTTTAAATAATTACGAATTTGTTGTTGATGTTCTGAAACTGTTTGCTGTCGTTTTTGATAGGCATTGATTAGTTCTTTTTTGATACCAAGCTGTAAAATAGCAAATGTGATTATCTGTGACTGAATTTCTACTAAAGATTGATTAGGAAAATAATTAAAGACCTTAACAAACATGAGTTGATAAGCAAAACCTAGACGGTTATGCTGACCACGGCATTTTTGAATCAGACTTCTATCTTGCTCTGATAACGTGGCAAGCTGAATAATAACTGATTCTGGTAATGCTTTAACAATTTCTTGATTGTTCAATTTTTACTTCCTAAACAATTTTTTTTAAATCGCTCAAAAAACGAGCGTTTTTTAAGTAGTGGCAGAGAACTGGTTTTAAGCACCTCATACCCACTTAAAAACTCATTGAAAAAATAACGCTAAGTTTGATATTATGCCAGTAAGTTTTTAAGCAAACAAATAAAATAATATTTTACTATGCTAATTGGCTATATGCGTATCTCTAAAAATGATGGTTCACAAATTTTTGATTTACAACGAGATGCACTTATTGATGCAGGTGTCAGTAAGGAACGTCTCTATCAAGACATTGCTTCGGGTAAAAAAGAAGCAAGATTAGGTTTACAAGCTTGTCTCAAAGCTTTGCAACCAGGTAATATTCTAGTCGTATGGAAACTTGATCGTTTAGGTCGTGATTTAAAACATTTGATTACTATTATACGCGAGTTTCGTATTCAAAAAGTCGCTGTATAGCTGATAAACAGTGGGTTACGGGGATATTGATAATACTGTTTTTGTTATAAAGTGAGTACAAAATACAAATTGCTAATTAAAATATGGTATTTATAGTATAAGAAAAAAGTTTATAGGTTATTGAAAAAACTTTAAGAGCAATAACCTATGATAATGGATTTTACAGAAATATTTTGTTACGTCGATGATTTTTTTCAAGAATTAGACAAGCATACAAATTCAATTACTAACCATAACAACAAATCTGGTCCTAAAAGTCGACTTAACAGAAGTGAGGTAATAACAATTATAATAGGCTACTGGCAGTCATCTTATGATTGTTTTAAGAATTATTATCTGAAGCAAATATGGATTTATCATCAAAGAGATTTTCAATTAGTAAGCTATAGTCAATTTATAAAAATAATAGGTCCACATTTACCACTATTAGTACTGATATTCAATTCTATTTTGGATCAGTGTGATGGCCTTTCTTTTGTAGATTCAAGTAGTATAGAGGTATGTAAGAGATACCGTATTTCAATGAATAAAGTGTTCGCCGGCATAGCAGCACGCAGTAAGACAACAAAAGGTTGGTTCTATGGACTTAAACTACATCTAATAATTAATAGAGCCGGTGGTATAGTTAAAGCATCTTTTAGCCCTGGCAATAAGGATGATAGAAAACAGCTGGAACTGATGATCAAAAATCTTTTTGGTAAAGTATTCGGAGATCGTGGTTATATTTCACAACAATTATTTCAACAACTTTTAGAGCAAGGAATTTTTATGGTAACTAGGGTAAAGAAAAATATGAAAAATAAACTTATGTCTATGTTGGATAAAATATTATTGCTTAAAAGAGCATTAATAGAATCTGTGTTTAGTAAAATTAAACTATTGGGGAAGTTTGAGCATTCAAGGCATAGATCAGTTACAAATGCCTTTGTGCATATGGTTGCAGCACTGATAAATTATCAAATGTCTGATAATAAACCTTCTATTACATCTCTCTTGATATGCTAAATCCTATGCTATATTAATTCGAAACTCGCGTTATTATAGACGAATTACGTCAGCGTCATATTGGCTTTAAAGTTTTAGCAGGACATGGTACTCAAATTGATACTACCTCTGCTAATGGTAGATTAATATTTGGATTATTTGCAACACTTGCTGAATATGAACGAGAATTAATTATCGAGCGAACTCATGCTGGATTAAAAGCAGCACGTGCTAGAGGTCGTTTAGGAGGACGCCCTCGTAAAATGACTGCTTCTACTTTACGTATTGCATCAGCCGCCATGGCAGATCCAAGTACTATAGCCTGTGAAATAGCTAAGCAACTTAATATAACCACTGCAACACTCTATACTTATGTAAATAGTGATGGCTCATTAAAAGAGCCAGGAAAAAAGCTGTTACCTTTCACATCTTGATTTCTTAAACTTATCCCTTAGCGTGTATTTACGCACGATTCTTCCTAATACCCTTAAAGGATATTTTATGAGCACAGTATGTAAACATGGTGATGAGCAGAAATTACGTAATTATGTAAAAAATCAAGGTTCAGGCAAACCTTCTTATAAAGCATTTCAACAAAAACAGTTAAACCTTTTTGGATAGATACCTCGTAGCTCTGCTGCGAGGAGTATCATTTGAAAAAATTAATCTCCTAAACGAGGTTTCTTATGTATTATCAACACATAATTCTATCAATGATCTTACTAAAAAACTCCAAAACCATTCTATAACCTACGGGCTGATTTAGCAGCACCATGGAGAATTTCGGTTATAGCTTCTTTAACCAACTTGTCTAAACTTCTATAATACAATCTTGGCCTATCATATTGATCTCATTATGTGCTTCTTCATATATATTTTCTTCATTTTCTTCAATATGTGTTAATACGATTCCATTATCTCTAATCTTTGGAGCCAATATTTCACAAGTTCTAGCAATACACTTACCGCCCATAATTAGCCACTTAGTAATCGAGAAACAATATTTATTAATAAAATATAAAGCTACTACCCCGAGTCCTATGTTACCTACTGCAAGAGGGTAAGAACTAATTTCAAGACCGGCAATTAATTTATTTGTAGAAGGTATATCACCAATTGGTGCAGAAATTGGAAGTATTTCTTCAACTTTTTGTTCAGAATCTGCAATTCTTACCTCATAAAAATTGTCCATAATTTGCTTATATGTGTAATCATCTTTGGCTTCATTGTATTGCTTATTGATGTTACGTTTTGTCCTATCATGTTTTACAATATTTTCAGAGTAATTACTCTCGGCCTTTAAATTATCATAAATATGCTCTATATATGAGATAGTAATATTTAGCAGGGTATAGACATCATTCAACTCTATGTCCTTATTTTTTATTTGACTTTGGAGACTCTTTATCTTTTGTTCATATGCATCTATATTTTGATGTACATTTTCTAGTGACTCATTCATTAACGAAGTGTGGTTTTCATAGCGCTGTACATAATCGGTATAGTTTGCTCTTTGTGTATCAAAATACTTGTATGCATCTTTACTATTCGTAATAATACTACTATTATTTTTTAATTTTTCGAGCACATTGGTTAGGACATCTACAGAGTGATTAGCCTTTTGGAGATGATTAGTAGTCTCATTTAGCTTTACTTCTAATTCTTTTTCAGACTTTTTAATATTAGTAAGATATGAGATTAAGTAATTAAGCTGATTTTCCAATAAATTGATATTATTTTTTAAATTAACTACCTTCTTGCTAAGAGTATCTCTACTCTGTATTGCTTTATCTAGTTCCAACTTTAAATAATTATTTTCCTGCTTAAGAAATATATTTTGTTGTTCAAGAGCTCTATTCTGAATTTGAAGTAATGATGTTGTGTTTGATATGTTTATTTCGAGTGTTATACTGTTAAAGTTTGGTATACAGAAAGTTTTAGACATCATATTTAAAGTAACTTCCATATGATATGATGTAAGTGCATTATGAATACTAACACAATTATCTGGTGTTGAAAGAGATTCATGATGACAAATCATGTCGTATAGTATTTTGAGGCGACTACGTGACCAGTTACCTATATCCTTTATCTTAATCGTGCATAATATGTGTGTATTAAGATTAAATGTTTCATATTCAGTATATGTATTATTATAAAGCTTAAGCACATCGGTGGTATTTTTTTCACTTGATCGATATATGATAAATTGCGGCAATATACCTGAAGTAATATTTGAATAGGTTGCTACAGAACAATGTTTGTTTATGAGAGAATACAGATTAGTATTGTAATTAATTAGCGAGCCTGTATAATACTTCATTTGGAAATATATATCAGAATCACATGTATGTATCAAATCAGAAAGTTTAGGTGAGTAAATGGCTCTATTTAATAAAATAAGAAAGAAGTTAGACATATAAATTATCTAGAATTATTTTGAAATTTTGTGTTGGTTTTAATATAAAATTTAAGTTTTTATTCACATATTTCTTAACTTTGTAGTGCTAAAAATTTTACCTGATTGTCAGTTAAATTTTGACTGTCAGATATATAATCAAGATACAAAATTTCATTATTTTTTCAACAGCTAACTTTTTACTATCCATAAAAGTCTGGATAGGAGTTTTACCATAGCAATATTTACCGGAATGCGGTCTTTCATTATTGTAATGTTCTAACCAAATATCAAGATCTAGTTGTAGATCGTCAAGATCAGTATAAATCTTTTTACGCATAGCCGTATCAAAGAATTCTTGTTTCATAGTTTTATTAAAACGTTCACACATACCATTTGTTTGAGGAGAATATGCTTTAGTAGTGGTATGTTCTATACCTTCGATACTTAGAAATAATTCAAAAGCATGATGCTCTATATTTCCTTTATATTCTGACCCACGATCTGTAAGAACACGAAGTATTGGTATCCCTTGAGTTTCATACCATGGCAACACGCGGTCATTAAGCATGTCAGCAGCGGTAAGGGCTGTTTTATCAGTATATAATTTAGCATCTGCGACCCTAGTATAGCTATCAATAAATACCTGAGAATATACCTTTCCTATGCCTTTAAAATTACCAACATAATATGTATCTTGACATCCTAGATAACCTGGATGCTGTGTATCAATCTCACCATGGGCTTCTTGCTCGCTACGCCGTTTCTCTAGTACTTGTAACTGAGTTTCAGTAAGAACAATACCATCTTGAGCAATCTTTGCTTCTAATGCTTTAAGTGTAATAGTTGAGATTTAATTTTACATTTAGTAAAATAAGATAATATTAAATGGAGGATTAGGGATGAATCTAAATCAAAAAATAATAAAGCCAAAAATCGGTTTACTAGAACTAGCTAAGAGCCTTGGTAGCATATCATCAGCATGTAAAGCTATGGGGTTACAGTAGAGACAGTTATTATAGGTTTAAAGAGCTGAATGAAACTGGAGGAGAAGAAGCATTATATGAGATTAGCCGGAAGAAGCCAATTATAGCAAATAGAGTTGAACCGGCTGTAGAGAGAGCAGTACTAAGATATGGCAATAGAATACCCTGCTTATGGACAGATTCGAGTATCAAATGAGCTTAAAAAGACTGGTATCCTTGTATCTCCTGGAGGCGTTAGGTCTATTTGGCTACGTAATGATTTGAATAATATCAATAAAAGACTTAAAGCATTAGAAGCAAGGATGGCTCAAGATGGTATTGTCCTTACCGAATCTCAGTTACAAGTACTAGAGAAACGGCGTAGCGAGCAAGAAGCCCATGGTGAGATTGATACACAGCATCCAGGTTATCTAGGATGTCAAGATACATATTATGTTGGTAATTTTAAAGGCATAGGAAAGGTATATTCTCAGGTATTTATTGATAGCTATACTAGGGTCGCAGATGCTAAATTATATACTGATAAAACAGCCCTTACCGCTGCTGACATGCTTAATGACCGCGTGTTGCCATGGTATGAAACTCAAGGGATACCAATACTTCGTGTTCTTACAGATCGTGGGTCAGAATATAAAGGAAATATAGAGCATCATGCTTTTGAATTATTTCTAAGTATCGAAGGTATAGAACATACCACTACTAAAGCATATTCTCCTCAAACAAATGGTATGTGTGAACGTTTTAATAAAACTATGAAACAAGAATTCTTTGATACGGCTATGCGTAAAAAGATTTATACTGATCTTGACGATCTACAACTAGATCTTGATATTTGGTTAGAACATTACAATAATGAAAGACCGCATTCCGGTAAATATTGCTATGGTAAAACTCCTATCCAGACTTTTATGGATAGTAAAAAGTTAGCTGTTGAAAAAATAATGAAATTTTGTATCTTGATTATATATCTGACAGTCAAAATTTAACTGACAATCAGGTAAAATTTATAGTGTCTGTAAGATTAAATCTTGACTTCTACATAGATTTTATCAAAAATTTTCATCTAGTAACAGTCCCATTATAGTAGTGCTCCCATGTGTGAACATCCCTAATAATGCAAGAAAAATATTAGCCACAAACTTTAGTTTCATTATAGTCATTGCTAGATTGAACAACTAGATTATCCACCCTAAAAACATTGGTATTATTAACTCCTATTTCCTTAACTTATAGATTTTTATCATGCAATATCCAAGTAAAATGTAAAATACAACTTGAAATGTGAGATGTTATGCATATAATGCCCCTTTAATTAGTTTAATATATTAAAATCCATGCATAACTTTTTTCTTATTTTATTAAATAGCACATTTACTTCTTTTCAAGAAACTAAAGACAGAATATTTAAATGCAATTCTGGCATATACTCGGACATAAAAAATTATAAGGAGTTTATTGATGGTCCTACTACACGTCTGTATTCTTTTATAGAAAAATATTGTTCTATAACAAAATACTCAAGCATTAATTCAAATATACTGCCTAAATCTGTAATCATCTCATCAAATGAAAATGATATAATGAATGTGATTACACAGTACAATAATACATATCTTGAATATGAAGAAATAGCTTCTGATAATACAGAAGATCTACTATGCCCTATTAACAGTGAAAACTGGTCTGATTGGATATTAACATATTTTAACGAAATATATGCAAAGATTTGTACATATAATAATCATCAATGTATCGCACAACATAATACAGAGATGTTAAACCACACGAAATATACTTTGCACAAAATAAATAATGTTTGGTGTGCCCCTACTACTAACCCTAGTAGCAATGATTATTTTAACCATAATATCACAAATACTACTAATGATGATTCACATTTTAACACACATGACTCCTCAAGTTCTCTTATTTATTGGATACAAATAATTGTAATAGGAGCGGGAATATTTACACTCGGATGTTATACTAAGAAAATAATAGATTATATACAAAAGCAATATTGTACACCAAATACTCACGAGCCATGTGTACAGATAGTAAACACTCCTGAAGAAGCAATACAAATGTATCAAAGGGAACACAGTGTGGAACCATTATATCAGAATGTAAACACTATAGGAAATATAGAGGAAAATATTGCATTTTAATGTAAAGAAAAACATTTATGTACTCTTTGTAATAAGAGGAATTGGAATTTTTTGTAATGATTTTATAAATATTACAGAGCTGAAAGAAGGGAGCAATAATTAACACGAGTTTCATATTCACAAAGGTGCTGAATAGCTGATCAAGACTGAGTTACGGGGATATTGATAATACTGTTTTTGTTATAAAATGAGCTTTAAATGCATAAATTTTTAGCAATTTGTCTTTTTGGACTCCAATTATTACAGTATGAAACTTATCCAATCTCCCAAAAGCCTTAAATAATAAGGATTGTGGCAAATTCCTTAACTATAATTTAGGCATCTTAATACGAAACTTGCGTTAATTACATAATATACGTATGATCATCAAAGATTTCATTCAAGCATTGATTATCAAGGACCTATGAATATTAATACTATTAACTAAACAAAGAAAAATAATGAAATCCAAATTTTTTAAACATCTAAAATGTATATCACCAGAAGACGATTCAGAGTCACAAGAAACCATACAGCAAATAGAATCATCTCAAGACAAAATACAGCCACCAAATATAACATTTAGATTTTCAAAATTTGATCTTGTAAGTCTTGAATTAGCTCAAGAAAAAAAACATAAGTTGTCACAAGATACCTGTGTACTTCATAATCTTCACCTTACACCCGATATATTGCAAAAGCAACGGAGCAATTTAAAAAAGACAGATATTATTACAAAGAATAGTGTTGAGGGATATTTATTAAATAATAACAATATAGAATGTGATGAATTAATAAAGTCTCCTCAAGTGGTAGTCACAAAAGAGACTAATATATCCGAGATACCTATTTCTGAAGCGTTACCAAAATCTAATAGAGATACTGATAATGCTTTGTGGCAAGAGGTTGATTCCATCCTTGCACCTTGCTATCAATTCTTAAATAATGATGAGAACACAAATTTGATGGGCTTAGATAGCACTGAATGATACTCCTCGCAGCAGAGCTACGAGGTATCTATCCAAAAAGGTTTAACTGTTTTTGTTGAAATGCTTTATAAGAAGGTTTGCCTGAACCTTGATTTTTTACATAATTACGTAATTTCCGCTCATCACCATGTTTACCTACTGTGCTCATAAAATATCCTTTACTCCAAAACTCACTTCCCCATAATTTTTCTTTAAGATTTGGATATTTCTTAAACATTTCCTTAGATGTAATACTTTTTATGATTTGAGTTATTTTTGTTGGGCTATACATTAGTATTGACTGTAGTAAAAAATGTACATGTTCTTTATCTACTCCTATTTCCAAAAATCTAATTTCATAACGAGCTTCTATGTCCTCACAAATTTTACATAAATAATCGTCTAGTTCCTCTTTGAATATTACTCTTCTATACTTTGCCGGTGTTACTAAATGATATATTAGTACTGTGACATTATCACTTTTATGTATATAACTGCTTTCTTCCATGCATCTAGTATATCACGAAGCAGACCTTCGGGGAATTAAACCCTAAGAGATTAATAATATTTAAATTTTATGGTTGACCATACGCTTTATATAAATTACAATAGATAGGCAGTGAAGTAATTGTCATTGTCAAATAAAAAGGGACCAGTAAATTGCACGAAAAAGGGACCACTATATGTAAAAATTTTTATGTCAAATGACCTCCAAATTTATAGTTATTAATACGATAACTTTTACCTGTGATGTTTAGTATATGTGCATGATGTACTACTCGATCAATAATTGCATGAGTTAATAACTCATCAGCAAATATTTCATTCCATCTTTCAAAATCCTTGTTTGTGGTAATAATGGTAGATTTATTTTCATATCGTTTAGCAATAATATTAAAAAAATCATCTACTGAATGTTTTGGTAATTGCTTAAAACCTAACTCATCAAGAATTAATAAGTCAAATGATAAGAGTAATTTAACTTTTTTGTGATAGCTATTATCTGCTCTTGCAATATGTAAATTATAAAGCATATCCGATACCGTAGTAAAATATACAGAGTATTCTCGTGTTAAAGCTTTTAATGCTAATCCAATAGCAAGATGAGTTTTGCCAGTTCCAGAATTACCTATGAATATGACATTGCCCTTAGTATTAATATAATCACAAGTAGATAAATCACTTATTACTTTGGCATCAATACTTGGTTGGAACTGAAAATCAAAGTCTTCTAAATTTTTAGTGACTGGTAATTTAGCAGCACTTTTACGACGACGGTAATTATTATCCTTACGGTGAGATTTTTCATCTTCACATAATAGTGAGAGAAATTCTTTAAATCCTAGTTTATTATTTTGAGCATAAATAATCCTTTCATTTAAGCTATTGACTATACCTGATAATCTAAAACTACGTAGGTCATTAAGCAAGTTCTGCATTCTGACCTCCAAACTCTGGCAATGGTAAGTTTACTGCATTACTATTTAAGATATTTTTAATTTTAGAGTAAGAACTTATACCGTAATGTAATGCTCTATGACAAGCTTTATCTATTAACTCATCATTGTAAACCTTACGTAAAGAAATAATACCTCTAGCACAACGTTGCCAATCATTTACTCGTGTTTGTTGTAATAACTCTAATAATAAACTGCAATTATTTCCTATCTGCTGCATTTGTTGTTGATAATGTTCACTATATTCTATAAAACCTGGGCATAGACGTTTATATTTGGCATAATGAGACGGATTAGTGGTAAATATTCCTTTGCCATCTGTTCTAACGTGCCTTGCTATTAAATCATTTTGGATAGAAAATATTTGAACAAGTTTTGGTGATAATTGTACCAGTACCTCACTGTATATATATTTTGCCGGTACGGAATAATAATTATTATCTATGGTGATATGACAATCTTTTGCTACTTTTCGATTATGCCACGATGACAAATCAAACGTTTCTAATGGTAAAGGCATTAAATTATTACTTTCTTCTTGCTCAAATAGTTCCTGAGGAATTTTTTTAGTAGTACCATGTATTCGGTTATTTGCTTTATTTAACCAGTTAGCAAGATCATGTGTTAATTCTTCATATCTATGAAATTTACGTCCAGCAAAAAAATTATTTTTGACATACTTTATTCCTGATTCTACTTTGCCTTTTTCTTGAGGTTGATATACACGACAAGGAGAAAGTAAAATTCCATAATGATCAGCTAAACGTTTGTATTCCTTCTGATATACGGGCTCATAGAAATTGCTATCTACCACTCCAGCTTTAAGATTATCAAGTTTTATTACTTTTGGACTGCCAGCAAAATAATTAAATGCATTGATATGACATTGTATCCATGTTTGACAACTTTGATCAAACACTACTTCATAATAATCAAGGCGACTATAACTTAAACGCATATTAAATACATATGCTTTAACTCTACGCCCCTTAGAATTATACTGTAAGCCTATGTCACCAAAATCTACTTGTGCTTCCTCTCCTGCTAAAGTATGAAAACGAATGCAACTGTTATTTTGTATCTTATATTTTTTGATATAACGGGTTAGCGAACCATAACTTTTTGTATAACCTTGAATTTTTAACTCTTCAAAAATTCTTATGTAACTTAGATTCTTTTCTAATAACTCAATTATTTGTTCGTGCCAAGAATCCAGTGCTGAAGATCGTTCATAGGGTGCAGGAGATTCTGTACCAGACTCTACATAACGGTTTACTATTTTTCTTACTGTTTTACGGTCTATTCTCGTTAGTTTGGCAATATTTCTTTGACTATTGCCTTGCTTATAAAGGGTGATAATTGTTGTGTACATATTTATTCTTATCATTGTATCACTAGATATTTATTTTAATTAATTATCTAGTGAATATTGCACATTATAACCTTATTAGGTTACACCAAATTCTCTGGTCCCTTTTTCGTGCAATTTACTGGTCCCTTTTACTTTAGCAATGACAGTAATGCTCTAAAGACCCTTAAACAGTTTTGTAATTTTTTAACATTTTATTTAAATTTCTATATGAGTTTAAAGACACTGCTAATAATTATATTGTGACTAAAATTTGTTATGAATAATTTTTTCCTTGTCTCTTTGAATAGAACATTCTTGCCTTCTGCCCCTACTAAGGACAGAATATTTCGATGTACGCCTGACATATACTCAGACATACAATCTAATAAAAGAGATTTGGCTAGGGATCATAGCCCTATACATTACTTCATAGAAAAATCTTGTTCTTTAGTCACTTATTTCAACATTATTTCAGATAAATTGTTCTACGCTAGTATCTTTCGATCAAATACAAAGAACACAATTAATGTGATTTTGCATTACAATGGTACATATCCTGAATATCAAAAAATAAATCTTAATAATACAGAAGATGCATTATGTGCTATTAATGGTAGCTGGGCAACCTGGCTATCAAATAGCTTACAAAAAATATATACAATGATTTGTAATCCAGAAATTCCCAAAAATCCTTGTATAAATAATTATAATCCACTTGTATCAAACAAAACTATATTGATTTTCAAACCTCTTGAGTAAATATGTTCTTTAACTACCACCACGCTTTATGCTAACACTGATTAGAGGGAAGAGGTAACGAGTATGATCACTACTATATCACCAATATCATCAAGTGATAATACATACGCATATTATAAACAAAAAATTGATGACATTGGGAATAAAACTGTCGAGATCCACGTAATGATATCATCACTTCGTAATAACACGCTATTCCTGAGAAAAGAAAATATTAATTTAAAATCTGAACTACAGAAGGTAATGCAGCAAAGAGATGATCTTAACAAGAAGATAGTTCACTTAGAGGCTGATAAACAGATATTGGAATATGAGATTGGAAAATTAACGACCAATCTTACTAAAGTTCAAGATTCTGAAAAAGCATTGCAAGTCAAACTAGATAATACTACTAATGAACTCAATGCAGCTAATCATTCTCTAAATATTATGTTAGATGTGCTCGAAAAAATACAAAAGCGTATTACTATTATTAGTGATATTCCAAGTGCATCTAAATATTTTATGGAAAAAAAAGCAAACTATACAGATTATGTCAACAACTATGCCAATGACCAAAATGCATTAAATGTCTTCATTACAAATATAAATAATAATATAAAGAAATCTAAAGACAAAATAGATGTTCTAGAAAGTAAATTAAATAACAAAAACATAGAGTTAAATGAGACTCGTAAAGCTCTAAATAAGGTTCATCTACATAAAAGAACGTAAAGTACCATAGGAATTTTTTATAATCAGTATTCGAGTTAACCTTTCAGTTATTATACGCCCCGCGTTTTTATGATAGATTCAAGCGACCATTTTCGGGGATAAAATACCAATAGAATCTTTACGCTTTTCTTCGGAGAAATCATATTCACCAAGCATATTGATATGTGCCCATGTCATAATAGAATAGTTAGAGATAATGCTCAGTAACTGCTCTTTTTCATCATCATCGGTGATTTGTTTTAATTTGTGGGTAAGGTAAAGATAATTCCAACAAATAATACAATTTTTGATTAGTCGATTACAGCTTTCTGCAATTTCCTGCTCTTCTTTCTCAGCCTGCATAAGTTCACGTGGGCTACCAACGGCTACAGCACGGGTAAAACGATTAGCCAACTCTACTTTGTTTAACTGTTTTTCAATAGCCTGCCGTAATTTTACTTCATCTAGATAACGAAGAATAAACAGTGATTTCATAATTTGTCCAAAAGCTTTTATTGTTTGGTATAAAGTATGTTGCTTTGAATAGGAGTTAAGTCGCTGGAATATATCAGATGCGGTATTCTCCTTTAGCTTAATGGTCGTGACTAAACGCAAAAGATCATCCCAATTCTGGTAAAGCAGTTTTTCATTAACATAGTGGTTCGGTATAATTTTCCAATTTTTTCTCTTTTCTTTGCTGTGATGTTTAAATATGTAGAGCTGTTTATTCTGCAATCCTTTTAGCCGTGGGGCAAAGGAAAATCCCAACATATGGGTTAGACCAAAAATAGCCTCACTATAACCATGAGTATCTGTGGAATGCATATCACTTTTGACTACATCATTATGCATAAGACCATCAATAACGTAGGTACTCTCACGATCAGAGGCGCTAATTATATTGGAGTGCCAAAGGAAATGTCGTTCATCAATGAAAGTGTAAGCACTTATTCCTTGCCCTTGCCCAAAATATTTGAATGAGCGACTAGCTAATAAAGACTCAGTGCGTATTTCAAACTTCTGGCCATCACTGGCGGTATGCAGATTATTTGCACTGTTACGGTAAATATTTGGTAATTCCATTTTATCCATCACTATTAATACCCTGTCATTAGCTTCACGGATATTTTCTAATGAAAAACGCCAATTTACAGTATGATCCAGTTCATTCTCACTAACGTGTGAAGATATTCTAGCCATTTTTCGTACACCGATTCCGCAGCCAAGCCCGATGATACCAGCCAGTAAGGCAGGGCGTGAGGTAATCTTTGATGTGTTAGTTTGTTGCCAATGCTCGAAGGCTGATAGTGTATTGGAATGATGATGTACGGTTTCCAATATTTCAGCCAGTGAGATATAATACCGTTTAGGAAACCATGCTTGCAATGGATCAGTATCTTGTTTATCCAGTGGTGGAGTTTTTATACGGAACGACTTGTCTGCCTTAAAGCTGAGATATTCGTTTTCTAGGACTCTAGCGTTAGTTAACTTATATTGATCATATAATGTTTGGTCTAGTTGTTGTAATATGATTTTAGAATCAAGAAAATTTAACATTTCAGCACGCTCCAGAAGGTGATATTTTTCTTGTTCCCAGCGTTTTTTGCTGATCATATACTCGTCCAACGGTCGGTATTTATAGGAATACACTAGATTTAGCTTACCGGATTTGATAGCAGCTGCCACATGCTGAAATAGGAAGACCTTATATAATGAGATACGAAATGTTCCATTTTCTCTGTAGAGTGCTGCGTATTCTTGCTTGCCCAAAAATGCTGCAGGAGCTTGAGCAGTAATATGACCGTCCCTGTCACGAAAATGGTCAATTGCTTCTATTAAAGGCGATTTTTGTTGTTCAGCTTGAAGTTCCACAGCCTTTAACACTGGACTTAGGCGGTTTTGCAGATGCAATGATTTATTTTCCTGAAGATCATATAAAGCTAAGTCATCAGATAACTCTAAAAACCCTTCACGAATGTTTTTGATATTATGAGGTGTCTCGTGATTCAGTGCTTTTTTGATGCGATATACTTTTTCACAGTCTGGAAGAATATTATGGGACTGTTGCGAGATGAGAGGGTAGCAGGTATAATAAAAAAATAAAAAATATGTTTATATGTCAGAGTATCAAATGCTAATGGTAAGTTTAGATGAGTTAGTAAATGCGGATCATCAATATCGTAAATTCAAAAGTTTATTCAAATTCAAAGCAGTTGAAGCTGAGTTATTAGCATTAGAATGCGAAGCTAATTATAAAGGATATGGTATAGAGAGGCTGTTTAAATGTTTGCTGCTACAATTTATGGAAGACTTATCTGATCGGGAATTAGAACGTTATTTAGCTGATAGCACAGCGGCGAAATGGTTTTGTAATTTTGCTCTTACAGAAAAGACACCTGATTATAGTGTATTTAGTAAAATACGTAAAAAAATAGGTACTAATTTACTATCAAAAATATTTACAAAATTCCGCGATCAACTACGAGTACAAGGCTATATGGGTGAAGTATTTACCTTTGTAGATGCTTCTCATTTAATCTCAAAAGCTAATCTCTGGGAGGAACGTGATAAACTAAGAGCACAAAAATATGATAAATTGAATAATGAGACTTTGCCTAAGGTTGCAAAGGATAAACAAGCCAAAATTGGCTGTAAGGGAGGGAATAAATTTTGGTATGGTTATAAAAAACATGTGAGTGTTGATATTCAATCAGGCATGATCAATAAGGTTGCAGTTACCCCTGCAAATGTTACCGATAGAAAAGGTTTTAAGCATGTTATGCCAAGTTCTGGTGCTACATATGTTGATAAAGGTTATTGTACAATCTCTACCAAGAATGCAGCAGCTAAAAAGGGAGTCCATCTTTGTGCAATAAAGAAAAATAATATGAAAGATAAGAATTTTGACCTTGATAAATATTATACGAAAATCAGAGCACCTTTCGAGATGGTATTTTCAAAAGATAATAAGCGGGTTAGATATATAGGAATTGCCAAAAATCAATTCTCCGAATTTATGAATGCCATATGTTTTAATTTAAAACGATTAGTGGTTTTAACAACTTTAATGGCTTAAAGAAATTTATTAATAAAAATTCTAACTCTGTAAACAAATCTCTATTAAATTACTACACTATTGAATAACATTTATCTCTATATTAAACAGAATTTCTTTTTTAAAATATTTATTACCTCCTTTCCTCTTATTTTACTATCAAAAATTATCTTTCAACGACCCCATTATCATTTGCAATAGAACGAATTTCCTGCATTACGCTAAATACACCAGTCTCCAGCTCGTGTATTAGTACCTGCAATTGCTTCTGTTGTATCACCTGTTGCTCTAGTACATTTTCTTTATACTCATTGGCAATCGTAGTTTGGAACGCGGTCATAACATTCAGGAAAATATCAACCAAATTATCCTGCATACGGTAATACTGATGAGCGACAAACGCTGCAGCATGAATATAGCGATCTGTTTGAGAACGTTGCTGTATCTGGAATATCTGTGACCTCATTACACTGCCAGCATAATAGCGAATTCCCATTTGTCCTAATTTAAGCGTATCTAGGGTATCAGACAATTTTCCGTGCAACTCTGCAATAACGTGAAAATCTGCTACACATTCTCGAACTTTAGCAGGTTTTATAGATTGTGACAGTCTTTTCAGTAGTGTCAGTCGGTAGCTTTGTTTATCTTGATCACGCGTAAATAAAGAATCTAGAAGTATTGATGTCTCAGGAGTGAGCTGATTATTCATTCGTAATACTAGAGCTTGCTTATGGGATTGTAGCGATTGACGTATCAATGCACATACCGTTCCTGATTCTGGGAGTGTAATATGTTTTTGGATTAAGAGGTCGCTGCATCTATCAAAGATCAACCTTGGTTTCAAATAGTAAGATGACATCGACTCAATCTCATGCTTAATCATAGTTTTGGCAGTTTTATTAAATGTTTGAAATCCATAATGCTCAGCTACAATCTGCTGATGTCGCATTCTGCTTACCTTTTTGTAATCATATGCAATAAACTTCGAGGCAGGACAGCTTAGTATATTGGCTACGACCACAATATCCCTTTTATGAAAATCCTGCGGTAAAAAGAATCGTTTTGCTGCTCTAAAATATCCACATAACAATAAAAAACCTATCTGATTGGTTGGATTTCTTAAGCTACGCGCTATATCTAGTAGTTTTTTTGGGAAATCAAAAAACTGTTTGCGTTGTATGTGATCAAATAATGGGGGTTTATTAAATTTCTTTTGCTCTTGCGTGGTCAATATTTGCATTCTTGGCATAAGTTATACTCCTCTATAAAAATAATTATATCTGTCCAAAACCGTTCGTTTCCGGACATATCTTATTCTTATGTCCAAAAATTATATTGACACACTTTAGAACATATATAATATTTAGGACAGCCTTTTTAATACAATTGATATCTAATAATGCCTCGTATCTTCGTTTATGCTCGTGTCTCTAAAATTGGACAGACTCCAGAAAACCAAACAAAAGAAATTGAAGCAGCGGGTTTCAATATTGAACCTCACAGAGTGATTACTGAAAAAGTGTCTGGATCAGTGCCGATTAGCAGACGTAAAGGATTTGCCAGACTACTGGATAAAATGGAAAAAAACGATGTGCTAGTTGTTACCAAGTTAGATCGATTAGGACGTGATGCTATTGATGTAAGTACTACTGTTGTAAAATTAGAAGCAATGGGGATCAGAGTTCATTGTTTGGCACTTGGAGGTGTAGACCTTACTAGCTCAGCAGGAAAAATGACTATGGGCGTAATTAATATCATTGCTCAATTTGAGCGTGATTTATTAATTGAACGTACACAGTCTGGTCTTGCCAGAGCTAAATCAAACGGTAAAACTCTTGGACGCCCGAAAGTTTTATCAGAAGCACAAAGAAAAGAGGCTATAGAGCAATTACAGGATGGTAAAGCCGTTGCGGCTATTGCAAAGTATTTTAATACAAGCAGGCAAACTATCATGCGTGTTAGGGATATTACAAATTACTAATATTCCTATGGTACTTCTCGTACCTTTATGTAAATGAACCCTATTTTCTTTTATATAACCTTTGGGAAATTTGGTGAGTAGGCCAGTAGAATTTTCTTCCCCCTAGCCTCTCTCAAAACCGTACGTAAACCTCTCAGCTTATACGGCTTCCATTAAACAACCACTCTTGTTATCCCTATTTTCCAATGTGCAAATAAATTTGGGTTATGCAACGCAATATTTTGGATATACTTTATTGCTTTAATTTTATGCCTCGTATACCGTTTATATTTTCTCATTGCCCATTTTACTAAGATCTTAGTAAAATGTTGTAAAACCCATGCCAATTCTGATATACCATACTTACCATAATAGTTAATCCAACCTACTAGTTTAGGGTTACATACCCTAGCAATATCTTCTAAGCTTGATCCACTTCTTTTATATATTTGGTAGGTTCTTATCTTTTGGCGTATTTCTTTACAAGACTGTTTGCTAATTGCTGGATTAAATCCAGTAAAAATCCTATTCTCTTTACTATTCTTTACTGTTCTAGGTCTGAAAGTGTATCCAAGAAAGTCAAAAGATATGCTTGGATAATTATCCTTCCGTCTATTATCCTTACAGTAGATTATCTTTGTCTTCTCTAAATTCATTTCAATGCCACACTCTATAAATCTTTCAACTAGCTTAGATAATATTTCTTTCGCTTGATTTTCTGTTTTACAGTGAACAAGACCATCATCTGCATATCGACACCATTCAACTTTTGGATAATTTCTTTCCATCCATTTATCAAATGCATAATGCATGAACAAATTACTTAGCATTGGACTAATTACTCCTCCTTGAGGTACACCACAACTCTTAGTAACTATTTTCCTATCTGATTTTTGCATTGCTGCTTTTAACCATCTTCCTATGTATAATTCTATCCATTTATTATTATTGTGTTTCTTCAATGCGCTCATGATAAGTGCATGCTGTATATTGTCGAATAATCCCTTGATGTCAAACTCCAGTACCCAATTATTTTTCCAGCATCTCTGCCTTGTTACCTCTATAGCTTCTAAGGCTGATTTATTTGGACGATATCCATATGAATCCTTTAAAAAGTGAGGTTCAATTTTTGGTTCAAGTTCTAACTTTACTACCATCTGAGCTATTCTATCTTCTACTGTAGGCACTCCTAAAATTCGTTGATCTCTATTTCTCTTAGGTATGGCTACAGCTTTAACAGGCTGTGGCATATAACTTCCTGAAGACATACGATTCCAGATCTTGTATAAATTCTTTTTCAAGTTTTCTTCAAAATCTTTTATCGTTTGTTGATCAACTCCTGCAGCTCCAGCATTTGCTTTTATAAGCTTGTATGCTTGCAACACTAACAGTTTCGAAATCTTAAATGGTTTCGTCATTACCTCTATCTCATCCCTTTAAAAAAAAGTTGAATATTAGTTAGACAGTTTAATTCACTTCCTTCGCTCCATCGTCATTACAACAACTTCAATACTACTACAAAGTGATCCGCCCCAGTGCACTGCTTTAGTATTCTTTATCTTGCAGTCACCCTGCTTGATATTCTACTTTTACATCAGTACGACTGGTTCCCGCAGTTCCATAAAAGAGCCTAGATTAGATTCATGCCACCTATACACCGAGTACCGCTTACCCAACATCCGAGTAGCCGATAAGCTTATCCCTAGAGAATGTGTAGCCCTAGGTTTTGATACTATTATCATTTACGACGCTTATAGTAGTTCACTCTCATTCATCTCTCTAATCCTTACTTCACCAAAAAGTTTTTTTTGATTTTCCTTAATGCTCACGACCATCGCTCTTAACCACAGCCGCTTAAGGTAGTTTGAGACCAACTCTCGATAACCGATCTCGGTGGACCTACCACCATCTCTTCTATAGCTTTGCTACGGCACACACACACTTATTTGTACAGAGCCATATTTTACCTGTTCATACCCGTAGATTTTTGATTAGATGCTGATTTAATATTTTGTGCATGCGAAGTTGTACGAGCAATACGAATATTTGATGCAATTAATTTTATTATCGGTTTTTCCTTTTTTATATTTTGTCCTTCCTCAGTTTGAAAAAATTGTTTCTTATAATCTTTATTTGGATATTCAAAAAATTCTTTTGGTGTTAAATATTTTAATTTTTTCTCTTTCTCATCAAATTTAATAAGACCACGTCCATCTGCGTAATCTTCTATTTTTTTTGTTGATTCACCAGGATCCCAACGTAAAGAACAAAACTTACGCTATGTTTGGTTCTAAATATCGTAAAGATGGAGAACGAAGCTGTTGTTGCATATAGTCATCTAAAAGCCCTAACTTTATTTGGTAGACCGTTTTACCTATTTTATTTGCAGTTCTTTTGAGAAAAGCCCAAACTAGAAATGCACAACTAATGTGATTACGTTGGATACGCTGTTTTCTGCATTGGCAACGTTCTATACCAGTCAGTTGCTTAATTTTTCTATGCATGCTCTCAATTACCCATCGCAAGCCAAACTCATCTTGTGCAGCTTTAGAAGATTTTTGAGTTTTGTTATTGGTAACAACATAATCAACTCTGTTGGTAGAAACAGTAAATTTAAACAAATTAACATGCTTATTTTTGGCAAATCCTTTTATATGAATCTCCATTCCATTCTTAATTTCTTCATCTGAAAACGTCAACTTGCTAACAGCTTTATAAGGCTCGTAATCACACGTTTTACTAACATTTCTATTGGCTTTAATAGGGGCATAATAATATTTGCCCAAGGAGTCAACATGTTGCATAATTTTGTGTGTAGCATACCATGTGTCAAAAAGTACAGTTTGAAAAGGAATCTTTTTACTATAAACAGCATTATTGAACATCTTTAGTAGGTGATCTAGTTTCGTCGCTCCATCATGATCAGGTGAAAAAATGCGATAATCTATTACCCAAAACTTATCAATATCGGGGTTATAATATACAAGACTCACTACTCCTATACCGGTAGTAACTCCACCTGTAGCTCCACTATACTGCGATCTAGCAACCTCTATTTTCTTTGTGTTCCTTTTGTTTAACACCGTATCATCAAATATTGTATATCCGTTAGATGAAAAGATAACATCATTCTTAATGTGTTCCCATAACAAAGAAGGAGTATATTTTTCATTTTCTAAAAATCTATTAATAACATCATGGCTACATTTCTTGGCATGTTCAGCGTAGTAGGTTAAACTATAATTCTTTTGGCTAATTGTTAAAAATTGACAGTAATCTGTTCTATTAATTGGTATTGCTTGCAATCTGTTCCTCTTTGACATGTTTAATTATTCTTACAATAATTTATCACTCTTCCACTCATAGCGTAAGTTTTGAATAGGTAAAACGGTCTACCAAATAAAGTTAGGGCTTTTAGATGACTATATGCAACAACAGCTTCGTTCTCCATCTTTACGATATTTAGAACCAAACATAGCGTAAGTTTTGAGAATCATAAATCGCTCCATCCACTGTTGTTGCTCCACTGCCTAAAATACTTGCTGTTTCCCCAAGTTCTTTTATATTGTTTAACTTGCGTATTGATAATATCCTTGCCACAGTAGAATCAGTAAAAATTTTACCACGCATATTATCTGGTCCAGTTAAAAATCTTAACCTATGTATTTCACCAGAATTTAAATCATGTTCTAAATAGTAAGATGCATTACGCTTAAATTTATCAAGCTGATTTAGGTCAGCTCCTTTATCTTGCAATAATTTAATAGTCTCTACTATTTCCTGATTTTTAGGCGATGAAACTAATCCTAGCTGCATTGTTAATACAGTTAATGCTGTAAAACCATACTGATCCGTGCCATTAGGATCAGCCCCCTCATTTAATAACTTTTGTACTAATCCATATTGTTCATGTTTTGCTGCTAAAGTTAGTGAAGTATTTATATAACAATCTGTTCTAACTGAATTTTTAGTTGGATCATCATATCTATAATTAATAAAATCTAGAAATTCTTTATCATCAAGCTTTTTACGTGCATCATCAATTAGCAATTCAGCTATTTTATCTTTCTTTGCCGCTATAGCGATAAGTAAACAATTATTGTCAGGAGGATCTTGAAAATCAGAGCTTGTATTATTAAAGTCAGAGTAAATTTCTTTATAACATTCTCCGTGTTTATCTTCTGACAAAACTTTTTTTATTTCTTCAATTCCTGATGGATCATTAGATGAGAGGCTAACTTGTTCTCTAAGCTTAGACATATGGGTATTCCTTTTTATTAATCCTAACTGTCAAGTTAGCTAATAAATAAATTTTGTCAATTTAAATGAAAGAATATTAACTAAATAGTTATATTATATGGCTTATATTTTAATTACTGATTTAGCAATATATTTTATAATTCATATATTTTTTGAAATCTAATTTTTGAGCTAAGTTAGTTGACATAGGGGAAGTTTGGATAACTGCTTTATCAACATTCATATCTTTTAATATCTTGAACCTAGAGCTGTCTATTTGCTGAATAATAAAAATGCAATGCATTTTATTGGATTGCTTCGTTAATTATTTCATAATTTCCTCGCAATGACGGGTTAACCGTTTCTATTAGCATTATCTAACATAATCCTCTTAAATTTTCTTTGCTATAAATATACTAAACGGTGATATTATTTTCTCATTTATCCAATTATATCCATCTTGATCATTCCCTAAAGGCTTATTGATCTAACATAACGCGAATAGTGAATTAATAAGAATAAAATAGAGGAGAAGAAAAGGTAGACAGGATAAGTGTTCATAGGCTATTTTCTGGATTTGAAAAATAAAGAGAATAACCTATGAAAACTGATTTTACCGCATTATTTTGTTTTGTCGATGATTTGTTTAAAGACTTTGATAGAAATACTCTAGTAATTAATAGTAGTAAAACTAAACCTGGTCCAAAAAGTTCTTTAACTAAAAGTGAAGTTTTAACCATATTAATAGGCTATTATCAATCATCGTCAGACTGCTTTAAAAACTATTATAAACACATAATTTTACCTATGCATTCTAAAGATTTTAAATTAGTTTGTTATGAACATTTTAATAAATTGATAGGAGAATATCTACCTCATTTAACAATTTTACTAAATCATTTATTTGATAAATGTAATGGTACTTCATTTGTAGATTCAACATCAATTAGCGTTTGTAAAAATTATCGAATTTATTCACATAAGGTTTTTAATGGCTTAGCTGCTCGAGGAAAAACAACAAAAGGATGGTTTTATGGATTGAAATTACATTTAATCATAAACCCAAAAGGTGGTTTAGTAAAGGCATCTTTTAGCTCAGGCAATAAAGATGATCGTAAACATTTTTCTTCTATGGTTAAAGATATTTTTGGTAAGGTGGTTGGTGATCGTGGTTATATAAGTAAAGGGTCATTTAATGATTTATTTGATAAAAATATTCAGCTTATTACACGAATTAAGAAAGGCATGAAAAATATTTTAATGCCTCTGAGTGATAAAGTACTTCTGCTAAAACGAGCTTTGGTCGAAACTGTTATCAGCAAAATAAAATTGTTAAATAAATTTGAGCATTCAAGGCATAGATCAGTTAAAAATGCCTTCTCTCACATGATCGCTTCTCTTATCAATTACCAGTTGCTTCCTATCAAACCTTCTATAGACTCTTTCCTTAATTTTTGATTCATTTTAATTCGCTATTCGCGTTAACATAGATTTATAATCTTCCTCGCTCCAAAAATAATTGTAAATACTTAAATTTATATTTTTAAAAAGTATTTTAACTTTACAGCCTCTAGTAAGATTTTGATTTTCAGGAAATTCGGTATTTTCCGATAGCCAATCTCTATTATAAGTATTCTCATTACAGACTAACATAATAAAAATGCCATTACTTTTTAGAACTCTTGCAATTTCTTTAGCAATCTTTGCTAGCTCCTCTTTGCTTGCTACCTCCATCATAACCCAACTAGAAAACACTAAATCAAATGTATTATCTTCCGCCAGAATATTACCGCTTTTTATTAGATTATATGTTCCTGCAGGGTCATTAGAGCTTGCTATTTTTATCATCTCTTCATTAATATCGACTCCGTTAACGTTTAACCCCAGGGATTTCAAAAAGATGGTAGACTTACCAGCTCCGCAGCCGTAATCTAATACTTTATTACCTGTAATATGATTTTTGATTATGTTTGGAATATCACGAAATGCTAAATATCCTGTTCCAGTTAGGTCTAATTTAGAGTAAGCTTGAGCATATAAAGTGGCTTGATGCCGATAGTCTATAAGAGGCATATAATACATTATTAATAAGTTTAACGTATTATATATTGTAGTTCGGCATTATCAAGTATTTCTATTTTTGGTTATCGAGTTAATAGCTATAGTTATATGCAAGCCTACCGTATAACCTTTAAAGTTTAAGTATGTAGGTAATTGATATTTTTTTTCTTAGAGAAATCAAGGAGGGTGAACTAATTTTTAAAACGTAATATTGTTTATTTGCTGTTTGCGTTTTTGCTAATTCTTCTATTTTAAAGGAGTGTATTACATTAATGTCTTGGTCATTTATGACTATTTGTTCATTGGGATAAGTTATATAGTAATATGAGCTCCTATATTGCACTTTTCACTGAAATAATCAGGCTTTTGTAGATATACCTCGTATAAATGAAGAGTTGGTAGACGAAGTTTAATTTGGAAAAGAGCAAGACGACTGTAAGCCGAGGAGCGGAACGTACAAAAGTACATGAGCATCTGAAGTCTTACAAAGCCGACGTAGCCAATTTTTCAAATTAAACGAGTATACTCATCTTCGGCAATTAGAGGATATAATTTATGAATAAAATCATCGCTGATTTTTAAATAAGCATAACTTTCATTTTGTAAAACTATCCCTTCATTTTTTAAACTTTTCGCAGCTTTTATCAATTCTGGATTATCTATTTTTTGAAAATTCAGCTCATTTTTATGCATATATTATTCTAATCAATGAAGAGTTATATAGGAGTTATTGGCATGGCTCAGGAAACGTCCTCGATGTCACCCCATGGCTTGGAAACTAGATCCAGAAAAACAAAAAATACTAATTTTATTAGTATTTTTAACTGGACACCATGAACAAGTTACGGGGTGACAGGGGTAAAATAGAGCCATGCAACAATACCAATTTTTCCCCGCAATGACGTTTAAGCTATAAGGTTTAAGCGTACTTCCTCATTCAGCTCTTGAGCAAAAGGGAGCTCTAAACCAAGTTTTGCAAATATCTGCACTAAAGCGGTAGATAAAGCATTTATCATTTCATCTGTATGTGCAGGAGTTGGGATAATTCTTAGGCGTTCAGTTCCTCGAGGAACAGTAGGGAAATTGATATGTTGAACGTAAATACCATACTCATTAAGCAGCATGTTAGAAGCTTTGGCAGCCTTGATAGGATCACCGATAATTATTGGCACTATATGGCTTTCATTTTTTAAATAAGGAATGTTAAAGCGATCAAAAGAGCTTTTAAGTTTGCTAACCACTTGCTGGTGTGTTTTTCGTTCTTGATTAGATTCTTTTAAATGCCTAATACTATGCGTTGCAGCGGTAGAAATTACTGGCGGCAATGAGGTAGTAAAAATAAAGCCTGACGCCGTTAATCTAATGGCATCAATTAGGCTATGGTTTGCGGTTATATAACCACCAATAGTGCCGTATGCTTTGGCAAGTGTTCCTTGGATAATATCGATTTCATCGCTACAATCGAGAAGCTCAGCAATACCTGAACCAGTTTTGCCATATAAACCTACTGTATGAACTTCATCAATAAAGGTTAAAGCGTTATATTTTTTAGCTAAATTAATTATATCTTTAACAGGAGAAAAGAAGCCATCCATAGAATAAGCAGACTCAAAAACAATAATTTTCGGTCTATTAATGTCAACTGATTGTAGTAATTCTTCTAAATGCTTAACGTCTAAATGCCTATATATATGCTTCTCGGCTTTAGAGCCAGTAATGCCGGCAATGATCGAGGCATGATTTAGCTCATCGGAAAAAAAGACAAGATCAGGCATAATTTTAGCAAGTGTTGCAAGAGTTGTGTCATTAGCGACAAAGCCGGAAGTAAAAACTAAGGCGGCTTCTTTGTTATGTAAACTTGCTAGCTCCTGTTCGAGCTCAAGGATAGCGGTATTATTACCGCCGATATTCCTAGTACCGCCTGAGCCAACGCCGTATTTCAGCACGGCATCTAAAGCAGCCTGCACTACTTTTGGATGTTTACTCATACCCAAATAGTCGTTGATACACCACATAACTATTTGCTTATCTTCGCACATAGCAAAAGGAAAATTATTGGCTTGCCTTTTTAAGGCTTTAAACTCTCGATATCTTCCTTCGTTTTTAATTTTATCTATATGATTGCTAAATATAGTATCGTAATAAGACATTTTTTCTGTCATTCCCGTAAAGGCGGGAATCCATTTTATTAATTATAAACTCTACAATTGGACATTTTTAATGCTCTTCTGGATTCCCGCTTTCGTAGGAATGACAGAGAACAGCCTTATTCTATATTAAAACTAAATAATTTAAAAGCTATAATATAGCTTTTTGTACAATATCGTTGAGTCTTTTTGAAAAAGCACCTGTATCTGCTACCGGTTCACCCTCTAAAATACAAGCTTGATCGAATATTAACTTAACTAGCTCCTCGTTATTTTTATTATCCGCTTTTAAGTCATTAAAAATTTTTTCTATGATCTTATTTTTAGGGTTTAGCTCTAAATTTTTAGCGGAGGCACTCGCTATTTGCTTCTGCTCGATCAAAAATCGTTCCATACGAATATCCATAGCGGCTTCACTAACGGCAAGACAAGCAGGGCTAGAAGTCAACTTTTTAGATATCTTAACATCTTTAACTAAAATCCCTAAAACATCTTTAAAATAATCAGTCAATGATTTATATTCATCATCGGATTTTTTATCATCCTTATTTTTTTCTTCTGACGATGAAGTAGCTTGGTCTACATCAATATCGCTTCTTGTAGCTGATTTAATCGCATGTCCTTTATACTCGCTATTAACATTTACCCAAAAATCATCAACAGTATCAGTAAATAATAACACATCGATATTTTTACTTAATAACCCCTCTATTTGCGGGCTTGAAAGCAGCTTATCAGGATTATCACCGCTTAAATAATATATAGTATTCTGCCCATCTTTAAAGCCTTTTATATATTCATCAAGGCTAATCATTTTATTATGCAAAGCACTTCTAAATATACATACTTCTAACAATTTTTCATGATCGGTGGTAGCTTCACATAACCCTTCTTTTAAAGCACCGCCGAAATTAGCCCAAAAATTATTATATTCATCCATAGCCTCTTCTTTCTTTTTTTTAAGTTCGCCTAGGACTCTTTTAGTGATAGCATTCTTGATTTTCTCAAGTACATTATTATGTTGCAACGATTCACGGCTAATATTTAGCGGTAAATCCTCTGAATCAACCACGCCTCGTAAAAATCTTAGATATGACGGGATTAAATCAATATTCTCATCAGAAATAAATACTCTTTTGATGTATAATTTTACTCGTCTTTTACGATCAGGATGAAATAAATCATATGTTTTACTTGATGGAATGAATAATAGATTTGTAAATTCTATAGCTCCCTCATTTTTGTTATGCATCGTAATCCAAGGATCATCCACAGCATAAGATAAGCTTTTATAAAATTCTTTATATTGTTCTTCGGTGATTTCGGATTTTGATCTTGTCCATAAAGCTGATGCGGAATTTAACTGTATTTCGTTATTATCCCCTTCATCAAAGAAATATATTGGCACGGCTATATGATCGGAATAGCTTTTAACTATATGCTTTAATCTGAAATGATCCAGGAAACTATCCTCTTCCTTTTTAATGTGCAAAGCAATTTCTGTGCCTCTGCTAAATTCTCTGTCAGAGTCTGATACAATATATTCGCCTTCTCCTTGCGATTCCCAAACATATACTTTATCTTCACCGGCTTTCCTTGAAGTTACAGTAACTTTATCGGCTACCATAAAGCTTGAATAAAAACCAACTCCAAACTGACCGATTAGCATATTATCTTTTTTAGAATCACCTGAAAGATTTTTAAGGAAATTTGCTGTACCTGATCTTGCAATAGTGCCTAGATTCTCAATTAAATCCTCTTTATTCATACCAATGCCGTTATCATGGATGATAACCTGACCATTATTTTTATCGACTTTAATAGTAATTTTAAAGCTAGAATCACCGACTACTAATTCAGCTTCACTTTGAGATAGATGACGCAGCTTATCGCAAGCATCAGAAGCGTTAGAAATTAACTCCCGCATAAAAATCTCTTTATTACTATAAAGAGAGTGAATCATTAAGTTTAAAATCTTACCAACTTCGGCATCAAATTTCTTTTTTTCTTGTGTCATACTAAACCTTTAAAATTCATGTTTTTAGTTTTGTTACATGAACAACGTCATTGCGAATGAACGTAAGTGAACGTTGCAATCTCATAAAAATATCCTGAGATTGCCGCACCCTTAGCTATGCATCTCCTCACAATGACGGGAAAATTACAACAAAACTTTATTCACTTAATATAAGCATTTAAAATCAAATTTAAATACTTCTCATCAATATTTTTTATTAAAATTGCCTTTAAGTTGTTAGTATGTCCTTTGGTAATCTCTAAATTAACTCGTAATAACTGCCACTCTTTTGCTAAAAAATTTATAATCTCCTCATTAGCTTTGCCTTGTTCTGGTAATGCTTTAACAGATAATTTTAGGTGAGGTGTATCGTTAATTATAATGAATTCTTTAATGTCGTTACTTTTAGCAGCAGCCTTAACTTTTATATTTAAAAATGCTGTTTTTAATAAAGGATTATAGGTAAAAAAATACATGGTAAATAATGTAATAGTTGAAAATTATAAAATTTAATTTATAATTCCTTGTGAAAATTCAACTTAATCTATTTATGAGTTCTATAAATAAATATCAAGCACTTATCACTAAATTAGAAGAAAACGATCCTAATCTTATACATCTTAACTTTGAAGACATAGATTTAACAATATTGCAGCTAGAAGAAATAGCAAGCAAAATCCAAAATAATGACTTTATCGGTAATGTAAGCTGGGGGGAAGTGCCTAATTCTTCCGGTGATTTTATACAAAAAATTGAAAGTAAATCATTTTAAATAATCAAAATTACAAGCACCACCCTAACGATTTTATACATGGGTTACTTAGCTCTCATGCTTATATAGATTCTAAAATACACGAAAAAGTAGCTTTTGAAAAAGTAAAATATAACCAATCTTTAGAAGACTGGAAGACATTTAAAGTATTTAATGAGCCTGAAATAGGCAGATATTATTCAGTAGCATATATAAACGAAAAAACAAAACAGCTAGTACTTGCTTATCGAGGCATCACATTTGAGAAATTAGATTTACTAAAAACTAATTCATCGCTTAAGACTCATTTTAAAAGTGTTTTAGGCGGGCAGATAGTAACACAGCAAGCAGCTTCATATCAGGCTACATATGAAATCACCGAATATGCTAAAAATCACGGTTATAGTTTATCTTTTACCGGTTATTCATTAGGGGCATGGTTTGCAGAATTAAGTCAAAACTTACGCTATGTTTGGTTCTAAATATCGTAAAGATGGAGAACGAAGCTGTTGTTGCATATAGTCATCTAAAAGCCCTAACTTTATTTGGTAGACCGTTTTACCTATTTTATTTGCAGTTCTTTTGAGAAAAGCCCAAACTAGAAATGCACAACTAATGTGATTACGTTGGATACGCTGTTTTCTGCATTGGCAACGTTCTATACCAGTCAGTTGCTTAATTTCTCTATGCATGCTCTCAATTACCCATCGCAAGCCAAACTCATCTTGTGCAGCTTTAGAAGATTTTTGAGTTTTGTTATTGGTAACAACATAATCAACTCTGTTGGTAGAAACAGTAAATGTTAAACAAATTAACATGCTTATTTTTGGCAAATCCTTTTATATGAATCTCCATTCCATTCTTAATTTCTTCATCTGAAAACGTCAACTTGCTAACAGCTTTATAAGGCTCGTAATCACACGTTTTACTAACATTTCTATTGGCTTTAATAGGGGCATAATAATATTTGCCCAAGGAGTCAACATGTTGCATAATTTTGTGTGTAGCATACCATGTGTCAAAAAGTACAGTTTGAAAAGGAATCTTTTTACTATAAACAGCATTATTGAACATCTTTAGTAGGTGATCTAGTTTCGTCGCTCCATCATGATCAGGTGAAAAAATGCGATAATCTATTACCCAAAACTTATCAATATCGGGGTTATAATATACAAGACTCACTACTCCTATACCGGTAGTAACTCCACCTGTAGCTCCACTATACTGCGATCTAGCAACCTCTATTTTCTTTGTGTTCCTTTTGTTTAACACCGTATCATCAAATATTGTATATCCGTTAGATGAAAAGATAACATCATTCTTAATGTGTTCCCATAATAAAGAAGGAGTATATTTTTCATTTTCTAAAAATCTATTAATAACATCATGGCTACATTTCTTGGCATGTTCAGCGTAGTAGGTTAAACTATAATTCTTTTGGCTAATTGTTAAAAATTGACAGTAATCTGTTCTATTAATTGGTATTGCTTGCAATCTGTTCCTCTTTGACATGTTTAATTATTCTTACAATAATTTATCACTCTTCCACTCATAGCGTAAGTTTTGTAGGTAAACATGGTGATGAGCGGAAATTACGTAATTATGTAAAAAATCAAGGTTCAGGCAAACCTTCTTATAAAGCATTTCAACAAAAACAGTTAAAACTTTTTGGATAGATACCTCGTAGCTCTGCTGCGAGGAGTATCATTTAAGCATTTTTCTCTTTCTAGTCGTATTTGTTATTACTAAAATAATAAAATACGAAAAAAATTTAAATATAATTCAGCAGATATTTATGTCCATCTTGCTCAATTACTTAATACTAATGCAAGAGTAGAGTAGGGGGGTTACCTCACAGCTGTCGAAAGTAGAAGAGAAGAAATAAGTATGTAAAAAAGTATTAGGAAGAGGTAAACAGGTAACTAAAAAATTAAAAAGGTTACCCTGAATGGAAATAAAAGAAATAATGAACTTAATTAGTGATAAGAGGCTGATAGAAGTAGGGGAAAAATATACCGTAGATAAAGCCAATCATAAAATAACGGGAGCATTTATTTTAAAAAGTTTTGTTAGGTCATCACTACTTGGTAGACCGATTAGCTTAAGGACATTAGAGGAAATAGTACCGGCAACTTTAGAGTTAAGTAGTCTTCTTAAAACAAAAAAGGTTGGTAAAAATAAAATAGACCATAGTTCTATTGGTAAAAGATTAAAAACAATAAAGACAGAATATTTCAAAGCAATTTATGATGAACTAGTAGAAAAGTATAATAGCCATTTTAATAAGATAGAAAGAAAACAATTACACATATTTGATTCAACAACTATTAATCTTTCCGGCAGAGTAATTAAAGATGGATTAAAAATAGGAGGAAAAAAGAATGATAGTCAAGTAAAGCTTAGTGTAGGTTTAGAGGGACAAATACCATCTAATATAAGATTTTGCAATGATAAATCTGAAGCAAGTGATGATGTAGCATTAGTTAAAGCTATAAATGAATCTAAGCTAGATAAGGAAGATATATTAATATTTGATAGGGGAATTTGTAAAACAACTACCTATGAAGATTTCAGTAACAAAGAAATAAAATTTGTTACTAGAGTACAAACTAACAGACGCTATAGAGTTATTAAAAAGTTAGAGATCAAGCAGAATCAAAACAATCATAGTAACTTACAAATACAAAGTGATGAGATTATTAATTTATACAGTGCTAACAAAATAATCAAATGTAATTTAAGATTAATAAAAACCATTGATTATAAGAACAAAGAAATATGGTTTTTAGCAAATTTATCGGATAGTTCTGCTGAAGAGATAGCAGAGATATATAAGAAAAGATGGGATATAGAAGTATTTTTTAAATTCATAAAACAGCATTTACAGTTTAAACATTTTATCAGTCATTCTCAAAATGGCATGATAGTATATTTATATAGCATATTAATAGCTGCAATTCTATTTACCATATTTAAAAATATAAATAAATTAAAGGGTTTTAAGATTCCATTATTACGATTTTGCTTATTACTAGAGAAGGAAATAATTCGTGATATTGTAATATTGTCTGGGGGCAATATTGATCTTATAAAGTTTAGATTATAACTATATCTACTTTCGACAGCTGTGGGGGTTACCTACCATACAAACATTGATAGAATAGAAGAAAATAAGGATTTATTGATATCGGTTATCAATTCTTATGAAATTACCGAATTATCTATAGAGAAAATAAAAAAACTAAAAGTAGAAATAGAAGCTTAAGTCGCTCTAATCGTGTAACTACTTTTCATTAACTCTTTTTTTAACTATATTATAATTCTTCATTAGATAATTAAATTCTGCACCATAAATAAATATCATATTGATAATATAGAAAAATATCAATGTAACTATTATACTACCAAGAGATCCATACATTAAATTTAGCTGGTTATAGTAAACTATATAAGTTGAAAGTAAGTAACCGCTTATTACCCATAATATTACTGTTAATAAAGCTCCTGGAAATACATCTATGAAGTTTAGTTTTACATTAGGTAATATATAGTATAAAGAGGAGGCTCCTAAAAATAATAAAACTAAGATTAAAACATATCTTATAAAATTTAAAATATTTTTATATTGTTCTATAGCTTCTAATAATACTGGAATTTTTGTGAAAACTATTGGAATAAATACTAGAAGAAACATGGTGAAAGTAATTAAAATACTAATTACAAGGAATTGTAAAATACTAAGTAATCGTCTTCTTATATAAGGGGGAGGGGACTTAATCTCATATACACGATTTAGAATGGTTCTTAAGCATTCTACAAAGGAAGAGGCTGTCCAAACACTACCTACGACGGCAAGATTCATTAAACTTTGTGGCGGTACACTTAACAATTCTTTTATTCTTTTTTCAATTGATTCTGTTGCCCGCTCTGGCATACTTTCTAGAAAAATTTGTATAAAATTTTGTCCAAGTTCTGAAGCTCCTAAAAAGCTTGTTAAAGCTAGTAAAAATACTAAAAAAGGAAAAATAGATAAAAGTACCATAAATGACATATATCCGGAATGTTCGACTCCGTCATGCTCTATTGTTTTAAATAACGCAACATAAAGACAATTAAATATTTTTTTCATTAAATCAATTTCCAAAAATTAGTTAAAATATTACTTGTATAAAGAAATATTTGAAATATTGCAAAGGAAATTAAATTTATTATTGCATTTATTTTATATTTTTCTATAATACGCCATAACTTTATTTTTTTATTAAGTTACAATCTTATAAAGATTTAAATCTAAAAAAACACATTTTATTTTATATATAATACTTCTATTACAATATTTCAATAATATTAAAGTTTAGAATTAATTATTATTTACTAAATAATTACAAAAAACCTAAAAAATGTTATTTTTTAGTTGTATATGATATTGAAATGTGTTATTATTTCCACTAATAATTGTATAAGTTTAATATTATATAATTATTAATAACTATAGTATAGTAGTTATTGGAATAATTATAAATATATAAAACAACCAAGGAGAAGAAAATGGCTAGAAAAAATGACATAATACAAAAAATCGATAGTTTTATAGGAAAGAAAATCTATTCTTTAAGGCTAGCAAAAGGATTATCTCGTCAACAACTTGCAGAGGTAATTGACGTTACCCATCAGCAATTACAAAAATACGAAAGAGCAATTAATAGAATTTCTGTAGGAAGACTTGTATTAATTGCTGAAGCATTAGATAGAAATATTGATTATTTCTTCGAAGGATTAGAAGAGGCAAATAAGCCACAACCTGTGCATACTCAACATCAACGTATGTGTATTGAAGTTTCAAGAAATTTTATGAAAATTCAAAGTACAGATGAGCAACAGGCTGTTAATAATCTAGTAAAATGTTTAGCTGGAAAAGATAAATTAAAAACCACTACCGCTACTAATAATAATAACGCATAAAAAATAAAAAAAGGATAAGAGTTTTAAAACTTAATGCATTCGTAGCTCAGCTGGATAGAGTATTGCCCTCCGAAGGCAAAGGTCGTTGGTTCAAATCCAATCGAATGCACCAAATTAAAACAGCTAGAATTATACTTTAAATTCAGGAAAAAATTGAAGTAATAATAAAGAATTAGCTAAAGTTTCTATTTTCCATAATATAGATTATAGAACAATTAAATTTTATTCTCAAAGTGTTATTTTATTTAATTATCTTACTTCTATCTTTAACTTAGAAGTAGCTCGTTGGCTGGGACGGGAGGATTCGAACCTCCGGATGACGATACCAAAAACCGTTGCCTTACCACTTGGCGACGTCCCAATGTATGAATTTGCTGTATTGATGTCATTCTTGCGAAAGCGGGAATCCTGCTATTTTACTTGATCCCGCGGACAAGCCACGGGATGACACCAATGTTTAAGTTGACGCCCATGCATATTAAACAATTAAACAATATGTGACACATTTTATAGACTTTATACCAATAAATAGCAGAAACGTCAATTACAATAATGCCTATAAAAATAAATTTATTTCATTATTATTAAGTAGCTTAACATCAATTAGTTCTTTAGCGTAAGGCACTAAACTTAGAGTTTCAAATTCCAGCCAGCCATTATTTTCTTTTACATATATTAAATTTTCAATCCTAATACCATATTCCCCAGGAATATAAAACCCTGGTTCGTTATCGTTTTATTACGGAGATTTATACTTTGCGGTCCTTCATGAACGCTTAAGAAGCTTTCAACACCATGTGCCATGAGGATAATCTAGCGAATCTTGCCATAAACATAGCTAGAGCAATATGCCCTTTAAGCACCTGTGTATAACGCTTTTTCTGCTCATCAGTAGCCGATGCCTATCGTAATTGTTCTTGTTATATCAGAAGTAGCACCCTTATATTGACCGCCTGAATCGATAAGTAATATCCCCTGCCCCTCAATCTTCTTAGCGGTTTTAGCATCAGACCTATAATGAATGATTGCACTATTTTCCCTAAAGCCACAAATAGCCGGAAAGCTATCTGAAACATAACACTCCTGTTTAGCTCTATATTCGGTAAGTTTTAGACCAAGGTTATATTCATTTAATATTTTGTCATTGCGAGCAGTCGTAGACTGCGGGGCAATCTCCTCATATTTTCCTGAGATTGCTTCGTCAACGCTTTGCATCTTCTCGCAATGACGAGTACTTTCCTCCAAATCAGCAAAAAATTCACATAAAGCTACTGCATCTTTGATATGAAAATTTATTGCATGCTTAATTTCTATTTCGTTTTTACAAGCTTTAAGCATTAAACACGGATCTTTAGTTTTATGGACTTTTTTACCCTCTATCAAATCCATTATATGAATAGATGCTATGCTATCATCGATAAAAATATTATCCTGGTCCCTTAAGATGTTCTCAAATTCTTCTTCAGGTAAAATCATTATTTCAGGACGCTCTTTAATAATTTCAGCGTTAATTCTTGTAGGGTCAATAAACAAATATAACTTTTCAGGATTGATTATCACTTTAGCGAACATTAAAGGCGTATAAGCAACATCACTAGCCCGCATA
The DNA here is from genome assembly GCF_965196655.1 of Rickettsia endosymbiont of Nabis limbatus. NCBI lineage: Bacteria > Pseudomonadati > Pseudomonadota > Alphaproteobacteria > Rickettsiales > Rickettsiaceae > Rickettsia > Rickettsia endosymbiont of Nabis limbatus. The sequence goes on from NZ_OZ239771.1 coordinate 467,233, forward strand.
TTTAATAACCAACATATAGAAGAGCTATCTAAGATAATTAAAGAATATTTTTCGGTGTCCATTTTTCTGGATTTAGTTTCCACAAACTACGGAATGACATGTTACGGCATTTATCAATCTTCTCTATATGTGAGACACCTGCAAACTGGATATCATGTAAGTAAACTTGAGAATTTGGTTCAAATGGTTGATCTTGCCAAATTTTATCAATTAGATTACCATTAACTTTTTGTAATGTTAGGTTTAAATTTGCTATAGTGGGATAAGTAAATAATTCCGTATCATACCCTGCTCTACTTAAATAACTTTCCCAAGCAAATTTAGATACATCTTTTAAGTCAAAAATCTTAAAAAGCTGCGGGGCAAGTTCTTTACGTGCTTGTTCTAAATATCGACCATCAGTAAAGAATAGCACTATATCTTTGCATATGACAGCTATACCATTCGAGCCAGTAAAACCTGTAATATACTCAAGTCTCTTAGCATATTCAGGTACGTACTCGCTCATATATTTATCATTAGACGGAACTATATATCCATCTATGCCTTGCTCTTCAAATAAACATCTTAGCGAATTAATACGTTCTTTTACCATAAACTTTTTTTATTGCCCACCATCATTGCCAACTGTGTAAGCATACTGTATTTGATAGAATATTAAAACTAATAAATAAGAAAGTAATAAGATAAGTAGTAGAGAAATATGGAAGCGGGGCGTGGATCAGTTCCCCCTGTCATGCTGTGGCGGCATTGTTGTGTAGATCAAAAAATGCCCTAAGGTAGTCATACCGTGGCTTGCTAACTAACGCGAGTTTCGAATTAATATAGCATAGGATTTAGCATATCAAGAGAGATGTAATAGAAGGTTTATTATCAGACATTTGATAATTTATCAGTGCTGCAACCATATGCACAAAGGCATTTGTAACTGATCTATGCCTTGAATGCTCAAACTTCCCCAATAGTTTAATTTTACTAAACACAGATTCTATTAATGCTCTTTTAAGCAATAATATTTTATCCAACATAGACATAAGTTTATTTTTCATATTTTTCTTTACCCTAGTTACCATAAAAATTCCTTGCTCTAAAAGTTGTTGAAATAATTGTTGTGAAATATAACCACGATCTCCGAATACTTTACCAAAAAGATTTTTGATCATCAGTTCCAGCTGTTTTCTATCATCCTTATTGCCAGGGCTAAAAGATGCTTTAACTATACCACCGGCTCTATTAAGGGACTGTTGCGAGATGAGAGGGTAGCAGGTATAATAAAAAAATAAAAAATATGTTTATATGTCAGAGTATCAAATGCTAATGGTAAGTTTAGATGAGTTAGTAAATGCGGATCATCAATATCGTAAATTCAAAAGTTTATTCAAATTCAAAGCAGTTGAAGCTGAGTTATTAGCATTAGAATGCGAAGCTAATTATAAAGGATATGGTATAGAGAGGCTGTTTAAATGTTTGCTGCTACAATTTATGGAAGACTTATCTGATCGGGAATTAGAACGTTATTTAGCTGATAGCACAGCGGCGAAATGGTTTTGTAATTTTGCTCTTACAGAAAAGACACCTGATTATAGTGTATTTAGTAAAATACGTAAAAAAAATAGGTACTAATTTACTATCAAAAATATTTACAAAATTCCGCGATCAACTACGAGTACAAGGCTATATGGGTGAAGTATTTACCTTTGTAGATGCTTCTCATTTAATCTCAAAAGCTAATCTCTGGGAGGAACGTGATAAACTAAGAGCACAAAAATATGATAAATTGAATAATGAGACTTTGCCTAAGGTTGCAAAGGATAAACAAGCCAAAATTGGCTGTAAGGGAGGGAATAAATTTTGGTATGGTTATAAAAAACATGTGAGTGTTGATATTCAATCAGGCATGATCAATAAGGTTGCAGTTACCCCTGCAAATGTTACCGATAGCAAAGGTTTTAAGCATGTTATGCCAAGTTCTGGTGCTACATATGTTGATAAAGGTTATTGTACAATCTCTACCAAGAATGCAGCAGCTAAAAAGGGAGTCCATCTTTGTGCAATAAAGAAAAATAATATGAAAGATAAGAATTTTGACCTTGATAAATATTATACGAAAATCAGAGCACCTTTCGAGATGGTATTTTCAAAAGATAATAAGCGGGTTAGATATATAGGAATTGCCAAAAATCAATTCTCCGAATTTATGAATGCCATATGTTTTAATTTAAAACGATTAGTGGTTTTAACAACTTTAATGGCTTAAAGAAATTTATTAATAAAAATTCTAACTCTGTAAACAAATCTCTATTAAATTACTACACTATTGAATAACATTTATCTCTATATTAAACAGAATTTCTTTTTTAAAATATTTATTACCTCCTTTCCTCTTATTTTACTATCAAAAATTATCTTTCAACGACCCCATTAATTATTAGATGTAGTTTAAGTCCATAGAACCAACCTTTTGTTGTCTTACTGCGTGCTGCTATGCCGGCGAACACTTTATTCATTGAAATACGGTATCTCTTACATACCTCTATACTACTTGAATCTACAAAAGAAAGGCCATCACACTGATCCAAAATAGAATTGAATATCAGTACTAATAGTGGTAAATGTGGACCTATTATTTTTATAAATTGACTATAGCTTACTAATTGAAAATCTCTTTGATGATAAATCCATATTTGCTTCAGATAATAATTCTTAAAACAATCATAAGATGACTGCCAGTAGCCTATTATAATTGTTATTACCTCACTTCTGTTAAGTCGACTTTTAGGACCAGATTTGTTGTTATACGCGAGTTTCGTATTCAAAAAGTCGCTGTATAGCTGATAAACAGTGGGTTACGGGGATATTGATAATACTGTTTTTGTTATAAAGTGAGTACAAAATACAAATTGCTAATTAAAATATGGTATTTATAGTATAAGAAAAAAGTTTATAGGTTATTGAAAAAACTTTAAGAGCAATAACCTATGATAATGGATTTTACAGAAATATTTTGTTACGTCGATGATTTTTTTCAAGAATTAGACAAGCATACAAATTCAATTACTAACCATAACAACAAATCTGGTCCTAAAAGTCGACTTAACAGAAGTGAGGTAATAACAATTATAATAGGCTACTGGCAGTCATCTTATGATTGTTTTAAGAATTATTATCTGAAGCAAATATGGATTTATCATCAAAGAGATTTTCAATTAGTAAGCTATAGTCAATTTATAAAAATAATAGGTCCACATTTACCACTATTAGTACTGATATTCAATTCTATTTTGGATCAGTGTGATGGCCTTTCTTTTGTAGATTCAAGTAGTATAGAGGTATGTAAGAGATACCGTATTTCAATGAATAAAGTGTTCGCCGGCATAGCAGCACGCAGTAAGACAACAAAAGGTTGGTTCTATGGACTTAAACTACATCTAATAATTAATAGAGCCGGTGGTATAGTTAAAGCATCTTTTAGCCCTGGCAATAAGGATGATAGAAAACAGCTGGAACTGATGATCAAAAATCTTTTTGGTAAAGTATTCGGAGATCGTGGTTATATTTCACAACAATTATTTCAACAACTTTTAGAGCAAGGAATTTTTATGGTAACTAGGGTAAAGAAAAATATGAAAAATAAACTTATGTCTATGTTGGATAAAATATTATTGCTTAAAAGAGCATTAATAGAATCTGTGTTTAGTAAAATTAAACTATTGGGGAAGTTTGAGCATTCAAGGCATAGATCAGTTACAAATGCCTTTGTGCATATGGTTGCAGCACTGATAAATTATCAAATGTCTGATAATAAACCTTCTATTACATCTCTCTTGATATGCTAAATCCTATGCTATATTAATTCGAAACTCGCGTTTGTTATGGTTAGTAATTGAATTTGTATGCTTGTCTAATTCTTGAAAAAAATCATCGACGTAACAAAATATTTCTGTAAAATCCATTATCATAGGTTATTGCTCTTAAAGTTTTTTCAATAACCTATAAACTTTTTTCTTATACTATAAATACCATATTTTAATTAGCAATTTGTATTTTGTACTCACTTTATAACAAAAACAGTATTATCAATATCCCCGTAACCCACTGTTTATCAGCTATACAGCGACTTTTTGAATACGAAACTCGCGTTAACTAGATCCAGAAAATAATAAAAAATACTAATATTATTAGTATTTTTAACTGGATCCCGTGAATAAATCACGGGATGACAGAGACGAAACTGATTCACGTGGGCAATGCCATTACGGGGTGATAAAGGAAAAATTGAGAATTAAGCCGTAGCAGTCAAAGACCGCTTGGCAATAGATAGGATTGGATTAGAAATTTACTCGTACTTTTAAACTACCTGAATGTGCTTCATACTTCTTAGCAAAAGTAGCAGTATAATTAACGCCATATTCCATCATATTGTGTTTTAATGAAATACCAACACCTAAATTATAATCTACTTTATTACTTTTAAAGTTAATTGTTGGTAAAGTCTCATCTATACCTTGCAACTGAGCATTAACACTAGGAGTTTTATTTTTCAGAGAATAATTAACAAAGCTATATAATTCAGGTGTTATAGTTAACTTACCTTGATTTATATTCTTAAATGCTCTAACTCCTAATGTGCTGCTTAACTTATTGTAATGTTTCTTCGCAACATTTAAATTTTGAAAATTAGTCCCAGTTTCTTTATATCCAGAATCTTTAATTAAAGAACCTGTCATACCTAAACTTGGCGTAATATAGATGTCATTACTTGTATGATAATTATATCCTAAAGACACGCTACCGCTATATAAATGTGATTTATATTTGCTTGATGCTACTTCATTACCATTACGTACATTTTTACCTCTTATAACACTTTCTGCATAAGATATAGTACCATCTACAAACCAATTATAATTTGGTATATTATATGAACCATATAATGAGAACATATTAGTTCTAACTTTGTCTAAATTACCTGAATTTTGATTTTGCGGCTTTATGCTTGTGTAAGCGTTAGTATACGCTAAACCAAGAAGTAGATTATCGCTTACTAAGGTATCAACACCTATAGTATTACTATGTCCTTTTGTTTTATATCCACTAAAATATTCTGCTTCCTTATTATTTGCCTTATCTTTGCTGTGGCTAATTGATGCCCTAGCCCATACACCATGTTGCCATGTATCACCAGCAACATCATCATCACCTGCTGCTACTATTAAAGGTCCATTACTTAACCTGCTATGTATCGCACTCATTGCAGAATTATGAGTATCTGTTAATGCATGTCTTAATGCTGCACGTATAATTTCGCTATTTCGCTCTTTTGGGCGATCGATTAACTTAGAAAAAGCTTCTTTTAATTGTTGCTCCTCAAATTCATCAAGACTATCACCAAATTTTTCTGCTTCACTACCTGGTAATGCTTTTCTTAATTGCTCGGCAAATTTTTTATCTTTATCCGAATTAAAAACGTATTCTTCATTTTCATCTTCAAAATACTCTCTATTTTCTTGAGTAGCATGCTCTCTATTCTCTTGAGTAACGATACCTGCGTGTTTGTTACGAAGTGCTTGAGCATCTTTTATATTAGAAAGTAATGCTCTTGCTGATTCTAATGTCAACTCATCACCATTCATCTCTGCTAAAACTACAAGATCTTCAGCAGTAAATGCTCCACAAGAAGTACCATCACTTTGTTGACGTATTTGTAAGTCATGTATTGGTATATCACCCAATTCACCCCTTATTAGTTCTATTATTTTACTTAGTAAAGGTGTAGGATTATATGGATTACCTGTAGGATCGTTGTGATATAACTTAGCATTTCCTGATTTATCTCTACGTATTACTGCCGCAGTCCAATGTCCATCCTCACCCTTATTTCCATAAAAATTAGGTATTAGCAATTTTACATTCTGAATTGGAGTACCTAGATTTACTATCTCTTCAACATCATTAATAAAAAGCTGAGCCATAGTATTTATACCATCCTTATCAGTGTTTAATGGAATTGGTTGTACGAAATATATATTTGGATTATTGCCCATATGATTCTCTACCACATTACGAATATCATCACCAGTATATGATTGATTAGGATCAACTACATTGGTAGATAAAGGTCCAGAAAATGACATGCTACTAGTTAGTAACATTAAAGCAAGAGTACAGCGATTTAACTTATTAAACATATTAATTTCCCCAATAATTGATTTATTTTTAGTTTGATGCGTATCATATACATATTTCATTTTTTCGTCAATCAAAATTATTAATATGTTAATAATGTAAGATTTGACTATTGAAGAAAAAAGAAAGTTTTTAAATTTTGTATTTAAATACCTAAACTTGAGGGGATATAATCTTTATTATAACTTGACCTTTTCGTTTGATAAGCTACAAAAAATAGCCGATTGTACGGAATGGCTCCCCGGGCCGGACTCGAACCAGCGACCGAACGGTTAACAGCCGTTTGCTCTACCACTGAGCTACCGAGGAACATTAGAAGCATCTGAAAAATTCAGATAATTCCTTATAACAAATCTTTTTGTTAACGTCTAGCCTTTTCTTTCAATAAAATAAAAAAAGTTATAAAAATACGGCTAGACATATTTTAATTTAACCTAACTATGGTTTTGCTCATTTTTACTTTTGCATAATTTTTTTAGCTTTAGAAGCATCTTTCGGATGAGCAGTTTTCGATTTTGGAGCTTGCTTAGCTTTCTCTACCGCTTTTAACTTTGTTGGCTTTAAAACTTCTTTTTTTAAATGCTTAATTGCTTTTAAATCTTCTTCATTTAAATCTAATAAATTTGGTTTTTCTTTAGGTTTAGCTTTTTCTTTAGCTGGTGCTTTAACTTTTTTTGTCTCAACTTCTTTTGAAAAATCTATTAAATCTTTTTCACTATTAACTTCTTCATTTAAGCTTTTTATTGTTTTTATTAAGTGTTTTTTTGCACTAGGTCTAATCCCTAGAGTTTCTAGAATTTTGCTTAAAGTAGAACTAACTTTGTCTCGTAATTTAAATTTTTTTCCTCCTATTTTTCCTTCTTCACCTTTAAGAATTTTTTCAAAGTAATTAGGTTGTTCTTTCATTAATGATTTTAATTCTTGCTCTTTTATTTCAAAATAAGGATAAGTATATTTTTTAGAAATTACATTGGTTAATTTTATTTCAAGACCATACTCTTTTAAAGATTTTTGTCTTTTTAGCATCACATCTAATAAGCTATCTTTAACCTGCTGCGGGGTTATTTTTTCAGATTTTTTAAATAGTCCTGGCATAGCCTGCTTAGCAAAATCTGCTATTGCTTCATCGCTATAATATTTAGTTAGCTCATCAAAACTTTCATTAATAGTTTTGGCTAAATTGATTTTGGAAGCCGCAATTAAACTATCACCAAGTTCAGGACTTCTTCTTAATTTAGATGGAAATTCTCTAAAGTGATTAGTAGGACCAAAGCCAGGCAAATGCCTCATTCTTGAATGAGAATAAATTTGATTTGTTAATTTATCAAAACTACCAGCAAAATCAATTCTTACTAATTTAGGTAAAATTTTTGGATTTTTCTCATCTCTAATAACTCCTATATTTCCGACATGTATATCAAAATCACCAATTAACAAACTTGTCGGCATGATATTTTCAAAATTTTGATATTTAACTTCTTTAAAAGCATTTTCTAAAGTTCTAAATAGTTTATTTCGAGCTCCCATAAATAGTGGTCTGCCCCCATCTTTTCTAAACCAAGAACTTGGTTTAGTTTCAGCAGACATATGTTTATCCATATCCACATACATATCACTACTGTAATTCTTAAAGAATTCAGATCTAACATATATTTGCGAATCACTATTTTTAGATTTGCTAAAACCATCTGGAGCAATTAAACTAACTTCAGCACCATTACCAGGGCTTATTGCTGCAAAAAATTTAGACCCTAAAAATTCAGCTATATTTTTTGATGATGAAGCTTCTTGTTTTATCATTGCAGTAATGTTACCATCCGCACTTTGATATACTCCACCGTACTCTCCTGCTTCATTAGCCCCACCACTTTTAGGCTTTAAAAATTTCCAATCTTTAAAAGCTGATTTTTTATCTAAACTTAATTCAGGCTCTAAAGTTTCAACTCTATTTTTTAGTAATGGTTTATTGTTTGTAGCCATTTTTACCTCTCTAAAAATAATTTATTTTTTAAATATACCACAGATACTTCAAAAGTTGGTAAGTCAAATAAGCGGTGAGTCTGCGGAACGTAGATAAACTACGTGAGCAAAGACGAATCCCACAATTTGGCTAGCCAAATCTTGAAGTATCAAAGGTATAGTTCAGCCGCTTCAAGAGCTGCATAAGTAAATATACCGCTTGCCCCTGCTCTCTTAAAACTAATTAGTGATTCAAATAAACTTTTTTCCCACTCTAAAACTCCGGCATTTGCTGCAAGTTTTAGCATGGCATATTCTCCACTAACTTGATATGCAAAAATTTTAGTGTTAAAGTTATTAGCCGCTTCACGAATAACATCCAAAAACGGCATCCCAGGTTTAACCATAACCATATCTGCTCCCTCTGCTATATCATGTTCGATCTCAAGCATTGCCTCTTTGATATTACGCACATCCATTTGATAGCTTGACTTATCTAAATAAGTTTTTTTATTACTTTTAACTGCATCACGAAACGGACCGTAAAAACTAGAGGCATATTTAGCGGCATAAGCAAGTATTCCTACATTAGTAAAATGCTCTTTATCAAGGTATTCTCTTATAGCCATAATCCTGCCGTCCATCATGTCAGAAGGAGCGACAATATCAACACCAGCTTTTGCAAGAGTTAAAGCTTGGTTGCATAAGGCTTTTACTGATCTATCATTATCCACTTCACCGTTATGTATTACACCGTCATGTCCGTGCGTAGTATAAGGATCAAGTGCTATATCACATATTATACCTATATCAATATCGGCATTTTTAATATTTCTTATAGTACGACACATTAAATTATCTAAATTATAAGCTTCATCACCATTCTCGCTTTTTAAACTTTGATCAATACATGGAAATAAAGCAATAGCTTTAATACCGAGATCAACTGCTTTTCTTGCCGTTTCTATTGCCTGATCTATAGACAAGCGATATATATCTGGTAAAGTTTTAATTTCTTGCCTTTGATTATGTCCTTCCACAACAAATAGCGGTAATACCAAATCCTCTACTCTAAGGGTAGTTTCAGCAACTAAATCACGAAGCCAAGCAGCTTTTCTGTTTCTTCTAGGTCTAATAAGTGGGTACATATAAATTCTCTTGATTATTCAACATTCCTATTTTATCAACTTTACATATTGATTAATATCTAATATTATTTAATTTCATTAACCTATAAACATACTATAGCATGATAAAAAAATTATAATTTTCTTAGTGGTAGTAAATATTATATTACCTGCAAATGCAAATAATATAAATAAAAAAGAAGAAAACTTATATAACTTTAAAGATTTATCAATAATAATGCCTTCTTATGATAAATACTCAGAGTTATGGAATCCAGCTTTTGAAATCTTTTTTAAATATTGGTCTAGCTTAAATAATAAATATAGCAAAACTTACGCTATGTTTGGTTCTAAATATCGTAAAGATGGAGAACGAAGCTGTTGTTGCATATAGTCATCTAAAAGCCCTAACTTTATTTGGTAGACCGTTTTACCTATTTTATTTGCAGTTCTTTTGAGAAAAGTCCAAACTAGAAATGCACAACTAATGTGATTACGTTGGATACGCTGTTTTCTGCATTGGCAACGTTCTATACCAGTCAGTTGCTTAATTTTTCTATGCATGCTCTCAATTACCCATCGCAAGCCAAACTCATCTTGTGCAGCTTTAGAAGATTTTTGAGTTTTGTTATTGGTAACAACATAATCAACTCTGTTGGTAGAAACAGTAAATTTAAACAAATTAACATGCTTATTTTTGGCAAATCCTTTTATATGAATCTCCATTCCATTCTTAATTTCTTCATCTGAAAACGTCAACTTGCTAACAGCTTTATAAGGCTCGTAATCACACGTTTTACTAACATTTCTATTGGCTTTAATAGGGGCATAATAATATTTGCCCAAGGAGTCAACATGTTGCATAATTTTGTGTGTAGCATACCATGTGTCAAAAAGTACAGTTTGAAAAGGAATCTTTTTACTATAAACACGCGAGTTTCGTATTCAAAAAGTCGCTGTATAGCTGATAAACAGTGGGTTACGGGGATATTGATAATACTGTTTTTGTTATAAAGTGAGTACAAAATACAAATTGCTAATTAAAATATGGTATTTATAGTATAAGAAAAAAGTTTATAGGTTATTGAAAAAACTTTAAGAGCAATAACCTATGATAATGGATTTTACAGAAATATTTTGTTACGTCGATGATTTTTTTCAAGAATTAGACAAGCATACAAATTCAATTACTAACCATAACAACAAATCTGGTCCTAAAAGTCAACTTAACAGAAGTGAGGTAATAACAATTATAATAGGCTACTGGCAGTCATCTTATGATTGTTTTAAGAATTATTATCTGAAGCAAATATGGATTTATCATCAAAGAGATTTTCAATTAGTAAGCTATAGTCAATTTATAAAAATAATAGGTCCACATTTACCACTATTAGTACTGATATTTAATTCTATTTTGGATCAGTGTGATGGCCTTTCTTTTGTAGATTCAAGTAGTATAGAGGTATGTAAGAGATACCGTATTTCAATGAATAAAGTGTTCGCCGGCATAGCAGCACGCAGTAAGACAACAAAAGGTTGGTTCTATGGACTTAAACTACATCTAATAATTAATAGAGCCGGTGGTATAGTTAAAGCATCTTTTAGCCCTGGCAATAAGGATGATAGAAAACAGCTGGAACTGATGATCAAAAATCTTTTTGGTAAAGTATTCGGAGATCGTGGTTATATTTCACAACAATTATTTCAACAACTTTTAGAGCAAGGAATTTTTATGGTAACTAGGGTAAAGAAAAATATGAAAAATAAACTTATGTCTATGTTGGATAAAATATTATTGCTTAAAAGAGCATTAATAGAATCTGTGTTTAGTAAAATTAAACTATTGGGGAAGTTTGAGCATTCAAGGCATAGATCAGTTACAAATGCCTTTGTGCATATGGTTGCAGCACTGATAAATTATCAAATGTCTGATAATAAACCTTCTATTACATCTCTCTTGATATGCTAAATCCTATGCTATATTAATTCGAAACTCGCGTTAAAGAAGAAGAACGAGGTGCTACCAAACCTTTAACAGCTAAATCTACAACAAAAAAACTTCTAGAAAGTAAGCTCCAACCTAAAAAAACTAAGTCTAAAAGCAAAACTAAACAAAGAGGTTAGTAAAAACTTTTTGGGTCGATATCTATTTTTATATGACAAAAGGATGGAATTTTAATCAGTTCTAACCAAAATTTTAAATATTTTTGCAAATTAAATTTTTTATCAGCAATAATAAGTATTCGAAAACGATATTTACCAGCAAGTTTTGACATTAACGAGCTTGCTGGTCCCAAAATTTTCACCTGTGCTTCTGGAGCAATTCGTACCATATTCTTAGCAACTTCTAAAATTTTATGCTCATTTGTGCCGGATAAAATTACTGATGCCATTTTCGAGAATGGCGGCATATAGGCAGCTTTTCGTACTTCTAACTCATTGACAAAGAAGTTATCTTCCCGCTCATCTTTAATATAGCTAAAAATAATATTATCAGGATAATAGCTTTGTAAATATACCATACCTTTAGAGTTTCCACGCCCTGCTCTACCACCTACTTGATGAAGCAACTGAAAAGCCCTCTCACTTGATCTAAGATCAGCATGATTACTTCCAAGATCGGCATCGACTACCCCAACTAAAGTAAGATTTGGAAAATGATAACCTTTTGTTATCATTTGTGTTCCTATTAATATATCAATTTCTAGATTTTCCATTTGATGTAGAAGCTGAGCTATCTTTTCTGGATTTTTAACATGATCCTTACTTATCACAGCAATTTTACTATTTGGAAAAAGCGTTTTTGCCTCTTCTTCTATCCGTTCTATTCCAGGACCACAAATAGCTAGCGATTCATCTTCTAAGCATTCAGGACAAGAATCAAAAATCTTACTTTGATAACCACAATGATGACATTCAAGCTTTTTAGAAGCTTTATGCACTACCATCCAACTAGAACAATATTTACAAGTAAATCTATGACCGCAAGATTTACATAGCATTAGAGGGGCATAGCCTCTTCTATTAAGGAATAAAAGCGTTTGCTCTTTGTTTTCTAGATTCTTTTTGATGGCTTTTATTAAAATATTAGACAAGTAACAATTTTTAGGTAGCTCCTCTTTTGTCATGTCAATCATTTCAATATTCGGTAAAACAGCGTTTTTATATCTACTACTTAAATTAATTAAACTATATTTTCCTATATTTGCGTTATACATTGTCTCAATAGAGGGCGTTGCCGAGCATAAAACTATTTGTGCTTTATCAAACGTACTTCTAACTATAGCAGTATCTCTTGCATTATATAACACACCATCATCTTGTTTATAAGAATCGTCATGCTCTTCATCAATAACTATTAATCCAAGGTTTTTAAAAGGCAAAAATAAGCTGCTGCGAGCTCCAATGACTATTTTAACCTTATTATCTAATATACCTCTTAAAATCATTTTCTTTTGAGCTTTTGTAACACTAGAATTCCATATTATAGGATCAAACCCAAAACGCCCCTTAAAACGATTAATAATTTGCGTGCTTAGTGCTATTTCTGGAAGCATTACAAGTGCTTGCTTACCTTTCGCTAAATATTCTGCTATGAGATGAAAATAAACTTCTGTTTTACCTGAACCAGTAACACCTTTAATAAGGGTTGGTTTATTACTATTGTTTAACATTTGTAATGCCTGTTTCTGCTCTTCTGATAAATCAGGCAACGTAAAATTATTATTTATTTTCTGTTCTTTAACTTTAATTGGCTTTTCACCTATATCTACCGGTAGTACTAATTTAGCTATACTACCAAGCTCAGCCATGTAGTAATTACTCATCCATTTAATTAAGTCTAAAACTTCTGAAGTTATAGTTAAATTTAGCGGTATTTTTTCTTTTATAGTTTTTAGCTTCTTTACTTCAGGAACATTAGCAAATTCCCACACTATGCCGGTTAATTCCTTATTTCTAAAAGGCACTATAACAAGATCACCAATATTTAAAGATAAATCTTCAGGGATTAAGTAATCTAGAGGGAATAATTTTATCGCCGGTAATAATATCTTCGCTATTTGCATATATAATTTGTTTTATATAATTTTTTTTATTATATACTAAACTAATAAATTATAAAAACATCGATGAAAAAAATTATCATAGCAATTTCTGGAGCTTCAGGGGCAATATATGGTATTCGTTTACTTGAAGTATTAAAAGAACAGAATATAGAGACTCATCTAGTTATTTCAGATGGAGCTGCTCTTACTATAAAAGCTGAAACTGAATATTCTATAGAAAAAGTAAAAGCTCTTGCAAATCATCATTATAGTAATAAAGATATAGGAGCTGCTATTGCAAGCGGTTCGTTTAAAACTTTTGGCATGATAATAGCCCCTTGTAGTATGAGAACTTTAGCTAGCATCGCTCATGCGATGGAAGATAATTTAATTACCAGAGCAGCAGGAGTAGTATTAAAGGATAAAAGAAAACTTGTTTTAATGACTCGTGAAACTCCTTTACATACAGGACATATAGAAAATATGCTGAAAGTAACAAATTATGGCGGAATTATAGCACCACCAATGCCAGCTTTTTATAGCAAACCTAAACAAATAGATGATATAGTAAACCACTCTATTTCTAGAGTTTTAGACCTTTTTGATATCGAAACTAATCTGATTAAAAGATGGAGTGGTTTGTAAATAATAAAAAATCAACTTTTTGCAGGAATGACATAGAATTCCTAATACAGGATAACAATTTCTTATAACAATTCAAATACTAAAAAAATAACAATGGCACATAATAAAGCAAATAACGATAAAAATATAGCTAACGATGAAGCAAATACTGTATTAGCAAGAGTTTTACCTTCAAATACTCAAGCAGAACAGATGCTTATTGGGGCAATTTTAACTAATAATGAATTGTTAGATTATGTATCAGAATTTTTACGCAGTGAACATTTTTTTGAACCTATTCACCAAAAAATTTATAATGTAATTGAAGTAATTACCGAGAAAGGTTTAATAGCTACCCCTATAACATTACGTAGTATGCTAGCAAATGATGAACTTTTTGCTGAAATGGAAGGAGCTGAATATTTAGCAAAACTAGTCACTATGTCAATGATGGTAATTAATCCTATCGATTATGGTAAAATAATCTATGATTTAGCGATAAAACGTTATTTGATAAATATTGGTGAAGAAGTAGTAAATGATGCTTATAATTCTTCGTTAGAGTTTGAAGCAAAAGAACAAATTGAACGAGCCGAATCTAAGCTTTATGATTTAGCTAGCGAAGGGATAAACGAAAAAAGCTTTACCAAAATTGCTATACCTATTTCAGAGTCGATTGCTAGTATAAACAGAGCAATGAAAAATAATGATCACGTGATAGGTATATCTACCGGCTTAATCGATTTAGATAATAAACTATTTGGTTTTCATAATTCTGATCTTGTAATTCTTGCAGGACGTCCTGCTATGGGTAAAACAGCATTTGCTTTAAATTTAGCCTTAAATGCTTGCAATAATATGCTTATTAAAAATAAGCGTGATAATCAAGAAGTGCAATCTGTGGGATTTTTCTCTTTAGAGATGTCCTCCGAGCAGCTTACAACACGTTTGCTTTCAATGAGTGCAGGAATTGACTCTGCTACTCTTCGTACAGGAATGATTAATGAAGCAAACTATAATCGTCTTCGCAAAGAAGCCATAGCTTTATCAGAATTATCATTTTTTATTGACGATACTCCTGCTTTAACTATTTCAGCTATAAGAACACGTGCTAGAAGAATGAAACGCAAGCATAATCTAGGTATATTATTTGTCGATTATTTACAATTAATTAGAGGTATAAGTAAATCTGATAATAGGGTTAATGAAGTTTCAGAAATCACCCAAGGTTTAAAAGCCATAGCCAAAGAATTAAATATTCCTGTCATTGCATTATCTCAGCTATCAAGAGCCGTAGAGCTTCGTGAGGATAAAAGACCTATGCTATCCGATCTTAGAGAATCAGGAAGTATTGAACAAGACGCTGATATAGTTATGTTTATTTACCGAGAAGAATATTATCTAAGCAGAAAAGAGCCCGCAGCAAGCGACCCTAAACATGCCGAAAAATATGCTGAATGGCAAGATAATATGAGTAAAGCACATAATATTACCGATATTATAATTGCAAAACATCGTAGCGGTCCTGTTGGAAATGTTCAGCTATTCTACGATAGTCAATATTCTAAATTTATTAATCTAGAAACAAAATATCCAGTGCATCCGAGATAATAGCTGCTGCACAAAACCTAGGACCATCTAGTGCCTGACCGAGCTATATATTATATGTAGCAAAAAGCAATAAGGTTTAGGCATTAAATTTACGAGCGAGGTTGCGGAGCGTATATTAAATACTTGAGCACAATCGAGACTCGCAAAATTTTATGTATCAACATAGTAAATAAAGAGCAAGTATACTTTTATAAAATACCGATAATCGTATTAGTAAGTTCATATCCTATAATAAATATTCCGATAATTACTGATACAACAATTAAATATTTCTTTTTTAGTTCAGGATAATAAAAATTTTTTATTTTTGCTTTATATAATAAGTAAGCAGGCAATAAAATTGCTATTATTACCAGTATCATACCGGCAAATCCTAAAACTGTAATAAAAGCATTAGGAATTAGTATTGTTACAATATAAGCTGGTAATATAGTAGTAGTAGAAGCTATTATATCACGAATTATTGAATTACACTGTAGGTTTGAAAAACTTACTTTTAGAGAATCACATAGACCTACACCTACACCAATTACTGAGGTAGCTATAGCCAAAGTAGAAATTATCCACACTAGCAATTGTATGGACTGCCATTTTGCTATACTGCTTAATTCTTTAACTAACTCTCCTACTTCAACATTGCCTACAACCATCTGTTGATAAAATACCGGATTTTCATGATGTATTACAGTAAGAACGCTGGATGTCCAAATTATATATACTATTGCTGGAATTAAAGTACCAAATAAGAATGCTAATTTTAATGTTTTAGCATTTTTGTTACAGTAATTAGTTAAAGTATGAAAAATTACTTGGAAACCAAAAGAAGTAAAAACTACAGGTATTATTTCACTCCATACTAATATTTCTTTATATCTTGATGAAAATAATGGTAAATTGTGCCATTTAATCATAGCAATAAGTCCTATAATTAAAATTGCTATTACTATAAGTATCCCAATAAATAACAAACGATTTATATAATCTATTAACTTTAACGGTAGCAATAATACTAAAATAGATATAACGGCATACCATGCTCCTATATAAGTTATACTTATATCTAAGGATAATAAGTTTTGTATTATTGACGAACCTCCATATATAAAAACTGCCAGTAAAGCGTATGAAAGAATTTTAAGATTCACCATACCGATAATTTCAGCAATACGTCCTGAAAAATATCTTCCAAGTCTTCCTAGTGCTAAACCTTTACCGGCTTGAAGGTTAAGTTCTAAATTAATTAAAGAAGTATAATACATTAGAAACCAAATTATAAACATTAGTATTATACTAGGTATTAAACCTATTTTTGCTAATACCATAGGCAGGGCTATCATACCACTACCTATACAAGTACCAGCAATTAATAAAATTGAACCGATAAGTTTTTCCATATTTTTAATTTTTTAAAATTAACTTTAAAAGGTTTATAATTAAGAAGAATTCTATATAGACTAGTTAAAATTTAGAAGCAATAATATTTGCAAGGATAATAATGAGAAAAATAAAAAATTTTCATGAATGGCTTCCATAGTACTAAAACAGGCGAAAACTGCGTGACAACCTCATGATGTAATACAAAAATTCCTGAGATTGCCTCGTTAATTACTACGTAAATTTCTTACAATGACGATTTATGAAGACTAACTACGTATGACCCCTTTTTTTATCACTATTTTTGGTTTAGGTTTTGCTTTTACCTTATTGTTGGAAGCAAGGGTGACTTTAGGTTTGGTAGATACTACGCTAAAGTGCTGATCTAACAACCCGATCATTTTCTGATCACGAGATGCAGCACTTCTACCACCTGTTACAACTGCAATTAATGATTTACCATTTCTTGAAGCAGTAGTAACTAAATTATATCCTGCCGGAGTATGAAAACCTGTTTTCATACCTTCAGCTCCTGCATAATTTTTAGTAATCTTATTATGACCATTTATTATATTACCACGAAATACAAAACTAGTTTTAGAAAATAACGGATAATATTTAGGAAATTTCTGTTTAATCGCTAAAGTAAGCTTAGCCATGTCTCGTGCTGTAGTCTGCTGTAACGGATCATGCCAACCTGAAGCATTTTTAAAATAAGTATTTTTCATTCCAAGCTGCTTGGCTTTAATATTCATTAAGTGAGAAAAATCTTTTTCAGAAGGTCTAATATTTTCAGCAACCGTAACAGCAGCATCATTTGCTGATTTAACAATTAGCATATTGATTGCTTCTCTAGTTGTTATAGTATCCCCAGCCTTTAAACCAATTTTACAGGGAGGCATTTTTGCTGCTTTTGCCGATACAAGAAGCTTTTTATCTAAAGATAATTTACCTAATTCAATTAACTCAAACATTATATATAAAGTCATTAACTTAGTTAAAGAGGCGGGATAAATTTGGATTTGAGAATTATGAGCGTGCAAAACTTTACCGCTTTTAGCATCAATTACTAAACTAGTTTGAACGGGAATAGGAACTTTAGGAGAATTTTTTACAGCCTTTTTTGCTTCACTTACTTGGGTAAATAAAGAAATGATAACAAAAATGTAAGGCAATAAAATTTTTCTAAACATCTTATGTAGATAAAATATTATTCAAGTTTGGTCAAGATGAAACTATAGTGTATGACACTATAATTTCATCCATGCGGAAGCAGGGATCTAGCACTTCTCATTGTCATTCCGTGGGCTTGTCCACGGGATCTTGTATCATGTTCCGTGTCCTGAGATCCCGCGATCAAGTCGCGGGATAACAAATTTTTCTTACAATGACGCCAAAACTTACTATACATTAACCTTTTTATTAAGATACATTAATATAAATAAAGCAGGCAAGGCTAAAATGATAGTGAAGATGAAAAAGCCATTCCAGCCTAACATATTTACAAGTTTACCGGCATAAATAGTGACAGTATTGTTACATAAACTGCTCGCAGAGGTAAAAAGTGCATATTGCGTTGCTGAGTATTTTTTATTACATAAATAGCTTATATATCCAACTAAAGCAGTAGTACCCATAGCAGCAGCAAAATTTTCTATAGTAATGGTAATTAATAAAGCTTCAAAAGAAGGAGGCTGACTATTGAGCCAAATAAACGCAAAATGCGTTAAACTTTGGATGATACCAGTAATAATTAAACCTTTAAAATTATTAAACCTATACATTACTATACCACCAACAAAGCCACCAACTAAGGTTGCAATTAAGCCATATAGCTTAACAATTACTGCTATTTCTGATTTACTATAACCAAGTTCTATATAAAAAGGCGATGCAATAGATAAAAGCATCGAATCACCAAGTTTAAAAAATATTACAGCAAACAAAATAGTTATAGCAAATTCTCTTTTAAAAAAATCTTTAAAAGGGCTAATTACTGTATGAATCCAAGAAGCAATAGAAATAAAACTTATTTTCTCTCTTGCTAATTCTTTTTCCTTTACTGTTATTATAAAAATCGTAGAAACAGCAAATATTATACCTATGATAAAGAAAGTTAATTGCCAGTTATCATCAGTTATTTCAGCAAAATATAAAGCCCAGCCGCCAGTAATTAGCATACCAATCCTATAACCAAATACCGCTGTTGCACTGGCTATACTTTGCTTTTCTTCTTCAAACTTATCGATACGAAGAGCATCAACAGCAATATCAAATGTACTTGATAAAAATCCTAAAGCTATAGTTAGAAAATATAAAGCAGTTAAAGAAGTGGCAGGGTTTTCTCTTCCCATAACTATTAATACCAAAGCCATCAAACTACTACATAATATAAGCCAACCTTTTCTATGTCCCCATCTACTTAAAAAAGGCACTTTAAAACTATCAATCAGCGGAGACCAAAATACTTTTAGCGAATAAGATAGTTTTGCTATTCCAAAAGTAGTAATAACTGCAATATCTATACCCGACTCTTTTAGCCAAACAGAAATAGTAGAAAAAATTATAGCCAGCGGCATCCCGCTAACTATTCCTAAGATTAATATCTCAAATAAGCGATAGTCTTTAAATATTTTTGTGATAAGCATGTTAATTTTTCCGATTATCATCCCGTGGCTTGCTCACAACACGACATTTTCCTATCCATGCAACAAAGCTTACACGAGAACAAAACTAAAATGGTTAATAAAAATTAATATTTTTAGACTACTTATTCTTTTAGTCAAGCGTTTCCCTCAGCTCTTTATTATACAAGGCATAATATTCACCTTTATTGTCAAGCAACTTCTTATGGTTTCCTTGTTCACAGACCTCGCCATTTTTCATTACGATTATGTTATCAAGGTCGGTAATACTACTTAAGCGGTGGGTAATAATTAAAGTGGTTTTTCCTTTACGTAAGTTCTTTAGCGATTTTAAAATTTTCTGCTCAGAAGATTGATCTAAGCTGCTTGTTGCTTCATCCCAAATTAAAATAGGTGCACTTTTTAAAAAAGCTCTAGCAATCGATAAACGTTGGCGCTGACCTCCAGAAAGAGTCAAGCCTTGTGTGCCTATCTGCGTATCATAACCGTTCGGTAGATGCATAATAAACTCATGAGCATCGGCATATTTTGCTGCTTCGATTACCTCTTCTCTAGTAGCTTCAGGCTGACAATATGCAATATTTTCGGCGATAGTAGTATCAAATAAGTGAGTATCTTGAGTAACTAAGGATATTTGCTTGCGAAGCGAAGTGAGCTTAATATGCTTAATATCATGATCGTTAATTATAATTTTTCCCTCTGTTGGATCATAGAAACGCACTAATAAATTACTAAGCGAGGTCTTACCACTACCGGAGCGTCCGACAAATGCAATCATTTTATTAGGTTCTAGCTTTAAATCTATATTCCTTATGGCGGTTTTACTCTCAAAACTTAAAGCTAATTTCTCAAAAGAAACTTTAGCGACAGATAAATCTATTTCTTTAGCCCCAACATAATCTTTAATTAAAGGCTCGGTATCTAAAATACTAAATACCCTTTTAGCGGCAGCAATTCCTTCTTGGAGATTAATATTTAATGACACTAAACTTTTAAATGGTCTATAAGCCGCAGCAAAAGAAGCTAAAAAAGCAAATAATGCACCCGGGGTAGTCTTTCCGTCAAGTACCAAATTACCTCCATACCATACCATACCACCAACTGCAAGACCACTTAACCCCTCCATAATCGGCGAAACTAACGCATCTAGTTTAGATGTTTTTTTATAATATTCTAAGATATTGTTAATAATTAATGCTGCTCTATTACTTTCTATTTTTTCACCGACAAAAGATTTAATAATTTTAATTGACTGAAAGGCTTCATCAAGTTTAGAGGTATAGTGCCCAAGCTCTTCTTGTGATCGTGCAAATATTCTTCTTATTTTTCTACCCATCTTTTGTACCGGATAAACAGCAAGAGGAAAAACAAGAAAAACTACGCAAGATAATAGCGGTTCTAAATTAAACATCGTTATTATTAAACATACTACAGTTAGAAAATGTTTTGCACACCCAACAAGTAAATTAGAAACAGCACCACGCATTAAAGAAATATCGTTAGTAAAGCGGGATATAAGACGTCCTGAAGATTGCTTTTGAATAAAAGAAATATCAGCAAATAATAAATGCTCATACATTTTAATCTGCAAATCGTTTAATACTCTTTGCCCAACAAATTTTATTAGATAATTCTGATAATATTCCGAAATTCCTTTAACGAAAAAAGTCACAATAAGCACTATCGGCATTATAACAAGCATTCTTCTGTCATGTATTAAAAAAATCTTATCAATAATAGGTCTGACCGCATGCACTATAATAGCAGTGCAAATTGCTGCGACAGCCATACAAAATATTGCTATATATATCTTAGTTGCATAAGGTTTAACATGATTTTTTATCAGCCTTTTAATTATATAAAAAGCTTGGTAGTCATTATCTAAATTATTGTTCATTGTCGTTAAAAATATTAAATTGGTAAAGGGGACTAGTTGGTAGTGAAATTTTTAAATGCTCAAAAGCAGCAGCTGTTATCACCCTGCCCCGTGGTGTTCTTTGTAATAGACCTATCTGTATTAGATAAGGCTCTATGGTTTCCTCAAGTGCGTCACGCTGTTCGGAAAGAGCGGCTGCTATCGTCTCAATCCCAACAGGTCCGCCATTATAATTATCTGCTATAAATTTTAGATAACGATAATCATTGCTATCAAGCCCGATAATATCAACTTCTAAGCGGTTTAAACCAAAATTAGCTATTTCTTTATCTATTTCTAACTGATTATTAACCGCTGCAAAATCTCTTATACGACGTAGCAACCTTAAGGTAATTCTTGGCGTGCCTCTACTTCTTCTGGCTATTTCTTCTGAACCTGAATCAGTCAGATCAATATCAAGCAACTTGCTTGCTCTGTTTAAAACCTTTTTCAGTTCTTCAGTATTATAAAAATTCAAACGCATAGGAATACCAAACCTATCACGCAAGGGATTACTAAGCAAACCAAGACGGGTAGTAGCACCGATTAGCGTGAATTGTGGCAGGTTTATTTTCACCGATCTTGCAGCCGGACCTTCCCCGATAATTATATCAAGCTCAAAATCTTCCATAGCAGGATATAACACCTCTTCAACTGAAGTATTTAAACGATGAATTTCGTCAATAAATAACACATCATTTTTTTCAAGATTGGTGAGAATAGCAGCTAAGTCTGCTGCTTTAAGTATAGCAGGACCGGAAGTTGATTTAAAATTACCGCCTATCTCATTAGAAATAATCTTGGCAAGTGTAGTTTTACCAAGCCCAGGCGGACCATAAAATAAAGTATGATCAAGATGCTCCCCACGAGATTTAGCTGCCCTAATAAATACGGAAAGGTTTTCCTTAATCTGTTGCTGCCCGACAAATTCTTGCAAATATGACGGTCTTAGCGGTAACTCTTGATCATTCTGATTTTTTTCGGGCGATAATATATTAGTCATTAACTTTTTTAGACGGTTTTATGGATCGGAAAATGTCATTGCGAGGAGATGCGTAGCATCGACGCGGCAATCTCATGAAGTAGTATAATATTCCTGAGATTGCTTCGTCGAAACTTGCAGTTTCTTCTCGCAATGACGATTTACATATACTAACCAATAATAGCGAAAAAACTATTTTTTGCTATACGATTTATTTAAAAATTATTATTACGATTCTTTAGTGCGGTTCTGATTAGTTCATCAATAGAAATTTCGGGGTTTTTGGTGATAATTTCTTGTACGGCGTTTTGAGCTTCAAACCTTGAAAAGCCTATATTTACCAAAGCTTTTATCACGTCATTACTTGCTACCGGCGTAATACCTTTAATGTTTAAAATGTCTTTAATAGCAGCAGATGAGCTTGATATTTTTGCCACTTTATCGCTTAATTCTCGTACTATACGCTCGGCAAGTTTTGCCCCTACTCCTGAAATCGCTTTAAAAATATTCTTATCTTCATTACTTATAGCAATTTGTATATCAGTAGGCGTAAGAGCTGACAAAATGGACAAAGCCATCCTTGTTCCTATACCATTCACAGATTGCAGCAAGTTAAAAAAACTCTTTTCTTCTAAGCTCAAAAAGCCGTATAAATTAATATGATCTTCTCTAACATGTGTTTCAATAAATAGTTTATAGGATTCCCCCTCTGAAAGTTTACTTAAAGTTTTAGCGGAAGCAAAAACCCTATACCCTACTCCGTTCACATCGATTATAACGTAATCATCATAGCTTGAGTCGACTCTACCGCTTAATTTACCAATCATATTATTTTTTCTTTTTTTTCTTACTATATATTAAAACTAATGTTGGTAAAGCAGTAATAATAGCAGCTAAAATATAATGAATAATAAGCGGTCTATCTACCATATGACACTGCCCATCATTTGGAATCGTTTGTGCCAAAATCATATAGGCAACTATTATGGGGTCGTTGAAAGATAATTTTTGATAGTAAAATAAGAGGAAAGGAGGTAATAAATATTTTAAAAAAGAAATTCTGTTTAATATAGAGATAAATGTTATTCAATAGTGTAGTAATTTAATAGAGATTTGTTTACAGAGTTAGAATTTTTATTAATAAATTTCTTTAAGCCATTAAAGTTGTTAAAACCACTAATCGTTTTAAATTAAAACATATGGCATTCATAAATTCGGAGAATTGATTTTTGGCAATTCCTATATATCTAACCCGCTTATTATCTTTTGAAAATACCATCTCGAAAGGTGCTCTGATTTTCGTATAATATTTATCAAGGTCAAAATTCTTATCTTTCATATTATTTTTCTTTATTGCACAAAGATGGACTCCCTTTTTAGCTGCTGCATTCTTGGTAGAGATTGTACAATAACCTTTATCAACATATGTAGCACCAGAACTTGGCATAACATGCTTAAAACCTTTTCTATCGGTAACATTTGCAGGGGTAACTGCAACCTTATTGATCATGCCTGATTGAATATCAACACTCACATGTTTTTTATAACCATACCAAAATTTATTCCCTCCCTTACAGCCAATTTTGGCTTGTTTATCCTTTGCAACCTTAGGCAAAGTCTCATTATTCAATTTATCATATTTTTGTGCTCTTAGTTTATCACGTTCCTCCCAGAGATTAGCTTTTGAGATTAAATGAGAAGCATCTACAAAGGTAAATACTTCACCCATATAGCCTTGTACTCGTAGTTGATCGCGGAATTTTGTAAATATTTTTGATAGTAAATTAGTACCTATTTTTTTACGTATTTTACTAAATACACTATAATCAGGTGTCTTTTCTGTAAGAGCAAAATTACAAAACCATTTCGCCGCTGTGCTATCAGCTAAATAACGTTCTAATTCCCGATCAGATAAGTCTTCCATAAATTGTAGCAGCAAACATTTAAACAGCCTCTCTATACCATATCCTTTATAATTAGCTTCGCATTCTAATGCTAATAACTCAGCTTCAACTGCTTTGAATTTGAATAAACTTTTGAATTTACGATATTGATGATCCGCATTTACTAACTCATCTAAACTTACCATTAGCATTTGATACTCTGACATATAAACATATTTTTTATTTTTTTATTATACCTGCTACCCTCTCATCTCGCAACAGTCCCATTATCGTTATTGCTATATATAGAAAAGTAAAAATGAGTATTTCATAAATTTTTTCATATTAATCCTTTATAAACGCGAGTTTCGTATTCAAAAAGTCGCTGTATAGCTGATAAACAGTGGGTTACGGGGATATTGATAATACTGTTTTTGTTATAAAGTGAGTACAAAATACAAATTGCTAATTAAAATATGGTATTTATAGTATAAGAAAAAAGTTTATAGGTTATTGAAAAAACTTTAAGAGCAATAACCTATGATAATGGATTTTACAGAAATATTTTGTTACGTCGATGATTTTTTTCAAGAATTAGACAAGCATACAAATTCAATTACTAACCATAACAACAAATCTGGTCCTAAAAGTCGACTTAACAGAAGTGAGGTAATAACAATTATAATAGGCTACTGGCAGTCATCTTATGATTGTTTTAAGAATTATTATCTGAAGCAAATATGGATTTATCATCAAAGAGATTTTCAATTAGTAAGCTATAGTCAATTTATAAAAATAATAGGTCCACATTTACCACTATTAGTACTGATATTCAATTCTATTTTGGATCAGTGTGATGGCCTTTCTTTTGTAGATTCAAGTAGTATAGAGGTATGTAAGAGATACCGTATTTCAATGAATAAAGTGTTCGCCGGCATAGCAGCACGCAGTAAGACAACAAAAGGTTGGTTCTATGGACTTAAACTACATCTAATAATTAATAGAGCCGGTGGTATAGTTAAAGCATCTTTTAGCCCTGGCAATAAGGATGATAGAAAACAGCTGGAACTGATGATCAAAAATCTTTTTGGTAAAGTATTCGGAGATCGTGGTTATATTTCACAACAATTATTTCAACAACTTTTAGAGCAAGGAATTTTTATGGTAACTAGGGTAAAGAAAAATATGAAAAATAAACTTATGTCTATGTTGGATAAAATATTATTGCTTAAAAGAGCATTAATAGAATCTGTGTTTAGTAAAATTAAACTATTGGGGAAGTTTGAGCATTCAAGGCATAGATCAGTTACAAATGCCTTTGTGCATATGGTTGCAGCACTGATAAATTATCAAATGTCTGATAATAAACCTTCTATTACATCTCTCTTGATATGCTAAATCCTATGCTATATTAATTCGAAACTCGCGTTTATAAATAATATTACACCGAGTATACCATAGATATTTTATCTACAAATTACATTGTGATAGTATCATATGATACTATCACGGTATAGAAAGAAATATATTTTATGTCCAATTCAGCTTTTTTAATTGCGTTTTTTGTATCTATAATTCGTTACTACGATTATGCGTTATTTGGTTTATCAGCACACATTTTAGCACAAAATTTTTTACCGAGAAGTACGCATGAAACGCAGCTACTTGGTTTTTTTGCCTTACTTAGTACAGCTGTTATAATCCGTCCTTTAGGCTCTATAATTTTTGGCTATATAGGGGATAGATACGGACGCACTAAATCCATCAAAATATCCATGTTTATCAGTAGCATTTCTACCTTACTAATTGCTATTACCCCTTCCTTTGATAAAATAGGTATTTTTGCTACAATTATGCTTACATTTTGCCGGATGATTTTTCTTGCAAGTTTAGCTGGTGAAGTTGATGGCATAAAAGTTTATGTAGCAGAAAAGACAAAAAATAATCGAAAGAATTCAGGGCTAGGAGTAGTTGCCAGCTGCACCCAAATAGGAGCATTACTTGCTGCTATGGCTTATTATTGTGCGACCAACCTTAATATTTATTATTTGTGGCGGATTAACTTTTTTGTAGGTGCTATATTTGGATTATTTGCAATTTTGATGAGAAGTTATTTTGAGGAAAGTAGAGAGTTTTTACATCATAAAAATAAACAATCTGATAATATTCCTATTTTTCAAATCTTAAAAAATGCTAAATTAACTTTTACTATAGCATTAATAATTAATGGGGCAATCGGCGGTATATATCATTTCTTAGTGTATTTCTTAGGTGTGTTTTTAGCAAAAATAGCCTTTATAAACCCTATAGAAACTGAGTTTATGAATATAACTCTAATTATTACTTACGGGGTAGTAGCAGTTTTTGCAGGAATACTTGCGGATAAAATAAACCCTTTAAGACAGATTATATTTGCCTTACTACTTAGTCTTATAGCTGCTTTTGCTATGCAGATTTTACTATATCAGCAAATATTTACTGTTCTATTTCCTATTATGCTAATTGGACTTGCCGCATTTTACGCTGTTCCACTGCAAATTATTGTCCAATCTTTATTTAAAACAGCTGTTAGAATGCGACTTTACAGCTTATCTCACTCCCTTGGCGGTATTATATTATCCTCAAGCACCCCTTTCTTTAGTATGTTATTATGGCAAAAATTTAAGTCATTATGGGTAACATTTAGCTTTTTTACTTTTCTACTTATAATACTGACCGGTGTGGTGTTAAAACTACTACAGAGAATTTATCTCAAGAATAATAGCTGAGATACTATCAACTATAAATATTGAGCAATTAATTAAGTAGGATTTATTTACAATCTATGTTGTCATAAAATCTATCTCACCTAATACATTCATCAATTTGCCTAATATTCCTGGCTGATAATTAGTTAGAAAACAATTACCCTGCGGATCTTCATAAAATTCAACTGCGTTATCCTGAGACTTATGCAAAGACCCCGTTGTATTTGTATTAATGATACTCCTCGCAGCAGAGCTACGAGGTATCTATCCAAAAAGTTTTAACTGTTTTTGTTGAAATGCTTTATAAGAAGGTTTGCCTGAACCTTGATTTTTTACATAATTACGTAATTTCCGCTCATCACCATGTTTACCTACTGTGCTCATAAAATATCCTTTACTCCAAAACTCACTTCCCCATAATTTTTCTTTAAGATTTGAATATTTCTTAAACATTTCCTTAGATGTAATACTTTTTATGATTTGAGTTATTTTTGTTGGGCTATACATTGGTATTGACTGTAGTAAAAAATGTACATGTTCTTTATCTACTCCTATTTCCAAAAATCTAATTTCATAACGAGCTTCTATGTCCTCACAAATTTTACATAAATAATAGCAAAACTTACGCTATGTTATCTCAAATGTAACTAAACAGCTTGACTGGAAGCTGTTTATTCATATTAGAGGATTTTAATAAAACCCCAGTATTAAACCATTTATCATAAAACATAGCGTAAGTTTTGATAGTCTAGTTCCTCATTGAATATTACTCTTCTATACTTTGCCGGTGTTACTAAATGATATATTAGTACTGTGACATTATCACTTTTATGTATATAACTGCTTTCTTCCATGCATCTAGTATATCACGAAGCAGAGCTTCGGGGAATTAAACCCTAAGAGATTAACATATGCATAATTTCCACTGGTATCTTTTCCTCCTATAATATGGCTATTTTCCATATCATATATTTTTATAGAAAAACGAAAATATGAAAAACACCTTGCAAGCATTTCTTGAATAGTAGATGCTGCTCTTAGATCAAAGCCTATATTTTCTACATTCTCTGCAATAATAGAAAAAAAAGTTCCTTGATTAGTAAATTTGAGATTTCCGCCAACAATAGCAGTTTTATCATAATTTGGATTTTTAATATTACTAACATTTAAAATATATTCAGAAAATTCTAATCCATTAGCCTTAATATTATAAACTGAATATCCATATTCTTTTGTAACTTCTATGTTTTGTATATTATCAAGGTCGTGTATCTTACTACCTTGAATTATCTTTATCCCATACTCATTTTTATTAAATAATATAAATCTTTCTTGATGAAATTTGGATAATGTTAAAAACATCTACAGTGCCCAATCAGAAGAAAAGCTAGAAAAAATCATATTGCCTAAATGGACTTGTTTATAATGTCGGAAATCAAATATAATATAAGGATCATTTGATTTAATGTTTTGTAAAGGTTTTATTACTGCTTCTAGTATAGATTTTTATCATCTTCTATATCACTATCTCTCATCAATCTAATATCAACTCTTTCTTGCTTCTCTGCTTCGCTAAGCTCTGGAAATAGCTGAAGTATTTTTTCTAGCTCTTTTGCCATATTTTTAGTAATAGGTGAATTATTAAAAATCCAGTTAAACATATTTTAAAACTTTTATTAATTACTACACGCTAAATGATTTGCCACAGCCACAACCTGCTTTTTCATTAGGGTTGGTGAAAGTGAATTGGGATTTAAATTTAGTCTCTACATAGTCCATTTCAGAACCTAGTATATACATTAATGCTTTCGGATCAACTAAGATTCGCACACCTTTTTCTTCGACTACTTCATCAAACTGATTTTTATTATCGGCATACTCAACATAGTAAGTTTGACCGGCACAACCGCCTGACTTAACGCCTACCCTAATTCCATATGTGGGTTTATTACGTTTTTCTATCAGTAATTGTACTTGTTTTGCAGCCGAATCAGTTAATGAAATAACGTTTTTCTTCATGTTTTAAGTATCTTTTTTGTTTTCTTTTTTAAGCTTATAATCAGCTATAGCTGCTTTTATTGCATCTTCGGCAAGCAATGAGCAGTGAAGTTTTACTGGAGGCAATGATAATTCTTTTGCTATTTCGGTGTTTTTAATCTCTTCAGCAACGTCTATTGATCTACCTTTTACCCATTCTGTTACTAAAGAGCTTGAGGCAATAGCCGAACCGCAACCGAATGTTTTAAATTTTGCATCCGTTATAATTCCGTTATCATCAACTTCAATTTGTAACTTCATAACGTCACCACAAGCAGGTGCACCTACTAAACCTGTACCGACATTTTTTTTCTCTTTATCAAGCGACCCAATATTACGTGGGTTCTCATAATGATCTATTACTTTTTTGCTATAAGCCATTGTTATTCCTTAATTCATGATTCTATTTTTATATAAATGCTCGCATGATTTTCAGAATTGAATTTTATTTTGATGGGTGAGTGAGCGGAGCGTACAAATAGTACGTGAGCACACGAACCCCTGATAAAATGAAAGAGCAATTCTTAAAAGCAAAAGAGCATTAGTGTGTAGCCCATTTAATTTTCTTTAGATCAATCCCCTCTTGCATCATTTCCCAAAGCGGGCTTAAGTCTCGTAGCTTATTGATTTTTGAGCATATTAACTTTACTGCATAATCTATTTCCTGCTCGGTAGTAAATCTACCTATGCCGAATCTAATCGAAGTATGGGCAAGCTCTTCATCAACTCCCATAGAACGCAATACATATGATGGTTCAAGTGAAGCTGAAGTACAAGCTGAACCAGACGAAACCGCCAAATCTTTAATGGCAAGTATAATCGATTCTCCCTCAACACCCGCAAAGCTTAAATTCAAGTTACCTTTATATCTTTGATCTTTATCACCATTTAAGTAAACTTCAGAAATTTGACTATTTATAGCATCTAAAAACTTATCAAATAAGTGATTTACATGCTTGGTATCTTTTTCCATCTCATTATATGCTATCTTAGCAACCGTACCAAGCCCTACTATTAAAGGAGTTGGCAGCGTACCGGAACGCATCCCACGCTCTTGACCACCACCATTTATTAGCGGAGTGATACGCACACGAGGCTTTTTTCTAACATATAAAGCACCTATACCTTTTGGACCATAAATTTTATGTCCTGAGATACTTGCAAGGTCGATATTACACTCATTAACATCAATTGGGATTTTACCAAACCCTTGAGCGATATCAGAATGAAAGAAAACGCCTTTCTCACGGCAAATTTTTCCAATTTCCTTTAAAGGCTGAATCACACCTATTTCGTTATTTACTGCCATAACTGATACTAACATAGTCTGATCCGTTATAGCATTTTTTAAAACCTCTAAATCGATTATTCCGTTAGGTTTGATTGGTAAGTAGGTGACTTTTATCTCTTCTTGCTCTAAATGCCTGCAAGCATCAAGGACACATTTATGTTCGCTAACTACTGTAATGATGTGGTTCTTTTTATTACCATAGAATTTTGCTATGCCTTTTATAGCAAGGTTATTAGACTCAGTCGCACCGGATGTAAAGATTATTTCCTTAGCTTTAGCCCCTATTAGCTTTGCAATATCACCTCTTGCCTCTTCTACAGCGTTTTCAGCTTCCCAACCAAAAGAATGACTGCGTGAATGAGGATTACCAAACTTGGTAGTAAAATATGGCAGCATCGCTTCCATCACACGTGGATCTAGCGGCGTCGTTGCCTGATAATCCATATATATTGGTAGGATTAAATTATTTAATTGTGTGTTCATATTGTTAGTTAATTCTTGTTTTGTAAGTGAATTTTTATTGTCATTGCGAGGAAAAACTGCAAGTTTTAACGAAGCAATCTCAGGATTTTTGTATTGCTTTATGAGATTGCCGCGTCAATGCTATGCATCTCCTCGCAATGACGCTACATAACATCATAAATGTTCACAAAAGCCCTCATAAACGCCTCTATATCATCAACCGTATTATTACAGCCTAAAGACACTCTAATAGACGATTTTACCTCCTCTTCATCTAGCCCCATATTAGTTAGCACATGCGATTTAGATATCTTACCTGATGAGCAGGCTGAGCCAGAACTAACACAAATATAACGCAAATCAAAACCAATTAATTTGGTGTGAGCATCCGTACCTGGCACAGTAAACAATGTAGTATTAGGTAATCTCTTTGCGTTTTCGCTAATAATATTTACATTAGGATATTTTCTTAATTTTTTCTCTAAAACTTCTTGTAAGCTTTTGAGTTTTACATAGTTCTCTGCTATATTTTTTTTCATTAATTCAGCTGCTAAACCAAAGCCTGCAATTGCTAAAACATTTTCAGTGCCTGAACGTACTGACTTCTCTTGCCCACCTCCTATGATTATTGGAGTAAGCGGAAAGCGAGAAGTAGAGACCAAAGCAGCTCCTCCCTGCCCGCCTCCTATTTTATGCCCTGAAATTGTAGCAAAATCTATTCCTAACTCTTTGATATTTGTTGGTATTTTACCAAAACTTTGTACTAAATCGCTATGAAATTTTGCATCATATTTTTTAGCTATCTCACTTATTTTAGCTATATCTTGTAGTACTCCGCTTTCATTATTGACCATCATTACGGACACTAACTTTTTAGAAACCGTACTTTGGGCTAATAGCTCCTCCAAATGTTCTAGATCAACTATTCCCTGCTTATCAACTTTTATTACTTTAATATTTGGAGCATGCTTTATATGGTTATAGATTGATAAATGTTCAATAGCAGAAATGAAAATATCACCGTCATAAAAATTCTTCATTATTAAGTTATTACTTTCCGTTCCGGATGAAGTAAACGTAATATCATATTCCTTAAAAGATATACCAAGAACTTTAGCTATTTGTGTGCGTGATTCCTCAATGATTTTCTTAGCAAACCTACCTGCACTATGAATAGATGAAGCATTAAGCTCCTTATCCATCAAGCTTATTACATATTTCTTAATCTCTGGTGCAATAGGAGTAGTAGAGTTATGATCTAAATATATCATATATTTAAATTCAGATTTAGAGCGTCTTTAACTGAAATATTTTCAAAATAATCGCTAATATGCTTACCAAGCCCTTTCCATAATTTATGCGAATTACATTTCATTGTGCTCGAGGCACAATTTTTTATCGATTTTTTATAACAGCCGGTCATTATGAAATTTTCATTTACAGCATCCATAATATTAGAAATTTTTATTTCTTCTAATTTACCTATTAGGATATATCCTCCATTTGGACCTCTAATAGCCTTAACTAGACTAGCTTTTTTAAGCTTAGAAAATATTTGCTCTAGATAATTAAGTGATATATTTTGTTTTAAAGAAATTTCATTCAAACTTATAGGCTCATTGTCTACATTTGAAGCCATCTCTAATATAGCCATTACGGCATATCTACCTTTTGTCGTTAGCATCATACTATCATCCACTATAAATATCCGAACTTACAATAGAATGTCCTAGTAAATTAGTCAAGTAATATATAGATATTATTACCTTTGCGTTTCCTGCTTATGTTTATGCGTAGTAGGAGTATTAGATGGAGAGCTTAATGTGTGATCGGTATTTATAATGATTTTATTACTCTTACTCAATTTTAAAGCCATATTCTTTGCTTCAACTAAAGTATTTGAATGAAAATTATTTTTAAACTCAGCTTTTAAATTACCTTTTAATTCTTCGTTAAAAATCTCTTTTGGTAGATAAACGCCGCCAGTAGCAAGACCAGCCCAAGTATATTTAGATTTATCGTTTAAAGTATTGGCAATATTGTTTGTCAGCTTTTCTTGATTTTCAGGTGTTGAAAAATGATCTATACTATGTGGGTTTTCTTTAATATGCTCGGAAATTACTTGTTTTAAGGTCTGATTAATCATATGAAAATCTTCTCCCCTATTATCACCTCTATCAAATAGCTTTTGCGAAACTTGTTCACTTAGCATATTTGCTAAGAGTCCTGCCTTTACATCTTGTTTATTTACTAAATTTTCATATAAAGGATTCAGCACTTGCATAGGAGAATTTGTATGATCTGAAACATGTCTATATTGATTCGTTTTTTGGGTAGAAACGTCCCCTACACTACTAATAGGTTTTGAACTTAATTTTTCTACAATATAATTCTCAAGTTCTGGATTTTCTTGACATAATATTTTTACTTCATTAGCAAATTCTTTTTTATTAGGTAAATTTTGCTTACTTTCCGATTTAGCTTGTAAAAATATTTTATCAACCGCTTGATCAATAAGGATGTTTTTATCTGTAATTTTATCTTCTACCGGCTGCGGTGTCCCACTAAATATATTTGTTACTGCTTGAGTTACATAATCTAGCCCTAACTTAACTCCTACTTTTGCGAATATTCTTTTATTATCATTTAAATATTGCTGAATTTCAGGATTATCTTTCGTTAATGTAATTAGCTCTTTTGCAATTCCTGTATAATCACCTTTAACAAAACTGCTAAAAACTTTTTGTAATGATTCAGCCCTATCAAGCAATAAAGGCATCACTTTGCTAAGCTTTACAACATCTTCTGCTTGTAGACCGTAATTCTCAAGTTGCTGTTTAATGACACCGCTATCTTTTGCATCTACCTCAACTACACCTTTGAATAAATTATCAAATAAGCCATCTTTACTTTGCTGCAGCAATGTATCTTTTAATTTAAACGACGGATCATTGAGAGCTAAAATTAAACTATTTGTCACGCTCATATAATCGCCTTTATTTACATCTAACATAATATCATGTGCCATTTCAGGCTTTGACATCATTTCGCCGACCATATTAAGCATTTGCTTATCAAAATAATAGTCTTTAGTCATTTTTTGCAAATCAGGATTATTTTTAATAATGCCTAAAGCTGCATTTGGTAAAAATTCTTTATTATTAGCAAAAAAATCTCTTAATTCTTTATTGTCTTTAGTCATTTTTTGCAAATCAGGATTATTTTTAATAATGCCTAAAGCTGCATTTGGTAAAAATTCTTTATTATTAGCAAAAAAATCTCTTAATTCTTTATTGTCTTTAGTCATTTCTAAAGTTTTTTCAATAGCTATCATTAATCCTTGATTTGGATCATTAAGAGTATCAAAAACTTCTTTTATTTTAGGAATTTCATTTAATAAACTAGGAACAGTACTTAAAACTTTGGGATCAATTCTATAATTTTCAAAATACTCTTTCAAGGCAGGTTTAGCCTGCTGTTTAGCATCTGCTACAAAGCTATTTAGTACTTTCTGTTTTTCAGGACTTAGGTTATTAAATTCCTTTAAAGACCTCAAATTATCTATATTTTCAGCAACTTCTTGTTTTAAAGCAGGATTTTTATCAAAGATTTTTTGCACTTCTGCATAGCTTTGGTTACTTTCCGGTTTTTGTAATATGTCATCAAAACTTTTGATATAATCGCCTGGTAATATTTCAGTTGCTCCAATTTTTATATAGCTTGCAATATCCTTTTCTTTTTCATTAAAAAACTTTTCAAAGTTTTTATCTTTGGTAAGCATATCCAAAGTATTAGAAGTTACTTTGTTCCAATTAGGTTCATCTTTTTTTACCTCTACTGCAACTTCTTTAAGCTGATCAAGCACCTCGTCATTTTTGAAACTTTCTTTTAATATATCCAAGCCTTTCTGATCTAAGAAATTACCTTCTTGAAACTCTCTAAATCCAGCTTTAGCAAGTATTTGCCCTATTTTAGGTAAATTACTAGCATTCTTTTTTAAAAACTCCCATATTGGTTTTTCCTCAAGAAGTGATTTTTGAAATTCTGGATCAAGATATGTATCAGAGGAATTAGCAAGTTTAACAAGGTTATAAGTATTTACAGGATTAGTTAAAGTAAATTTTGCTCCAAGTAAGATTGTTTTAAAACTTAACCCATTTGAAGATGACAAATCTTTAATTGCACTATTAATTAATTTATTAGCTTTAGAAGAAGACAAAGTTTTTTCTAAGCTTTTCCGTAATTTATCACTACGTTTGGATGTATCTGCTGTTGCCATATTAAATAATTTATTCTTTATTTAAAAAAATTACTAATATCTATTAAATATAGTCAATTGCACTGTAATAACAATAGAAAAGTTTACATTTAAACTTTTAATCTTTATTATGTGACATCTAAATTATTATTAAAGTAAATGATTATCATACCGATATTAAGCTTTTTTGGCTTTTCATGCTTTTTCTCAAAATATTTCAAAATAAAATTAAATCATGCGATACCTATAACAATTAGCATATTAATTACGATTTTATATTGCTGTGCTATACTAAATCTGTTAATGGCTGCTACCTATTTACTTTACTTCATCGGTATATTATTAGCATTTATAAATCGACATAGATTTTCTTACGAATCTCTTATTTTCCCTCTATACCAGAGAAGCATCTCTGCATGCTTATGATGATTTTTCCCATTGGGGAATATTTACTAAAGAACTATTATATTCAGGATTTTTTGAAAACCAAACTTCACTTACCTCTATTATTTCTACGCATGCACATTATCCAAGAGGTGCCGCTGTTTACCACTACTTTATGCTAATGCTTTCAGGTTACTCGGACGGAAATGTGCTATTTGCTCATTTCTTACTAAATTTAATGTTCTTAGCTCCTTTAGCTTCCAATAAGAAAATTTGGCAGACCGGTTTACTATTTTCTGCTATACTTTGTGCAGTAGTATTATATACGACAGGACTTCGCTCTATATATAATGATAGTACTATAGGGCTAATGTTCGGATCTATTCTTGTTATTTATATTCTTGAAGAAGATAAGAAAAAAGCTTTAAAGCTGATTATACCTATCGCTATATTACTTCCTTTATTTAGAGAAATCGGAGCGTGGCTTGCAAGTTTTGCTTCGATAATTCTTATATTGCATTATACATTTTTTGATAAAAAACCTAAAACATCACATGATTATATTACCTATGTAATTTTATTAATTCTACCAATATTATGCAATTTTATCTTAATGGATTATTTTAGGAATACTCACGATTTCTTAGATAGAAAAGAGCATAGTTTTAGTAATTTAATATATATTGTAGAAAATTTTAATGAACAGCATAAATTATTATTACTAAATTATGGTAAGTTTCTTTTAAAATTTTTAGTAAAAGAAGGAAGTTTAGTTGTATATACTATTTGTTTTATTGCCTGGTATGGAATTCGTAAATATAAACCGAAACTGTTAGCAGAATATAAATTTTTTCTAATAGCCACATTTATTTGCGGCATAATTTTTGCTTTATGGCGACTATATCTATATTTCTTTACTTTTAGCTATGAAGAAGCAATTAAAGGAGCCTCGTTACTTCGATATCTTGGTTGTTACGTTCTGGGTATAGGTATGGTTGCTGTCGCGTATGTAAAAATTAGTATTTTCTTAAATGAAAAACAGAGTAGAAAAGAATTATTTATTCTTATGTTATTATTTGCTGTTGTTTCATTTTCAGTAGTGAAAAATATTCTAAGAATCAAACACTTAAGTTTAGAACAAAAGAATTTCATAGACCAAACAATAAATATTAAAAAATTGCTAGAGCAGGGAAATGAAGTCACATTTAATTTTAGTAATAAAAAAGATAATTTACAATGTCATATATTGAATTATAATTTAGCACCATATTTAAATAAAAAACATCTACAAGAATGCCTAAAAACTCCTAAAAAAGCAATTATAGATATGGAAAGAGCAAATACATACATACCTTTTTTATAAATATCCTCTGTGATATCAATGAAGACTTCAAACCACACAATAAAATTATCTTGACTCATGACTAACATAAAATACAACTTAGCAGCTGCCTATAAAATAATGGCATATTTGTCGATGGATGACCACACTTACACCCATTTATCAACAAGACCGAAAAATGCTGATTTTTATTATATTTATCCTTTTGGGCTTAGGTTTGAAGAAGTAACAGAGCATAATCTTTTAAAAGTTAGTTTAGATGGGAAAATTCTAGAGGGAGAGGAATATCAATATAATAAGACTGGCTACTTTATTCATGGAAGCATTTATCAAGCACGCCCTGATATTTCAGCTATTTTCCATTACCATACTCCAGCAAGTATTGCAGTCTCTGCTTTGAAATGCGGGTTATTGCCAATCAGCCAATGGGCATTACATTTTTACAACAGAATTTCTTACCATGAATATAATTCTTTAATATTAGACGCCGATAAACAAAGCGGCAGGCTAGTTAATGATCTCAAACAAAATTATGTGATGCTACTTCGCAACCATGGTGTTATTACTTGCGGGAAAACAATACATGAAGCTATGTTTTTTGCTTATCATTTAGAGCAAGCTTGCAAAACACAATGTTTACTAAATTTAGCTAACAAACAAGAACTTATAATACCCTCCGAAGAAACATGTGAACAAACTGTAAAAGATTTATTATCATTTGAAGAAGATTTAGGCAAACGTGACTGGGATGCTTGGTTAAGAGTTATAAAAAAATAAATGTTGGAAATAATAGCATTAGCATGTTATAATTTACAACATGATAAATAGACATATAACATCGTTTGTAAAGCAATCTTTAAAAGATTTTTCTGCCGTTCTTATCATTGGAGCTAGGCAAGTTGGTAAGTCTACATTAGTAAAGCAGTTGTGTGATGAGGGAATTTTTAAATCCTATATCACTTTAGATGATATTTCGCAATTAGAAGCAGCAACCGCAGACCCTCACGGATTTATAAAAAACGTAAGCTATCCTCTTGCTATTGATGAAATTCAAAGAGCTCCCGATCTTTTAAAAGCTATAAAAAAATCAATAGATGAAGATAAGAAACCAGGGCGTTTTCTTTTAACCGGATCAGCTAATATTTTTTCTTACCCCGGAATATCTGAAAGCCTAGCGGGACGCATTGATGTAATACATCTTGAGGGGTTAAGTTTAGGAGAAATTTTAAATCAAAATAACCCCTCTTCTTTTATATCAGATATTTTTTCCGGCAGAACTATCCCTGAATTAAAGGATAAATGGACTGAAGAGCTAAAACATAAACCGGAAATAAATACTCAATTTCTCAATGAATATATTTTTTATGGTGGATTTCCAGAAATCGCACTAAAAAAGCAAGAAAGATTTCGTGAACGTTGGTTCTCTTCTTATCAATCAGCTTATATTGAACGAGATGTACGAAATATAAATAAATTTTTGGATGTCGTTTCTTTTGCTAGGCTTTTTCGTCTGATTGGTTTACAAAGCAGTAATTTATTAAATCAAAAGAATTTAGGTAATGAAATAGGATTAGACCAGAGAACAATATCAAGATATTTAGAGATTTTAGAAACAACTTTTCAGATAAATCAGTTAACACCTTGGTTTAGTAATACCCGTAAAAGATTAATTAAAACTTCCAAATTTTATATGAATGATTCAGGTTATGCATCATATTTACAGGGTATAACAACTCCTGATCTATTACCAAAAAGTCCTTATTATGGAGGAATATTTGAAACATGGTTATGGGCAGAATTAAGGAAGTTATTAACTTTAACTACAGGAATAGAACAAACGTTTTATCGCACACATTTAGGAAAAGAAGTTGATTTTCTTTTACATAAAGGTGATATATTTTGTGGGTTAGAGTGTAAAAGTACGGAAACTATTCAAAGTCAAAATTTTGCGGGGCTAAAAGATTTGTCCGAAGCATTAGCATCACAAATTATACGTGGCATTATACTTTACAATGGTAACAAAATAATTAGTTTTTCTGACAAATTTCTTGCTGTACCTTTAAGATGTATAATTTAAATATGTAACATTTTGTAACATAATATACCTTGCACCATTCAGCATTAAATATTAATATTTTAAGTATATGTTATTAGTATTTTAAATGCAGCAAGTTACATTATCAAAGCCCGTAAGCTGTTACGGAATAGGTGTTCATTCTGGGAAACGTACTCAGTTAACTATTGAACCTACTGAAGAAAATACCGGTATTATTTTCGTAAGAACGGATATATCTTCAGAAAATAATTATATTGAAGCAAAATATTTTAACGTTTCTGATACTTTACTTTCTACTACTATAAGCAATAGCAACAAAATACAAGTCTCAACAATTGAACATATAATGGCTGCATTATGGGGATGCGGAATTGATAATGCTATTATCAAAATAGATGGTCCTGAAGTTCCTATAATGGATGGAAGTAGTAAGCCTTTCGTCTTTATGATTGAATGTGCTGGGAAAAAACTACAAAATGCTCCTAAAAAATATTTAAAAATTTTAAAAGAAGTAACAGCTGCTCATAAAGATTGCGAATTGATATGTAGACCTTCTGATCACATGAAAATAGATTTAACTATTGATTTTAATAGTAAAGCTATAGGAAGACAAAGCTTAGTCTTTTCAAAACAAGAATCTTTTAATGATAATATTGCCGATGCTCGTACTTTCGGCTTTACGAAAGATGTCGATTATTTACAAAGTAAAGGACTTGCTCTAGGTGCTTCATTTGAGAACGCAATAGGAATAGACGATCAAGATAAAGTCTTAAATCCTGATGGATTACGTTATCAAGATGAATTTGTGCGTCATAAATTATTAGACCTATTTGGCGATCTATATACTTCTGGTAATAACATTATAAGCTCAATCAATGGCTATAAAACTAGTCATGCTCTTAATAACGAGTTATTACAACGAATATTTAGCGATAGTACTTCTCATAAGTTTGTTAATGCCAGCGAGCTATAGTAGATCTTCTTCTTTTATTCATAACATTTGCTAAGTTGCTATATTCTTGAGCCTTATTAGGTTTTTCATAAAACGGATTCATTACTCTACCAATATCTTTGACATAACTTTCTTTTTCAATATTTAATGATATTTTATTTTTGTTACAAAAATCATTGAACCCATTATTTCTTATTTCATAAATAAAATTATTTCTTATCTCCTGAAATTTCTCTCTCTTATCATGATCTTTCATTTTCCAATAATTCTTATCGGTAATTAACTTTTTTAACGCTGCTGTTTGCAGAATTTGTTCTTTAGTATATTTTTCCAACTGATCTAAATTTTTATAATCTGGAGTGTCGTGCTTTTTACATTCTTCATTTATATTTAACTTAAATATTGTTCTTATTCTATTTTTTTCTTTTTCACTAAGCCCTCCAGTAATTAACGAAATAGAAGTTAATATGCCATAACCTGTAGCTCTTAAAACTCCAAGTACATTTCCGCTTGCTCCTTGAACAATAGCAGTAGATATAGCAGAAGTTATACCAGCTACATTATTCGTAAGTACTATACCAACACTTTTAAGATTTCTGCTAGTTACTTTGTACTTATCACTATTTAAATCTTTTTCTTTCTTAGGTGGTGTAAATAATTCACTTTTTAGAATATCGTTTAAACTAGGTTCTAATGATAATATATAATCTTGCTGGACTTTAGCATTTCTATTTTGTACTAATAAATTATTTTCTTTATGAAGTTTACGTAAATTGCGTATTTTAATAGTTTCATTTATAGCCTGAATTCCTACACTAACCGCAGTTATAGTAGCTACTACTATAACTATAGGCGATACAGGTGTAAAAAGCCCTGAAATCGCAATTGCTACCCCTGTTAATGAAATAGCATAATTTAAAGAATTACTAAGTAATATTTTACCGGTTTTGCTTTCTGTAAAACGATTCCAATTATTATTAATTTTATCTAATATTATTCGAAATCTTGATTTTTTTAAATCGACCATTTATTTTTTTATTTTATTTGTTTAATTAACTTTTCTTATAATCCAAATTATAGTATAAATTCTAATAAAAAACAAAAGTAAATGTCTGGAAAAGAATTAAATAAAATTGTTGCAGCTATATTGTTTGCAAGCTTAATTGCTATGATGGTTGGGTTTATTGCAAATATATTATATAAACCAGTTTTAGAACCAAAACATCGAGGTTATAGTATTGCAGTGCAGGAAGTTTCAGAAACCCCTACTACGCAAGCACAAACTCCAATCAATATACCGGAATTGATGAAAACTGCAAATGCTGATAATGGTCGTGAAATAGCTAAAAAATGTTTAATGTGCCATTCTCTTGATAAAGATGGTCCAAATAAGATAGGACCTCATCTATGGGATGTAGCAGGTCGTCCTAAAGCAAGTATATCCGATTATAAATATTCCCCTGCTCTATCAGATCTTGTAGGTAGTTGGGATGATGATAGTTTGTTTGCTTTCTTGCATAAACCAAGTAGCTATGCTCCTGGTACTAAAATGTCTTTTGCCGGTATATCAAAACCGCAAGACATCGCAGATGTTATATTATTTTTAAAAACTTATGTTCATGATAAATGAGTACTTAACTGAAATTTGGTTAATAATCGGAGTAATTTGTATAATTGCAGAATTTTTTGCAGTTCCAAATATTGGTTTCTTATTTTTTGGATTTGGAGCATTGTCAAATGCTCTTATAATATAT
This sequence comes from Rickettsia endosymbiont of Nabis limbatus, assembly GCF_965196655.1. NCBI lineage: Bacteria > Pseudomonadati > Pseudomonadota > Alphaproteobacteria > Rickettsiales > Rickettsiaceae > Rickettsia > Rickettsia endosymbiont of Nabis limbatus. Next base: position 508,868 of record NZ_OZ239771.1, read on the forward strand.
CATTACCCTTTAATTAACTTAACAAATCAAATAACGCTTTTTGGTTTATTATCTCTCATATGGTTTTGTATATTATATTATCCTCTCAAAAAATACGTATATAGCAAAACTACTTCTAATGAAAACTATTCCGATATGATAGGTAAAGAAGCTGAAGTTTATAGCGAGTTAATTTCTGAAGAAAACCTTGGACAAGTAAAATGGTCAGGGGTCATTATGAATGCTTACCTTATACCAAACGAGAAAGCTAAAGCTGGTGATAAAGTCTTTATTACCAAGGTTAAAGGTAATATATTAATCTGCTCTAAGAGCCTGTCTTGAAAAGATATAAGAAATAATTTATATTGTCAAAAAATAATAAAGTAGGAATATGTATCCCAGTGATATAGTGGAAGAAGAAAGGATACATTTAGCTCCATTTGTTGGTCCTTGCAAGATAGGACGGTCACGTAAACATAATATAAGAGATATTAATGATACTCCTCGCAGCAGAGCTACGAGGTATCTATCCAAAAAGTTTTAACTGTTTTTGTTGAAATGCTTTATAAGAAGGTTTGCCTGAACCTTGATTTTTTACATAATTACGTAATTTCCGCTCATCACCATGTTTACATACTGTGCTCATAAAATATCCTTTACTCCAAAACTCACTTCCCCATAATTTTTCTTTAAGATTTGGATATTTCTTAAACATTTCCTTAGATGTAATACTTTTTATGATTTGAGTTATTTTTGTTGGGCTATACATTGGTATTGACTGTAGTAAAAAATGTACATGTTCTTTATCTACTCCTATTTCCAAAAATCTAATTTCATAACGAGCCTCTATGTCCTCACAAATTTTACATAAATAATCGTCTAGTTCCTCATTGAATATTACTCTTCTATACTTTGCCGGTGTTACTAAATGATATATTAGTACTGTGACATTATCACTTTTATGTATATAACTGCTTTCTTCCATGCATCTAGTATATCACGAAGCAGACCTTCGGGGAATTAAACCCTAAGAGATTAATATCTGATTTCCCAAATTTCCAGTTTGTTCGATCTATTGCTACAACATAATTTTCTATACAAAAAAAGCTTAATATCAATGATGCAACTTTCATATAATCAAAAGTAAATTCTTTCAAAAAACGATAAATCCTATGGGTTTTTGATGATATTTTAGCATCACCTACAATACCAAGGGCTAAACCTTTTTGATAAATAGAACTTCCAGTCATTAGACTGATTATCATTCCAGACAAACATTTTAATCTTGATTTATTTCCATCTATATATAAAATTAATTCTCGAAGTAGTATTTGGTGCATTGTTTTCCAAAAAATCCACCTTATACTACTTTATTACCCTTTAAATCAACCTTTCTTCAATATCTCTACAAAATTGTAGGGTACTATGGTCAAAATATTCAAGAAATGTGCCAATTGATAGTAAGCCTATGGCTTCTTTTTGATTACGTGTTAAGCTTTTTTGCTCTTTTACATAGCCCAGCGTAATTTCTTTACAAAAAATTAAATTGTAAAGAACTTATACCTTTCTATAAAAAAGTCAATAGGAAATTTTACCTTAGGTTAAAAAAATAGAGAAGTAAAGTGCAAGCTTAAGACACTTTGAATAGCTCATATTCGTTATACTATCTAACTTGATTAAAATATCTTAGGAACACAGTTTGTGATACAAGACCCCGTGGCAAGCTACGGAATGACACCGTCCAATACTATTAATGACAATAAAAAACTGGATTCTGTCGTTACTGGGAATGACATCGAAGCCATACGACAATTGACATGTTCCTCAAAAGCTATTTTCTACTTTTATACCATAAGAAATATAAAGGAATGCCGGCTATAGTAAAAGCACTTGCTATGATTAATGTTTTAATAGGCGTTTCATAAATAACCCAAGCACAAAAAATAATTGATATTATGGCAATCAGTAAATAATAATAAGAAAAATTTTTCTTTGAACTAAGAATTACTTTTAAAAAAGCCAAGCTACAAATCAAATAAACAAATAAAAATGCTATTGCCGAAAAATCTATTATTTTGGTGATCTGCTCAGCAAAGTTATCATTCGCCGTAAATACTAATAAAGGTACGATGCCAAGACAACTTACAATAATCCCCCATACCGGTGCATTATTACTATTTTTCTTAGCAAAAAATTTCGGCAATAAACCATCTTCAGCGAGTCCTAAAGCAATCTGTCCGCTAGTTAGTACCCAAGCGTTAAGCGTGCCGATGCAAATAATGGAAGCAATAACGGAAATCACACTAGACCATTTACCACCAAATAATAAAGCTGCGGCATCAGTATAAGGAGCTTTGGAAATAATAAGATCAGATGCAGGAATTAAGCCCATTATACCGATACTATTAATAAGATATAATACGGCAACGCAGAAAGTTCCAAGCATTATAGCCCTTGGGATAGTTTTAGAAGGATTTTTTACCGAGCCTGCCGTAGTTGTTGCACACTCTACTCCGATAAACCCCCAGAAAGTAAGCAGTGCTACCCTACCCATAATGGTTGGAACGCTTAAATTCTCTACTTCCTCAGCAATAGCTATATTATCTATATTAAAGTGCGATAATGCACATAATCCTACTATTAATAAAGGTACGAATTTTAATAATGTTAAATAAAACTCTGCTTTGCCTGCCACTTCAGGACCTTTTAAATTTAAGATCATAATGGCAGCTAGTAATATTATTTGTAATATTAAGTCTAATATTGCTTGTGATTTGAAGAAAGGAGTCAGGTAACCTATAGCAGAAATTACGACTATACTAGTGCTGATGAACGAGATAACCCAATAAGTCCAACCAACAAAAAAGGCGGCTTTTTTACCAAAGCTTTCACGAATATAAACATGCGGACCGCCTGTCTTAGGAAATTTTGCACATAGATATGAAAATACGAGTGCGATGCTCATAGCACCAAATAGCGACAACACCCAACCCCATATACTATATATACTGTAAGGTGCTAAACTCAAAGGAAGTATAAAAACACTAGTACCGATTTGGCTACCGGTAACTAATGCAAAAACTGCCCAAAAACCTAATTTTTGTGACATATTATGAAGATATTAAAAAAAGAAAATTATACCTATAAAAACGATTTTATGCAACTTATTTAAATAATTGGCATAATATATTCAATAACTGTAATTTAAAATTGAGTATATATATGCTGAGGGATGTTATACATATAGAAGGTCAAAATATGGTTATAACTAAAGATTACACCAACAAGAAGTTATTATTTTATCCTTATAGTGAGGCAAAGTGGTCTGAGCATAATATAAAATTGGCTAATAAAACCGATGAATTTATAACTATTTTATACAATGAAGCATGGTATATTTTTGAATCTGGTCCTCATCCTAATTTTTATGAGCTAGAATCTGAATTATTAGGAGATGAAATAATTGAGAGATGAAGCTACTACCAACTAAAAGACAGTAGCAGCTTGTATTTTTTATATTTGATCTGTAGGAAATTCAGAAGCTACGCCTATTACAGACATATCAGTTATCTCTTGATCTATTATAGGAACATCACATTTTTTGAAAGTGAATTCATTATTGGATTTCTCTATAGAATAATTCCCTTGCAAGAAATTATCTATATTATCAACAAAGAACTTTTGTTGATTGAGCCCCATGTTAAGAAACTCATTTAAAGAAACTAATTTTTTGATTAATATGCTTTCTATAAATGATACTCCTTCTTTGTTATGGGAACACATTAAGAATGATGTTATCTTTTCATCTAACGGATATACAATATTTGATGATACGGTGTTAAACAAAAGGAACACAAAGAAAATAGAGGTTGCTAGATCGCAGTATAGTGGAGCTACAGGTGGAGTTACTACCGGTATAGGAGTAGTGAGTCTTGTATATTATAACCCCGATATTGATAAGTTTTGGGTAATAGATTATCGCATTTTTTCACCTGATCATGATGGAGCGACGAAACTAGATCACCTACTAAAGATGTTCAATAATGCTGTTTATAGTAAAAAGATTCCTTTTCAAACTGTACTTTTTGACACATGGTATGCTACACACAAAATTATGCAACATGTTGACTCCTTGGGCAAATATTATTATGCCCCTATTAAAGCCAATAGAAATGTTAGTAAAACGTGTGATTACGAGCCTTATAAAGCTGTTAGCAAGTTGACGTTTTCAGATGAAGAAATTAAGAATGGAATGGAGATTCATATAAAAGGATTTGCCAAAAATAAGCATGTTAATTTGTTTAAATTTACTGTTTCTACCAACAGAGTTGATTATGTTGTTACCAATAACAAAACTCAAAAATCTTCTAAAGCTGCACAAGATGAGTTTGGCTTGCGATGGGTAATTGAGAGCATGCATAGAAAAATTAAGCAACTGACTGGTATAGAACGTTGCCAATGCAGAAAACAGCGTATCCAACGTAATCACATTAGTTGTGCATTTCTAGTTTGGGCTTTTCTCAAAAGAACTGCAAATAAAATAGGTAAAACGGTCTACCAAATAAAGTTAGGGCTTTTAGATGACTATATGCAACAACAGCTTCATTCTCCATCTTTACGATATTTAGAACCAAACATAGCGTAAGTTTTGCTATAATTCCAATAGCTTTAATCAAATATATTAATTACTTACTTGAACAATATTTTAGCTATAAGTTCTATTTAAGCTGGTTTTTTATAGTGTCATTGTCAAATAAAAAGGGACCAGTAAATTGCACGAAAAAGGGACCACTATATGTAAAAATTTTTATGTCAAATGACCTCCAAATTTATAGTTATTAATACGATAACTTTTACCTGTGATGTTTAGTATATGTGCATGATGTACTACTCGATCAATAATTGCATGAGTTAATAACTCATCAGCAAATATTTCATTCCATCTTTCAAAATCCTTGTTTGTGGTAATAATGGTAGATTTATTTTCATATCGTTTAGCAATAATATTAAAAAAATCATCTACTGAATGTTTTGGTAATTGCTTAAAACCTAACTCATCAAGAATTAATAAGTCAAATGATAAGAGTAATTTAACTTTTTTGTGATAGCTATTATCTGCTCTTGCAATATGTAAATTATAAAGCATATCCGATACCGTAGTAAAATATACAGAGTATTCTCGTGTTAAAGCTTTTAATGCTAATCCAATAGCAAGATGAGTTTTGCCAGTTCCAGAATTACCTATGAATATGACATTGCCCTTAGTATTAATATAATCACAAGTAGATAAATCACTTATTACTTTGGCATCAATACTTGGTTGGAACTGAAAATCAAAGTCTTCTAAATTTTTAGTGACTGGTAATTTAGCAGCACTTTTACGACGACGGTAATTATTATCCTTACGGTGAGATTTTTCATCTTCACATAATAGTGAGAGAAATTCTTTAAATCCTAGTTTATTATTTTGAGCATAAATAATCCTTTCATTTAAGCTATTGACTATACCTGATAATCTAAAACTACGTAGGTCATTAAGCAAGTTCTGCATTCTGACCTCCAAACTCTGGCAATGGTAAGTTTACTGCATTACTATTTAAGATATTTTTAATTTTAGAGTAAGAACTTATACCGTAATGTAATGCTCTATGACAAGCTTTATCTATTAACTCATCATTGTAAACCTTACGTAAAGAAATAATACCTCTAGCACAACGTTGCCAATCATTTACTCGTGTTTGTTGTAATAACTCTAATAATAAACTGCAATTATTTCCTATCTGCTGCATTTGTTGTTGATAATGTTCACTATATTCTATAAAACCTGGGCATAGACGTTTATATTTGGCATAATGAGACGGATTAGTGGTAAATATTCCTTTGCCATCTGTTCTAACGTGCCTTGCTATTAAATCATTTTGGATAGAAAATATTTGAACAAGTTTTGGTGATAATTGTACCAGTACCTCACTGTATATATATTTTGCCGGTACGGAATAATAATTATTATCTATGGTGATATGACAATCTTTTGCTACTTTTCGATTATGCCACGATGACAAATCAAACGTTTCTAATGGTAAAGGCATTAAATTATTACTTTCTTCTTGCTCAAATAGTTCCTGAGGAATTTTTTTAGTAGTACCATGTATTCGGTTATTTGCTTTATTTAACCAGTTAGCAAGATCATGTGTTAATTCTTCATATCTATGAAATTTACGTCCAGCAAAAAAATTATTTTTGACATACTTTATTCCTGATTCTACTTTGCCTTTTTCTTGAGGTTGATATACACGACAAGGAGAAAGTAAAATTCCATAATGATCAGCTAAACGTTTGTATTCCTTCTGATATACGGGCTCATAGAAATTGCTATCTACCACTCCAGCTTTAAGATTATCAAGTTTTATTACTTTTGGACTGCCAGCAAAATAATTAAATGCATTGATATGACATTGTATCCATGTTTGACAACTTTGATCAAACACTACTTCATAATAATCAAGGCGACTATAACTTAAACGCATATTAAATACATATGCTTTAACTCTACGCCCCTTAGAATTATACTGTAAGCCTATGTCACCAAAATCTACTTGTGCTTCCTCTCCTGCTAAAGTATGAAAACGAATGCAACTGTTATTTTGTATCTTATATTTTTTGATATAACGGGTTAGCGAACCATAACTTTTTGTATAACCTTGAATTTTTAACTCTTCAAAAATTCTTATGTAACTTAGATTCTTTTCTAATAACTCAATTATTTGTTCGTGCCAAGAATCCAGTGCTGAAGATCGTTCATAGGGTGCAGGAGATTCTGTACCAGACTCTACATAACGGTTTACTATTTTTCTTACTGTTTTACGGTCTATTCTCGTTAGTTTGGCAATATTTCTTTGACTATTGCCTTGCTTATAAAGGGTGATAATTGTTGTGTACATATTTATTCTTATCATTGTATCACTAGATATTTATTTTAATTAATTATCTAGTGAATATTGCACATTATAACCTTATTAGGTTACACCAAATTCTCTGGTCCCTTTTTCGTGCAATTTACTGGTCCCTTTTACTTTAGCAATGACATTGGTAACAACATAATCAACTCTGTTGGTAGAAACAGTAAATTTAAACAAATTAACATGCTTATTTTTGGCAAATCCTTTTATATGAATCTCCATTCCATTCTTAATTTCTTCATCTGAAAACGTCAACTTGCTAACAGCTTTATAAGGCTCGTAATCACACGTTTTACTAACATTTCTATTGGCTTTAATAGGGGCATAATAATATTTGCCCAAGGAGTCAACATGTTGCATAATTTTGTGTGTAGCATACCATGTGTCAAAAAGTACAGTTTGAAAAGGAATCTTTTTACTATAAACAGCATTATTGAACATCTTTAGTAGGTGATCTAGTTTCGTCGCTCCATCATGATCAGGTGAAAAAATGCGATAATCTATTACCCAAAACTTATCAATATCGGGGTTATAATATACAAGACTCACTACTCCTATACCGGTAGTAACTCCACCTGTAGCTCCACTATACTGCGATCTAGCAACCTCTATTTTCTTTGTGTTCCTTTTGTTTAACACCGTATCATCAAATATTGTATATCCGTTAGATGAAAAGATAACATCATTCTTAATGTGTTCCCATAACAAAGAAGGAGTATATTTTTCATTTTCTAAAAATCTATTAATAACATCATGGCTACATTTCTTGGCATGTTCAGCGTAGTAGGTTAAACTATAATTCTTTTGGCTAATTGTTAAAAATTGACAGTAATCTGTTCTATTAATTGGTATTGCTTGCAATCTGTTCCTCTTTGACATGTTTAATTATTCTTACAATAATTTATCACTCTTCCACTCATAGCGTAAGTTTTGATACATAAAAGTGATAATGTCACAGTACTAATATATCATTTAGTAACACCGGCAAAGTATAGAAGAGTAATATTCAATGAGGAACTAGACGATTATTTATGTAAAATTTGTGAGGACATAGAGGCTCGTTATGAAATTAGATTTTTGGAAATAGGAGTAGATAAAGATCATGTACATTTTTTACTACAGTCAATACCAATGTATAGCCCAACAAAAATAACTCAAATCATAAAAAGTATTACATCTAAGGAAATGTTTAAGAAATATCCAAATCTTAAAGAAAAATTATGGGGAAGTGAGTTTTGGAGTAAAGGATATTTTATGAGCACAGTAGGTAAACATGGTGATGAGCGGAAATTACGTAATTATGTAAAAAATCAAGGTTCAGGCAAACCTTCTTATAAAGCATTTCAACAAAAACAGTTAAAACTTTTTGGATAGATACCTCGTAGCTCTGCTGCGAAGAGTATCATTTTTATGACCATAAACTTTTCATTTTATCAAAAAAGCTGCCATCATTTTCTTTTTCATTTACAGATTCTTTTCTTAACTCTTCTAATAATTCTTTTTGTCTTTTTGATAAATTTTTAGGCACTTCAACATGCACATGTGCAAGCATATCGCCTCTAATAGTTGATCTTATTTTAGACATACCTTTGCCGCGTAATCTTAGCTGATCACCGTTTTGTGTGCCTGCCGGAATGGTTAAATTAACTTTGCCGCCTTCAATTACCGGTACCGCTACTTCGCCTCCAAGGGCTGCATTTACAAAACTAATAGGTAATTTGCAATGTAAATTTGCTCCATCTACCTTATAAATATCATGAGGTTTTATTGCAATATCAACATATAAATCGCCATTATTGCCGCCTCTAATACCTGCTTCACCTTCGCCTGGATGTCTTATTCGAGTGCCATTTTTAACACCTGCGGGAATATTCACCGATAAATTTCGCTGCTTATGGTAACGCCCTAAGCCATGACATTTTTTACAAGGGTTCTTGATGATTTGACCATTACCTTGGCACTTATGACAAGTTTGTTCAATCATAAAAAAGCCTTGCTGAACTCTAGTTGCACCTACGCCACCGCAAGCATCGCAAGTAGTTGCAGTTTCACCTTTTTCAGAACCACTACCATGACAAGTATCGCATTTTACTTCACTGGAAAAACTGATATTCTTCTCTATGCCGTGAAACGCTTCTTCTAAATTAATCGTAAGATTATATTTTAAATCAGAGCCTCTAACCTTGCTTGAGGTAGGTTTTCTTCTACCGCCTCCCATAAAGTCGCTAAAGAAATCACCGAATATATCGTTGATATCAGCACCGAAAGGATGACCGCCTTGACTGCTAGCTCCGCCTCTTGCTTGTTGATTTTGGAAAGCATCATGTCCAAATCGGTCATAAGCGGCTCTTTTCTGCTCGTCTTTTAAAACTTCATAAGCAGCATTTATTTCTTTGAATTTTTTCTCAGCGTTTGTATCTCCAGCTGCTGCATTGTCAGGGTGATATTGTTTAGCTAGCTTATGATAGGCTTTTTTAATATCAGCACTACTTGCTGTTTTGCTAACTCCAAGGATTTGATAATAATCTTGTGACATGAAATTATATTATATGGTTGTTTTGGGCTATATATAACTAATAAAACGTCATTGTGAGGAAATTACAAAGTAATTGTACGTACGCAATCTCAGGATGTTTAATGAGATTGCAACAAAGCTACGCTCCTCGCAATGACGTTTTACTTTACTTCTTCTCTACATCTTCAAAGTCTGCGTCTACTACTTTTTCGTTGCTAGTAGTATTTTCTTCAGAAGCACTATCTGCAGCACCAGCATCGCTTTGTGCTTTATACATTGCTTCGCCAATTTTCATACTAGCAGCGGTTAAGCTTTCTGTTTTTTCTTTAATTAATGCAGCATCTTCTGAATCTAAAACAGCTTTTAAAGCAGATAAGGCTTTTTCTACCCCTCCTTTATCTTCAGACGATAATTTATCACTATAATCTGTTAAGGTTTTTTCAGTAGAATAAACTAAGCTATTAGCAGCATTTTGGGCTTCAATAAGCTCTTTACGTTTTTTATCCTCATCAGCGTTTTTCTCAGCATCTTTAACCATTTGCTCTATTTCAGCATCGTTAAGACCGCCGGAAGCCTGTATTGTTACTCTCTGCTCTTTACCGCTAGCCTTATCTTTAGCCGAAACATGCACTATGCCGTTTGCATCAATGTCAAAAGTCACTTCTATTTGCGGCACGCCACGTGGAGCAGGAGGGATTCCTTCTAAATTAAACTGCCCAAGCATCTTATTATCTTTTGCCATTTCACGCTCACCTTGGAATACCCTAATAGTTACTGCGTGCTGATTATCATCGGCAGTAGAAAATACTTGGCTTTTCTTACTTGGAATTGTGGTATTACGATCAATTAATCTTGTAAATACGCCGCCTAGGGTTTCGATACCAAGAGATAGAGGTGTAACGTCTAGTAATAATATATCAGTTACTTCTTTATTTAATACACCGCCTTGAATAGCTGCACCAAGAGCTACAACCTCATCAGGATTCACGCCTTTATGTGGTGCACGCCCGAAGAATTTTTCCACCGCTTCTTGTACTTTTGGCATTCTTGTCATACCGCCAACTAGCACTACTTCCTGAATATCAGAAGCTTTTAAGCCTGCATCCTTTAAAGCTTTACGGCAAGGTTCTATGGTTTTCTCAATTAAATCATCTACTAATTTTTCAAGTTCTGCTCTAGTAAATTTAATATTTAAATGTTTTGGACCGCTATTATCAGCTGTTATATAAGGCAAATTAATATCAGTGGTTAATGCAGATGATAATTCTTTCTTAGCTTTCTCGGCTGCTTCTTTTAAACGCTGAAGTGCCAGCGGGTCGTTACGTAAATCAATGCCGCTTTCTTTTTTGAAAGTATTTATTAAATGCTCTAATATTCTTGTATCAAAATCTTCACCACCAAGGAATGTATCGCCGTTAGTTGATTTTACTTCAAAAACACCATCACCAATCTCAAGAATTGAAACGTCGAATGTTCCGCCGCCAAGGTCATAAACTGCAATAGTTTTGCTTGCTGATTTATCAAAACCATAAGCAAGAGCTGCTGCAGTTGGTTCGTTGATTATTCGAAGAACCTCAAGCCCTGCGATTTTACCAGCATCTTTTGTTGCTTGACGTTGTGCATCATTAAAATAAGCAGGCACAGTAATAACAGCTTGTGTTACTTTTTCACCTAAATAATTTTCAGCTGACTCTTTCATTTTTTGTAAGATAAAAGCACTAATTTGGCTAGGTGAATGTTTTTTTCCTTCAACTTCAACCCATGCATCACCGTTATCAGCTTTAACTATATTATACGGCACTATTTCTTGATCTTTTTTAACCATCGGATCGGTAAAATTTCTACCGATTAATCTCTTTACTGTATACACAGTATTACGTGGATTAGTTACAGCCTGTCTTTTAGCGGACTGACCAACTAATTTTTCACCATTTGCAAAAGCTATAATCGATGGCGTAGTTCGCTCACCTTCAGAGTTTTCTATTACTTTTGGCTCCTTACCTTCCATCACTGCAATGCAAGAGTTGGTGGTTCCAAGATCTATACCTATTACTTTTCCCATAAATCCTCTATTAATTTTTTATTTTGTTTATTGCTTTTTATTTGATATAGTGCTGATCTAATGATTTTACAAGAGGTGGGAATGAAAAAATTATTAATTTTACCAAAAATTTTATTTATCGTTAATCTATTTTTATTAAATAATATAGTTTTAGCATCGCCGGAAATAAGTAGTAGCATATTTGAAAAAGCTAAGAAAGCGATTGTAACGATTGATACTAGGATTGCCGTATCAGCTTATGAAGATACAAATAGCTGGACAGGAACCGGATTTATTAATGATAAGAAAAATGGTTATATAGTTACTAATACTCACGTTATTGGGCTTAGCTCAATCGGTACTTATTTTGTTACCTTTTATAATGGTGAGCAAGCTGAAGCAAAATTAATATATTATGATATTTGGCAAGATTATGCCGTTTTAAAGGTAGTAAGTAACGATATACCTGACTCCGCAATGGAAATACCATTTTCTAGCGAGTCCCCAAAATTAAACCAGAAAGTTTTTGTAGTCGGTAATACCGAGGCACAAGGCTTTTCTTTCCATACTGGATATTTGTCTGATCTATATAATATTGATGGTATGATGCCGCGAGGTACTTATATAATTAATTTAAATGTTACCGGTGGTGCTAGTGGTTCACCAGTGCTTAATGATAAGATTGAGGCTATAGGCGTATTATATGGCGGTGGTAAGACCCACTCTTTAGCGTTGCACGGCGATTATGTAATCCGCACTTTAGAAAGCTTGAAAAATAATAAAGAGCCAACAAGGCAACATATAGGAATAATAAGTGATTTATATTCTTTAAATAAAGCTGTTAGACATAATAATTTCCCCAAGGAGGAAATGGATAAATATATAAAGAAATTTCCTGATAGCAGAAATAGAGTTATAAGCATTAAGACAGTTTTAGCCGGTTCACCTGCCGAAAAAGTCTTAAAAGCCGGTGATATTATTTGGGCTATTAATGATAAAGAGCTAGGCGGTAATTTAGCAATGCTCGATAGAGAAATGGATAATTCTAAAAACGCTGTTACGAAACTTACTATATTCCGTGATGGAAAAAAGCTTGAGCAAACAGTAAATTTATATAACGTCAATAATAATAAAATCAGTAGAATGATAAATTTTGGCGGTGCTATATTTTTTGAAGTAGATGATTATTTTAGTAACAAATCAGGTATTCCGCTTAAATCTCTAGCCATAGCTTCCGTTCAGTCCGGTAGCAGCTTTAGTTCTATCCCAACATTTTTTACTAAAGATTATAAAAATGTTTATAGACTGCAAATTTTTGAGATAAAAGATTTAAAGCTAAATAATCTTGATGATTTAATAAAGCTGATGCCGAATATTACTAAAGATAAGTTCATAACCATCAGGTTTAAAAATTATCAACCATATTATGCTCATTTTGGCTATAATGAAATTATTTCGTCTCATGATGAAATGAGAGCGGATATAACGCTAGATTCCATAGATACTAAGCCTTATATACTTAAATATAATAATGTTTCTCACGAATGGGATGCAGAAAATATAAAGCTTCAGTAACTAATTCAGTTGTGATAAATTAACAATCGTTAATCAATTAAATAATATCAAATTCAACTCTGTTTATTGTGTTGTTTTTCCTAAGTTTATAAACTTTAAATTATCAAGAATTTAATTTTTATCAATTTAGGAGAAATAATGACCGAAGAAATACCCATCTTAAACTTACCCCCCAATAGTAATGTGAAGGATATCTATAATTTAATTACACCTGCAATGGAAGAAGCAATCATAGATTCTTTAATATCACAAAAAAATTTGAGCCATTAGATTTAACATTTTTTAAAACGATAAATTCTAAAAGCCCCAATATGTTGAAACATTATGTTAATGATTATAATGAAGAATTCGTTAAAAATATTTTTCGTCAGGCAAAAGAAAATAATGAAAAAGAATTAGTAGAAAATATGGTGAAAATAAACCCTGGATTGGCAAATGATACTCCTCGCAGCAGAGCTACGAGGTATCTATCCAAAAAGTTTTAACTGTTTTTGTTGAAATGCTTTATAAGAAGGTTTGCCTAAACCTTGATTTTTTACATAATTACGTAATTTCCGCTCATCACCATGTTTACCTACTGTGCTCATAAAATATCCTTTACTCCAAAACTCACTTCCCCATAATTTTTCTTTAAGATTTGGATATTTCTTAAACATTTCCTTAGATGTAATACTTTTTATGATTTGAGTTATTTTTGTTGGGCTATACATTAACGCGAGTTTCGAATTAATATAGCATAGGATTTAGCATATCAAGAGAGATGTAATAGAAGGTTTATTATCAGACATTTGATAATTTATCAGTGCTGCAACCATATGCACAAAGGCATTTGTAACTGATCTATGCCTTGAATGCTCAAACTTCCCCAATAGTTTAATTTTACTAAACACAGATTCTATTAATGCTCTTTTAAGCAATAATATTTTATCCAACATAGACATAAGTTTATTTTTCATATTTTTCTTTACCCTAGTTACCATAAAAATTCCTTGCTCTAAAAGTTGTTGAAATAATTGTTGTGAAATATAACCACGATCTCCGAATACTTTACCAAAAAGATTTTTGATCATCAGTTCCAGCTGTTTTCTATCATCCTTATTGCCAGGGCTAAAAGATGCTTTAACTATACCACCGGCTCTATTAATTATTAGATGTAGTTTAAGTCCATAGAACCAACCTTTTGTTGTCTTACTGCGTGCTGCTATGCCGGCGAACACTTTATTCATTGAAATACGGTATCTCTTACATACCTCTATACTACTTGAATCTACAAAAGAAAGGCCATCACACTGATCCAAAATAGAATTGAATATCAGTACTAATAGTGGTAAATGTGGACCTATTATTTTTATAAATTGACTATAGCTTACTAATTGAAAATCTCTTTGATGATAAATCCATATTTGCTTCAGATAATAATTCTTAAAACAATCATAAGATGACTGCCAGTAGCCTATTATAATTGTTATTACCTCACTTCTGTTAAGTCGACTTTTAGGACCAGATTTGTTGTTATGGTTAGTAATTGAATTTGTATGCTTGTCTAATTCTTGAAAAAAATCATCGACGTAACAAAATATTTCTGTAAAATCCATTATCATAGGTTATTGCTCTTAAAGTTTTTTCAATAACCTATAAACTTTTTTCTTATACTATAAATACCATATTTTAATTAGCAATTTGTATTTTGTACTCACTTTATAACAAAAACAGTATTATCAATATCCCCGTAACCCACTGTTTATCAGCTATACAGCGACTTTTTGAATACGAAACTCGCGTTATAAACAGCATTATTGAACATCTTTAGTAGGTGATCTAGTTTCGTCGCTCCATCATGATCAGGTGAAAAAATGCGATAATCTATTACCCAAAACTTATCAATATCGGGGTTATAATATACAAGACTCACTACTCCTATACCGGTAGTAACTCCACCTGTAGCTCCACTATACTGCGATCTAGCAACCTCTATTTTCTTTGTGTTCTTTTTGTTTAACACCGTATCATCAAATATTGTATATCCGTTAGATGAAAAGATAACATCATTCTTAATGTGTTCCCATAACAAAGAAGGAGTATATTTTTCATTTTCTAAAAATCTATTAATCTCTTAGGGTTTAATTCCCCGAAGGTCTGCTTCGTGATATACTAGATGCATGGAAGAAAGCAGTTATATACATAAAAGTGATAATGTCACAGTACTAATATATCATTTAGTAACACCGGCAAAGTATAGAAGAGTAATATTCAATGAGGAACTAGACGATTATTTATGTAAAATTTGTGAGGACATAGAAGCTCGTTATGAAATTAGATTTTTGGAAATAGGAGTAGATAAAGAACATGTACATTTTTTACTACAGTCAATACCAATGTATAGCCCAACAAAAATAACTCAAATCATAAAAAGTATTACATCTAAGGAAATGTTTAAGAAATATCCAAATCTTAAAGAAAAATTATGGGGAAGTGAGTTTTGGAGTAAAGGATATTTTATGAGCACAGTATGTAAACATGGTGATGAGCGGAAATTACGTAATTATGTAAAAAATCAAGGTTTAGGCAAACCTTCTTATAAAGCATTTCAACAAAAACAGTTAAAACTTTTTGGATAGATACCTCGTAGCTCTGCTGCGAGGAGTATCATTTATTTTTATATATTTCTTGCACTTTTGGATTTAGGTCATTTTCTAAAGCTTTAGATATTATATCTACTCCAACTGTAGATAACTCTCTCATAAATTTAGGACTTATGCCATCCAGTATAGCTTAATGCGATAAGATAGTGACTTAGAGTATGAGTTAGATTATACTAAATGAAAAACTTATGGCAAAGGCATATTCATACGATTTAAGAATATGAGTAATAAAAAGTTTAACAGATGGTAAAACAATAAAAGAGACTTCTGAGATATACTCTATTAGTAGGAAGACTATAATAGAATGGAAAAAATTAAAGAAACAAACCGGCGATATCAAAGCAAAAAGTGGTTATCATACAGGACATCGTAGAATAATAAGAGACATAGAGGGATTTAAAAAATTTATAGAATTAAATTTTGATAAAACCACCATGGAACTAGCTAACAACTGGAGTCAAAAAGTATCTGCAAGTACGATATCAAGATTGCTTAATAAATTAGGTTATAGTTATAAAAAAAACTTTTCTTCATCCCAAAAGAGATGTTGGTCTAAGGAATGAGTTTATATTGAAACTAAAAACTATAGACAAACAAGATTTAGTATTTATCGATGAATCTGGGATAGAAGATAATAGCTGTAGAGAACACGGGTGGAGCATTATCGGTCAAAGATGTTATGGTGAAAGGGTCTATCAACATAAATCACTGATTAGTATGATTGCTGGGGTGTCTGCCAAAGATATTATTGCCCCAATAATATTTGATGGGACATGTAATAAGGACATTTTTGAAACTTATGTACAAGAGATATTGATCAAAGAGTTAAAGCCTGGTCAGATAGTAGTAATGGATAATATTAATTTTCATAAAAGTACAAAAGTGAAAACGTTAATTGAATCTTTTGGTTGCAGTATTTTATTTTTACCAACTTACTCTCCTGATTTAAATCCTTACTATTACCCACAAATTTTACCACTAACAATTGATAGCATCATTACGCTCTCTTGAAGGATTTCATATCCCCGCCATAAAGACATTGCTCCGGGCAACCCATCACTCTTTCTTGCCATAAAGCCTCCTAATTTACCAAGCAAAATAATAGCTTCTTTTATATTTGGAGGCTTGCCAGGAGTATTATTTGTTCTGTGCACGCGCATATAAAGCGTTTTCCATTCTTGGGTGGTAAGTATGCTATCGCAGCTCTCTTCAGGACAAGTTGAGGCTATTTTTGATAAATATAAAATTTTAAAAGCAATGAGGCTTTTTATGGCAATTAATTTTTGTAGCTTTGTTTCGGCAGATAAGCGAGAGGCTTCTATCTTGCATCCTGATTTCAGAACTCTAAAATATTCTTCTATTTTCCATCTTAGCTTATACCAAGTTATACGCTCAACAGCATCTTCAAAGCTACTCACGGGGATGTTGGTCAGTATAGTCCAATCGATTGCCTCTACTCCAACAGGGGCATTAATTTCTTTAGCGCTTACAACATAAACAGCTAATTTGTCACTGATTTTGTGATCAGTATTTTCAGGGCCATATAAAGATACAGACCTAATTGGTATGTGCCCATATGTGTATTTAATTTCAACATTTGCTTTTCTTGCTTTATGAAGTCCATTGCCTGGGATTTTCAGTCTAATCTCTTTCTTGGACTGTAGCTTACTTATTTTCGTTTGTATTTTTGTTTTACCATTTTCCGGGCAAATAAATTTCCTATCCTGTCTGTTGCGAATTACAAATTCTGCAGCTGATTCTTCAATTTTCCATAACAAATCAAAGATATCTGCTTCTCTATCTCCAACCGTAATAACTCTAGTATTTTCAGGAATATTGGCAATTGTTTCCTCAAACGCGTTAATCCATTTATAGCTTTCTTTATCTTTGATGTGAGTGATATACTTACGCCTTGCTTTTTCCTTCTGATCCTCTTCCCTTGCGATACGTGCCCAACATTGCTGAGAGGTAAGGCCTAAAGGCAGACCTCCTGGCGTCACTATAATAG
This sequence comes from Rickettsia endosymbiont of Nabis limbatus, assembly GCF_965196655.1. NCBI lineage: Bacteria > Pseudomonadati > Pseudomonadota > Alphaproteobacteria > Rickettsiales > Rickettsiaceae > Rickettsia > Rickettsia endosymbiont of Nabis limbatus. Next base: position 526,587 of record NZ_OZ239771.1, read on the forward strand.
TACTATGCATAATAAGACCCTGTTTGTGCTTTGTATAAGCTTTGGAGATACTGCCTAGCCCTTTTGTCTTAATATGAGTGTCATAATCCAGGTAAGTTGTATCCTGAATTGCAAACACTAAATTTTTGCCTTGGATTCTATTTTGTGTTTCCACATGATGCGAAGAATAGACTTCATCTATATCAAACTTATCATTGCTAAATAGTCTGTAAGCTCCCTTCGCATCTTTCCAGGATCTGCAACTTTGATTTATTGTGCCGGATGCTTTGCTATCAAGTAAGTTACTGGTTTTAATAAGCCGATTTATAAGTCTTTTATCTTTAAAGTCAACATGCCTGAGCTCATTCTCTAACCAACCAGTGCTTGATATATTTATCCCGTATGTTACTATATCTTGCATATCGCCTATCCTTCTTATTTAAAATGATCAGTGAATACTCTAGCAGCATTTTATAATTGTGGGTAATAGTAAGATTTAAATCCTATTGAGCATTACTGGTTTAAAATCAAGAACGAAATAAGAAAAACTGTTTCTAATTTTGAGCACTTTTTTGATGCGGTTTACTATGCTCTTAAAAAAGTCACTACCTTATCGCATTAAGCTATACATTTATTTTTTCTGTTTCGGAAGTTTGAAAATTCTTAGTAATTTTACCAAGTCGTTTATTTAAAATAGGCGTAAGAACATAGGGAATAATAGTAGATTACAAAATAGCTTCTTTAGAATTATTTGATATTGTTTCTGAATGTAAAATATTAGCACATTTTTTTACAAGCGATTCTGCATCTTGTACCATTTTGCTACCCGCTTCAATAGAACTGGCACTATCAGCAGCATTCTTGGCAGCTTTTAAGTTGTTAAATTCTGTTATAAGATCAGGCAAAACTTGAGCAGCTTCCCACGTGAATTGTAAAGCACTAGCACCATCGCTAACCGCCTGAGTAACTGTTTGCATTATACCTAAATTACCTTTATTAAGGTCTAAATATTGTTTATTTAATTCATCATATGTTTTATTACCGGTTTCGATTCCAAGAGCTGCCCAACCTGCTTCTAAATAAGTAAGATTCTTATATTCTTCATCAAGCTGCTGTTTTATTTTATCAATGGATTCCTGATCCTGGCTCTTAGACATATTAAAACCTTTATATAATTTAGTTAATATTAGTTTACTATAATTATCTAAAGGTTTACAAAATTTTACTTTTTAATTTCTATTAATCTTTAAGGGTATGGTTATATTACAATAGTTTTTTATTATAATTTTTCCATTTTATCATATAATTCTTCTAGATAATGCTTTATTAATCTTAGCAGTTTTGCTTCAGGGCTTAAGTTTTTGACAGCCCATTTTTTAATCCAAGGTTCAGCAAGTTGCCACATATTAACATTCTCATCTAATTGTCTGCCTATACCTTCGACCATTATTAAAGTTTTTTGCAATAGTAATAAATTCGGCTGCACTTCCATACCAAAATCCTCAGTAATTTTAAATAGATGAGCAAGTAACTTACCAACGGAAATATTTTTAGTAGGTGCACCCACGACCGGTTCGGTAACAGCTCTACAACTTTGGGCAAATAAATCTAAATTGGTATCTGTGGGGACGTAATCGGCTCTTAAATGTACTTTAGCAACTAATTTATAATTGCGATTTAAAAAGCCGAATAAGCTTTCGGCAACAGCTAAGCGATCTTTTTCCTTAAGTCTGCCCATAATACCAAAATCAAGCAAAATTAGCTTACCTTGCTTATCTACCAGGATATTTCCTGGGTGTAAATCAGCATGGAAAAAGCCGTCTCTATAAGCTTGGTTAAAGAACATTACGGCAAAGTCTTGAGCTATTTTTGCTGGCTCTAAACCCATTTCTTTCAATATCGAAGTATCATATATAGAAGTGCCATCTAACCACTGTGTAGTTAGTATATTTTCTGATGTTAAATCCCAATATATTTTAGGAATTATTACGTTATGATCTTTACGCATATTATCAGCAAGCTCTGAAGCAGCAGCAGCCTCGAGGCGTAAATCAAGCTCAAATTTCATAGTTTCATGAAATTTATCAACTACTTTAATCGGTTTTAGCCTTTTGGCTTTAGAGAATTTTGAGGCAATCTTTGCAAGGAAATATAATAGCTTAATATCCCTGTTATATTTTTTATGAATATCAGGACGCAATATTTTAACTGCTACATACTCACCTGTTGCAAGTTGTGCCTTATGTACCTGCGAGATTGACGCAGCAGCTATGGGTGTGTCGTTGAAGTGTAAGAAAGGGATAGCGTCATTGCGAGCAGTCGTAGACTGCGTGGCAATCTTTTGTTTACTTGCTGAGATTGCTTCGTCGACATAAATGTCTTCTCGCAATGACGTTACTATCCCTCTTGCCACCTTACTATCAAATGGTGGTAATTTATCCTGCAACAATCTTAAGTAATATGCTATTTGCGTTCCTACTAAATCGGCTCTAGTGGAAAGCGTCTGCCCGAATTTTATATAAATCGGTCCAAGGCTATTTAAAGAGTCTATTAAACGTTTGCCGTAATCTTCTTTTGATTTTTTTAATAATGAGAATGGAGCAAAAAATAATGCTAATACATAACCAATAAATTTAAAATTGCTTGGAATTTTCACATCGTGTGTATTAGTCAAAATTTGCTTTTTGCTAATGATATAGAAAATACGTAGTAAATTAAAAAAATTACAAATCATAACTTATATGCACTGTGGATAGCAACAATGCCTCCACTTAAATTTTTGTAATTAACCTCTTCAAAGCCTGCTTCTTTAATCATTATTCTAAACTCATCTTGTGATGGGAATAAGTCTATACTCTCAACTAAATAATCATAAGCTTCTTTGTTACCAGTAATTACTTGACCGATTTTAGGAATAACATTAAATGAATAAAATTTGTAGAAATCGTGTAACAAACTTTCTTTTACTTTAGAAAATTCAAGGCAGACAAACTTACCCATCGGTTTTAAAACCCTATAAGCTTCTTTTAGAGCTTTATTAATATCAGGAACGTTTCGAATCCCAAATGCAATGGTATAATAGTCAAAGCTATTATCAGGAAATGGCAATTCTTCGGCACTTGCTACAGTAAATTTAAGGTTCTGAAATAGGTTTAGATCAATTGATTTTTTCTTAGCCTGCCTTAGCATCTCTTCATTAATATCACTTAAAGTTAAAGAGATATTATTACCTCGGTCTTTCGATTTTTTAGCAAGCTTTAAAGCAATATCGCCGCTACCGCTAGCGACATCTAACACATTAGAGTTAAGATTAGGAATTTGTCTAATAAACTGATCTTTCCATAAGCGATGCATTCCAAAGCTCATAAGGTCATTCATTAAGTCATATTTATCAGCAACGTTAGAAAAAACGCTATTTACAAGCGATTGTTTTTCGTTTGCTTCTATTTTCTTAAATCCAAAATTTGTTTGGTTCATGATTATACTCGTTTTATTTGAAAAATTGGCTCTAGTCAATTGATCCTCATCTTGTGCTTCATTGTTCGTCGACTCGCTTATTATTATAAGCTTCGCTCCTTACGCCTGTCACAAAATGAGGCTGAATTGACTAATATGCTGTCTTTTGCTGATAATACGCTGCGGTTATCAGCTTCAAGCCGCCTTGCTCTTTTCCAAATAAAACTTCGTCTATCCAACTCTTTATTTATTAGTAATATATATGTTATTTTCAAGTTCATCGAGTATCCATTCATCCCGTAATTTAGCTTGATATTCTAAACTATCTAATTTCATATCTTTCCATATACCAAAAGCAGATTCAAAACCTTTTCTGCTTTCGGTATCATCAGTAGAATAAGTAGTTTCCATATGTATAATTTATAATTATCTGATATAGTATAAACATAAAATTATTAAAATAATAGTAAAAATGCCGGAACTTCCAGAAGTAGAAACTTTAAAAAACTCCCTAGAAAGTAAATTAATAGGGCTTGTTATAAAGAAAGTGGAGTTTAAAAGAGATAACTTGCGTTATAAATTATCTGCTGATTTAGCTGACCAAATCACAAATACAAATATAGTAAATGTAAGGCGTCGTGCTAAATATTTAATAATCGACTTTGATAATAATCATTCTTTGATAATTCATTTAGGTATGAGCGGTAGGTTTACTTTGCAACAAAATAATTATGAAGTCAAAAAACATGATCATGTAGTTTTGAACTTAAGTAATAATGAAAAACTGATTTTTAACGATACTAGAAGATTTGGGATGATTTATAGCTTGCATACTGAGCTTTTGGAAAAAGATTTTTTTGTTAATCTAGCATTAGAGCCTTTATCTGATTCATTTGAGCTTCAATATTTAAAGAGTAAGCTGGTGAATAAAAAAGTACCAATAAAAAATTTACTCATGGATAATAGAATTGTCGTTGGGGTTGGCAATATTTATGCTTCTGAAAGTCTTCATTTAGCTAAAATTCATCCTGATAAATTAGGTAAAGATTTAAATGATAATGAGATAAAGAATTTAATCGCAGCAGTTAAGAATGTTCTATCTAAAGCTATAATTGCTGGCGGAACTACTCTTAAAGATTTTGTTAATGGTGATAATAAACCAGGTTATTTTACTCAACAACTTATGGTTTATGCAAGAGGGGGGCAAGAGTGCCTAGGCTGCTCTAGTAGCATAATTAAGACAAAACACTCAGGAAGAAGCACTTTTTATTGCAAAATCTGTCAAAAAACTTGACTTATTATTCAAAACTTACGCTATGTTTGGTTCTAAATAACGCGAGTTTCGAATTAATATAGCATAGGATTTAGCATATCAAGAGAGATGTAATAGAAGGTTTATTATCAGACATTTGATAATTTATCAGTGCTGCAACCATATGCACAAAGGCATTTGTAACTGATCTATGCCTTGAATGCTCAAACTTCCCCAATAGTTTAATTTTACTAAACACAGATTCTATTAATGCTCTTTTAAGCAATAATATTTTATCCAACATAGACATAAGTTTATTTTTCATATTTTTCTTTACCCTAGTTACCATAAAAATTCCTTGCTCTAAAAGTTGTTGAAATAATTGTTGTGAAATATAACCACGATCTCCGAATACTTTACCAAAAAGATTTTTGATCATCAGTTCCAGCTGTTTTCTATCATCCTTATTGCCAGGGCTAAAAGATGCTTTAACTATACCACCGGCTCTATTAATTATTAGATGTAGTTTAAGTCCATAGAACCAACCTTTTGTTGTCTTACTGCGTGCTGCTATGCCGGCGAACACTTTATTCATTGAAATACGGTATCTCTTACATACCTCTATACTACTTGAATCTACAAAAGAAAGGCCATCACACTGATCCAAAATAGAATTAAATATCAGTACTAATAGTGGTAAATGTGGACCTATTATTTTTATAAATTGACTATAGCTTACTAATTGAAAATCTCTTTGATGATAAATCCATATTTGCTTCAGATAATAATTCTTAAAACAATCATAAGATGACTGCCAGTAGCCTATTATAATTGTTATTACCTCACTTCTGTTAAGTCGACTTTTAGGACCAGATTTGTTGTTATGGTTAGTAATTGAATTTGTATGCTTGTCTAATTCTTGAAAAAAATCATCGACGTAACAAAATATTTCTGTAAAATCCATTATCATAGGTTATTGCTCTTAAAGTTTTTTCAATAACCTATAAACTTTTTTCTTATACTATAAATACCATATTTTAATTAGCAATTTGTATTTTGTACTCACTTTATAACAAAAACAGTATTATCAATATCCCCGTAACCCACTGTTTATCAGCTATACAGCGACTTTTTGAATACGAAACTCGCGTTAATTATGTAAAAAATCAAGGTTCAGGCAAACCTTCTTATAAAGCATTTCAACAAAAACAGTTAAAACTTTTTGGATAGATACCTCGTAGCTCTGCTGCAAGGAGTATCATTCACTAGAATTTAGGTAATTTGTAAATTTAGAAAATAATGTTTTGAAGTTATTAGTAGTAACATTTGCTACTTCTTTGGAGGTGATATTTTTAAGTTCGGCGACTTTCTCGGCAACATATCTAACAAAAGCCAGTTCGTTTTGTTTGCCACGCATAGGGGTAGGGGCTAGATAAGGTGCATCGGTTTCAATCAGTAACCTGTCAAGTGGCACATATTTGACTATTTCCTGTAAATCTGTTGCACTTTTAAAAGTTATAATACCTGACATTGAAATATATAAACCGATATCTAGCATTTTTTCCGCTAGCTTTTTTGAGGAAGTAAAGCAATGTATTAACCCAGGAAATTTATTATTACGCATTTCCGAGGTTAAAATATCTATAGTGTCATTGTCTGCTTCTCTTGTATGAACAATAAGCGGTAACTTTGTTGTAGCAGCGGCTTCTATATGATGTAATAAGGAATCTTTTTGTAGTTTTTTATCATAAGGCTCGTGATAGTAATCAAGTCCAGTTTCACCTATTCCAATGATTTTGGGGTGATTAGTAAGTTCTATAATTGTGGCAGCGTCATTGCGAGGAAAGGCGAAGCCTTGACGTGGCAATCTCATTACAAAACTTACGCTATGAGTGGAAGAGTGATAAATTATTGTAAGAATAATTAAACATGTCAAAGAGGAACAGATTGCAAGCAATACCAATTAATAGAACAGATTACTGTCAATTTTTAACAATTAGCCAAAAGAATTATAGTTTAACCTACTACGCTGAACATGCCAAGAAATGTAGCCATGATGTTATTAATAGATTTTTAGAAAATGAAAAATATACTCCTTCTTTGTTATGGGAACACATTAAGAATGATGTTATCTTTTCATCTAACGGATATACAATATTTGATGATACGGTGTTAAACAAAAGGAACACAAAGAAAATAGAGGTTGCTAGATCGCAGTATAGTGGAGCTACAGGTGGAGTTACTACCGGTATAGGAGTAGTGAGTCTTGTATATTATAACCCCGATATTGATAAGTTTTGGGTAATAGATTATCGCATTTTTTCACCTGATCATGATGGAGCGACGAAACTAGATCACCTACTAAAGATGTTCAATAATGCTGTTTATAGTAAAAAGATTCCTTTTCAAACTGTACTTTTTGACACATGGTATGCTACACACAAAATTATGCAACATGTTGACTCCTTGGGCAAATATTATTATGCCCCTATTAAAGCCAATAGAAATGTTAGTAAAACGTGTGATTACGAGCCTTATAAAGCTGTTAGCAAGTTGACGTTTTCAGATGAAGAAATTAAGAATGGAATGGAGATTCATATAAAAGGATTTGCCAAAAATAAGCATGTTAATTTGTTTAAATTTACTGTTTCTACCAACAGAGTTGATTATGTTGTTACCAATAACAAAACTCAAAAATCTTCTAAAGCTGCACAAGATGAGTTTGGCTTGCGATGGGTAATTGAGAGCATGCATAGAAAAATTAAGCAACTGACTGGTATAGAACGTTGCCAATGCAGAAAACAGCGTATCCAACGTAATCACATTAGTTGTGCATTTCTAGTTTGGGCTTTTCTCAAAAGAACTGCAAATAAAATAGGTAAAACGGTCTACCAAATAAAGTTAGGGCTTTTAGATGACTATATGCAACAACAGCTTCGTTCTCCATCTTTACGATATTTAGAACCAAACATAGCGTAAGTTTTGATTAAAATTTCCTGAGATTGCTTCAGCACTTGTAGTGCTTCGCAATGACTATTCACCTCACAAGGATGTACACCGACAGATGCAAAAACATTTTCATATTTTTCAGCTATTTCTAAAATAACCGGTAAGTCATCAAGTTTAGTGCAAATAGTTTGTAGGTACTGCACATTATTTTCTATAGCTTGTTTGATTATGTTGTCTATTTCTACATCTTTTAGTAAATTAAGGTGGCAATGTGAATCTATTAGCATATGTGTTTTTAATAAGTGAAAGATAGGTATATGTCATTCCCGCGTAGGTATTGTTGCGTGGATCACCTCCAAACTTGTCACCACGGGAGGCATTGTTGCGTGATTCCGATGTCATTCTTAGCTAAAAGCAGGAATCTAGTATAAAGCAAAATAACCTACGTTTTTAATTTTAAAAATTTGCTGTATTTATGCTTTTTTTCCTGGATTCCTGCTTTTAGCTAAGAATGACATATAGGACATTTTCCGATCCACGCAAGCAAGCCTTACGCGAGGATGACATCGATGATTTTTGGAAATACTATAACCGGTTCTAAAATATTGCTATCTGGTGTCAAAGCAAACTTAACTGATAAATGCTTAAATAAACGCTCTTCCTTGTTTACCCCTAGCTGATCAAGCATTTTACTGGCGGAGCTTGGCATAAAAGGTTGAAGCATTATAGCGATATAACGCAGAGTTTCTAGCAGAGCATATAATACCTCTAGCATTTTCTCGGGATCGGTTTTTTTCAAATTCCAAGGAGCTTCGCTATCAATATAAATATTTGCTTCTTCGGCTAAATTAATAATATTATCAAGAATCTTGTTAATTTCGGGTTTTTCCATCAATAAAATATTTTGCTCAGCAAATTTAATCGCTGTTTTTAAGAGTGGTAATTCGTACATTTTATTGATTGCATCTTGCATGATTGCCGGTACTTTGCCATCATTATTTTTATAAACAAAAGAAGTAGTACGTTGCAATAAATTACCAATCTTATTCGATAGTTCGCTATTAATACGGGTAATTAAATTACTGCGAGAAAAATTACCATCCGCTCCAAATGTTACCTCACGCATTAAAAAATATCTAACCTGATCAATGCCAAATTCTTCTATCAGCTTAATCGGATCAATAGTATTTCCAAGTGATTTAGAAATTTTTTGCCCCTCATTAGTCCACCAACCATGTGCCATAATCGTTTTAGGCAGCGAAATTTCAGCAGCCATTAAGAAAGCTGGCCAATAAACTGCATGGAAACGTAGAATATCTTTGCCGACTACCTGTAAATTTGCTGGCCAAAACTTGCCATAATTGCTATTTTGATCAGGATAGCCAAGGGCTGAGATATAATTAGCAAGTGCATCAAGCCAAACATAAATCACATGCTTATCGTCATTTGGGACTTTGATACCCCAGTTAAAAGTGGTGCGTGACACTGATAAATCTTTTAGACCTGACTTAACAAAGCTAATGACCTCGTTACGTCTTGATATAGGTCTGATAAAATCAGGGTTTGCTTCGTAAAACTCAAGCAATTTATCTTGCCATTTTGAGAGGTTAAAGAAATAGCTAGGCTCTTTAACCCATTCTACAGGTGCACCGGTTGGTGCTAATTTATCTGGTGTTAGCTCGGATTCATCATAAAAAGCTTCATCACGTACAGCATACCATCCCTCATAAAAACCCTCATAAATAGAGCCGTTATCTAGTAATTTTTGCCAAAATATAGCTACTGCTTCTTTATGTCTTTCTTCTGTTGTTCTGATAAAATCATCATTTGAAATATGCATAGCAGTCATAAGATGACGGAAGCTTTGGGACGTCTGATCAGTAAATTTTTGCGGATCGATATTTTTATTGATAGCCGCTTTTTCTACTTTCTGCCCATGTTCATCAGTACCTGTTAAAAACATGACTTCATGACCTCTAAGACGCATAAAGCGAGCGATTACGTCACTTGCAACGCTAGTATAAGCATGCCCAATATGCGGGACATCATTAACATAATATATGGGAGTGGTAATATAGTAGGTATTATTCATATTAAATTTAAGTGTTTTTTTATTAATTCGTGTACTTGTTCAGGATCAAGATCAGAAGCCTTAATTGTTACTATCCTCTCAGGAAATTTTTTACTTAACTCCTTGAAGCAATCATAAATTTTATTGTAAAAATCTAGCCCCCTTACGTCAAATTTATTGCTCATATTCCGTGAATTTAACCGCTCAATTGCAATAGAAGATTCTACATCAATAAAAAAGGTAATGTCTGGCATAAGAGGCGGCATTAAATCTTTGTGCAGATTATATACGAGTTCTATACCGTTTTCTAGCTCTAATCCTTGATAGCAGGCTGTTGAGTCAATAAACCGGTCGCATATTACTATATTTCCTGCCTGCAAAGCAGGTATAATTTTTTTTACCATATGGTCATAACGTGCTGCCATAGCTTGCAAAAGTTCAGACATCGGCAGTAAATCGGTATGTACTAGGATCTCACGCATCTTTTCTGCTACGTTAGTTCCACCAACTTCACGGGTCAGAATTACGGGAATATTTTGAGATTTTAGATATTCGTATAATATTTGGCATTGGGTGGATTTGCCAATTCCTTCCCCCCCTTCAAAAGTGATAAATGTTCCTTGTTTCAATTTGCTCATTAATTGCAATTATTTTTAACTATAACTTTCTAATAATATCTTTTAAAAAAATATTTACAAGGATTGTATATCGCTAATAAATGAAGAGTAGATAGAATAGATCTCTTCGGAAGCTTTGTTTCTAGAGGTAGTTTATATATCGAGTATCTGCTTTTTTCAAGGTAGAAAAATTACACTCCTAAAGTTTTTTTGTCTTTAGTTTGCTCTTGCTCTACAGATTGAGTATGGGATTTGGCACGAGGGATTGCCAGATCAACTATATGTTCATAACGTGCTCCATTTTCAAGTAAAACACGACCGCATTTATTCACTAAAGTTATATCGTCTTTAGTAAATTTATTGAGAATAGTCTCTGTAATATCATAAAGAAATTTCCAAGATAATTCTATTCGTTCTTGTAAGGTGAGTTTTTTATTATCCTGATTTTTGTTATTAAGAGCAAAAGTTTCCTCAGAATTATTTTCTCCAGAAGCCGTAATATTTTTTTTACGTGCTGCTGTTTTATATATTAAGTATAGTACTAATACTACTAAACATCCTATAGCAATTAAAATATGAGTATTAAGCACTTTTTGACCTGCCTTGTGTTTGATTTAAGTTTTGTGATTTGGAAAGCACTGTAACTATTGCCTTACCTACTTTAACTAACTCTGCTACCTCAGGAGCTAATTTAGCTATTGCTAAAATCGGCTTAGGTATTAGGTTAGTTGTTATTATCCCGCTTATAACGCTTTCTAATTTTTGTCCCCCTGGTATTAGTCCTGCTATTTTTTCACATCTCTTGCAATTTTGGTAGCTGCTTCTGCTGCTTTAAATAAAGAAGTTATTTTATCAGCAAAAGAAGTTTCAGGATTTGCTGCTTTTAGTAATTCTGTTTTTGTGCTATTCAATCTATCATTAATAGTATTTTTGATAGAATGTAGTTTGTCAGTTTTCATCTCTTCAGGAGGTGCTTTTTCAATTTTGGTATGGCTTTGTTAGCTTCTATCACATAATCTAACGAGGATTGATTATTAGGGTTTTTTGCTACCTCAGTAATTTTCTTAATAGGTTCGTTGGATATTTCTGAAATTTCGGCAACTTGTTCAGCTTTTTTATAAACATCCTTAAGGTTTTTATTATCCTTTATTTCTTGCCTCATATTTTTAATATCGTTATGCCATTTTGTTATTTTTGGCAATAGTTTTTCATGATCGATAAGATTATTGACTTTTTCAAGTATACCGCTTGCTTTTATAAATGTTGAAAGAATAGGTAGTTGAGTTGCAATTACAGCAACTAATATATTCTCCAACGATGTTATAATTTTCTTAGAAGCACCAGGATAAACTTCATCTAATTCTTTTTGAAATTCTAGAATCTGCTTTAAAACACTTAAGCATTTTTCTACGATAATTCCATCAAATAAAAATATATCTTTTGTCTTTAGCTGGTCTTGATAAGTTTTATCTAAAGCTTTTGATAATTCACTAAGAGATGTTTTTACTGTTTTGTCAAAAAGTTTTTCTATCTTCTCCAAATCTAAATTTTCAGTTTGTGCTAATTCTTTTAAGGAGCTTTTTAAAATAATAAGAATATTAGCTTCTAAGTCTTTTGTATTAGTTTTTAAAGAACCAGAAAAACTATTTAGTCTTTTTAAAAGGTTTAATAACTCTGTTTCTTGTTCTTTACTTAAACCAACAAACTGAGAAAAATCTATTAGAGTTTTAGGCATATATGTTATTTATTATCAATTGTTAATTAATTGTAACGCTTTGTGTAGAAAAATGAAATATAAAATAGTTATCATTGCCCTTAGGATTAATTTTTGTTATATTACGTGCTAACATTGTTACATAATGTTATATTATCTAACTCAAGAATAGCTATATTCTTGAAAGATTAAACTAATCTTACTACCATATTACCAACTCATTTAAAAAATTTATGCGTAAGTTAACTATATTTATTTTCTCATTATTACTAACTTCTCCTGCTATTGCAATAGATTTGCAAGAAGCTTTAACAGAAGGGTACAAAAATAACAATGATTTGAAGACTGCAAGAGTTAAATTTGTTAATGCTATTGAGCAATTTCCCCAAGCTTTTTCAGGATTTATGCCTAGTGCGAGTTTGCAAGTTAACAGGCAAAACAACAAGACTAAATATACTAATAAAAGATTTGCTCAATTAGCTGGTAACCCACCGGAAATAGACAATAATCAAGGAACATTAACAATTCAACAATCTTTATTTAATGGTGGTTCAGATGTTGCTGCTCTTAAATCTGCACAAGCAGCTTTTAGAGCATCACGTGGTCAATATTATTCTAGTGAGCAAAAAGTGTTATTAGACTTAATCACTGCTTATCTTGATTATTTTGAAAGTAAAGAGAAATATGATATTTCAGAAAGTAGAGTTCGTACTAATATTCAACAAGTAAATACTGTAGAAGAAAAATTAAGGCTTGGTGAAGCAACAGAAATAGATATAGCAACTGCAAGAGCAGGGCTTGCAGCAGCAGAGACGAATAAGCTAACCGCTTATGCTGATTTCCAAGCAAAAAAAGCAAATTTTATTAGAGTATTCGGTATAGAACCTACTGACATAGCTATGCCTATTTTACCTCAAGGATTACCAAATTCATTAGATGAACTAACAAAAAGAGCTGTTAATTTAAATCCTGATATTGATTCGGCAAGACATAGTGTAACTTCTGCAAAAGCACAAGAGTTAGTAGAAAAAGGAAAATTATTGCCGCAAGTAAATGTGCAGTTACAATCCGGTAGAACTAACTATAATCCACAAAATTTAGAAACTCCGCAGATAAATACCAAAAATGTTACTACTATCTTATCTGTTAATGTTCCTATTTATCCAAATGGAGGAGCTCAATATTCAAAAATTAGATCGGCTAAAAATCAAACAAGAAGTAGTGCAATACAGCTTGATGGTGCAATAAGACAAGTACAGGCTTATGTTATAAGTATATGGGAGGGTTTTGAAGCAGCAAAATCTCGTATTATTGCAGCAGATCAAGGAGTAGCGGCAGCTCAGATATCTTATGATGGTACAGTACAAGAGGAAATAGTAGGTTCTAAAACAATGTTAGACGTTTTAAGTGCTGAAGAAAAGCTCTATGATGCAAAAATAACACGTGTTGATGCTTATAAAGCTTCTATACTTAGTGCATATCAGATGAAATCATTAACTGGTGAGTTAACTGCTCAAAGTTTAAAACTTAAAGTAAAATATTTTAGTCCTGAAGAGGAATTTAAGACTATTAAAAAGAAAATGTTTATAGGTTTCTAAGTGGGTAAGGAAAGCAAGAAAAGCCAGGATATGTCGATAGAAGACATTCTAAAATCTGTTAAAGGAGTAATTAACGAGCGTAAAAATTTAAGCAATGAAGACGAAGATATACTTGAGTTAACAGAAATTATAGACCAAGATGAAGAAGAGCTAATATCGACTAAGTCTGCCGAAAAAGTAAATGATATTTTAAAAAATTTTACCTCAACTATTAAAGATAAAAATTTAGATAATAATGTTTCATCTAAAAATGCTCTTGAAGAATTAGTAATCGAAATGTTAAAGCCGGAGCTTAAAACATGGCTTGATAAAAACCTACCTTCGCTTGTAAAAGAATTAGTAGAGAGTGAAATAAAAAAATTAGTGCAGAATAGTAGGAAGTAGAGAGTGTTGGGTTAAGTGTCATTGCGAGGAGAAACATAGTTTCGACGCGGCAATCTTGTTAAACATCTTGAGATTGTTTCGTGTCAAAACTTACAGTTTTTCCTCGCAATGACGGGAAAATTGATCCACGCAAGGTCAAAGCTGCTACAAGATGATAAACTCAAATAACTATTTAATAGGGAAATATATGTTAAATAAATTATGCAGGATATTATTTTTTATAAGTCTATCCCTAGTCACGTTGCAAAGCTATGCTGCTGCACCACCGCCATTACCTATGCCATCACAAAATTCTGATATAAAAAGCAAAGATGAGCAGTCTACTTCTGACTCTGGATCATCTATGTCTTTTTTCGACAAGATTAAACAGTTTTTCCATAAATCACCAAAAAAAGCTCCATTGTCTAAACCGGAAGCACAACAAGATAAGTCACAAGAACCTAACAAAAATGACATCTCATTACCTAGTGCAAGCAATCAGAGCCATCAAGCTAATACGAATTTAGCTTCTCATGATGATACGAAAGATGTGGCATCTTCTAACGAGAAAGAAGCATCTGAGCCTTTTATAGACATGGGTAGTACAACATTATCTAGTGCAAGTAATCAGAGCCATCAAGCTAATACGAATTTAGCTTCTCATGATGATACGAAAGATGCAGTATCTTCTAGCGAGAAAGAAGCATCTGAACCTTTTATAGATATGGGTAGTGCAACATTACCTAGTGCAAGCAATCAGAACCATCAAACTAATACGAATTTAGCTTCACATAGTGATACGAATAGTGAAAAAGAAGCATCTGAGCCTTTTATAGATATGGGTAGTGCAACATTACCTAGTGCAAGCAATCAGAGCCATCAAGCTAATACGAATTTAGCTTCTCATGATGATACGAAAGATGTGGCATCTTCTAATAACAAAGAAGCAAATAGTACGCCTTTGCCTAATGCTGCAAATAATGAAGAAACACAGCCGGAGCTTAAAGTGGCTGGATCTCTTATATCTAATCCACCTCTTCGTCCAGGTAGTTATGTAGTACCACCTGCACCACGTACACAAGTATATCAACCTATTAGTCTACCGCCTACGCATCAATATATAAAGCTTACTCCTCCGCCAGAGGCGAATGAACAGCAGGATAATGTAACTGCACCGCCCCCTCCTCAAGTGGTAGCTCCTACACCAACAGTAATGCCAGCTACTCCTGTTCCTGTAGTTAATCAGCCTACGCCTACAGCAAATGATATAGTAACACCGCCAGTAACGACTCCTGCACCTGTACCGGCAACACCATCTACGCCTAATACGCCTGTACCTACAGTTAATCAACCGACAGCACCAACTGCACCTAGTAATACGCCTATACCGGCGGTACAGCCTGTAGTTCCGCCTGCAACAATACCAAATACAACCGATTCTTCACCCAAAACTGATAATTCGAAAGAAACATTTACTGCCGATGTAAATTCGCCAAAAAAGCAAGATTGGAATACTCCATTAAAGCCTGTTGAAGTGTTATCGGCAAATCAAAATCAAGGTCCTAATAATACTACTAACAATTCGCCTCCAGCTAATCAAAAGCAAATACAACAACAAAATACAAGTACTCCCGTAAGTTCTTCAAATGTAGTTGTTAAGAAGCAAGATAATATCGTTAATACAGAGCTAACGGAATCAGCAACGAAATTTGCTAAAGATGAAAGCCAAATGTTATTATTGCCTAATGATGATATTGTACTTGGTAAGTTAACCGAGCAGGCTACTTTAGATCAGATGGATATATATTCATATATTAAGCTATTCCAGAAAAAAGAAGAATGGATAGCAAATGCAGATAGAAGAAAGGCTGTAGAAAGTTTGGTTAAATATGACAACGACCTAAATAAGAAAAAAGATATTACCGCTACCTTATCTTATTGTAGTGCGATAGATAATTCTTTTAGAGCTATCGACAAAAATAACCTCTCAAAATTACGTGTTTTACTTGACGTTTACCCTATACTTCAAGAAAAAAATAATAAAGGTGATACATTACTTACCGCTGCCGTTTATAAGGATAACTACTATTTAGCAAAGTTTTTAGTAATACGCGGTATCGAAATTTCTACTTTAAACTCTGAATGTCAGTATCCTTTAGATATCGCCCTAGCACGTGGAAACACTAATATAGCTTGTATGCTGACTAAAGCTAAGGGTTACTAATTCTCGTCTTACATTATTATTAATTATATATTTTCTTCAAACCATAATTGCTTTTCTATACTAAATAGTTTAATTTAAAGAAGTATAAAAAATTCTTTTTTAATCGTAATTCTAACTTATGAGCGATCTATTTAGCTTCAACAAAGAAAAAAAATCTAAGATAGTTAACAATACATATAGTGCAAAAGATATTGAAGTATTAGAGGGGCTTGAACCTGTCCGTAAAAGACCTGGTATGTATATTGGTGGTACAGACTTAAATGCTATGCATCATTTAGTCTCTGAAGTACTTGATAATTCTATGGATGAGGCTGTCGCTGGTTTTGCAAGTATTATCACAATAAAAATGCATCAGGATCACAGTATAACCATATCGGATAATGGTCGTGGAATTCCTATTGATAATCATCCAAAATTCCCTAACAAATCAGCATTAGAAGTTATTTTAACTACGCTTCACTCTGGCGGTAAATTTTCAAGTAATGTTTATCAAACTGCTGGGGGATTGCATGGGGTTGGGGTATCAGTAGTTAACGCCTTAGCAGAGCATCTAGAAATTAAGGTATATAAGCAGGGGAAATTATATAAGCAAAGCTATGCAAAAGGTGAAAAATTAACTGAATTAATATGTGAAGAAGCACCTAAAAGGCTAAAAGGTACATCAATAAATTTCATCCCTGATCCAGAAATTTTTGGCGAAAAGCTACATTTTAATCCTAAAAAAGTTTATGAGCTGGCAAGATCGAAAGCTTATTTGTATCGAGGTGTTACTATAGAATGGGAGTGTGAAATTGAAGTATCTAGCGATGTACCTAAGAAAGCATTAATAAACTTCCCAAATGGTCTAAAAGATTATTTAAGCTCAAAGATAACCCCAGATGATTTAATTACACCGGAAATCTTTTCTGGGAATGTTGAATCGGAACAAGATGGCATAAAGCTTGAATGGGCAATTTGTTGGCAAAATAATGATAACTCAGCATTTATTCAATCTTATTGTAATACAGTCCCAACGCCTCTAGGTGGAACGCATGAACAAGGTCTTAAGTCTGCTTTACTACGTGGACTTAAAGCATATGGTGAAATGGTTGGGAATAAAAAAACTGCTAATTTAACTATTGAAGATATTTTAGAAACTGCAAGTGTTGTACTATCTATTTTTATAGCTGAGCCTACTTTTCAAGGACAAACTAAAGAAAAATTAGTATCTCAAGGTGTAAGCAAACCTACTGAAAATATTATAAAAGATCATTTTGACCATTTTCTTAGTAGTGACAAAACTATAGCTAATAACTTGCTTGAGCATTTCATAGCTATTGCTGAGTTTAGAGTAAATAGGAAAAATGAAAAAACTATTTCTCGTAAAAATGCTACGCAAAAATTACGTTTGCCTGGTAAGCTTGCTGACTGCACGAGAACTTCACCAGAAGGTACAGAATTGTTTATCGTAGAAGGTGATTCGGCAGGTGGTTCGGCTAAACAAGCACGTAATAGAGAAACGCAAGCAGTATTGCCGTTATGGGGAAAAGTTTTAAATGTCGCAAGCTCTACGCTTGAAAAGATAGTTAATAATCAAGTTATACAAGATTTAGAAATAGCTCTTGCTTGCGGTAGTTTGAAGAATTATAAAAAAGAAAACTTGCGTTATGAGAAAATAATTATTATGACTGACGCCGACGTTGATGGTGCTCACATAGCTTCATTATTAATGACTTTCTTCTTTTTAAGAATGCCAAAATTAGTAGAAGATGGACATTTATATTTAGCAAAACCACCACTTTATCGCTTAACGCAGTCTAATAAAACTTATTATGCAAATGATGAAGAGGAAAAAGCCAAGCTAACAGATAAATTATCCAAGAGTAGTAAAGCTAAGATTGAAGTTGGTAGATTTAAAGGACTCGGTGAAATGATGCCTATGCAGTTAAAAGAAACTACCATGCATCCAGAAAAAAGATCACTTCTAAAAGTTACTTTAGAAGATTTTCAGAATGTTGATAAAATAGTAGATGATTTAATGGGTAAAAAGCCGGAAAAAAGATTTCAATTTATTTATGAACAGGCTTTAGTTAAAATGGATAAGATTATTAACGAGCTGGATATTTAAAATAAGCATCATTGCGAGGAGCGAAACGACAAACCAATCTCACGAAGCAGCAGTAAAAGTTCCCTAAGATTGTTTTGTCGATGCGTCGCATCCCTTTGCAATGACGGGATGACACTAAAAACTAATAAACACATACGGAGTATTATGTATTTACGTTTAATTATAGCATTATTTTTTACTATAAATTTTGTTTCTGTATTTGCCGCTACTAAAGAAGAAACAAAAGAGCCTGAAAATAAAATAACAAACGAAGAAGCTTATAAGCAATTTCAAGAAGTATTTGAGCGTATTGAAAAGGATTATGTACAAATTCCTAACAAACAAAAAATGATAGATGAAGCAATTAACGGCATGTTAAATTCGCTTGATCCTCACTCAAGTTATTATACTGATGCAGATTTAGAAGATATCTTTACTTTTACTAAAGGTGAGTTTGGCGGAATCGGTGTTGAAATAATGTATGATAGCGGGGCCATAAAAATAATATCGCCTATTGATGATTTACCTGCTTTTAAAGCAGGTCTAAAAGGAGGGGATTACATAGTTGGAGTAAATGACGAGTTGGTATCTACACTTGGTCCTAACAAAGCTGTAAAGGAAATGCGGGGGACGCCTGGCACTAAAGTAAAATTATTAGTAATAAAAGAGGAAGAGTCAAAGCCGCAAGAAATAGAACTAGTTCGTGAGACAGTAAAAATAAAACCAATAAAAGCTCATTTAGAAAAAGGTAATATTGCGTATATACGTATAATTACTTTTAATGAATCAACAATTTCTGAATTAAAAACAGCAATAAAAAAATTAAAAACCGATAGTAAAGATGATATTAAAGGTATTATTCTTGATTTACGTAATAACGCAGGTGGTATTCTTGATCAAGCAATTGCTGTTAGTGATTATTTTATTGATTCTGGTATAATAGTAAGTACAAAAGGTAGAACTGCAACAAGTGAAAGTGAGACTAAAGCAAACAAGTTTTCACTAAAAGCTCCAAAAGTTCCTATGATAATTTTGATAAACGGTAATTCTGCTTCAGCATCGGAAATAGTAGCAGGAGCGTTGCAAGATCATAAAAGGGCGATAATACTTGGAACTAAATCTTTTGGTAAAGGTTCAGTGCAATCTTTAACTCAAATTAATCAAAGAGCCGCTGTAAAACTTACTATCGCTAGATATTATACACCAAGTGGTCGTTCTATCCAAGCGGAAGGTATAGAGCCTGATATTATAATTGAGCCGGCGAAAGTAGAATATCCAGAGGTTAAAAAAATAGATAAACGTTTTTCTGAAAGTTCTTTAAAAAATTATTTAAAGAATGATGTCGAAAAAGATAATTCATCTAAAAATAAAGATAGTAAAAAAGAAACAAAAGAGAAAAATAACAAACAAGAAGATAACGAATTATCTGAATTATACAAAAAAGATTACCAATTTGCTCGTGCTTATGATGTAATTACAGGGTTGATTATTAATAAGAATTTAGAGACAAAAGGTGAAGTTAAATAAGGGATACTTAAACCGCCATTGCAAGGAGCAAAGCGACGTGACAATCTTATGAAATAGTACAGGATTTTTGAGGTTGCTGCATCGATTCTATGAATATCCTCGCAATGAAGTGAGATATTACACTACTACAAAATGAAGAGTTGAGTAGATGAAGTTTTTTCGGAAAAGAGTAGGAGTTTTGAAGCTTTTAACCGCAGCGTATTTAACATAGGTGAGGATTAAAAGCAAAAAACAACGACGCCAATTTTTCAAATAAAACGAGTATACAGAAAAATAAGGTGATAATGAACCATAATAAATATATAGTCAGATTATCATTTGTTGTATTATTTCTTAATATTGTCATAAATATGATGTTCTATCGTTATTTTATGATAAAAGAGATGGTAGTAAAACAGGTAGCTTTACAAAATACTAAAATTGCTTGTCTTTATACTCATAATATTTGGAATCCTCATGAAAATGTAATCAATAAATTACATAAATTTGGCTATTTAAAATTATTACAAGATCAAGAATTTATTAATTTTGTTACTATTACTGCTGATTGGTTTACTAATCTTGATATTAACATATCTCTATATGATCTTAACGGTAATAAATTTATTACCAGTAATATGCTAAATATGTATAGTGTGGATAATTATCCAGATGACAGTTTAGTTAAAATATTCACCGCAAAAATTGATAAATATTTTTTTAGATCTTTTTCTGCAAAAGCACCTTTGTTAGGTGCTCTTGAAGGTATTACAAGTCATATATTATTTCCTAAAGTTATAATTCAGAATGAAAATGATTTAACAGAAAAAAAAGCCTCTTTTATTACTAGCTATATACCTATTATAGGTAGTGATTTAAATAATTTTCCAGTAGATGCAATACTTGAGATTAATACTGATATTACTAATCAATGGCAAAATATAATATCTCTTGAGCAAAAAGTTTTCATAACTTTTATTATTATTTTTATAATATTTTGTACTATAATTGTTAGTAATACTAATTATGCTAGGCATATTATCGAAGAGCAGTTAGTAACAAATAGAAATTTAAAAGCTGAAATAATAAAGGTAGAAAAGACTAGTTCCTCAAATACAAAATTCTTTGCCAATATTAGTCATGAGTTACGAACTCCTCTTAACGCTATAATAGGCTTTTCTGAAATTTTAATGTCAGAAAAAGATCCGGAAAAAAGTAGAAATTACATTAAAGATATTAATGATGCCGGTAAGCATCTACTTAGCATGATTAACGATATTTTGGATCTTTCTAAAGCTTCTGCCGATAAGCTAAAAGTAGATAGTATTGATCTCGATTTAAATAAATTAGTTAGCTCATCACTTATACTTGTTAAGCCTCGTGCTGATCAAGCTGGAGTAGAATTAGTTAATAAGTCACCGAAAGAGCATATTGTTATAAAGGCAGATCCAAAGAGACTTAAGCAAGTATTTTTAAATCTTTTATCAAATGCTGTAAAATTTATAAACGCCGGTGGGAGCGTTACTATTACAATAGAAAAAGATGAGCTAGCTAAATTAGTATATATAAAAGTTATAGATACTGGTATTGGTATTGAAGAAAAAGATATCCCAAAAACTTTGTCAACATTTGGGCAGATTGATAGTGAACTTAGCCGCAAATATGAAGGTACGGGGCTTGGGCTGCCGCTTACCAAAAAGTTAGTTGAGCTTATGAATGGTAAATTTGATCTGCAAAGTAAAATAAATGAAGGAACTACTATTACCCTGACTTTTGCTTATGACGGCAGCATCCAAATATAAAATATATCGCAGATATTTCAAGATTTGATAAGCCAAATTTCGGGATTCGCCTGTGCTCACGTACTATTGTATGCCTAGCTGCCTCACCACTTATTTGATTTTCAACTCTTGAAGTATCTGCGGTATATGATAGTTTATTATAAGATTTTTAAAAATATGTGGAATGTTGGAAAATTTTCAGTATTATAAGAAACATTATTGTAAAAATAAAAAAATAATATGAAGCTAGTTATTTTAATATTTACTCTTTTATTTTCATTATTAACGTTTGTAGAAAGTGGCACTATAAAGGGACAACCTTTAAAATATGCAGCAAGTAATGATTTTGAAAGTAGATTAGATGAGCAAGAGCAAGAAATTAGAAGATTAATTGGTAAAATTGAAGTTTTACAGCATAAAGTTGATATATTAAGTAAAAATTCTAATATTCCACAACTAAGCGAAAATGCTGAAGCCTCAGAAACAGAACATCAAAATATTCCTGATGTCTTTGACGTAAGCCTGCTTAAAGATATGCCTAATGATGTAGAGGAAGTAAAAATTGCTCCTGCACCTAATAAAGATGTTGCACCTGATAAACAAGCTTATGATTTAGCTCTTGCTTCTTACAAAGATAATAAGATTTATGATGCTAAAAATAAATTCAAAAACTTTATTCAAAAATATCCTAAAAGTGCAATGATTAGTAATGCTTATTTTTGGTATGGAGAATGCTTTTTTAAACAAAAAGATTATAACAATGCTGCTGTTAATTATTTAAAAGGTTATAAAGAGTCGCCAAAAGGAGCAAAATCCTCTGATGGTCTATTAAAGCTAGCACTTTCACTTGGTGAATTAAAGAAGACTACAGAAGCTTGCAATATGCTTGATAAGCTGAATAAGGAATTTCCAAGTAATAGAACAGCTGCATCTAAAAAAATGGCAGAAGATGCTAAGCTTAAATTTGGCTGTAAAAATAAATCAAATTAAATAATATGACCGATATTTTAGACGAAGTATTAAATGATCAAAACGAAGAAAAAAGGCTAATTTTTTTTAAAAGACTTTTACCTATAGTAATAATTATTGCCTTAATAGCTATTACTATAATGGTCATTAATAATAACAATAAAAATAAGCAAATTGAAAATAACCAAAAAAATGGTGATATTTTTGTTAAAGCAGTTAGTTTAGAAGCTGTGCAAGGTAATAAGGAGCTTGCTATTAGTACCTTAGAAAATTTAGTTAGCATTAGTGATACTAAGATAAAAGAGATTGCTTTACTGGAGCAAGTTGCTATAAAACTTTCAGGGCAACAAAATTCAGAGGTCAAAGATTTACTCAGTAAGATTATTGAAAATAAGGAATATTCAGAAATCGTTACTTCATATGCTCGTATTGCATGGTGTAGTCTTGTTATTGATGATGAAAAGCTAGATATTGCTGACAAAGAAAAATTAGTGAAATATTTAAATTATTTTGATAATGAAAATAAGTCTTTTTGGGCTACAGCAAATATTATGAAAGCTATTTGGGATATTAAGAGCAATATGTTGGCAGAAGCAGAAAAGAATTTAACAATTTTAGTAGCATCAAACAGCACTTCAGATTTAATAAAAGATCAGGCAAAAGCTTTGCTTGCAGGCTTAGATAGAGCTAAATAATAGAATTAAAGGAGAAATATGATCAAAAAAATAGTAAGTTTATTATTACCGCTCATTATTTTGAGTGCATGTAATGCACTTGGTCCAAAAAGAGTAAAAAATATAGTTGAATTAACTCCTAAATTATCTCTGCAATCTAATGAACCAATATATTTAGGAAACAGTGCAAACATATATGTATTTAATCCAAATATGTTAAAAAACAGACAATATAATTTTGTTAAAAATAAAACTATTACAGAGCCTGTTTTTGTAGGTGATATGATTTATGCATTAGATATTAGGTCAAATGTTTCAGCATTCTCTATAGAGAAAAATAAAATTATTTGGTCTTATAATTTAAGTCGAAATAAAAAAGATAATTATATTGGTGGTGGCATTCTACATTTTAACGATAAGTTATATGTAACATATGGCTCAAGAGTATTAGTAGTACTGGATGCAAAAACAGGTTATGAAATAATTAGAAAGCAGCTTCCTGATATTATCAGAACAAAACCGGTTATGCTAAATGATAGCACGGTTTTAGTCCAAACAATCAGCAATCAAACAACTGCTTTAAACGCTGAAACTTTAAAAAATATTTGGGAGCATGAAAGTTTAGCTGAAGTTCTATCAGCAAGCTATTTCATGACACCGATAGTACATAAAGATAGTGTAATAATAACTTATAATTCTGGACAAATACTTGCATTAAATACAAAAAATGGTGAAGTAAAATGGAATTTTGAATTTGCAAGTTTCGATCATGTAGCTATACCAAATTTTGAAGAAGCTAGTATTTTATGTGCTCCTATTTATGACAATAATAATTTATATATAGCAACAGGGCTTGGTAAGCTTATAAAATTAAATCTCGATACAGGAGCAGCTATTTGGCAAGTAAATGCTGAGGATATCCAATCAACATCCTTAATTGGTAATAGTTTATTTGTCACAAATAATGCAAGGCAGGTAGCTTCTTTTAATCCTGAAACAGGCTTAGTAAAATTTGTAGCTGATTTAAATGATGGAAAAGATTCCAAAAAACTAAAAGCTGCTACTTTCTTAGTACCTTTTATAGCAGAGAATAACGGCAGCCGCAGCTTAGATATTATTTCTATGAGTGGTGTTTTGTATAGCTTTGATTTAGATAATAATGATCACTTAAGTGCAGTGCCAAATATTACTAAAATCATTAATAATATCCATTATTATGGTTTAACTGTTAATAAAAAATTATATTTTTCTACTGATAGAAAAATAATATTCGGAAGTAAATAGTACTAAATATAACTTGACAAACTACTGGTATTAATGCTATTAAATATGGCTTTAGATCTTTATTCAAAAATTTTAATTAAAAAGATATTGTTGTGAAAACTTATTCTGCAAAACCATCGGAAATTGAAAAAAAATGGTGGGTTATAGACGCAAAAAATGTTGTACTTGGGAGACTCGCAAGTAGAGTTGCTAATATGCTTCGTGGTAAACATAAACCTAGTTTTACTCCTCATATGGATTGTGGTGATAATATAATCATAATCAATGCAGAGCATGTAACATTAACCGGTAAAAAAGCAAATCCTAAAGACGGAAAGATATATTATAGACATACCGGATTTCCAGGCGGTATTAAGGATACTACTGCAGGTAAAATCTTAAGTGGTAAACACCCAGAGCGAGTCATTAAAATGGCAGTTAAAAGAATGATTACAAGAAATGCTTTAGGTGCTAAGCAAATGAGCAATCTATATATTTATGCAAATAGTGAACATCCGCACGCAGGGCAGCAGCCTGTAGTTTATGATTTTGCAAGCCAAAATCCAAAAAATAAGAAGTAATCAACTATGACAACGTTAAAGATTAAAACAGACAAAGTAGAAAAGTCGCTAAATAAGGAAGCTTTAATTGCTGACAAACAAACAGTCAAAACTCCTAAAGAGAAAATGGATAATTCAGGTAGATTCTATGCTACTGGTAAAAGAAAAAACGCTATAGCACGAGTTTGGCTTAAACCAGGAAAAGGGCAAGTAATTGTTAATAAAAAAAGTTTAGATCAATATTTTGCTTCTGAAACGCAAGTCAAAACTATATTGCAACCTTTTACTTTAACGAAAACTAATAATCAGTATGATATAGTTTGTACAGTTAGAGGCGGTGGTATTTCAGGACAGAAAGGTGCTATATTGCATGGTATATCTAAAGCACTAGCACAGTCAGCTCCAGACTTTCATGCTGTTTTACGTAAAGGTGGCTTCTTAACACGTGATTCTAGAGTAGTAGAGCGTAAGAAATACGGGCAACATAAAGCACGTAAGAAAACACAGTTCTCTAAACGTTAATTTGTTATTTGATTGTCATTCCCGCGTAAGCGGGAATCCAGTATTTGTCATACTAGCTAACTTAATTGCGGTATCTTAGGACGCAGTTTATAATATAAGATCTCGCAAGTGCGAGCAACTAGGGGTAGTATATAGTTGACTAGATTCCTGCTTACGCAGGCATGACATGTAGGGCATTCTCTGGACCATACAATGTACAAGCTAACTAGACGATACCGAACAAGCTTTCCGATCAACTCAAAATAGTAAAACATTACGCTTACAACAAAATTCACAAAAAAACACATCCTTGGCGGGGTAGCTCAGTTGGTTAGAGCGACGGAATCATAATCCGTGTGTCGGGGGTTCAAATCCCTCCCTCGCTACCATTTATTCTTTTTCTAACAAAAATTCCATTATTCTTGTAGAACGGTTCTTATAAGCAGCAAGCAAAGGTATAATTCCGTTATGATCTACTACATTAGGATCAGCATTGTTTTTTAATAAATGCAACACTATTCTTTCAGAATTTTTAGAACAAGCTATAACTAATGGTGTCAGTTTATCTTTATTCACAGTATTAGGATTTGCTCCTTTGGTAAGTAATGCGTCTACTAAGTCTAAAGAGTTATTAAAGCATGCCTCCATTAAGGGCGTACGATTAGAGTTATCTGAGATGTTAGGATTAACTCCTTTCTCTAATAATAAATTGGCTATTTCTGGAAAATTTTTATCACATGCGATATATAAAAGAGAACAGCCATTCTTATCGTAAGCGTCTTGTAAAGGCGGTCTAGACAAAATGTGACTATTCCAGTTTAAGATTCCATGGTAATAAATCTACTATTTTCTTAGAATTATAATCCTGAATGATCTCAAGTACTTTTTGTAAATATTTCCAAGGATTGATATTATTTAATTTAGCGGTTTCAATAATCGAATAGATAATAGCGGCAGTATGTCCCCCATTATCTGAGCCAGCAAACAACCAGTTTTTTCGTCCTATCGCGATTGAACGCATAGCACGTTCTGCAGCATTGTTATCAATTTCAATCTGGCCATTATCTAAAAATTTCATTAAAGCTTTCTGATTGTTCAAAGCATAAAAAATAGCTTTTGCTGTACTGCTTTTTTTGGGCAGTTGCTCATATGCTTTCCTGAAGCCTATAAATAATTTCTCAGTCAGTGGCCTAGATTCTTGCTGTCGCTCCTTAACTCTTACATCAGGATCTAGACCTCTAATTCGATTTTCAATCTTATAAATTTCAGCAATCTTCTCCAATATGGCAATCGCTATATTTGCTTTATCATTTGCGACTGTTATTTCATAAAATTTACGACGCATATGAGCCCAACATGCTGCCTCTTCTATTTTATTGCTTGATTGCTCATCATTAATATATAATTGGTTGTAACCAGAGTAAGCATCAGCATGCAAAGTGCCTGTAAAATTCTTAAGATGATCTAGGGGCCTTACTCCTTTCCGATCAGGACTATAAAAATAACACACTGCAATAGGAGCTTCGCTACCATAACCTCTACCATCTAATACATAGGTCCATATTCTACCAATTTTTGTTTTGCCAACGCCAGGAGCTAATACTTTTACTGGCGTATCATCACCATGTATTTGCTGACCAGAAAATATAAATTGTTGAATTGCTACTGCTACTGGCTCTAGTAGTTTAGCACATTGACCAGCCCAACTTGCCATAGTGGTTCTAGATAGGTTTATACCTTCTCTTTGATACATTTGTGACTGACGATATAGTGGTAAATGATTGCAATATTTCTGAATTAATATATGTGCTAGTAATCCAGCACCAGCCTTACCTTTATCAATAGCTTTGGATGGACGATAAGCTTGTACTATTAGTTCACAATTAGTACAAACACAGCGTGGTCTTATATGCCGCATAACCTTAAATGATGACGGAACATATTCTAATGTTTCTGAAATATCATCACTTATTTTACGAAATTTTGTTCCACCACAAGAAGTACATTGATTATCAACTTCTAATAATATATCTTCTCTTGGTAAATGCTCTGGTAACTTTTGACGTTTTGGTTGTTGATGACTATTATGATTATCTACAGCAACTTGATCATGATTTAATGCAATATGATCGATCTTACTTTTAAAACATGAAATAAGCTCATTTTCCTCTATTCTCAGCTCAATATTCTGTATTTGTCGCTCTAACTTTTCTGATGATTTACCATATCGTTTAGATTTTAATAACGCCAATTGTTCCTTTAAACTATTATTTTCTTCAGTTAATGACCTATTTTCTGCATTAAGAAATTTATTTTTAATGACCAATGATTCTATATCAAGATTTAATGTTGCAACACTTTGATGCAACCCTTCTATTTCTGATAGTAAATTTTTATTAATCACAAATGCTATCCCAGTATCTCAAATCAAGTACCAACCTTTACAGAAGCCATTTTTTATAAATAGCAACTCCAGCTACTTCTTACTGAAACACTATAAAAATGACTAATTGTTATAGTAAAACTTTATAGACTAAATTATCAAGTATATATTTGAAATTAAAACTACATTGCTAAAACTAAAGCGAATTTATCCAATATATTCAGGTCTATTAGACCATCTTGGATTACGCCAATCTATACCTTCTATTAACATTGATAATTGTGCCTTGGTAATGCTAATAGATTGCTTCTCATCAACCTTAGGCCATGTAAACTTACCACTATCAAGACATTTATAATACAAACAAAAACCTTGACCATCCCACCATAATATTTTTATCTTGTCTGCTTGTTTACCCCTAAAAACAAATAAAATACTCTTATGAAACTGATGTAATAATATCGATTGTGCCAATATTGATAAACCGTTAATACCCTTACGCATATCCGTACAACCAGTGCAAAGATATATCCTACTTTCTGAAGACAAATTTAACATTGTAGCTCCAGTATTTTGATTATCTCCAGAAGTTTTGTACTTTTAATGTTGCCTTCAAGTAACAAAGAAAAATTATTAAATACTAATTCTGCTTTATTTAATATTATATGCTCATTGTGGTGTACTGATAATTCAACAAATTGATTATTTGAATTATTAGATACTTCCTTTTGGATCTTGTCACTCTTCTGTCTACTACGCCAACTGTATAATGTTTTAACAGATATTCCATAAGATTTTGCAAGTTGGGATATAATACATCCTGTTTTATATGATTCACTAATGATTTGGTTCTTTTGTTTTTCTGTAATAGTGGGGATTTTGATATTCTTCATACTATATTATCCTTTGCTTATGCCACTATAGAATAATATGTATTGCTCACTATTTACTAGACCGCCTTTACAAGACGCTTACTTCTTATCAACTTCATTAGGATTTGCTCCTTTTAGCAAGTAAAGCTTCAGTTATTTCTAATTTATTATTATGAACGGCAACATATAAAGGCGTAATATTTAAAATACGCGAGTTTCGAATTAATATAGCATAGGATTTAGCATATCAAGAGAGATGTAATAGAAGGTTTATTATCAGACATTTGATAATTTATCAGTGCTGCAACCATATGCACAAAGGCATTTGTAACTGATCTATGCCTTGAATGCTCAAACTTCCCCAATAGTTTAATTTTACTAAACACAGATTCTATTAATGCTCTTTTAAGCAATAATATTTTATCCAACATAGACATAAGTTTATTTTTCATATTTTTCTTTACCCTAGTTACCATAAAAATTCCTTGCTCTAAAAGTTGTTGAAATAATTGTTGTGAAATATAACCACGATCTCCGAATACTTTACCAAAAAGATTTTTGATCATCAGTTCCAGCTGTTTTCTATCATCCTTATTGCCAGGGCTAAAAGATGCTTTAACTATACCACCGGCTCTATTAATTATTAGATGTAGTTTAAGTCCATAGAACCAACCTTTTGTTGTCTTACTGCGTGCTGCTATGCCGGCGAACACTTTATTCATTGAAATACGGTATCTCTTACATACCTCTATACTACTTGAATCTACAAAAGAAAGGCCATCACACTGATCCAAAATAGAATTGAATATCAGTACTAATAGTGGTAAATGTGGACCTATTATTTTTATAAATTGACTATAGTGTCATTGCTAAAGTAAAAGGGACCAGTAAATTGCACGAAAAAGGGACCAGAGAATTTGGTGTAACCTAATAAGGTTATAATGTGCAATATTCACTAGATAATTAATTAAAATAAATATCTAGTGATACAATGATAAGAATAAATATGTACACAACAATTATCACCCTTTATAAGCAAGGCAATAGTCAAAGAAATATTGCCAAACTAACGAGAATAGACCGTAAAACAGTAAGAAAAATAGTAAACCGTTATGTAGAGTCTGGTACAGAATCTCCTGCACCCTATGAACGATCTTCAGCACTGGATTCTTGGCACGAACAAATAATTGAGTTATTAGAAAAGAATCTAAGTTACATAAGAATTTTTGAAGAGTTAAAAATTCAAGGTTATACAAAAAGTTATGGTTCGCTAACCCGTTATATCAAAAAATATAAGATACAAAATAACAGTTGCATTCGTTTTCATACTTTAGCAGGAGAGGAAGCACAAGTAGATTTTGGTGACATAGGCTTACAGTATAATTCTAAGGGGCGTAGAGTTAAAGCATATGTATTTAATATGCGTTTAAGTTATAGTCGCCTTGATTATTATGAAGTAGTGTTTGATCAAAGTTGTCAAACATGGATACAATGTCATATCAATGCATTTAATTATTTTGCTGGCAGTCCAAAAGTAATAAAACTTGATAATCTTAAAGCTGGAGTGGTAGATAGCAATTTCTATGAGCCCGTATATCAGAAGGAATACAAACGTTTAGCTGATCATTATGGAATTTTACTTTCTCCTTGTCGTGTATATCAACCTCAAGAAAAAGGCAAAGTAGAATCAGGAATAAAGTATGTCAAAAATAATTTTTTTGCTGGACGTAAATTTCATAGATATGAAGAATTAACACATGATCTTGCTAACTGGTTAAATAAAGCAAATAACCGAATACATGGTACTACTAAAAAAATTCCTCAGGAACTATTTGAGCAAGAAGAAAGTAATAATTTAATGCCTTTACCATTAGAAACGTTTGATTTGTCATCGTGGCATAATCGAAAAGTAGCAAAAGATTGTCATATCACCATAGATAATAATTATTATTCCGTACCGGCAAAATATATATACAGTGAGGTACTGGTACAATTATCACCAAAACTTGTTCAAATATTTTCTATCCAAAATGATTTAATAGCAAGGCACGTTAGAACAGATGGCAAAGGAATATTTACCACTAATCCGTCTCATTATGCCAAATATAAACGTCTATGCCCAGGTTTTATAGAATATAGTGAACATTATCAACAACAAATGCAGCAGATAGGAAATAATTGCAGTTTATTATTAGAGTTATTACAACAAACACGAGTAAATGATTGGCAACGTTGTGCTAGAGGTATTATTTCTTTACGTAAGGTTTACAATGATGAGTTAATAGATAAAGCTTGTCATAGAGCATTACATTACGGTATAAGTTCTTACTCTAAAATTAAAAATATCTTAAATAGTAATGCAGTAAACTTACCATTGCCAGAGTTTGGAGGTCAGAATGCAGAACTTGCTTAATGACCTACGTAGTTTTAGATTATCAGGTATAGTCAATAGCTTAAATGAAAGGATTATTTATGCTCAAAATAATAAACTAGGATTTAAAGAATTTCTCTCACTATTATGTGAAGATGAAAAATCTCACCGTAAGGATAATAATTACCGTCGTCGTAAAAGTGCTGCTAAATTACCAGTCACTAAAAATTTAGAAGACTTTGATTTTCAGTTCCAACCAAGTATTGATGCCAAAGTAATAAGTGATTTATCTACTTGTGATTATATTAATACTAAGGGCAATGTCATATTCATAGGTAATTCTGGAACTGGCAAAACTCATCTTGCTATTGGATTAGCATTAAAAGCTTTAACACGAGAATACTCTGTATATTTTACTACGGTATCGGATATGCTTTATAATTTACATATTGCAAGAGCAGATAATAGCTATCACAAAAAAGTTAAATTACTCTTATCATTTGACTTATTAATTCTTGATGAGTTAGGTTTTAAGCAATTACCAAAACATTCAGTAGATGATTTTTTTAATATTATTGCTAAACGATATGAAAATAAATCTACCATTATTACCACAAACAAGGATTTTGAAAGATGGAATGAAATATTTGCTGATGAGTTATTAACTCATGCAATTATTGATCGAGTAGTACATCATGCACATATACTAAACATCACAGGTAAAAGTTATCGTATTAATAACTATAAATTTGGAGGTCATTTGACATAAAAATTTTTACATATAGTGGTCCCTTTTTCGTGCAATTTACTGGTCCCTTTTTATTTGACAATGACACTTTAACCCGCCGTTTTATTATTCTACTTTGTTTTTATTTCTTTACCCCTATCTAGTTTAAAAATTATATAGTTTATAATTTATCCTAAATCTTAAGTACTATTATACCAATTGGTAATTTCTGTTCTTTACCAGACAGGCATAAGCGATTCTAGCCAATTTATTAGCTGTAGCTACTGCAATTACATTGAACGATTTCCCTTTTTCTTTTAATCTTTCAATAAATTCTGATAACGCTCCTGATGTCTGATTAGTTTTATAGCTTCTCATCAATAAAGACCTACCAGCCTGTATTAGCATTGTTCTTGCATATCTATCACCTTGCTTGGTTATTCTTCCTAGAATAATCTTACCTCCAGTGCTATTTTGTTTCGGGACAATTCCAAGTGAAGCAGCAAAATCCTTAGCAGAATCGTATGCTTCAACCGGTTTGATGCTTAAAATACTTGCGTTAATTGTACCAATTCCTGGAATAGTTTCTAAAATTTTTGCCTTCTTGGAACTCCGATTCTTTGCTGCTAATTCTTTATCTAAGCTTTGTTCACGAATCATCAATTGTTCAATTTCTTTACAATCCAGCAACATTTGTTCAGCAATAGTGTTGTTAATAAATCCTTCTTCTAGGGCAAAATTTACAAAATTTTGACAAGATTTTGCAAATGTAGATTTTCCGCATGTTACCAAATAGCCAAATTCAAATAATGAAGTCATCAGAGAGTTGCTGTACTGAATCCTTTGTTGTATTATATTTTGTCTTGCTTTATGCAGGTAAGATATTTCTTGCTCTTCTATTGTTTTAGCTTTGACGTGTATTAAATCGGGATCACATGATGCTTTGCAAATTGCAATTGAATCATTAATGTCATTTTTTTGTCGAGTTTTTGCATATGCTTTCACATCTTTAGGTTTAAGCAAGATGGCTTTATGTCCTATTGATTCAAGCCTTTGAGCCATATAATGAGCTCCACCACAAGCTTCAAATACAAAGGTTTCTGACTCTGGAAACATTGTTGATAAATTTTCAAAAAAGCTTCTTCGATCCATTGCTTTTTTTAATACAACTTTATTGTCTAAATTTATTGCTGCAAAATGCAACTTTCTTTTTGCTAAATCAATTCCTATTACTTTATAATTACTCATGGTATGGACTCCTTTATAAAATTATTAAAAATTACAAACCTATCTTAGGTTTTGGTTCTTTGATATCTTAATATCACTTAAAACCGTTGATAAGTTCTTTCTTATCATTGGCGTCCATACCATCAAGTTAAGTAACATAGTGTCAAAAAGAGTAATATTTTTAGATTTCAGGCAGCAAGAAGTCTTTGAGTAGCTTCATCCCAAATGGATTTAGCGGATGCAAATTCAATTCTTTGGTCAGGTGCTGTTTTAGTATATCTTCCAACATTTACGGCAAATATATTTCTAACTTTTCCCATCAGTGATAATGTACATTGTGCTGCATTAGGATGCTTAAATTTAATCAATATCTTCTCTTTTCGCCTAGTTGGTTGATGTGCATTCTCAACGCGATTATTTAATCTCTTATTAGTTCGATGTTTAGTCCTAGGACACATAAGCTTAATCGGTTTAATGTAACTCTTGAGCTTATCAGTAACAATTACTCTTGGAGCTGGGTAATTGCCCAATAATCTTAATAAAAAGCGAATAGCTGATTTCTTGTTGCGTCGCTTCTGTAGCAATACTTCTAATTCATGTCCCTCAGAGTCAACAGCCCTCCATAGTATGAATACTTCACCTTTAATCTTAATGTTCATTTTATCTAAATGCCATTTATCAGTTGGCTTCCGCTCTCTCCTTCTGATAACATCTTGAAAATAAACTGCAAATTTATTGCACCAAAATCTTACTGTCTCATGACTCAAAATAATACCTCGATATGCCATCTGTTCTTGAACATCTCGGTAGCTACTATTAAAACGATGATATAACCATACTGCATGGCTAATGATGCTTGCTGGAAAACGATGTCTCTTCGGAGCTTGAGTAATACGCATAATGGTGAAATTTAGAGATAAATGGTTACTGCTATTCTATAAATTATTCCATGCATTTGCTCTATACTTAATTTACATCTCTCTTAACTTGACGGTGCCGTTTAAAAATATAGCAAAATATATAAATGAGGATATAGAAAAATTAAACAAATTTAGAATTACTTTTAGTGAAGAAGATGCAAAAGCTTATTTACTTGGTATCGCACATTATATTATTTGCTCATTTAATGAATTAAATAAACAAATTAGCAAAGAAAAAATTCAAATAGAAGATTTATTTAAATATTTTGGTTTAATAACAGCAAAACTTACGCTATGTTTGGTTCTAAATATCGTAAAGATGGAGAACGAAGCTGTTGTTGCATATAGTCATCTAAAAGCCCTAACTTTATTTGGTAGACCGTTTTACCTATTTTATTTGCAGTTCTTTTGAGAAAAGCCCAAACTAGAAATGCACAACTAATGTGATTACGTTGGATACGCTGTTTTCTGCATTGGCAACGTTCTATACCAGTCAGTTGCTTAATTTTTCTATGCATGCTCTCAATTACCCATCGCAAGCCAAACTCATCTTGTGCAGCTTTAGAAGATTTTTGAGTTTTGTTATTGGTAACAACATAATCAACTCTGTTGGTAGAAACAGTAAATTTAAACAAATTAACATGCTTATTTTTGGCAAATCCTTTTATATGAATCTCCATTCCATTCTTAATTTCTTCATCTGAAAACGTCAACTTGCTAACAGCTTTATAAGGCTCGTAATCACACGTTTTACTAACATTTCTATTGGCTTTAATAGGGGCATAATAATATTTGCCCAAGGAGTCAACATGTTGCATAATTTTGTGTGTAGCATACCATGTGTCAAAAAGTACAGTTTGAAAAGGAATCTTTTTACTATAAACAGCATTATTGAACATCTTTAGTAGGTGATCTAGTTTCGTCGCTCCATCATGATCAGGTGAAAAAATGCGATAATCTATTACCCAAAACTTATCAATATCGGGGTTATAATATACAAGACTCACTACTCCTATACCGGTAGTAACTCCACCTGTAGCTCCACTATACTGCGATCTAGCAACCTCTATTTTCTTTGTGTTCCTTTTGTTTAACACCGTATCATCAAATATTGTATATCCGTTAGATGAAATGGTATTGCTTGCAATCTGTTCCTCTTTGACATGTTTAATTATTCTTACAATAATTTATCACTCTTCCACTCATAGCGTAAGTTTTGACAGATTACATTAATGATCCAATTCTTGACAAGTGGACCCTTGTACATACAGCTGCTTAAAATGGAAATACAATAATATTACCAGAATTAGTTAAACGTAAGGCAGATATAGATAAAGCCGAAAATAATGGTCTTAGTCCATTACACCTTGCTGCTCAAAATGGGCATATAGAAATAGTACAAAAATTGCCTGAATACGGAGCAGACGTAAATAAAATTACACACGGTGGATTTACATCTATATATCTTGCTACTCAAAATGGGCATACAGAAATAGTACAAAAATTGCTTGAACATGGAGCAAACGTAAATAAAGCTGCAAATAATGGAGCTAGTCCACTACACCTTGCTGCTCTAAATGAGCATATAGAAATAGTACAAATACTTTTCGATAGCATGAAAGATGGGAAGCTAAAAAAAGAGCAATTAGCCCAATCTTTAGTATTAGCTAAAAAAGAAAATCATACTAAAAACGTGAAGTTCTTAGAGGATTGTATCTCTGGTAAATATGAGGCAGAGAAAATAGGACAAAATTTAAAAAACACAATGATTTCTAATAATGATAACTTAACATTAATAAAACAAAAAGGGAGCGGAATCGGACGCTAAAATATACAACACTAATAAATGAAAACCAAAAACTTCTTGATTAGAATTTGGATGAAGTAAAAGAATATTATAGCAGCACAGCAAATCATGATACTTATTTGCATAGAATATGGAAGCTGCTTTGCTATATTTGAGGTTTCATTAGAAGAAGGTTTGTAAATAAATCCTAATATTTTGATAAGATATAAACTTGAGAATATACTACTAATTATTATAACAGCCATCACAACAAACTGATTCTGCTCGGCTGCTGCAAGTAAAATTGAGAATTTACTTATGAAGCCGCTTAAAATTGGAATACCAATCAACGATAATGATGATATTAGTATTATAAAAGAAATCAGCGGGAATTCTTTTGAAGTACCTGTTAAATCTTGCACTTGATTGGCTTTCTTTAGGCTATAAATACTTCCCATACTATAAAATAAACAGATCTTTGTAAAAGAATGCGATACTAAATGCAGAGTTGCAGCAGCTAAGGACTTAGGCGTTAGCATAAAAGCACTAAGCAATGCTATGCCTAATTGATTCATGGTGGAATAGGCAAGTATTTTCTTGATATTATCCGTTCCGAAAACTTTAAATGAGCTATAAAAAATGCTGACTATCGGAATAAAAATCAGCCAGTTAAAAGGTCCAAATATTTTTTGCAAATAAGACAAGCCAAATATATATACTAAAATTTTGTAAATACAAAATAAGCCGGTTTTTACTACTATCACTGCATGCAGTAAACTACTAACGGGATAATGTGCAACCATTGCTGCCGGAAGCCATGAATGTACTGGAAAAATCGCTGTCTTTGCAATACCAAAGATAAACATTAGCAATAAAAGAATAGACTGATTTTTAGAAAAATGCTCTAGCATTAGCCCTTTAGTTCCGAAATCCCCATTACCGATTTTAGCATAAATAATTATAATAGCCGGCAAAAATAACATGATTCCGGTAATCATCAAAATTTTTAAATATTTATATAATCCCGTAAGTACTATATTATTTTTAGTATGCCCTATTAAAAAAGCCGTAGAAATAGTTAAAAGCTCATAGCAAATAAACATGGTAAATAAATTGCTAGATAAAGCAATTAAAACACCAATAAGAATAGTTAAATTGAAGAAGAATAAAAACCTTGAAGAGTTTTCTATATTATTAATAGCAAGATATTTCGGAGTATAAAGCAGAGAACAAATCCATAAAAAGCTGATTAAACTTAAGAAAATAAGCCCTAAAGGTTCGAGATGAAAGCCTATAAAATAGTTACCGAAAATATGAAACTTAAACCCTGCCCTTACGCCTTTTAGAAACACCCAATCAATAATCAGAACATTACTAAAGAAAAAAACCCCGATAGCAATAAGTAAAAAGTTACGTGTAAAACTATCTTTTTTAGTCACAAACGGACTAGTTAAATTCAGCATACCAACTAGTAAAGTTGATAGAATCAAAAGATTCGGAGTGGTAAATTGTGCTAGCATATTATTATGCTTTTATTAGTTATCAAAGTCATTGTATTTGTTTTCTCTTTTTATTTCTATAACTTAACCATTTCTCTAATTCAGAAGCTGGTAGATTTAAGTCTTTAGCAAGTTTTCAAAGTCTGATAGCTGCTGCTTCACAGTACTTTAATATTTTTAGTTGGATTCTTGCTTTTGTAAGAATAAAATTTTTATCATTTTATAGTGATAGAATAATGATCCTACCGAACTTAGTAAAATTATTATAAAATCTAATAATAGATTTTGGTTTAAAAATAATTCTAGAATACTTACCTTAACAAAAAATAACGGGCTGATTGGCAAGCCGCTGCTACAAATTACAGCTATTATTACCAGAATTTGATTTGGTTTTTTCTGATATGCTTCTTTATAAGCAGCAATAAGAAAAAGAGCTATTTTATTTATACTATCTACAATCAATAAGCATGGTAAAATTTTCATACCGCTATCGGTAACATACAATAAAAATACATAACCTATTTGAGTAATACACGAATATACTATAATTTTTTTAAAACTCCCAGCTCTATAAGCAAAATACGGAGCTATGATAAGAGTAGCTAAAGCAATAGGTCTTATAAAACTGTTCATTGCTACTTTAATCGTTTCATAGCTTATAACAAGATAGGTAAATTTATATATTATATATATGCCTATTATGGTCGAAATTCCTGCCAAATATACTAAAATCACCGAAGCAGTGGTGCTATAAGCTCTCATCATCCAAAAATGCATAGGAAAAAAGGCAGTTTTTAAAATAATCCCTATTAAGAAAAACCCTATAGATAAAGTTACTATATTCGAATTAGAATATTTTTGTAAAAATCCGGCTACATCTAGCATATTTAAACTACCGGTAATACTTAGTAGAAACCCTATAGCTATAAGAATTAATGTTGCACCTATGCTACCCATTATTAAATAATCAAGAGCACCAACTAAAGCCTTTAGCTTACCACCGCTAGCTATCAAAACATAGCTGCTAAGTGCTGAAATCTCTATAAATACATATAAATTAAAAAAATCATTAGTACTAACCATTCCTAAATAACCCATATGAGCAAACAGCAATATAGCATAAAATAAAGCTCTTCTATTACTGTTAATATATTTTAGGACAGTTTGGTTAGTGATGTTGTAGCAAAAAATTAGAAAAAATAATAAAACCAAATTAAGGTAAATAATAATACCTTGATTTAAGGAGGTTAAATAATACTCAATTCCGATAGACGAAGCCCACCCTCCCATCACGTAAGAAATTTCGGTATTTTTTACAATAGAATACCCGTAAATGCTAATTACAAAACTTGCTAAAATAGAGCAGATAGTAATGATTCGAGTTAATAAAATAAAACGAAAAAATATAGTCGCAAGTAACGCACCTGCAAATGGGAATAAAATCTGTAAGATTGGGAAATGGTTTGCTAGGATCATAGTTATTTATTCAAATCGGTGTCATCCCGTGGCTTGTCCACGGGATGACAGAAGTAACAAGCCTTATACAAAAGAATAACATACTAGAAATATATCTATTTATCAAAACTAATTTCGTTTTCTGATATTGTACCAAAATGTTTATAAATTTGATGTATGAAACTTAAAGCTACGCTAAGTGTTGCAAAACCTACTACTATAGCTGTTAGCATCAATACGTGAGGCAATGGGCTGCTGTAGGTAGTTACGCCTTCTTGCATAATAGGTACAATACCTGTTTTAACTTTACCCAAAGCTAAATAAAAAACTAATACTGAACCTTGAAAAACCCCAAGACCTATAACCTTATGAATATAATTATGGCTTGTAAGCATTATAAATAAACCCGAAGTCAGCAATATCAAAGCAAAAAAATATATTAAGTGGGACATATGTATATAGTTAAGTGAAGAATAATACGAAGATCAACTTGGAAAAGAGCAAGGAGACTGTAAGCCGAGGTGCAGAGCGTATACTTAATACGTGAGCAGCCGAGGACTTACAAAGACGACGCAGCCAATTTTTCAAGTTCATCGAGTATCAGTATGCTCTAAAAGATTCATTGAATATACAAGTAATCTTTTTACCTTTACGTACAGCAAGCTTTGGGAATACTTGTTCAAGAATAACTAAATTAGGATTATCTGGAACGAGGCGATAATTTACTAGAGACTCACGCAATGAATCATCTACAGCAAAAATACCAGGAATTTCAGAATTTTTATCTCTAAATTGTAGATAAGTGAATTCGCCATCGTCAAAAATTTTGATAGGAGCTATTTCTTCACTACCACTAATATAATAGTTGAAGTTATATTTTTCTGGATGATTAAGATCAGGGCTTGCTGAAGAGGCAATATAAGTTTGCATGTGACCACCAGCATTATCATTATCATCATCAGGATAGAGGAATTTTACGTTAAAAACCATTTCTGGATCACGCATATCAAGAGTCTCAGCAGCGTATAGTTCAAAGAAATATGTTCGTTTATTAGTAATTAAGGTCATATTAGTAGTAGCATCCTGCTCCATAGGTTTAATAAAAATCCTATGACCCGCAGGTACTATTTGCCATGAGGTAGTATCGCCCATAGAAATACTTACTATTTCTTCGTCTCTTGCAAGCTCTATACTTGCTTGATAGCCGTAATATCCTATAAATTTGAAAACATCATCAGGGTTATAAACCATAACTCTTAAACGGGAATCTTGTCCTAAAGGTCTTGATTCTCTAATAGCAAATATATTTAATGTAAAAAATATTATTGTAAAAAATATTATTAATCGCTTCATATTATTTCTGGTTTTTATCTTTTAATAATTTTAGCTTATAACTGGTAACAGTAAAGTTAAATGGAGCATTAGGCGGAAGATTTGCACCGATAGAATCCATTATATAACCTATTTTTGCTTCCCATAACATATTTTCTAAAACTTCCCCTACACTATTTTTAGCTAATGACTCAAAAGTAACAACTACTTCATTATTATTTATATTTTGAATTGATGTTATATTAATTGAACGCCTATATAATTTTTGATATCGCATAACCGGTGATAGTGGGTTATCAATATTCATAAAATTAGCAAATTGCATATAAACAATACTTGTAGAACTATTTTTAATAAAGACAAATTGTTGTTTTAATAAATCATAATTATATTCTTCTCGCTGTAGCACATAATTTTTGAGCATAATATTAGCAACAGAACCATAAGGATCGCGTAATGCAGATTCTTTAGTGTTAGTAATAGTAGCTTGTTTCTCGGTACTAGATTTTATCAAGTAACTTATTTTTTCTTTTATAGGTAATAATACATCAATATTTATACAAATTATAGTAAGTAATAACGTAAATGTTGCACATGCTAAAAGTAGAATGGATCTACTACTTAACGGCACTACATATTTAAAGCTGTACCATTTTCTTGCATCATTAAAATATTCGCCGGATTTAACATATTCTTGTACGGCACTAAGTACTGGATCCATAATTATTTAGTAATTGATGAGTATTTTTATTTCCATAACCTTAGCATAATTATTTTAATATAATTATCATTTGTTAATTTAGTATTATTTAAGTTATAAAATAACTTTATATTGTTGCTACAATACCAAAATACTACTTGATTTTAAAGTTAAAATAAATAATTTATAAATTTAAATTATACAACAATAGTTATTAATGGTAATAATATTGTATCAATATTATTGTTATATAGCACTGTTTACAATCTTTTTAATATTTTTTTACACTTAAAATAAATTTTTGTAAAAAATACTTGTGAACAATTATATACTAAGCTAATTTAAACAAGTAATAAAATAAACCACTATTATATATTTAAGATGTTAAAATTATTCAAGTTTGGGGTATTATTAATTATGCTTTCACAATTATTATCATGTACACCCTCAGCACCTTACGAAATTAAAAGCCCGTGTGTTGCAGCTGAAATTAATGATGAAGCAGAGTTAAGTATGAATCCTTGTGTAAGAAGACCGGTTAATTCTATAATAGATATAGCATAAATATATCAATGACACTTATTTCGCTAGTAACCGTTTAATATAACAATAGAGGTATGTTAGATAATATATTCGGCTTCTTTAAATCAAGTGATAAAGCACAAAATGATGCAAAGAGCGAGCAAAACCAAGCAAATCCGCTAAAGATAACTCAAAATTGGTATGAAGAACGTGCTGATAAGCTAATTGTTCAACGTAACTTATTAATAATATTACTGATAATATTATCAATTTTTATGGTAATATCTACTTTAGTAATAGCTTTTGTAGTAAAATCTAAACAGTTTGATCCTTTTGTCATCCAACTTGATGATACTACTGGTCGTGTATCAGTAGTAGAGCCTATTTCATCACCAGTGCTTACTGCAGATGAGTCACTTACAAGATATTTTATAAAAAAATATATAAATGCAAGAGAAACATATAATTTTGTTGATTTTACTACCTTGGCACGTACTACTATAAGATTACTTTCAACGAGTAATGTTTTTTATGGTTATCTTGGATATATAAGAGATAAGAACAATGATCCAAGTTTAAAGTATCAGGAAAACAATACGACTTATTTAGTAGTAAAGTCGTGGTCAAAAATTGCCTCGGACAAATATATAGTTAGATTTTCCGTAAATGAAGCAACAGGAAATCAAACAGTTTATAATAAAATAGCAGTAGTAAGTTATGCTTACGTACCAATGCAATTAACAGATTCAGAACTTGATATAAATCCTGTAGGATTTCAAGTTAACGGATATAGGGTAGACGATGATAATAGTTAGATTTTGTTTTTTAATTTTTATATACTTAAGTGGCTTAGTAGCTAATGCTGACTGTCCACTTTTAGAAAATGATCCATGTAACAATATCAGCAATAATTATTTGGATGATTTATCTATAACTAGGGATAATAGGATACAAACATATATATATAACCCTAATGAAGTTTATTTATTAACGCTGCATTTTGGTTTTCAAGCACATATAGAATTTGCTAAAAATGAAGAAGTTCAAAATATCATTCTTGGAGATGCTTATGCGTGGAAACTAACTCCTATTGGTAATCGTTTATTTATAAAACCTCTTGAGAAATATATTCGTACCAACATGACTATCATAACTAACAAAAGAACATATGAATTTGATATTTCTTCTGTTGAGTTGATGGAAGGACATGAGAAAGAGTTAGTATATGTAATTAAATTTGACTATTCTAAGAATAGAACAAATAGTAATTACATGGCAAGGTACTAGTTTGTCATCCCGCAGCTTGACTGCGGGATCTCAGGACACAGCTTGTGATAAAAGATCCCGTGGTCAAGCCACGGGATGACAATAAATAACTATAATATAATT
Source organism: Rickettsia endosymbiont of Nabis limbatus (assembly GCF_965196655.1). Classification (NCBI taxonomy): domain Bacteria; kingdom Pseudomonadati; phylum Pseudomonadota; class Alphaproteobacteria; order Rickettsiales; family Rickettsiaceae; genus Rickettsia; species Rickettsia endosymbiont of Nabis limbatus. The sequence goes on from NZ_OZ239771.1 coordinate 569,333, forward strand.
TAAATATGGTCGAAGAGCAAAACAATAATAGTTCTTTATCAGGAGCAGATACACCTGAAGTTCAAAAAGAATTATCAAAAGTTTCAGTGAGTTTTAATAAAAGTATCGCTATCGTAGTTGTAATTTGCGGTATTCTTATATATATTTTTTATTCTCTTTTCTTTGCTCCTAAAAAAGAAGAAATTCAAAATACTAATATACCTAGCAATATTGTTAAACCTGTTGAAGATAATTCAGATAACGTACCTGGAATACCTAAATTACCGGAGCCACCAAAGCTTGAAACACCAACTGCTCCACCTGCTCCTCCTGCTCCTCCTATAGTGGAAGTACCGCCAGTTTTACCCCCAACTACACCAGTAGAAGCGGATAAGTCAAAAACACTTCCAGCTCCTCCTATTTCATTACCTTCAACAAACGGACCTTTAGTTGAAAGTGACGAAGAAAAGAAACGTAAACAGGCAAAAAGGACGTCATCTATTGTACTAGTTAGCGGTGTAGAACCTAAGAAAACAGCAGAACAAGTTGCTGCGGATGCAGTATTTAAAGATCGTGGTGACATGTCTTTAATCTTAGGACGCGGTAAATTAATTGAGGCAGTACTTGAAACAGCCATAAATAGCGATCTTGGTGGCGAAATAAGAGCCATTATTAGCAGAGATGTATATTCTGAAAAAGATAAAATAATATTAATACCAAAAGGATCAAAAGTGTTTGGTAAATATGCAACTTCAACTTCAGCAGATAGCTACGGTAGAGTTTCTGTAATATGGGATAGAATAGACTTAACTAATGGCTATACTATAGCATTTGATTCCCCTGCAGTCGATAACTTAGGAAGACCTGGGGTACAAGGAAGGGTAGATAATAAATATAAGGAACAGTTTGCTAACTCAGTTTTACAGTCTGCTTTCAATATAGGAATTGCTAAAGTTCTTGATAAATTAGTATCTCCGCCTATAAACTCACAAGCTGCTGCTACTAATAGTGCTATTGCTACTCAGTTATTAAATACTGCTCAAACAATTTCCCAAAATACTAGTTTGGATCCAAATACAAGAATAGTTACAATTTGTACAAATGTTTTAGCTGCCATTACTGATAAAACATCTACTGCTTATACTACAATGACACAAGCCTGTACAACCACCCAAGATGCTTCTTCGGCAAATACCCCTGAACAAAGGCTAGCTACATTAGTACAAGCGGTTAATACAGCTGCTTCAAGCTTGCTTACTAGTACTTCTATAGCATCAAATCCAACTCAAGCACAGCAAGCTTCTACACAAGCGTTTACGGATATTACTAATACTGTACAAAATATGATAACTCAGCAGCAATTTAAACCTACTACAACGATTAATCAAGGTACTCCGATTAAAATATACGTTAATAAGGATTATAAATTCCCTGTTACTGTTTTAACAAAATCAAAGGTAGTAAAATGAGTGATGCATTTGCTGCCTTAGAGACTTTTTTATTACCGTTTAAAGAACTATTTGCTGAAGATGGTATTAACGAGATTATGGTTAATAAACCTGGGGAAGCATGGGTTGAGAAGAAAGGTGATATATATTCTAAACAATTACCAGAGCTTGACGCGGAACATTTACTTTCGCTTGGACGTTTAGTTGCTCAATCTACTGAACAAATGATCTCAGAAGAAAAGCCTTTACTTTCAGCAACACTTCCAAATGGTTATCGTATTCAAATAGTATTCCCTCCTGCTTGCGAAATAGGACAAATCATTTATTCTATAAGAAAGCCGAGCGGCATGAATCTGACTCTAGACGAATACGCTAAAATGGGAGCTTTTGATGAAACTGCAACAGAAAGTTTAATAGATCAAGATGAAATAATTCTAAACGGATATTTAGCTGAAAAAAAGATAAAAGAATTCATCAAACATGCAGTTATTTCAAAGAAAAATATTATAATTAGCGGCGGTACTTCAACAGGTAAAACTACTTTTACTAATGCAGCACTTACTGAAATACCTCAATTGGAAAGATTAATTACAGTAGAAGATGCCCGTGAGGTTGTATTATCTAGTCACCCTAATAGAGTTCATTTGCTTGCTTCTAAAGGCGGACAAGGACGAGCAAACGTTACTACTCAAGATTTAATAGAAGCGTGTTTGCGTTTAAGACCTGATAGAATTATAGTTGGTGAGCTTCGAGGTAAAGAAGCTTTTAGTTTCCTGCGAGCTATTAATACTGGTCACCCAGGTTCTATATCAACACTTCATGCTGATAGTCCTGCTATGGCAATTGAACAACTAAAATTGATGGTAATGCAAGCTGATCTTGGTATGCCACCTGAAGAAGTAAAAAAATATATTTTAACAGTTGTAGATATTGTAGTACAATTAAAACGTGGCAGTGGCGGTAAAAGATACGTATCGGAAGTATATTATAAAAAGAATAAAAACGCCACAGGAATGGTATAGACTATAGTGTCATTGCGAGGAGATATAACATCGATGCGGCAATCTCATAAAACAGTACAATACTCCTGAGATTGCCACGCTCCTTTTAGTCGCTCGCAATGACATAAAAATAAAATCAAGGATTACTAAATGGAATGGCATAACATACTCAAAGTCACTAGAAATATATTCGGTCATGCTATAATTCATCCGGTTGTTATTTTTAGTACCTTATGGATAAGTGGTGCATTTGTTGCAATCTTTACCAATGAAATCGGTGCTCTTGGAGTAGATGTAACTGCTATAAATATCGCTTATAAATGGGCTTATTGGCTTGTTAGCGTTTGGGGACAATTAAAAATCTCTGATTATAACTATTTAAAATTAAAGCTACTTGCTTCACTTCTTGGTCCTGCTTTCGTCGTTATAATATTTTACATTAAAAACTTTGAGAGAATCAAATCGCTACAATTTTTTGAGCAACCTGAAAAAGTATATGGTGATGCTAGATGGGCAAGCCCTGCAGATGTTGAATCGGCTGGTCTTAGAGCTAAAAAAGGTATGCTAATCGGGGTTGATAGTGGTGGTTATTTTGTTGCTGATGGATTCCAGCACGCCTTATTATTTGCTCCTACCGGTTCTGGTAAAGGTGTAGGTTTCGTTATACCTAACTTATTGTTTTGGAATGATTCAGTAGTTGTTCATGATATAAAACTTGAAAACCATGGCTTAACGAGCGGTTGGCGTGAGAAACAAGGTCAGAAAGTCTTTGTATGGGAACCATCTAACCCAGATGGTATTACTCACTGCTATAATCCGATTGACTGGGTTAGTACTAAGCCTGGACAAATGGTTGATGACGTACAAAAAATTTCAAACCTTATCATGGCTGAAAAGGATTTTTGGAATAACGAAGCACGAAGCTTGTTCTTGGGCGTAACCTTATATTTAATAGCTGATCCTGTTAAAACCAAATCCTTTGGTGAAGTAGTGCGTACCATGAGAAGTGACGATGTAGTCTATAATCTAGCGGTCGTGCTTGATACTTTAGGCGGGATAATCCACCCTGTAGCATATATGAATATTGCAGCTTTCCTACAAAAAGCTGATAAAGAACGCTCCGGCGTTATATCTACCATGAACTCTTCACTTGAGTTATGGGCAAACCCATTAATTGACTCTGCTACTGCTTCTTCTGACTTTAACGTGCAAGAATTCAAGAAAATAAAAACAACTGTATATGTGGGTCTTACTCCTGATAACATACAACGTTTGCAGAAATTAATGCAAGTATTTTATCAGCAAGCTACAGAATTTTTAAGCCGAAAAATGCCTGATTTAAAAGAAGAACCTTATGGCGTGATGTTCTTACTTGATGAGTTCCCAACACTTGGTAAGATGGATACATTCAAAGCAGGTATTGCTTATTTCAGGGGTTATAGAGTTCGTTTATTCTTAATTATTCAAGATACACAGCAGCTAAAAGGAACATATGAAGATGCTGGTATGAACTCTTTCTTGTCTAACTCAACATATCGTATTACCTTTGCTGCTAACAACTATGAAACTGCAAATTTAATATCACAATTAGTTGGTAATAAAACTGTAGAACAAAGATCATTCAGTAAGCCTATATTTTTTGATCTTAATATTTCTACTAGAACACAAAATGTTTCTCAAGTTCAAAGGGCTTTACTTTTACCTCAAGAAGTAATACAGTTACCAAGAGACGAGCAGATTGTTTTAATAGAGTCTTTTCCTCCGATAAAATCTCGTAAGATTAAATATTTTGAGGATAAGTTTTTTACTAGTAGATTATTACCGCCGACTTTTGTACCTACTCAAGTACCTTTTGATCCGCGAGCAAATAATAACGAAACTTCTAATGAGACAGAAGAGGTTGCTGTTGCTCCAGAAAACAGTGAGTAATATATACCCAAATGATTTGAGTATAATTTTCTACTCTTAAAAGAAAAGAAGTATATACTAAGATGCGTTCAGCTATTATTGATATCGGTTCAAATGCTTTAAGAGCTGTAGTTTATGAAACCGATGAGCTTGGAGCTCCTGAAATTTTTAATTATAAATTTAAAAATTATCTAACTAATCTACTTAATTTAGACAATTTAGACATAAAACATCAAACATATTTATCTCTACAATATCTTATTCATATCTTCAATAAGCTTTCCGTTACTAATATTAGATGTGTTGCAACTGCTATACTCAGAGGTCACCCTAAAGCAGAAGAATTTACAGCAATAATTAAAAAGAAGTTTAATATTGAAGTTGAAATTATCTCAGGTGAACGTGAAGCTTATTTAACTGCCGCTGGGTTAATTTCTGGAATTAGCGATGCTTCAGGTATTGTAGCTGATCTTGGGGGCGGCAGTTTAGAGATTGCACAAATTGCGGATAAAAAAGTTGGTAAGTTAAAATCGCTACCGCTTGGCACACGGATTATTGCTAATAATAATTTTGATAATCTTGGGCTTATTACTGAATTAATTGAAAAGGAATTTGGTCTTAAGCATTATCCTAATTTATATTTAATCGGTGGTGCATTACGTTTAATGAGCCGCATATATATGGAGTCTATTAATTACCCTCTTAAAAATTTACATAATTTTGAAATAAGCCGTGTAGAATTTGAGTTATATTTGGAAAAATTATCACAAATCGATAAGTTAAAGCTTAGCTATTATGAACAAAAAGCGATTAATTATAACGCTGTTTTAGTAATAAAAGCGATGATTAAAGTATTTTCTCCAGAAAAAATTATCATTTCAAATTATGGCTTAAAAGAAGGTGTAAGATTTGATTCACTACCAGATAATGAAAGAAACAAAGATATTATTTATGAGAGAGTCAAAAGATTAGTAAAATTTGATAGGAATATATGTAAAATCGATCAATATATTGAAGCTGTAAAATATCTTCTAATCAATCCAGATAATACAACTCTAATAACTGTGGAATTAGCTATAATGCTTGCCCAGTATAATAAAAATATCGATAAAACACTTAGAGCTAATTTCGTTTCAGAATTTATTCTATCTTCAGATATTCCCTTTAGTCATAGACAAAGGCTTATGCTAGGTATTGCACTGACTGTTACTTATACTGCTAAAACTGATATGAACATTAATAAGATAGCTAAAAAAATGATCAGTAAAAGCGATTATTATAACAGCCATATTATTGGTTATTATATAAAGATTGCTAGAGAAATCGATGGTCCAGAATTTCAAGAACCCTCTTTCTTCATTAAGCTAAAAGATGACGAATTTTTACAAATTAATACTTCTATCCTCCCTAAACAAGTCTTCGAAAAAGTCCATGAACGCTTAAAAGATATCAGAAGTGCTAGAAAGAATATCAATCACTTTCATCTGAGAGATGAAAGTTTGTTTTATAGCGACTAGAAGTCGCATATCAAGCTAAAGCTTATTCAAGCCGTATGTGAGAGAAATCATGTCTGGTTCATGTACCTCAATATGTCTTTAATCATATAATCGGTACATTACCACTATTAGATCTACAGTCACTGCGTGCACAAACAATTTCTACCACACTGTGTGATAAAGACGATAGTAAACTGTTAGGTGATTTCCTGAAGTGTTGAACTCATGGTGCTTATGATGCAATGCATCATGGCGCACATGGCAAGCTAAAGCTTTTCCATCTGGAAGATGGAGGTTTTAACCACCAAAGGGACTATAAATCAGAGCTTTAGTGATTAGTATACTCATACCGACACAGAATGATATAATATAATTTACATAAATTACATAAAATAGTATAATACATAAAGTATGATAATTTTATTAGGTTATAGATATGGCACAAATAGTTAAAGCAACAGAAGCCGTTCGTTCATTTTCCGATATTATTAACCGTGTTTATTATAAAGGCGAAAGCTTTGATATTCAAAAAGATAATAATATCGTTGCACAAATTACACCTGTCGAAAATAAATCTTCTGTGAAAGTAAAAAATTTAGATGAACTTTTTAAAAATGGTCCACATCTCGACCCTGAGGATGCTGAACAATTTATGAAAGATGTTGATGATGTAAGACGTAGTACTAGAATAAACATTGAGGAGTTGTATCGTAAATGGGTTAATTGTTGATGCCTCTATAATTATAGCTTTAGAAAGAGGAAAAATTAGTACTAAAGCATGGTCAAATTATGATCAAGCTTATATTAACCCTATTGTGTTAACTGAACTATTAATAGGAATAGATAGAGTTAAAGATGAAAATAAGCGTGGACAATGTTTAACTTTTATAGAATATGTAAAAAGCTTATTCACTCTACTACCTTTCGGTATTGAAGAAGCATATGTATATGCAAAAATTATAGATAATTTATATAAAGAACTCATAACTATTGGTGTTCACGATTTATTAATTGCAGCGACAGCAATAACTTATAATTATCCAATACTAACTTTAAATACAAAAGACTTTACTGGACTAGAAGTATTAACAGTTCCACTTAAAGATTAAAATGTTTCAAAACACTAAACTATCATTTTTTCTTGCTAATTTTGAGCTAGTATTCGACTTTAGCACACAAAACCAATTAATAGCGGTAGCATTTTTGCTAATTACCTCTATTGCAAATTTATATGCGATTTCTCAAAATAGAAAACTTGAAAGCTTAGTCGGTAGTTTATATTGCCTTTCATCTCTCATTTGTTTATTTTCAGGCGATTTTCTCTCTATGATAATTTCGTTGGAATTTATGACAATTTTTGCCTGCATAATTATCTTTATAGGAAGCCATAGCGTAAAACATACTCGGCAATATTTCCTAACCCACTTATTTAGCAGCGGATTAATTCTAGTCGGAATAAGCTTATTAATAGACAAAACAGCAAATACAGCTTTTATTCCACTAACAACAGCGATATATAATTTTGAATTACCGACAATATTAATACTTGCGGGCTGCTTAATTAATGCTTCAACTATTTTCTTCAACGGATGGGTAGTTAATTGTTATCCTAAAGCCTCAAGTAGTGGGATGATTTATTTACTTAGCTTCACTACTAAAATTGCATTAATCATCATATTTAAACTATTTAGCGGTCTTGAGGTGCTTAAATTTTTTGGCTTAGCTATGATAATCTATGGTTTAACATTTGCTTTAATAGAAAAAAATCTTAGAAAGATAATATGCTACCTTACTGTTTCACAGCTTGGTTTTATTTTAGCAACCATAGGAATAAACTCCTCTAGAATCTTATATCTTATTCCGATTTTCATATTTATGCATATATTATATAACGGAATATTCGCCTTATATTTTGCTATTATAGAAGATTCAAACGATATTAAAAATTACCAAGACCTAAAAACTGCCAGATATGATCCTATTTTATCAATCGGATTTATACTTACCATATTAGTATATAGCTCTATATTTCCAATTAATTCTTCTTATATTAAATTAGAACTAGTAAATGCTTTAAACGAAAATTACATTATGATTTTCTTTAAGGTAGCAACCTGTACTATATTATTTAGCTTGGTTTTTGAGATGTTGTTGACAGTGGCACGTCATTGCGAGCGACTAAAAGGAGTGCGGCAATCTCATTTCATTATCCCGAGATTGCTTCGTCAAAACTTGCAGTTTCTCCTCGCAATGACGCCGGTTCATTTATTATACCTCTCTTCTTGCCTTATAACTCTAGCAGTATGTGCATTTTATCCTGTTCAAATTTCTGATGTAAATAACAATCAATTAACCACCTTAATTGCATTGTTCTTAGCTTTACTATTTCGCTCATCACCACGTATTTTAACAAAAAATATTAACCTTGATCTATACCGCTATATACAAAAAATTATTTACTTCTGTATTACTAAATATAAAGAAATAAAACCTAATGAAATAGACGAAGATGAATATTTTAATTATAAAGCTTTTTGGCGAGATGCTTTAAGCAAAATATATGCTTGGCATAATGGGCAAACTGCTATATTTATTATAATACTGATGTTAATTAGCCTGATTTTAATAATATAGTATAGCGGCATTGTTGCGTGGATCGAAAAACGCCCTAAGGTAGTCATACCGTGGCTTGGGAACTAGATCCAGAAAATAATAAAAAATACTAATTTTATTAACGCGAGTTTCGTATTCAAAAAGTCGCTGTATAGCTGATAAACAGTGGGTTACGGGGATATTGATAATACTGTTTTTGTTATAAAGTGAGTACAAAATACAAATTGCTAATTAAAATATGGTATTTATAGTATAAGAAAAAAGTTTATAGGTTATTGAAAAAACTTTAAGAGCAATAACCTATGATAATGGATTTTACAGAAATATTTTGTTACGTCGATGATTTTTTTCAAGAATTAGACAAGCATACAAATTCAATTACTAACCATAACAACAAATCTGGTCCTAAAAGTCGACTTAACAGAAGTGAGGTAATAACAATTATAATAGGCTACTGGCAGTCATCTTATGATTGTTTTAAGAATTATTATCTGAAGCAAATATGGATTTATCATCAAAGAGATTTTCAATTAGTAAGCTATAGTCAATTTATAAAAATAATAGGTCCACATTTACCACTATTAGTACTGATATTCAATTCTATTTTGGATCAGTGTGATGGCCTTTCTTTTGTAGATTCAAGTAGTATAGAGGTATGTAAGAGATACCGTATTTCAATGAATAAAGTGTTCGCCGGCATAGCAGCACGCAGTAAGACAACAAAAGGTTGGTTCTATGGACTTAAACTACATCTAATAATTAATAGAGCCGGTGGTATAGTTAAAGCATCTTTTAGCCCTGGCAATAAGGATGATAGAAAACAGCTGGAACTGATGATCAAAAATCTTTTTGGTAAAGTATTCGGAGATCGTGGTTATATTTCACAACAATTATTTCAACAACTTTTAGAGCAAGGAATTTTTATGGTAACTAGGGTAAAGAAAAATATGAAAAATAAACTTATGTCTATGTTGGATAAAATATTATTGCTTAAAAGAGCATTAATAGAATCTGTGTTTAGTAAAATTAAACTATTGGGGAAGTTTGAGCATTCAAGGCATAGATCAGTTACAAATGCCTTTGTGCATATGGTTGCAGCACTGATAAATTATCAAATGTCTGATAATAAACCTTCTATTACATCTCTCTTGATATGCTAAATCCTATGCTATATTAATTCGAAACTCGCGTTTTATTAGTATTTTTAACTGGATCCCGTGAATAAATCACGGGATGACAGGGAAGAATGATCCTCGCAACAATGTCTCCCGTGGCTTGACTAAAAACCCTATAACACTTATAAAAATATGAAACCACCAATTGCCGACAAACAAAACTATAATAATGATTATTACCACTGGCTGCGTGATCCCAAATGGTCAGATGTACAAGATAATAAAATCCTAGATCATTTAAAAGCTGAAAATAAATATACTGAGCATTTTTTTGCCGATTTACAAAATGATAAGGAAAAGATTTTTGAAGAATTAAAAGGACGCATTAAGCTAGATGATACATCCACATACACTAAGAAAAAGGATTATTACTATTACCATAGAGTAGAAGCAGAAAAAAACTATCCGATATATTGCCGAAAATATCAAAATATTGATGCTCCTGAAGAGATAATACTAGATGTTAACTTTTTAAATACCGGCTTTACTGATGTTAGTGAAGTTGCTATGTCGCCGGATCAAAATTTAATGGCTTATAGTGTAGATTTCACCGGTAACGAAAAATATGACATTAAAATATATGATTTCAAAGAACAAAAATATTTAGCGGATACAGTAAAAGATGTTGCTCCTACTATAATCTGGCATGAGAAATTAAACGGTTTTTTCTATATTACTATCAATGAGAATCAACGCTGGGATAAAGTAATGTTTCATCGTTTAGGTGAGGATGCAACAAACGACAAGCTCATATTTGAAGTAAAGAATTCCGCTCATTTTGTTAGCGGTGAGAAATCGACAAGCCGAGAATATTTATTTATTAATTCAGGTGATTACAATGGAAATGAAATTTATGCAATTTCTATGCATGATGAGAGTTTTACGCCAAAACTGGTACGACCTCTTGAGAGTCGTATATTTTATGATGTAGCTCATCATGGGAATTATTTTTATATCAAAACTAATTATAAAGCTAAAAATTTCCGCATAGTCAAAGTTCCGGTCGATAACTTTCAAAATGATGATTGGCATAATGATTATATTAAAGAAGAACAAGATAAATATTTGAAAGATTTTGATATAACAGAGAATTATCTTATTTTAAATAATCGTAATAATGGCTTACCGCTTGTCAAAATAAAAAGATTTAGTGACTCTCTAGAAAAAATCGTTTCATTTCCTGATGAAAGCTTCCAAGCAAACGGCTATTCTACTAATTTCGATGAAGACGATCTACGCTTAAACTACTCTTCTCTTGCAAGACCGAGCACCACTTACAGCTATGATTTTGATAGCGATAAGCTAACAATATTAAAAGAGCAGGAAATACCATCCGGCTTTAATCCTGATGAGTATAAAGTAGAACGAATATTTGCAGATAATAATGGTATTAAGGTCCCCATCACCCTCTTTTATAAAAAATCTCTATTCAAAAAAGATGGCTCAAATCCTTTATTTTTAATGGGTTACGGGGCTTATGGTATCGCAATGCCGGTTAACTTTAGAAATATGGCAGTAACACTTAGTGATCGTGGTTTTGTTTACGCAGTTGCTCATATTAGAGGCGGTGATGACCTTGGGCATGATTGGTATAAGGCTGCTAAATTCTTAAATAAAAAAAGAACTTTCGAAGATTTTATAGCTTGTTCAGAAACTCTAATTCAAGAAAAATATACAAGTAACAATAATATAGTAATAATAGGCGGTAGTGCTGGCGGTATGTTAATTGGCTATGTTCTTAATGAAAGACCTGAACTATACAAAGTAGCCATCGCTCATGTACCATTTGTAGACGTTCTAAACACCATGCTTGATGAGACTCTGCCACTAACTCTTTTAGAATATAATGAATGGGGTAATCCAAAGGAAAAGGAATATTTTGACTATATCAAATCTTATTCACCTTATGATAATGTAAAACCGCAAAGCTACCCTGCTCTGTTCGTTACTTGTGGCATATCAGACCCACGTGTAGGATATTGGGAACCAGCAAAATGGGTAGCAAAATTACGTGAGTACAAAACTGATAATAACTTATTGTTGTTAAAAACAAATATGGATACGGGGCATAAAGGTTCTGCTGGTCGTTTCGACTATCTTAAAGAAATAGCTGAAGAGCTAGTATTTATTTTTAAGATGTTTGATGTAAGGGTTTAGTGAAAAAACGTCATTGCGAACGAATGAAATGAGCGTGGCAATCTTGTAAAGCATCCTGAGATTGCTTCGTCGAAACTTTCAGTTTCTTCTCGCAATGACAAGAAAGTTGATCCACACCACCACGGCAGGTCACTATTGAGATTAAATTAAAAATGATGCATGAAAATTATTTTGAACAAATAAAAAGGCTTCCCCTTACTTTAATTCTACTTATTAGCCTAATTTGCTCCATTGGGTTTATTGTTCTTTATTCTGCTGCAAATAGCAATCTGCAACCTTGGGCACTTAAACAAATTGTGAATTTTTGTATATTCATGCCTATAGCTATAATCATTGCTCTAATTGATTTACGGATTATCTTTAGATTATCTTATATTTTCTATTTTTGTGTACTTGCTTTATTGATTGCCGTAGAACTTTTTGGCTCAACTGCAATGGGTGGAAAAAGATGGATAGATATTGGGATAGTAAAATTGCAGCCTTCCGAACCGATAAAAATTGCTATAGTATTGATGTTAGCACGATATTTTCACTCACTAACAGTTGATGATCTTGGTAAACTTCATAAAGTAATTATACCAATTATAGGAGTTCTAGTTCCAGCCTTTTTAATAATTAGAGAACCGGATCTTGGTACAGGCATGATTACCTTAATCGTCTCTAGTATTATATTTTTTGCGGTAGGTTTTAGAATAAAATATTTTGTAATAATTGGAATTACAGCCCTTGTTAGTTTACCTATTGCTTGGAACATGTTGTATGATTACCAAAAAAAACGTGTGATGGTTTTTTTAGATCCTGAACGTGATCCGCTAGGTGCTAGTTACAACATCATACAATCTAAAATCGCTATAGGCTCAGGGGGGTTCTTTGGTCTTGGGTTAAATCAAGGCAGTCAAAGTCATTTAGATTTCTTGCCCGAACACCAAACCGATTTTATTTTTGCTACTTTCGCTGAAGAATTCGGCTTTTTAGGCGGTATGTTTTTGCTTGTGTTATATTTCACACTTATAACTCTTTCCTTATTAATTGGCGTTAACTGCCGTACTGTTTTTAGCAAATTAATGGTCATAGGTATAACCGCTACACTATTTAGTCACGTATTTATCAATATGGCTATGGTTATGGGGTTAGTACCTGTAGTAGGTGTGCCACTACCATTTATTTCTTATGGTGGTACGATGATGGCATCAATGTTAATGGGCTTTGGGCTGGTTATGAACGCTCAGGTAAATGGGCATACTAATTTAACAAATATATAATGGGGTCGTTGAAAGATAATTTTTGATAGTAAAATAAGAGGAAAGGAGGTAATAAATATTTTAAAAAAGAAATTCTGTTTAATATAGAGATAAATGTTATTCAATAGTGTAGTAATTTAATAGAGATTTGTTTACAGAGTTAGAATTTTTATTAATAAATTTCTTTAAGCCATTAAAGTTGTTAAAACCACTAATCGTTTTAAATTAAAACATATGGCATTCATAAATTCGGAGAATTGATTTTTGGCAATTCCTATATATCTAACCCGCTTATTATCTTTTGAAAATACCATCTCGAAAGGTGCTCTGATTTTCGTATAATATTTATCAAGGTCAAAATTCTTATCTTTCATATTATTTTTCTTTATTGCACAAAGATGGACTCCCTTTTTAGCTGCTGCATTCTTGGTAGAGATTGTACAATAACCTTTATCAACATATGTAGCACCAGAACTTGGCATAACATGCTTAAAACCTTTGCTATCGGTAACATTTGCAGGGGTAACTGCAACCTTATTGATCATGCCTGATTGAATATCAACACTCACATGTTTTTTATAACCATACCAAAATTTATTCCCTCCCTTACAGCCAATTTTGGCTTGTTTATCCTTTGCAACCTTAGGCAAAGTCTCATTATTCAATTTATCATATTTTTGTGCTCTTAGTTTATCACGTTCCTCCCAGAGATTAGCTTTTGAGATTAAATGAGAAGCATCTACAAAGGTAAATACTTCACCCATATAGCCTTGTACTCGTAGTTGATCGCGGAATTTTGTAAATATTTTTGATAGTAAATTAGTACCTATTTTTTTACGTATTTTACTAAATACACTATAATCAGGTGTCTTTTCTGTAAGAGCAAAATTACAAAACCATTTCGCCGCTGTGCTATCAGCTAAATAACGTTCTAATTCCCGATCAGATAAGTCTTCCATAAATTGTAGCAGCAAACATTTAAACAGCCTCTCTATACCATATCCTTTATAATTAGCTTCGCATTCTAATGCTAATAACTCAGCTTCAACTGCTTTGAATTTGAATAAACTTTTGAATTTACGATATTGATGATCCGCATTTACTAACTCATCTAAACTTACCATTAGCATTTGATACTCTGACATATAAACATATTTTTTATTTTTTTATTATACCTGCTACCCTCTCATCTCGCAACAGTCCCATAAATCACTTATTACTTTGGCATCAACACTTGGTTGGAAATTAAACTCAACCACTACCGGCTGAGAGCCGGTAGGTTGATGATAGGCACTAGAAGTGCCGTAGAGTTTAAGCTAAAGCTTATTCCAATCTAATGTTAGAAATAGAAGTTGGTTTATGAGCTTCTGTATGGTTATTTATATACTCATTAATTACTTCATCTGTGATATGACCACTTGTTGTACTAAAATAACCTCTTCCCCAAAAATGCTTCCCCCAATATCTCTTTTTTAATTCTGGGAATTCTTGTTGTATTCTACGTGAAGTTCTACCTTTTGCTCTTTGTACAAATTCACTTACTGCTATATTAGGAGGTATCGATACTAAAATATGTACATGATCAGATGATATCACCCCATTTACTATCCTAATATTCATTTCCTCTGAAACTTGAGCTATGATTTCCCTAATCCTTTCTTTGATAACTTGGGTTAATACTTTATAACGGTATTTTGTTATCCATACTATGTGATACCTGTGATAATATACCGTATGTTTCCCTTTTTCATATTCTGTCATAGTCATCCTATAAAATAAGTCCTACTTACTTATTTTATATAAGACGACTATGACTTATTCAAACTAAAGTTTCTCCACCTGAAGGTGGAGGTTTGAACCATCAGCTGGATAATCAAAGTCTTCTAAATTTTTAGTTACCGGTAATTTAGCAGCACTTTTACGGCGACGGTAATTATTATCCTTACGGTTAGATTTTTCATCTTCACATAATAGTGAGAGAAATTCTTTAAATCCTAGTTTATTATTTTGAGCATAAATAATCCTTTCATTTAAACTATTGACTATACCTGATAATCTAAAACTTCGTAGGTCATTAAATAAGTTCTGCATTATTACCTCCAAACTCTGGTAATGGTAAGTTTACTGCATTACTATTTAAAATATTCTTAATTTTAGAGTAAGAACTTATACCATAATGTAGTGCTCTATGACAGGCTTTATCTATTAAGTCATCATTGTAAACCTTACGTAAAGAAATGATGCCTCTGGCACAACGTTGCCAATCATTCACTCTTGTTTGTTGTAATGATTCTAATAATAAACTGCAATTATTCCCTATCTGCTGCATTTGTTGTTGATAATGTTCACTATATTCTATAAAACCTGGGCATAGACGTTTGTGTTTGGCATAATGAGACGGATTAGTGGTAAATATCCCCTTGCCCTCTGTTCTAACATGTCTTGCTATTAAATTATTTTGTATAGAAAATATTTGAACAAGTTTTGGGGACAATTGTACCATTACATCACTGTATATATATTTTGCTGGTACAGAGTAATAATTATTATCTATGGTAATATGACAATCTTTTGCTACTTTTCGATTATGCCAAGATGACAAATCAAAAGTTTCTAATGGTAAAGGAATTAAACTACTTCTTTCCTCTTGCTCAAACAGTTCTCTAGGTATTCTCTTAGTAGTACCATGTATTCGGCTATTGACCTTATTTAACCAATTTGCAAGACCATTTGTTAATTCTTCATATCTATCAAATTTACGACCAGCAAAAAAATTATTTTTAACGTATTTTATTCCCGACTCAACTTTGCCTTTTTCTTGCGGTTGATAAACTCGACAAGGAGAAAGTAAAATTCCATAATGATCGGCTAAGCACTTATATTCCTTCTGATATACTGGCTCATAAAAATTGGCATCTACCACTCCAGCTTTAAGATTATCAAGTTTTATTACTTTTGGACTACCAGCAAAATAATTAAATGCATTGATATGACATTGAATCCATGTTTGACAACTTTGATCAAACACTACTTCATAATAATCAAGGCGACTATAACTTAAACGCATATTAAATACATATGCTTTAACTCTACGCCCCTTAGAATTATACTGTAAGCCTATGTCACCAAAATCTACTTATGCTTCCTCTCCTGCTAAAGTATGAAAACGAATGCAACTGTTATCCTTAATTTTATATTTTTTGATATAACGGGTCAAAGAAGTATAACTGCTTGTATAACCTTGATTTTTTAACTCCTCAAAAATTCTTATGTAACTTAGATTTTTTTCTAATAACTCAATTATTTTTTCGTGCCAAAAATCCAAAACTGAAGATCGTTCATAGATTGCTGGGGATTCTGTACCAGCCTCTACATAGCGGTTTATTATTTTTCGTACTGTTTTGCGGTCTGTTCTTGTTAGTTTGGCAATATTCCTTTGACTATTGCCTTGTTTATAAAGGGTGATAATTGTTGTATACATATTTATTCTTATCATTGTATCACTAGATATTTACTTGCTTAATTATCTAGTGAATATTGCACATTAACCTTATTAGGTCACACCAACTTCTCTGGTCCCTTTTTCGTGCAATTTACTGGTCCCTTTTATTTTAGCAATGACAAACAAAGAGTCTACAGAAGAGGATTTTGTATTATTTTCACCTATATTCCTTAAGAAAGATGCATTATTTTTTGAACTGTTGCTATTATACAACGCAAAATTAAATAATTCATGCACTAAATCAGGATATAACAAGGTATAATAATTATTAGGGGTAGTTAAGGAATTAATACTGTCGTAACTAGTGGCAGTTTCGCCTTGTTGATAGGTTAATTGCTGTACGTATGAGAAATTATTTTGCAAATTAAAACATGACAAAAAAGAACGATCGTATTTACCGCTAGTATTCATAAAAAACATAACTATTTAATCCAAAAGTGCAATCATTTAGAATAAATAAGCTATAAAAAAAAACGTTATCAAATTTCATACCTAGAAATATTCTAACAAAACACCATGAGCAGATTTCTGCATTAATAACATTGATCTGTTTATATAATATTAAAAAACAAACGCAAATATCATAATTACATCATATTAGTATTATAATTATATCATATCAATATAAATATGACATTTTTTTAAAAAAATTGTTTTTTGTGAAATGATATTTAAATGTAGTAAAAATGATACAGTTATGGACTGTAATAGTTGAGATTTTATCTTACATTTAGTAAAATAAATTAATCTCTTAGGGTTTAATTCCCCGAAGGTCTGCTTCGTGATATACTAGATGCATGGAAGAAAGCAGTTATATACATAAAAGTCATAATGTCACAGTACTAATATATCATTTAGTAACACCGGCAAAGTATAGAAGAGTAATATTCAAAGAGGAACTAGACGATTATTTATGTAAAATTTGTGAGGACATAGAAGCTCGTTATGAAATTAGATTTTTGGAAATAGGAGTAGATAAAGAACATGTACATTTTTTACTACAGTCAATACTAATGTATAGCCCAACAAAAATAACTCAAATCATAAAAAGTATTACATCTAAGGAAATGTTTAAGAAATATCCAAATCTTAAAGAAAAATTATGGGGAAGTGAGTTTTGGAGTAAAGGATATTTTATGAGCACAGTAGGTAAACATGGTGATGAGCGGAAATTACGTAATTATGTAAAAAATCAAGGTTCAGGCAAACCTTCTTATAAAGCATTTCAACAAAAACAGTTAAAACTTTTTGGATAGATACCTCGTAGCTCTGCTGCGAGGAGTATCATTAGATTTTCCACCAGATGCAATATTTGATGTTATTGTTTTTTATGGTAGCATTTCTTGCTTCACCTCCTGCACATAATACCTATTAATGCCTTACACTGCCTGTAGTAACTCAATATTCTGCTTCGTATCATCTACTATTAAAATATTTGCTGTCATTTACTCTCGCTCCTAATTTAGGAATATTATATTTTTACACAAAAACGTAAATATTTTATATATTTTAAGTCAAGTGTTCTTGATGCTACAATCTCTTGACTTTAGAATTCCTCTACTATCCCTTCAAGTTCTCTTTCATCTTTCAAAGCTTCTTGCCTGCAACTAATGCACGGAACAAGAATATCTGCATCTTGATATCTTTGAGTCATCTCATATTGCATCTCCGTATCCTGATCTTGCATGTTACTTTGTAGTAACTGGTAATCTGATATGATTTTTTCACCTAATTCTTGATTGTTTAAACTTTGTAGTAACTCTAGGTACTGATCAACGCCATCCTCTAACTCCAATAGCGAATTAGTATGAATTATGCCTGCCAGATATTTTTTAACATTTAAGAGGACTTGCTCCCTGTTCTGATCTGTCATGAAATGAACATCACTAGATACGTCAACCTGATTACTGCTATCTGAGCGTACTTTACTTAATTCATCATTGTACAATACTAGTGCTTGATTCTGATCCGTATATTTCTGATCTGTATTTGTCGCTCCTATATCTGATATGTCTATATCTTTTTCAAAACTCTCACTCGCTGAAGCTAAAGCGTGATCTATAGGTTTTTTAGTTAATGCAGATTGTGGTTCTATAGATTCTGCATCCTCATATTCTTCACAATCTTCAAACGCGTCCTCAAAACCTTCATCAATCAAATCTATCATTTGATCAATTACTTGATCCTCTTGGCTTGATATATATGGATCTTGGAAATCATCATTGTGTTGATCTATTGGTAATTGCGTTTTTTGTGGTTGATCATCGTTTTCAAATGCACTTTGATCTATGAAATGATGTCTGATATCTTCAATACTTAAATAATTAGCTTTTTTACCTAAACTATATCCAAGCTTAAATATTTCATTAGTGATTATCTTGATTAATTGTTGCTCCTTGATTTGTTCCTCCGAATATTCTATACCTCCCTTAACCCAAAAATTCTTAAGCTGCCCTAGATACGGTATATTATTGTACATTGCATTTTTGATCTTGGTAAAATATGACTCTTCTTGCGTTGGTACTAAATTAGGATTTGCTTCCCATTGTTCTAATATATTGTGGCATAACGCTGTTAATTCTTGTTTATCGATTCCTTCAACCGCATATAATATCTTTTTAGATATTCCTTGATCCATCTTATCTTTTAGGATTTTTGGCACGTTAATTACATTATTAATAGATATCATGCCTCCAGAGAAAAGCTTAACTACTCCAGATATCACTACTAAAGGTAAGGATAGCACATTTAAACTATGCCCTAAAATGCTGTATCTGGTAGAATGTGTTGTTAAATTATAGATTTCATGTGGTCTGTGTAACTCTTTATGCGATATATTATTCAGAGTTTCAAATGTTGTGTTTATTCTGTTTTCTATAAATAATGTGCTGTATAAATTCATATTTTACCTATTAACTTCTTAATTTTTTCTGATATTTCAGATATTTTTTGTTGTTTAGCCAATAACCTTGCTTGTAGTTTGTAAAACTCCTCTAATGCTCCAGCACTTTTCAATATCATCATTATTGCCGCTCTTCTATCGTCTGCATTTCTAATTGTGGTATCTAGGTCTTCTATCCTGTTGCGGAGTGATACTGTCTCTGCTTTTAAGAAGCGTTCTCTGTCTTTTACTATTTTTTTGTGGAATGTTCTTACTTCTTGAAGGGTTTTCTTTACATTTGCACTAAAATTTACTCCTAATTGTTCGTATAGATGATCTAATTCAGTGTCAGCTGGAGGTTTTTTGTATTCTACTGACTGCATATTGCTGGAGCATTGCTTTTTTGTTTATTGCTCCATGCATGATACGTGTGCATTCGTCCGCTTCTTCTTGAAGTTCCTTGTACTGATTGTGCACTTTGAACTTAGATAGTTCATTTTGATCCCTTTCTATTTCAAGCTCTAATGCTTCTTTCCTTGCCTTTAGCACTTCTACATTAGAGCTAATATTAGAATGAGTATTAATTGTATCATTTGTTCCTAGCATAGCTTCTTCCTCATGAGTAAATTGTTTTCAATATCTATTAGTCCAAAACAAAACAGCAAATCTAAACCAAGAATAAATCTTTCATATGTTGCAATACTTGGTATATCTTTCGCTTCCTGCCAAAGTTTTGCTATATCCAACTGCTTACCTAAAATCTCAAGTAGGTCTATGCCTACTTGTAGTAAAGTATCTTCTTCCTCAATGAATTTTGTTGGTAATATCATTGCTCAGATACCTCACATGTTTGAATTGAATTT
This sequence comes from Rickettsia endosymbiont of Nabis limbatus, assembly GCF_965196655.1. Lineage (NCBI taxonomy): Bacteria > Pseudomonadati > Pseudomonadota > Alphaproteobacteria > Rickettsiales > Rickettsiaceae > Rickettsia > Rickettsia endosymbiont of Nabis limbatus. The sequence continues at coordinate 589,597 of NZ_OZ239771.1, forward strand.
CTTAATATTTCGTTAATTGCACAAATAGCTCGTATGAAATTATCTTTTGCCTTAGTTAAATTTGCTAAATCTATCTTAACATATATTTCATCCTCATTTCTCCTTATGTCTAATTTTTGTAATATTTATGCTAATGATACTCCTCGCAGCAGAGCTACGAGGTATCTATCCAAAAAGTTTTAACTGTTTTTGTTGAAATGCTTTATAAGAAGGTTTGCCTGAACCTTGATTTTTTACATAATTACGTAATTTCCGCTCATCACCATGTTTACCTACTGTGCTCATAAAATATCCTTTACTCCAAAACTCACTTCCCCATAATTTTTCTTTAAGATTTGGATATTTCTTAAACATTTCCTTAGATGTAATACTTTTTATGATTTGAGTTATTTTTGTTGGGCTATACATTGGTATTGACTGTAGTAAAAAATGTACATGTTCTTTATCTACTCCTATTTCCAAAAATCTAATTTCATAACGAGCTTCTATGTCCTCACAAATTTTACATAAATAATCGTCTAGTTCCTCTTTGAATATTACTCTTCTATACTTTGCCGGTGTTACTAAATGATATATTAGTACTGTGACATTATCACTTTTATGTATATAACTGCTTTCTTCCATGCATCTAGTATATCACGAAGCAGACCTTCGGGGAATTAAACCCTAAGAGATTAAAAAATGAGCCGTAGCCGCATTCCAATTTGGCATAGGCATTGACCATTTTTTGGTCATGTAATCAATTGCTAAATATAAGCTTTTAAAAACAGCATTATCATTTGGAAAAACCCGTTTATTTTTTGTAACTTTTCGAAGTTGACTATTAACGGATTCCACAGCATTAGTTGTATAAATTATTTTCCTTATTTCTTCTGGATATCCTAAGAAAATCATTAAATTATTCCAGTGAACGTACCAAGATTTAGCAATTTGAGGATATTGTTTATTCCATTTAGATTCAAAAGCCTCTAAAGCGGAAAGTGCTTCTTTTTCTGTGCTAGCTGTATAAATAGGTTTTAAATCACCAGCAAGCTCTTTCCGGTCCTTGTATGATACATATCTTAAACTATTTCTAATTTGATGTACAATACATAATTGATGCTTCGTCTTTGGAAAAACAGCACCTATAGCTTCAGACATACCATTAAGGTTATTGCTACATGCTATCAGTATGTCTTGCATACCTCTATTTTTCATCTCAGTAAAATTACCAAGCCAAAATTTAGCTCCTTCATTCTCGCTGATCCACAATCCTAAAATATCTTTCCGTCCTTCTAAATCAACGCCTAAGGCAACATATACTGATTTATTGATAATACGTTTATCTTGACGCACTTTTACTATTAAACAATCAAAAAATACTATAGCATATACTGGATCTAATGGACGGCTCTGCCATAGCTTAACATCCTCTATTATATCATCTGTGATCCCGCTCAATAATACTCCTCGCAGCAGAGCTACGAGGTATCTATCCAAAAAGTTTTAACTGTTTTTGTTGAAATGCTTTATAAGAAGGTTTGCCTGAACCTTGATTTTTTACATAATTACGTAATTTCCGCTCATCACCATGTTTACCTACTGTGCTCATAAAATATCCTTTACTCCAAAACTCACTTCCCCATAATTTTTCTTTAAGATTTGGATATTTCTTAAACATTTCCTTAGATGTAATACTTTTTATGATTTGAGTTATTTTTGTTGGGCTATACATTAGTATTGACTGTAGTAAAAAATGTACATGATCTTTATCTACTCCTATTTCCAAAAATCTAATTTCATAACGAGCCTCTATGTCCTCACAAATTTTACATAAATAATCGTCTAGTTCCTCTTTGAATATTACTCTTCTATACTTTGCCGGTGTTACTAAATGATATATTAGTACTGTGACATTATGACTTTTATGTATATAACTGCTTTCTTCCATGCATCTAGTATATCACGAAGCAGACCTTCGGGGAATTAAACCCTAAGAGATTAAAAGATACTGTATAAATAGTATATAATTCAACTCTGTTTACTATAATATCAGAATGGTCAATATCATTCACTCTAATCCACCTTAAGTATTCATTTTTAAAACTTCTTTGGAGAGTAGTATATTTCTAATTTTATAAGAATGGCATATATTCTTACCGAAAGCAGGATAAGTCCTATAAAAAACCAGCTTAAATAGAACTTATAGCTAAAATATTGTTCAAGTAAGTAATTAATATATTTGATTAAAGCTATTGGAATTATAGACAAAACTTACGCTATGTTTGGTTCTAAATATCGTAAAGATGGAGAACGAAGCTGTTGTTGCATATAGTCATCTAAAAGCCCTAACTTTATTTGGTAGACCGTTTTACCTATTTTATTTGCAGTTCTTTTGAGAAAAGCCCAAACTAGAAATGCACAACTAATGTGATTACGTTGGATACGCTGTTTTCTGCATTGGCAACGTTCTATACCAGTCAGTTGCTTAATTTTTCTATGCATGCTCTCAATTACCCATCGCAAGCCAAACTCATCTTGTGCAGCTTTAGAAGATTTTTGAGTTTTGTTATTGGTAACAACATAATCAACTCTGTTGGTAGAAACAGTAAATGTTAAACAAATTAACATGCTTATTTTTGGCAAATCCTTTTATATGAATCTCCATTCCATTCTTAATTTCTTCATCTGAAAACGTCAACTTGCTAACAGCTTTATAAGGCTCGTAATCACACGTTTTACTAACATTTCTATTGGCTTTAATAGGGGCATAATAATATTTGCCCAAGGAGTCAACATGTTGCATAATTTTGTGTGTAGCATACCATGTGTCAAAAAGTACAGTTTGAAAAGGAATCTTTTTACTATAAACAGCATTATTGAACATCTTTAGTAGGTGATCTAGTTTCGTCGCTCCATCATGATCAGGTGAAAAAATGCGATAATCTATTACCCAAAACTTATCAATATCGGGGTTATAATATACAAGACTCACTACTCCTATACCGGTAGTAACTCCACCTGTAGCTCCACTATACTGCGATCTAGCAACCTCTATTTTCTTTGTGTTCCTTTTGTTTAACACCGTATCATCAAATATTGTATATCCGTTAGATGAAAAGATAACATCATTCTTAATGTGTTCCCATAACAAAGAAGGAGTATATTTTTCATTTTCTAAAAATCTATTAATCTCTTAGGGTTTAATTCCCCGAAGGTCTGCTTCGTGATATACTAGATGCATGGAAGAAAGCAGTTATATACATAAAAGTGATAATGTCACAGTACTAATATATCATTTAGTAACACCGGCAAAGTATAGAAGAGTAATATTCAAAGAGGAACTAGACGATTATTTATGTAAAATTTGTGAGGACATAGAAGCTCGTTATGAAATTAGATTTTTGGAAATAGGAGTAGATAAAGAACATGTACATTTTTTACTACAGTCAATACCAATGTATAGCCCAACAAAAATAACTCAAATCATAAAAAGTATTACATCTAAGGAAATGTTTAAGAAATATCCAAATCTTAAAGAAAAATTATGGGGAAGTGAGTTTTGGAGTAAAGGATATTTTATGAGCACAGTAGGTAAACATGGTGATGAGCGGAAATTACGTAATTATGTAAAAAATCAAGGTTCAGGCAAACCTTCTTATAAAGCATTTCAACAAAAACAGTTAAAACTTTTTGGATAGATACCTCGTAGCTCTGCTGCGAGGAGTATCATTCTTAATGTTCATTTTATCTAAATGCCATTTATCAGTTGGCTTCCGCTCCCTCTTTCTGATAACATCTTGAAAATAAACTGCAAATTTGTTGTACCAAAATCTTACTGTCTCATGACTCAAAATAATACCTCGATATGCCATCTGTTCTTGAACATCTCGGTAGCTACTATTAGAACGATGATATAACCATACTGCATGGCTAATGATGCTTGCTGGAAAACGATGTCTCTTCGGAGCTTGAGTAATACGCATAATGGTGAAATTTAGAGATAAATGGTTACTGCTATTCTATAAATTATTCCATGCATTTGCTCAATACTTAATTTACATCTCTCTTAACTTGATGGTATGGACGCCAATGATAAGAAAGAACTTATCAACGGTTTTAAGTGATATTAAGATATCAAAGAACCAAAACCTAAGATAGGTTTGTAATTTTTAATAATTTTATAAAGGAGTCCATACCATGAGTAATTATAAAGGGGTCGTTGAAAGATAATTTTTGATAGTAAAATAAGAGGAAAGGAGGTAATAAATATTTTAAAAAAGAAATTCTGTTTAATATAGAGATAAATGTTATTCAATAGTGTAGTAATTTAATAGAGATTTGTTTACAGAGTTAGAATTTTTATTAATAAATTTCTTTAAGCCATTAAAGTTGTTAAAACCACTAATCGTTTTAAATTAAAACATATGGCATTCATAAATTCGGAGAATTGATTTTTGGCAATTCCTATATATCTAACCCGCTTATTATCTTTTGAAAATACCATCTCGAAAGGTGCTCTGATTTTCGTATAATATTTATCAAGGTCAAAATTCTTATCTTTCATATTATTTTTCTTTATTGCACAAAGATGGACTCCCTTTTTAGCTGCTGCATTCTTGGTAGAGATTGTACAATAACCTTTATCAACATATGTAGCACCAGAACTTGGCATAACATGCTTAAAACCTTTGCTATCGGTAACATTTGCAGGGGTAACTGCAACCTTATTGATCATGCCTGATTGAATATCAACACTCACATGTTTTTTATAACCATACCAAAATTTATTCCCTCCCTTACAGCCAATTTTGGCTTGTTTATCCTTTGCAACCTTAGGCAAAGTCTCATTATTCAATTTATCATATTTTTGTGCTCTTAGTTTATCACGTTCCTCCCAGAGATTAGCTTTTGAGATTAAATGAGAAGCATCTACAAAGGTAAATACTTCACCCATATAGCCTTGTACTCGTAGTTGATCGCGGAATTTTGTAAATATTTTTGATAGTAAATTAGTACCTATTTTTTTACGTATTTTACTAAATACACTATAATCAGGTGTCTTTTCTGTAAGAGCAAAATTACAAAACCATTTCGCCGCTGTGCTATCAGCTAAATAACGTTCTAATTCCCGATCAGATAAGTCTTCCATAAATTGTAGCAGCAAACATTTAAACAGCCTCTCTATACCATATCCTTTATAATTAGCTTCGCATTCTAATGCTAATAACTCAGCTTCAACTGCTTTGAATTTGAATAAACTTTTGAATTTACGATATTGATGATCCGCATTTACTAACTCATCTAAACTTACCATTAGCATTTGATACTCTGACATATAAACATATTTTTTATTTTTTTATTATACCTGCTACCCTCTCATCTCGCAACAGTCCCATAAAGTAATAGGAATTGATTTAGCAAAAAGAAAGTTGCATTTTGCAGCAATAAATTTAGACAATAAAGTTGTATTAAAAAAAGCAATGGATCGAAGAAGCTTTTTTGAAAATTTATCAACAATGTTTCCAGAGTCAGAAACCTTTGTATTTGAAGCTTGTGGTGGAGCTCATTATATGGCTCAAAGGCTTGAATCAATAGGACATAAAGCCATCTTGCTTAAACCTAAAGATGTGAAAGCATATGCAAAAACTCGACAAAAAAATGACATTAATGATTCAATTGCAATTTGCAAAGCATCATGTGATCCCGATTTAATACACGTCAAAGCTAAAACAATAGAAGAGCAAGAAATATCTTACCTGCATAAAGCAAGACAAAATATAATACAACAAAGGATTCAGTACAGCAACTCTCTGATGACTTCATTATTTGAATTTGGCTATTTGGTAACATGCGGAAAATCTACATTTGCAAAATCTTGTCAAAATTTTGTAAATTTTGCCCTAGAAGAAGGATTTATTAACAACACTATTGCTGAACAAATGTTGCTGGATTGTAAAGAAATTGAACAATTGATGATTCGTGAACAAAGCTTAGATAAAGAATTAGCAGCAAAGAATCGGAGTTCCAAGAAGGCAAAAATTTTAGAAACTATTCCAGGAATTGGTACAATTAACGCAAGTATTTTAAGCATCAAACCGGTTGAAGCATACGATTCTGCTAAGGATTTTGCTGCTTCACTTGGAATTGTCCCGAAACAAAATAGCACTGGAGGTAAGATTATTCTAGGAAGAATAACCAAGCAAGGTGATAGATATGCAAGAACAATGCTAATACAGGCTGGTAGGTCTTTATTGATGAGAAGCTATAAAACTAATCAGACATCAGGAGCGTTATCAGAATTTATTGAAAGATTAAAAGAAAAAGGGAAATCGTTCAATGTAATTGCAGTAGCTACAGCTAATAAATTGGCTAGAATCGCTTATGCCTGTCTGGTAAAGAACAGAAATTACCAATTGGTATAATAGTACTTAAGATTTAGGATAAATTATAAACTATATAATTTTTAAACTAGATAGGGGTAAAGAACTCAACCACTACCGGCTGAGAGCCGGTAGGTTGATGATAGGCACTAGAAGTGCCGTAGAGTTTAAGCTAAAGCTTATTCCAATCTAATGTTAGAAATAGAAGTTGGTTTATGAGCTTCTGTATGGTTATTTATATACTCATTAATTACTTCATCTGTGATATGACCACTTGTTGTACTAAAATAACCTCTTCCCCAAAAATGCTTCCCCCAATATCTCTTTTTTAATTCTGGGAATTCTTGTTGTATTCTACGTGAAGTTCTACCTTTTGCTCTTTGTACAAATTCACTTACTGCTATATTAGGAGGTATCGATACTAAAATATGTACATGATCAGATGATATCACCCCATTTACTATCCTAATATTCATTTCCTCTGAAACTTGAGCTATGATTTCCCTAATCCTTTCTTTGATAACTTGGGTTAATACTTTATAACGGTATTTTGTTATCCATACTATGTGATACCTGTGATAATATACCGTATGTTTCCCTTTTTCATATTCTGTCATAGTCATCCTATAAAATAAGTCCTACTTACTTATTTTATATAAGACGACTATGACTTATTCAAACTAAAGTTTCTCCACCTGAAGGTGGAGGTTTGAACCATCAGCTGGATAATAAAAACAAAGTAGAATAATAAAACGGCGGGTTAAAGAGATAATACATAATCATTCTGGATGAAATCCGAGCTAACGTCATGGTACCTAGATACCGCTAACTTGAGTGAATCTCTCTAGGATCTTAGGCAGAATGCAGAAACCATTATGGCACTTTGATGCCGAATATATGACTGCTTCATTTATCATTAACTGTTTTTTATTTTTAGTACTTGTTTTTAACCAGGCGTCCATATATGACGATGCCCTCATAAATCTTAATTTTTAGTCTAGACAAATTGGGCCACCTCAGAAGGTCTCAGCGTTTTAACTTAGATGGTACGAAGACTAGCTTAGTTACTAAAGAAGAAGTGCCGCCAAAAACTAACAAATTCTCTAAACATCACAAATCTTAAAATATTTATTAATCTAGTTGATAAAATCAAAAAAAGTTATATAAAGAAGACTTAGCAAGAATTGCTAACCATGTTTTATGGTTAATGCGTTATATTGGAGAATATAAATTTATAAGCACCAATATATACAAATCACGAAAATAACTTTTTAATAAAACTCAAGAGATAAAAATGAACAATGAACTTTTTGCCCTATCTTTAAAAACCTTTGACACTATTTGGGGCGATACAAAAACATGTGATAATAGCGATAATACATTTGAGATTGTAAGACTTGGTAATACTATGCGTAATAGGATATATCGTCTTATGAATAAGAAACTGATTTCTCGTAATTGTTTCTCTGATAACGATTGCTCACTCAATGAAGAAGCAGGATGTAATATTTTTGACTTTGTAAACAAAAATAGTAACTCTTTAAACCTAAAAGCATATGTTGAATACGTAAATAATACCATATTTAGAGTCGTAAACTCATTCGATAATACAAGAATCTTTGGTCCAGAATATAAAATATTTAGTCCCGACAACACTCCATTATTGTATGAACATCAGTGTATTACAAATGAGTCAATACTGATTAAGAATGTGCATAAGATGGTGCTAGCAGGTCAAGATGTGTCTATGCAGACACCAAAAACGGGAAAATGTGGTATATTCCGTATAGAATATATGTCTGATAAATTAAAACAAATGGTACAAGAAGTAATACCAGATGTAGTTAACAACACCACTTCATCTATACTAGACTTTTTCTCTACAACTGAAACCACACAGACAAGTCTCAACCATACTACTAATTATGGAATGATAGATTATAATAGTACCAATAGTACTGATATTACTAGCTATGATGCACAGAATACACATGATAATACTATGTTAGTAAATGGGTTAATTTTAGCATCAGCAGTAACATTTACCGCATCAATGACATATTTAGTAACTCATATGTATAATAAATACTGTAAAGCACCCATAGCACAACCGGAAACTAATATTAGTGATCCTACTCTAATGGAGATTAATCGCAAAACAGTTAAAATATATCACAGTGATAGTTCTTCAGAGGGCAAAGATTATGCAATCATAGATATTTCTAGTAGGAAGGCTAAATATACAAAATCTACATATGATTCTTCAAATCCTTCTAGCTCACATTCTGACGATCATGAAAGAATGGAGTTAATGAGTTCAACTGATGACTCTATACACGATAACATTAATATAAATGCCTATAGCCTTGCTAGCTCCTCAGCAAATAAAACAGATTATGTGCAAATGTCTAGTAAGAAAGAAACAAATACGAAATCTACAAATGATACTTCACATCCTTCTACTTCTGACTCTTACATCTATGAAACAATTAATAACATCACCGACCAAGGATATATAACTGATAGCTATACACAAGATAAAGTTAATTTAAAAACCTATAGCCGTGTTGCATTAAATCAGGAAGGAAATCAACACATTAGAATACAATTGAATTCTCAACCTTACATCAACAAAGGGAATGAAAGCCCAATCTATGATAATTGTGGGTCAGAATATGATTATCCTCCTCTACACCCAAGACCTGTAACTGTCATTGAAAATAAAAACTTTCATGTTCCAATAGAACAATATCATGATGATCTTACCCTGTTAGGATTAAGTGAATTCCCATGCTAATTGTTCTTGCAGTAATAACGCATTTTATATAGAATCTGAAAACGCTATACAGTTATTGAGCCAAAATCAATTGAACAACTGCAATAAAATTTGGATATTCTGCTCAACTTATATTTGAAAAGGAGCTTTGCTCCTTTTTATCTTATTTTATATCAAAAATTCTCAGACTCTATAATATGCAACCAAAGCGCTCATACAATAATTCTGTCTTTATCGCTGAAAATACAGATTCAAAAACAGACAGCATAGCTCCATACAATTATAAAAAACGACGTGAGGAATTAAATGCAGTTGAGGTGGTCCAATTTGTCTAGACTAAAAATTAAGATTTATGAGATATAGCTTAATGCGATAAGATAGTGACTTAGAGTATGAGTTAGATTATACTAAATGAAAAACTTATGGCAAAGGCATATTCATACGATTTAAGAATACGAGTAATAAAAAGTTTAACAGATGGTAAAACAATAAAAGAGACTTCTGAGATATACTCTATTAGTAGGAAGACTATAATAGAATGGAAAAAATTAAAGAAACAAACCGGCGATAAATGATACTCCTCGCAGCAGAGCTACGAGGTATCTATCCAAAAAGTTTTAACTGTTTTTGTTGAAATGCTTTATAAGAAGGTTTGCCTGAACCTTGATTTTTTACATAATTACGTAATTTCCGCTCATCACCATGTTTACCTACTGTGCTCATAAAATATCCTTTACTCCAAAACTCACTTCCCCATAATTTTTCTTTAAGATTTGGATATTTCTTAAACATTTCCTTAGATGTAATACTTTTTATGATTTGAGTTATTTTTGTTGGGCTATACATTGGTATTGACTGTAGTAAAAAATGTACATGTTCTTTATCTACTCCTATTTCCAAAAATCTAATTTCATAACGAGCTTCTATGTCCTCACAAATTTTACATAAATAATCGTCTAGTTCCTCTTTGAATATTACTCTTCTATACTTTGCCGGTGTTACTAAATGATATATTAGTACTGTGACATTATCACTTTTATGTATATAACTGCTTTCTTCCATGCATCTAGTATATCACGAAGCAGACCTTCGGGGAATTAAACCCTAAGAGATTAATAGATTTTTAGAAAATGAAAAATATACTCCTTCTTTGTTATGGGAACACATTAAGAATGATGTTATCTTTTCATCTAACGGATATACAATATTTGATGATACGGTGTTAAACAAAAGGAACACAAAGAAAATAGAGGTTGCTAGATCGCAGTATAGTGGAGCTACAGGTGGAGTTACTACCGGTATAGGAGTAGTGAGTCTTGTATATTATAACCCCGATATTGATAAGTTTTGGGTAATAGATTATCGCATTTTTTCACCTGATCATGATGGAGCGACGAAACTAGATCACCTACTAAAGATGTTCAATAATGCTGTTTATAGTAAAAAGATTCCTTTTCAAACTGTACTTTTTGACACATGGTATGCTACACACAAAATTATGCAACATGTTGACTCCTTGGGCAAATATTATTATGCCCCTATTAAAGCCAATAGAAATGTTAGTAAAACGTGTGATTACGAGCCTTATAAAGCTGTTAGCAAGTTGACGTTTTCAGATGAAGAAATTAAGAATGGAATGGAGATTCATATAAAAGGATTTGCCAAAAATAAGCATGTTAATTTGTTTAAATTTACTGTTTCTACCAACAGAGTTGATTATGTTGTTACCAATAACAAAACTCAAAAATCTTCTAAAGCTGCACAAGATGAGTTTGGCTTGCGATGGGTAATTGAGAGCATGCATAGAAAAATTAAGCAACTGACTGGTATAGAACGTTGCCAATGCAGAAAACAGCGTATCCAACGTAATCACATTAGTTGTGCATTTCTAGTTTGGGCTTTTCTCAAAAGAACTGCAAATAAAATAGGTAAAACGGTCTACCAAATAAAGTTAGGGCTTTTAGATGACTATATGCAACAACAGCTTCGTTCTCCATCTTTACGATATTTAGAACCAAACATAGCGTAAGTTTTGCTAAAATCATAAGTGCCTAACATATTGACATGTTTTCATGTTAAAATTGGACCATTAATTATATTTTCCATAAGCTCAGATCTATTATTATCAGAACTCATGATCAATTTTGTTAATTTTACATAATTCCATAATACTATTATATTCTGTAATATTATTTGGCATATAGCAGCTTTCTCTTGTTCATCTCTATCTATTTGTACTAATTCTTGATTAGCAAATGATATTGCTCCTTGAAATTTATTAGACAATTCGCTTTTATTAAGTTGTTTTTCTATTTGCTGACGTAATTTAACATTATCAATGATGTCTAAAATAAAACATGTCTTAATAATCCTGCCAAATTCCTTTAAAGCAGAATATAACTTATGTTGCTTATCATATGAAGCTAGCCTTTTCATTATAGTTGAAGCTTTTTCTTCTCTAAGTAATATAGTTGCTATCAATCTAAGTATAGTATCCCAATATTGTTTTATATATTTTTCATTAACATAACGATCTGGTGATATTTTATATTCAGGATTTTGTTTATCAAAAGATGTTAATAGTTGCTTTCCTAAGTTCTTAATCCTAGGTCCATAGGATATTTTCATTAAATGCGATATACCAAATACTAGTTCTGTATATCCTTCAGTATCCGTAGAATGTATATCACTTTTTATATTACCATTATGTTGCAAACCATCTATGATATAGGCAGCATGTTTTTTTCATATTAGTTGCTAAATATTCTAAGATTTTAATTTGTCCGTAATGTGCTGCTATTGAAAACACAGTATCTAGATTCTCATCATGAAAGTTTAGAGCTATACCTTGTGATACGAGGTCTAGGACATTGTAAAAATCGCCTTGCTTAATTGATGCTATTAGTCTCTGTTCTTTTGTTAGATTTGTCATTTTAAACCTCATTGTAGATGATTTGCTATTTGACTTAATTGTTTTTCTAAATTAATGACTTGTGCATCATATTTTTCTACTCGTGTAGTCTGAATATCAATTGCATGATCATTTTCTTTTTGTATATCTTATATGTAGCTGGGGTTCTTTGTACTCTAATAAAGGCAATTATAAGGTGATTCATTCAACTACCCAGCATGAAATAGATATGCACATTAAACGTATAGCTAGAATAAGGAACTCAACCACTACCGGCTGAGAGCCGGTAGGTTGATGATAGGCACTAGAAGTGCCGTAGAGTTTAAGCTAAAGCTTATTCCAATCTAATGTTAGAAATAGAAGTTGGTTTATGAGCTTCTGTATGGTTATTTATATACTCATTAATTACTTCATCTGTGATATGACCACTTGTTGTACTAAAATAACCTCTTCCCCAAAAATGCTTCCCCCAATATCTCTTTTTTAATTCTGGGAATTCTTGTTGTATTCTACGTGAAGTTCTACCTTTTGCTCTTTGTACAAATTCACTTACTGCTATATTAGGAGGTATCGATACTAAAATATGTACATGATCAGATGATATCACCCCATTTACTATCCTAATATTCATTTCCTCTGAAACTTGAGCTATGATTTCCCTAATCCTTTCTTTGATAACTTGGGTTAATACTTTATAACGGTATTTTGTTATCCATACTATGTGATACCTGTGATAATATACCGTATGTTTCCCTTTTTCATATTCTGTCATAGTCATCCTATAAAATAAGTCCTACTTACTTATTTTATATAAGACGACTATGACTTATTCAAACTAAAGTTTCTCCACCTGAAGGTGGAGGTTTGAACCATCAGCTGGATAATCAAGCGGTTATATATTTTTTGCATAACTAACCAACAAGGATCAAACATGAACACAATAGAAAACTCTGAAAAACCAAAGCTAAAGCTTAATTTAGCAGCAAAACCACTAATACTAAATACTAATGCGAGTTTTCTCGCCACAGGTCCTACTCTTAAAAAAGTTGTAGTCTTTGAAAAACCTAAAAATGGCGTCAAAGATGCAAGTAATTCACCTGCAACATCTGACAAAGCAAATGTTTCTACAACTGCTACTAAAACTAATAGTCAGGCAGTCAAGAAGAGTAAAAAGCAAGAGGCTACTACAAATAACAAACAGGTAGAAAGTAACAAAAAAGCAGTAAATCAAAAGGTAGTAGTAAATCCTGAAGAAGTACTAAAAGCAAAAATCAAAAGACGTAAAAAGGAATATTTTAGCATTCTATCTAAATTAAAGGCTGATTTTCCAACCACGTTCTCAGAAGAAGTTAAGCCTCTTGCTATAGGTATTGATCTTGAACTAAAGAAAATATTAAATGGTGAGTTTGCAAATGCTCAATTAAGTAGATTTTTCCATAGATATTGTGGTAGTTTCAAGTATAAAGAAAAACTGGTAGAAGGAGCACAGAGATTTCATCTTGATGGCTCGCCAGCAACACTTGTGACTAAAAAAGAAGTGCCAGTGATGGTAAACAAACCAAGATTTAACAAGAAATCTCGTAATGTTTCTTATACTACTTCAAATGTTAGCAACGAAATAGAACCAACGCAATGAATGAAAAAGATATTAGTGGTAACAAGGAAGCAGATTTAAATACAAATAGCGACACTTCTGGGCGTCCAAGACATGATGAGCTATTTAAAAAGGTCATGAGTGAGCCTGTAGCTGCTCGTGAGTTTTTAGAGCATTATTTGCCTGTGTCATTTAAGAACAAGATTAATATAAATAGTGTAAAAATAGAGAAAGAAAGCTTTGTTACTGAGGATTTAAGAAAAAGACTCAGTGATGTTGTTTACTCTGTTTCTGTAAAAAAGAGTAATATTAAAGATAGTACTACTGATAATGTAGATAACGACAAAGCTTACGTATACGTTCTAATCGAGCACCAGTCTAGTAGTGATTACTGGATGGCTTTCAGACTTTGGCAGTATATGCTTTTATTATGTGAAAGACATAAAGATGCAAATAAGAGTAATAACAAACAGGACAAAGGTAAACTTCCCCTAATATGTCCTATAGTAGTATATGCAAATGATAAACCTTATAATGCTCCAAGGAGCTTCTGGGAGTTATTCGAAGATAGCAAGATTGCTAAAGAGATGATGGGTGATGAGTATTTACTTGTTGATTTACAAAAACAAAGTGATGATGAGATAGAGCAAAAGAAGCATCTTGGTATGATGGAGTATATGCTCAAACATATCAAAGCTCGTGACATCTTAAATCTATGGCAAAGTCTACTTGAGAAGTTTGAAAGTAGTATTGAAATAGATAAGGAAAATGGCTACATTTACATTAAGTGGTTATTGTGGTATAGTGATACTAAGGTATCTGAAGATAAACAAGTAGAGCTTGCGAGTATCATAGCAAAACATCTAAATAAAGCGGATCAAGAGGGACTTATGAGAACTATCGCTGATAAATATATTGATGAAGGCGTGCAAAAAGGAATGGTCCAAGGCATGCAGATCGGTAGAAATGAGGGCATGCAGATTGGTAGAAATGAGGGAAAATATGAAGTAGCTAAAAATATGTATAATGCTGGCTCTGATATCGCTTTTATCTCTAAAGTTACAGGGCTTTCTATCTCTGAGCTTAACAAACTTCTTAAACCTCAATCCTAACCATTCTTTTTGGAAAGTAGTAACATCTACTACTTTTATCTATATTTCTTCTAATATTCTGTACATTATATCGATTAGTAGACATTATTGTCTACTAATCGATATAATGTACAATTTTACGGCTCTATATATCTTCTGTGCTTTTAGAATAGATTTTGACCAAAAACAATATTTAAGATAGAGTTAAATCAAATCCACTAATTTTCTTCAGGTTCTCTTCAAATGAAATCACAGTATCAAAATTACCAAAAACATCTAAACGGAAACTACAGTAATCAAGACGCTACTATGATGCAAACGCAAGCAGTACCATTAACGGAAGAGGACTTAAATCAAGGAAGTAAGATTTGTTACAAAAAAAGAAGAGAAGAATTAAACCAAAGAGTTAAGAGCGTATTAGAGAAAAAGAAGCAAGTAGTAAGTACCAAAAACTAAAAAAAGAATTAATCAAAGATACAGATGAAAGTAGTTGACTATACTACTTTCCAAAAAGAATAAGTTAGGATTGGAGTCTTCCCAAATAACTGTGTAAATTTTTTCAAAGACCTAGATTCTTCCTTCAAATTTGATTAAAAAATGTGCCATAGCTGCGTTCCAATTTGGGACAGGCATGGACCATTTTTTGGTCATATAATCAATTGCTAAATATAAGCTTCTAAAAACAGCATTATCATTTGGAAAAACTCTCTTATTTTTAGTAACCTTACGTAATTGACTATTGACAGATTCCACAGCATTAGTTGTATAAATTATTTTCCTAATTTCTTCAGGATAGCCTAAAAAATCATTAAATTATCCAATGGGCATACCAGGATTTAGCAATTTGAGGGTATTGTTTATAGTCCCTTTGGTGGTTAAAACCTCCATCTTCCAGATGGAAAAGCTTTAGCTTGCCATGTGCGGCATGATGCGTTAGCATCATAAGCACCATGACTCAATACAGCAACAAATCACACACAGTTTACTATCATCGCTATCATATAGTGTGGATTACAAAATATCGATACAAGGTGTTAACCTATGATATCAAAAAGCGAGTGAGAGAAATTATTGCAGTAGTTGCA
Source organism: Rickettsia endosymbiont of Nabis limbatus (assembly GCF_965196655.1). Classification (NCBI taxonomy): domain Bacteria; kingdom Pseudomonadati; phylum Pseudomonadota; class Alphaproteobacteria; order Rickettsiales; family Rickettsiaceae; genus Rickettsia; species Rickettsia endosymbiont of Nabis limbatus. The sequence continues at coordinate 605,416 of NZ_OZ239771.1, forward strand.
GAAGAGCTCAATATTAAAATAGAAAATGGAGTAATATCAAGCGATCATATACATATATTTACCAATATACCACCTCATATTAAAGTGAATGAATTTGTGCAAAAAGCTAAAGGAAGATCGTCAAAAAAGATATAGCTTAATGCGATAAGATAGTGACTTAGAGTATGAGTTAGATTATACTAAATGAAAAACTTATGGCAAAGGCATATTCATACGATTTAAGAATACGAGTAATAAAAAGTTTAACAGATGGTAAAACAATAAAAGAGACTTCTGAGATATACTCTATTAGTAGGAAGACTATAATAGAATGGAAAAAATTAAAGAAACAAACCGGCGATATCAAAGCAAAAAGTGGTTATCATACAGGACATCGTAGAATAATAAGAGACATAGAGGGATTTAAAAAATTTATAGAATTAAATTTTGATAAAACCACCATGGAACTAGCTAACAACTGGAGTCAAAAAGTATCTGCAAGTACGATATCAAGATTGCTTAATAAAGCACTTTCATCTGAGAGATGAAAGTTTGTTTTATAGCGACTAGAAGTCGCATATCAAGCTAAAGCTTATTCAAGCCGTATGTGAGAGAAATCATGTCTGGTTCATGTGCCTCAATATGTCTTTAATCATATAATCGGTACATTACCACTATTAGATCTACAGTCACTGCGTGCACAAACAATTTCTACCACACTGTGTGATAAAGACGATAGTAAACTGTTAGGTGATTTCCTGAAGTGTTGAACTCATGGTGCTTATGATGCAATGCATCATGGCGCACATGGCAAGCTAAAGCTTTTCCATCTGGAAGATGGAGGTTTTAACCACCAAAGGGACTATAAAGTTGATATATCTGTATCATTATTGATCAATAAATCTATGGCTTGATTCATTGCTTCATTTTGTTCTTGAGTCATATTAATTTCTCCTTAAGTTATAATTTTCTTTATATAACCTTTGAGAAATTTGGTGAGTAGGCCAGTAGAATTTTCTTCCCCCTAGCCTCTCTCAAAACCGTACGTAAACCTCTCAGCTTATACGGCTTCCATTAAACAACCACTCTTGTTATCCCTATTTTGGGTTCATTTACATAAAGGTACGAGAAGTACCATAGGAATATTAGTAATTTGTAATATCCCTAACACGCATGATAGTTTGCCTGCTTGTATTAAAATACTTTGCAATAGCCGCAACGGCTTTACCATCCTGTAATTGCTCTATAGCCTCTTTTCTTTGTGCTTCTGATAAAACTTTCGGGCGTCCAAGAGTTTTACCGTTTGATTTAGCTCTGGCAAGACCAGACTGTGTACGTTCAATTAATAAATCACGCTCAAATTGAGCAATGATATTAATTACGCCCATAGTCATTTTTCCTGCTGAGCTAGTAAGGTCTACACCTCCAAGTGCCAAACAATGAACTCTGATCCCCATTGCTTCTAATTTTACAACAGTAGTACTTACATCAATAGCATCACGTCCTAATCGATCTAACTTGGTAACAACTAGCACATCGTTTTTTTCCATTTTATCCAGTAGTCTGGCAAATCCTTTACGTCTGCTAATCGGCACTGATCCAGACACTTTTTCAGTAATCACTCTGTGAGGTTCAATATTGAAACCCGCTGCTTCAATTTCTTTTGTTTGGTTTTCTGGAGTCTGTCCAATTTTAGAGACACGAGCATAAACGAAGATACGAGGCATTATTAGATATCAATTGTATTAAAAAGGCTGTCCTAAATATTATATATGTTCTAAAGTGTGTCAATATAATTTTTGGACATAAGAATAAGATATGTCCGGAAACGAACGGTTTTGGACAGATATAATTATTTTTATAGAGGAGTATAACTTATGCCAAGAATGCAAATATTGACCACGCAAGAGCAAAAGAAATTTAATAAACCCCCATTATTTGATCACATACAACGCAAACAGTTTTTTGATTTCCCAAAAAAACTACTAGATATAGCGCGTAGCTTAAGAAATCCAACCAATCAGATAGGTTTTTTATTGTTATGTGGATATTTTAGAGCAGCAAAACGATTCTTTTTACCGCAGGATTTTCATAAAAGGGATATTGTGGTCGTAGCCAATATACTAAGCTGTCCTGCCTCGAAGTTTATTGCATATGATTACAAAAAGGTAAGCAGAATGCGACATCAGCAGATTGTAGCTGAGCATTATGGATTTCAAACATTTAATAAAACTGCCAAAACTATGATTAAGCATGAGATTGAGTCGATGTCATCTTACTATTTGAAACCAAGGTTGATCTTTGATAGATGCAGCGACCTCTTAATCCAAAAACATATTACACTCCCAGAATCAGGAACGGTATGTGCATTGATACGTCAATCGCTACAATCCCATAAGCAAGCTCTAGTATTACGAATGAATAATCAGCTCACTCCTGAGACATCAATACTTCTAGATTCTTTATTTACGCGTGATCAAGATAAACAAAGCTACCGACTGACACTACTGAAAAGACTGTCACAATCTATAAAACCTGCTAAAGTTCGAGAATGTGTAGCAGATTTTCACGTTATTGCAGAGTTGCACGGAAAATTGTCTGATACCCTAGATACGCTTAAATTAGGACAAATGGGAATTCGCTATTATGCTGGCAGTGTAATGAGGTCACAGATATTCCAGATACAGCAACGTTCTCAAACAGATCGCTATATTCATGCTGCAGCGTTTGTCGCTCATCAGTATTACCGTATGCAGGATAATTTGGTTGATATTTTCCTGAATGTTATGACCGCGTTCCAAACTACGATTGCCAATGAGTATAAAGAAAATGTACTAGAGCAACAGGTGATACAACAGAAGCAATTGCAGGTACTAATACACGAGCTGGAGACTGGTGTATTTAGCGTAATGCAGGAAATTCGTTCTATTGCAAATGATAATGGGGTCGTTGAAAGATAATTTTTGATAGTAAAATAAGAGGAAAGGAGGTAATAAATATTTTAAAAAAGAAATTCTGTTTAATATAGAGATAAATGTTATTCAATAGTGTAGTAATTTAATAGAGATTTGTTTACAGAGTTAGAATTTTTATTAATAAATTTCTTTAAGCCATTAAAGTTGTTAAAACCACTAATCGTTTTAAATTAAAACATATGGCATTCATAAATTCGGAGAATTGATTTTTGGCAATTCCTATATATCTAACCCGCTTATTATCTTTTGAAAATACCATCTCGAAAGGTGCTCTGATTTTCGTATAATATTTATCAAGGTCAAAATTCTTATCTTTCATATTATTTTTCTTTATTGCACAAAGATGGACTCCCTTTTTAGCTGCTGCATTCTTGGTAGAGATTGTACAATAACCTTTATCAACATATGTAGCACCAGAACTTGGCATAACATGCTTAAAACCTTTGCTATCGGTAACATTTGCAGGGGTAACTGCAACCTTATTGATCATGCCTGATTGAATATCAACACTCACATGTTTTTTATAACCATACCAAAATTTATTCCCTCCCTTACAGCCAATTTTGGCTTGTTTATCCTTTGCAACCTTAGGCAAAGTCTCATTATTCAATTTATCATATTTTTGTGCTCTTAGTTTATCACGTTCCTCCCAGAGATTAGCTTTTGAGATTAAATGAGAAGCATCTACAAAGGTAAATACTTCACCCATATAGCCTTGTACTCGTAGTTGATCGCGGAATTTTGTAAATATTTTTGATAGTAAATTAGTACCTATTTTTTTACGTATTTTACTAAATACACTATAATCAGGTGTCTTTTCTGTAAGAGCAAAATTACAAAACCATTTCGCCGCTGTGCTATCAGCTAAATAACGTTCTAATTCCCGATCAGATAAGTCTTCCATAAATTGTAGCAGCAAACATTTAAACAGCCTCTCTATACCATATCCTTTATAATTAGCTTCGCATTCTAATGCTAATAACTCAGCTTCAACTGCTTTGAATTTGAATAAACTTTTGAATTTACGATATTGATGATCCGCATTTACTAACTCATCTAAACTTACCATTAGCATTTGATACTCTGACATATAAACATATTTTTTATTTTTTTATTATACCTGCTACCCTCTCATCTCGCAACAGTCCCATAATATTCTTCCAGACTGTGAAAAAGTATATCGCATCAAAAAAGCACTGAATCACGAGACACCTCATAATATCAAAAACATTCGTGAAGGGTTTTTAGAGTTATCTGATGACTTAGCTTTATATGATCTTCAGGAAAATAAATCATTGCATCTGCAAAACCGCCTAAGTCCAGTGTTAAAGGCTGTGGAACTTCAAGCTGAACAACAAAAATCGCCTTTAATAGAAGCAATTGACCATTTTCGTGACAGGGACGGTCATATTACTGCTCAAGCTCCTGCAGCATTTTTGGGCAAGCAAGAATACGCAGCACTCTACAGAGAAAATGGAACATTTCGTATCTCATTATATAAGGTCTTCCTATTTCAGCATGTGGCAGCTGCTATCAAATCCGGTAAGCTAAATCTAGTGTATTCCTATAAATACCGACCGTTGGACGAGTATATGATCAGCAAAAAACGCTGGGAACAAGAAAAATATCACCTTCTGGAGCGTGCTGAAATGTTAAATTTTCTTGATTCTAAAATCATATTACAACAACTAGACCAAACATTATATGATCAATATAAGTTAACTAACGCTAGAGTCCTAGAAAACGAATATCTCAGCTTTAAGGCAGACAAGTCGTTCCGTATAAAAACTCCACCACTGGATAAACAAGATACTGATCCATTGCAAGCATGGTTTCCTAAACGGTATTATATCTCACTGGCTGAAATATTGGAAACCGTACATCATCATTCCAATACACTATCAGCCTTCGAGCATTGGCAACAAACTAACACATCAAAGATTACCTCACGCCCTGCCTTACTGGCTGGTATCATCGGGCTTGGCTGCGGAATCGGTGTACGAAAAATGGCTAGAATATCTTCACACGTTAGTGAGAATGAACTGGATCATACTGTAAATTGGCGTTTTTCATTAGAAAATATCCGTGAAGCTAATGACAGGGTATTAATAGTGATGGATAAAATGGAATTACCAAATATTTACCGTAACAGTGCAAATAATCTGCATACCGCCAGTGATGGCCAGAAGTTTGAAATACGCACTGAGTCTTTATTAGCTAGTCGCTCATTCAAATATTTTGGGCAAGGGCAAGGAATAAGTGCTTACACTTTCATTGATGAACGACATTTCCTTTGGCACTCCAATATAATTAGCGCCTCTGATCGTGAGAGTACCTACGTTATTGATGGTCTTATGCATAATGATGTAGTCAAAAGTGATATGCATTCCACAGATACTCATGGTTATAGTGAGGCTATTTTTGGTCTAACCCATATGTTGGGATTTTCCTTTGCCCCACGGCTAAAAGGATTGCAGAATAAACAGCTCTACATATTTAAACATCACAGCAAAGAAAAGAGAAAAAATTGGAAAATTATACCGAACCACTATGTTAATGAAAAACTGCTTTACCAGAATTGGGATGATCTTTTGCGTTTAGTCACGACCATTAAGCTAAAGGAGAATACCGCATCTGATATATTCCAGCGACTTAACTCCTATTCAAAGCAACATACTTTATACCAAACAATAAAAGCTTTTGGACAAATTATGAAATCACTGTTTATTCTTCGTTATCTAGATGAAGTAAAATTACGGCAGGCTATTGAAAAACAGTTAAACAAAGTAGAGTTGGCTAATCGTTTTACCCGTGCTGTAGCCGTTGGTAGCCCACGTGAACTTATGCAGGCTGAGAAAGAAGAGCAGGAAATTGCAGAAAGCTGTAATCGACTAATCAAAAATTGTATTATTTGTTGGAATTATCTTTACCTTACCCACAAATTAAAACAAATCACCGATGATGATGAAAAAGAGCAGTTACTGAGCATTATCTCTAACTATTCTATTATGACATGGGCACATATCAATATGCTTGGTGAATATGATTTCTCCGAAGAAAAGCGTAAAGATTCTATTGGTATTTTATCCCCGAAAATGGTCGCTTGAATCTATCATAAAAACGCGGGGCGTATAATAACTGAAAGGTTAACTCGAATACTGATTATAAAAAATTCCTATGGTACTTTACGTTCTTTTATGTAGATGAACCTAAAATATAACAAAAAGAGAAATTACAATGACAGAGAAACAAAATGCTGCAATGGATCAAGCGATAGATTTATTGATCAATAATGATACAGATGTATCAACTTTATTTGCGTAGGATGGTTTATTAAAAGAACTGACCAAGCGTCTTGTAGAGAGAGCTTTACAGTCTGAGATGAATAATCATTTAGGATATATAGCAAGTATAATCAAAGTGCTGCCCAGAATTCACGTAATGGTTATAATACAAAGAATCTAATTACTGTCATTGCTAAAGTAAAAGGGACCAGTAAATTGCACGAAAAAGGGACCAGAGAATTTGGTGTAACCTAATAAGGTTATAATGTGCAATATTCACTAGATAATTAATTAAAATAAATATCTAGTGATACAATGATAAGAATAAATATGTACACAACAATTATCACCCTTTATAAGCAAGGCAATAGTCAAAGAAATATTGCCAAACTAACGAGAATAGACCGTAAAACAGTAAGAAAAATAGTAAACCGTTATGTAGAGTCTGGTACAGAATCTCCGGCACCCTATGAACGATCTTCAGCACTGGATTCTTGGCACGAACAAATAATTGAGTTATTAGAAAAGAATTTAAGTTACATAAGAATTTTTGAAGAGTTAAAAATTCAAGGTTATACAAATAGTTATGGGGCACTAACCCGTTATATTAAAAAATATAAGATTCAGAATAACAGTTGCATTAGGTTCCATACTTTAGCAGGAGAGGAAGCACAAGTAGATTTTGGAGACATAGGCTTACAGTATAATTCTAAGGGGCGTAGAGTTAAAGCATATGTGTTTAATATGCGTTTAAGTTATAGTCGCCTTGATTATTATGAAGTAGTGTTTGATCAAAGTTGTCAAACATGGATACAATGTCATATCAATGCATTTAATTATTTTGCTGGCAGTCCAAAAGTAATAAAACTTGATAATCTTAAAGCTGGAGTGGTAGATAGCAATTTCTATGAGCCCGTATATCAGAAGGAATACAAACGTTTAGCTGATCATTATGGGATTTTACTTTCGCCTTGTCGTGTATATCAACCTCAAGAAAAAGGCAAAGTAGAATCAGGCATAAAGTATGTCAAAAATAATTTTTTTGCTGGACGTAAATTTCATAGATATGAAGAATTAACACATGATCTTGCTAACTGGTTAAATAAAGCAAATAACCGAATACACGGTACTACTAAAAAAATTCCTCAGGAACTATTTGAGCAAGAAGAAAGTAATAATTTAATGCCTTTACCATTAGAAACGTTTGATTTGTCATCGTGGCATAATCGAAAAGTAGCAAAAGATTGTCATATCACCATAGATAATAATTATTATTCCGTACCGGCAAAATATATATACAGTGAGGTACTGGTACAATTATCACCAAAACTTGTTCAAATATTTTCTATCCAAAATGATTTAATAGCAAGGCACGTTAGAACAGATGGCAAAGGAATATTTACCACTAATCCGTCTCATTATGCCAAATATAAACGTCTATGCCCAGGTTTTATAGAATATAGTGAACATTATCAACAACAAATGCAGCAGATAGGAAATAATTGCAGTTTATTATTAGAGTTATTACAACAAACACGAGTAAATGATTGGCAACGTTGTGCTAGAGGTATTATTTCTTTACGTAAGGTTTACAATGATGAGTTAATAGATAAAGCTTGTCATAGAGCATTACATTACGGTATAAGTTCTTACTCTAAAATTAAAAATATCTTAAATAGTAATGCAGTAAACTTACCATTGCCAGAGTTTGGAGGTCAGAATGCAGAACTTGCTTAATGACCTACGTAGTTTTAGATTATCAGGTATAGTCAATAGCTTAAATGAAAGGATTATTTATGCTCAAAATAATAAACTAGGATTTAAAGAATTTCTCTCACTATTATGTGAAGATGAAAAATCTCACCGTAAGGATAATAATTACCGTCGTCGTAAAAGTGCTGCTAAATTACCAGTCACTAAAAATTTAGAAGACTTTGATTTTCAGTTCCAACCAAGTATTGATGCCAAAGTAATAAGTGATTTATCTACTTGTGATTATATTAATACTAAGGGCAATGTCATATTCATAGGTAATTCTGGAACTGGCAAAACTCATCTTGCTATTGGATTAGCATTAAAAGCTTTAACACGAGAATACTCTGTATATTTTACTACGGTATCGGATATGCTTTATAATTTACATATTGCAAGAGCAGATAATAGCTATCACAAAAAAGTTAAATTACTCTTATCATTTGACTTATTAATTCTTGATGAGTTAGGTTTTAAGCAATTACCAAAACATTCAGTAGATGATTTTTTTAATATTATTGCTAAACGATATGAAAATAAATCTACCATTATTACCACAAACAAGGATTTTGAAAGATGGAATGAAATATTTGCTGATGAGTTATTAACTCATGCAATTATTGATCGAGTAGTACATCATGCACATATACTAAACATCACAGGTAAAAGTTATCGTATTAATAACTATAAATTTGGAGGTCATTTGACATAAAAATTTTTACATATAGTGGTCCCTTTTTCGTGCAATTTACTGGTCCCTTTTTATTTGACAATGACATTACAAAGAATGGTGCTGTTGAGATTGAGGTACCAAGAGATAGAAATAGTAGCTTTGAACCATCATTGGTAGCAAAGCGTCAAAGAAGACTTGATGGTTTTGATGATAAAGTACTATCTTTGTATGCTAAAGGTATGAGTTTATCAGATATAAAATTACAGCTTCAGGAGTTATATGGAGCTGATGTAAGCGAGAGTTTAATCTCTTAGGGTTTAATTCCCCGAAGGTCTGCTTCGTGATATACTAGATGCATGGAAGAAAGCAGTTATATACATAAAAGTGATAATGTCACAGTACTAATATATCATTTAGTAACACCGGCAAAGTATAGAAGAGTAATATTCAAAGAGGAACTAGACGATTATTTATGTAAAATTTGTGAGGACATAGAAGCTCGTTATGAAATTAGATTTTTGGAAATAGGAGTAGATAAAGAACATGTACATTTTTTACTACAGTCAATACTAATGTATAGCCCAACAAAAATAACTCAAATCATAAAAAGTATTACATCTAAGGAAATGTTTAAGAAATATCCAAATCTTAAAGAAAAATTATGGGGAAGTGAGTTTTGGAGTAAAGGATATTTTATGAGCACAGTAGGTAAACATGGTGATGAGCGGAAATTACGTAATTATGTAAAAAATCAAGGTTCAGGCAAACCTTCTTATAAAGCATTTCAACAAAAACAGTTAAAACTTTTTGGATAGATACCTCGTAGCTCTGCTGCGAGGAGTATCATTTAGCGGGATCACAGATGATATAATAGAGGATGTTAAGCTATGGCAGAGCCGTCCATTAGATCCAGTATATGCTATAGTATTTTTTGATTGTTTAATAGTAAAAGTGCGTCAAGAAAACGTATTATCAATAAATCAGTATATGTTGCCTTAGGCGTTGATTTAGAAGGACGGAAAGATATTTTAGGATTGTGGATCAGCGAGAATGAAGGAGCTAAATTTTGGCTTGGTAATTTTACTGAGATGAAAAATAGAGGTATGCAAGACATACTGATAGCATGTAGCGATAACCTTAATGGTATGTCTGAAGCTATAGGTGCTGTTTTTCCAAAGACGGAGCATCAATTTGATAATGCTGTTTTTAAAAGCTTATATTTTTAGCAATTGATTACATGACTAAAAAATGGTCAATGCCTATGCCAAATTGGAATGCGGCTATGGCTCATTTTTTAATAAAATTTGAAGATAGAATCTAGTCCTTTGAAAAAGTTTGCACACTTAATTGGGAAGACTCTAAAATATTTTGTAGTATCGGACTCGTCATTGCGAGAAAAAACCATAAGTTTCGATGAAGCAATCTTAGGAGTTTTATATTGCTTCATGAGATTGCCGCATCTGTTATTAAAATAACCTCCTCGCAATGACGAAATATCTCTAAATAATAGTTTTCAGCTTCTCTATTGTCTTAGGATCTTTAGCAAGTTCTAAGAATATTTCCCGTTCATATTCCATTAATTCTTCTTCATTTGTTTCGTTCTGCTTATCTAAAATATTCTGGAACTTAGTAAGTACTTTGTTTTGCAGATCATCATATCTTGAGGTATCTATTTCTTTCGCTAGGTCTATTTTTGGTAAAATAATCTTACTTGGAATTGGAACTATTTTGTTTGGTAATTTTAGTTCTAACGCCTCATCTAAAATATAATGCTTATTCATATTTATAGAAATATTTTCTATACTATAATCTGTTTTAAAATAATCTGCTGAACTTGATTTATTTTGCTCTAAAATATTCCTAATATTTCTAATTAATTTAGCTCTATCACCTTTACTTCTTACAAACATTTCAGTAATTCCGCCCCATCCTGGAACTAAACCAACGCCAAGCTCTACAAGTCCAGCATTTAAATCTACATTTGCAACAATATGGCTTGAATGCAGCAATATCTCACATCCACCGCCAAGTGCTACGCCTTTCGCAGCACTAATAATATGAGCCGCAGAATATTTTAAATGCAACATAGTTTGCTGCCCTACTTTTAGTAAATTCTCTAAATCATGGAAATTTTCATCTTCAATATACGAAAGTAGCAGCTTTAAATCTGCCCCAGCTGAGAAATTATTACTTTGCGGATAGATATATAGATGCTTCCCCTGCTCTTCTGCTTTTGTTGCTGATTCTTGGAGTAAATAAAACACGTCATGATTTAGACAATTCATTTTCGTAGTAATAACAAAAACTAGATTGTCTTGATAGTCTATTAACTTTGCTGAATCATTTTCTAAAACTATTTTACTTTCCTTTAATATATCTTTATAGGCATGAAATTTCTGTTTATCGATTTTTTTATATTCTTTATTTGCTAGATATGGTGGAATTGAATTTGCATTTTTAACTACTAAATCCCAACCATTTTTAGCTTGTGAAGTCAGCAATTCAAATGGTCCATATTTCCAGCTATAACCAAGTTTCATAGCAGCATCAATATCATAAATATTATCGGTAACAGACGGCACTAAGTTTGCTAAATAAGCATAAAATTCTGTAATGATTTCATTAAAGAACTTGCCATAAACCGAATTACTAGCAAGCAGCTCATCAAGATTATTAAATGAAATATCAGCTTTTCCAACAGGTTTATAAGATAAGTCATTAATATTTATAACTTCCTTAGTTTTCTTACAATTTGCTACTGATAAACGATAAAAACCACCACCCCCTTTACGCCCTATTAATTTCTGGTCAATCATTTTATCAAGTACAGGAGTATTTACATATATTTTGTGATAGGCATCATCGCTAGGCAGGCTAGCCAGTAACGAGCTAGAAATTAGCTTCATCACATCATGACCAATTAGGTCATATAACCCAAAAATCCCAGTACTTGGCAACCCTAAACATGAAGTAAAAATCTTATCTATAGTCACAAAATCAAGTTTCTCAACTATTGCTTTTCTAGCTACTAGCTCAAGTAAAAAACACCCTACTCTATTTGCAATAAAGCCTGGAGTATCATTACATTTTACTATAGTCTTACCAAGCGTTCTTATTAAAAACTCTGATACACGATCTATTATTTCAGGTTTTACTACTGGATCGATGATTAGCTCAAGCAACTCCATATATCTTGGCGGGTTAAAGAAATGCGTAATAACAAATCGAGACTTTATATTTTCGGGTAAATTTTCTTTAAGCCTTTTAAGCGGCAAGGTAGAAGTATTAGAGGCTATAATTGCATCTTCTTTAAGATAAGGAATAATTTTGTTATATAATTGGTGTTTGATTTCTAGCTTTTCAACGATAACTTCAATTACTAGATCACATTCTTTAATTAGAGCTAAATCATGCTCTAAATTACCGATACTAATTAAATTTGCTTTATCAGGAAAAGTTAGCGGAGGTGGTTTTTGTTTATGCAAATTCTCTACAGCATTTTTTATTATATTATTTGGGTCACTAGAATTTTTATCAACAATATCAAGCAAGACGACTTGATGAGATGAATTAGCAATCAAGGCAGCAATCCCTGACCCCATCACCCCTGAGCCAATAACACAAACCTTTTTTATTTCATTTTGCATAAACTACTCCTGTTATTTAATGAAGAATTTATTAATAGACGAAGTTCATCGAGTATATTATGTCATAGCCACAGACACTACTTTAACCTCTTTTGCTCCTGCTGCTCGCAATATTTTACTACATTCATTTATAGTAACACCGGTAGTGATTACATCATCAATTAATAAGATTTTTTTACCTAAAATATTATATTTTGTATTAAATTTGATACTACCGCTTATATTGTTTTTACGTTGTCTTTTTGATAAAAAAGTTTGTGCTTTTGTCCATTTTGACTTAATCTCTTAGGGTTTAATTCCCCGAAGCTCTGCTTTGTGATATACTAGATGCATGGAAGAAAGCAGTTATATACATAAAAGTCATAATGTCACAGTACTAATATATCATTTAGTAACACCGGCAAAGTATAGAAGAGTAATATTCAATGAGGAACTAGACGATTATTTATGTAAAATTTGTGAGGACATAGAGGCTCGTTATGAAATTAGATTTTTGGAAATAGGAGTAGATAAAGAACATGTACATTTTACTACAGTCAATACCAATGTATAGCCCAACAAAAATAACTCAAATCATAAAAAGTATTACATCTAAGGAAATGTTTAAGAAATATCCAAATCTTAAAGAAAAATTATGGGGAAGTGAGTTTTGGAGTAAAGGATATTTTATGAGCACAGTAGGTAAACATGGTGATGAGCGGAAATTACGTAATTATGTAAAAAATCAAGGTTCAGGCAAACCTTCTTATAAAGCATTTCAACAAAAACAGTTAAAACTTTTTGGATAGATACCTCGTAGCTCTGCTGCGAGGAGTATCATTTCAATATATCGGCTTTTACTGTAAGATTCATAATTTTTGCTATTTCTTCCGCAAGTATTTGAGGCGGGTTATACATCCGCAATAACCTTTTAAACCTATTCATCGGTACAGCTATGATTAAATCAACATCCTTTATATCTTCTAAATATCTATTACATAAAAGCTTTGCAAAAGTTTTAGCAAATATCGTTTTATCCTGATATTTAAATTGATGAACTACTTTTTTACTATATTCATTAAACTTAAATAGACTACGCGCGAGATTATAATTAGGTTTTTTGCTATAACAACTTCCGCAAATCACGTTATCTAAAATCTTTACGCTAAATCTCTGACCGCATATATTGCAATAAGGCTTTGCTATAAACTCCAATTTCTGCCAATAATCCCCACAAAATTCACCGCTACTATTTGATATTTCTAAGCAGCTTAAACACCTTTGTGGTAAAACATCGTCTATCAAATAATTATAAGCCTTTACTAACAATTAACACCCCACTGAAGATTCGTGATGTTTAGAAGTATTTTGCGTTGGTTGTGGCGATGTTATACTATAACCACTAATTTTCCCATGCGTCAGATTCTCTTGCATATTATGAACTTGCTGCTGTGCTTGCTCTTGTGCTTTACTTATTTCAGGTTTTTTATTAGCAACATTTGGAGTTACAGGAGTTTGTGTTTGTTTATTTTCTTTGCTAAATGCTTCTTTTACTTCCCCAAATTGTGCTTCAACAAAATAACTAGCTCCGGCTTTTACTGCTGACTTAACTTTTTGAAAGCCAGTTTTCTCAGGAGGTTCTTTAAATCCATCTCTTTCTCCTACTTCTTTTTGTTTTGTGGCAAATGCTGCTTCGAGCTGTATCTGGTTTAACTTATCTATATTAGGTGTATCTAAAAATTCTTTTAATGTTTGATTATTTATTCGCTCTTGTCTTTCTAATTCTTTTAATTCTTTTTCATTTTCATAATTTCCAGAAGATAGTTTTAAATTATTTATTTTATTTTTTTTATCGTTTCCCCTCTCCATAGAGTATGAGTTAGATTATACTAAATGAAAAACTTATGGCAAAGGCATATTCATACGATTTAAGAATATGAGTAATAAAAAGTTTAACAGATGGTAAAACAATAAAAGAGACTTCTGAGATATACTCTATTAGTAGGAAGACTATAATAGAATGGAAAAAATTAAAGAAACAAACCGGCGATATCAAAGCAAAAAGTGGTTATCATACAGGACATCGTAGAATAATAAGAGACATAGAGGGATTTAAAAAATTTATAGAATTAAATTTTGATAAAACCACCATGGAACTAGCTAACAACTGGAGTCAAAAAGTATCTGCAAGTACGATATCAAGATTGCTTAATAAATTAGGTTATAGTTATAAAAAAAACTTTTCTTCATCCCAAAAGAGATGTTGGTCTAAGGAATGAGTTTATATTGAAACTAAAAACTATAGACAAACAAGATTTAGTATTTATCGATGAATCTGGGATAGAAGATAATAGCTGTAGAGAACACGGGTGGAGCATTATCGGTCAAAGATGTTATGGTGAAAGGGTCTATCAACATAAATCACAGATTAGTATGATTGCTGGGGTGTCTGCCAAAGATATTATTGCCCCAATAATATTTGATGGGACATGTAATAAGGACATTTTTGAAACTTATGTACAAGAGATATTGATCAAAGAGTTAAAGCCTGGTCAGATAGTAGTAATGGATAATATTAATTTTCATAAAAGTACAAAAGTGAAAACGTTAATTGAATCTTTTGGTTGCAGTATTTTATTTTTACCAACTTACTCTCCTGATTTAAATCCTTACTATTACCCACAAATTTTACCACTAACAATTGATAGCATCATTACGCTCTCTTGAAGGATTTCATATCCCCGCCATAAAGACATTGCTCCGGGCAACCCATCACTCTTTCTTGCCATAAAGCCTCCTAATTTACCAAGCAAAATAATAGCTTCTTTTATATTTGGAGGCTTGCCAGGAGTATTATTTGTTCTGTGCACGCGCATATAAAGCGTTTTCCATTCTTGGGTGGTAAGTATGCTATCGCAGCTCTCTTCAGGACAAGTTGAGGCTATTTTTGATAAATATAAAATTTTAAAAGCAATGAGGCTTTTTATGGCAATTAATTTTTGTAGCTTTGTTTCGGCAGATAAGCGAGAGGCTTCTATCTTGCATCCTGATTTCAGAACTCTAAAATATTCTTCTATTTTCCATCTTAGCTTATACCAAGTTATACGCTCAACAGCATCTTCAAAGCTACTCACGGGGATGTTGGTCAGTATAGTCCAATCGATTGCCTCTACTCCAACAGGGGCATTAATTTCTTTAGCGCTTACAACATAAACAGCTAATTTGTCACTGATTTTGTGATCAGTATTTTCAGGGCCATATAAAGATACAGACCTAATTGGTATGTGCCCATATGTGTATTTAATTTCAACATTTGCTTTTCTTGCTTTATGAAGTCCATTGCCTGGGATTTTCAGTCTAATCTCTTTCTTGGACTGTAGCTTACTTATTTTCGTTTGTATTTTTGTTTTACCATTTTCCGGGCAAATAAATTTCCTATCCTGTCTGTTGCGAATTACAAATTCTGCAGCTGATTCTTCAATTTTCCATAACAAATCAAAGATATCTGCTTCTCTATCTCCAACCGTAATAACTCTAGTATTTTCAGGAATATTGGCAATTGTTTCCTCAAACGCGTTAATCCATTTATAGCTTTCTTTATCTTTGATGTGAGTGATATACTTACGCCTTGCTTTTTCCTTCTGATCCTCTTCCCTTGCGATACGTGCCCAACATTGCTGAGAGGTAAGGCCTAAAGGCAGACCTCCTGGCGTCACTATAATAGTACTATGCATAATAAGACCCTGTTTGTGCTTTGTATAAGCTTTGGAGATACTGCCTAGCCCTTTTGTCTTAATATGAGTGTCATAATCCAGGTAAGTTGTATCCTGAATTGCAAACACTAAATTTTTGCCTTGGATTCTATTTTGTGTTTCCACATGATGCGAAGAATAGACTTCATCTATATCAAACTTATCATTGCTAAATAGTCTGTAAGCTCCCTTCGCATCTTTCCAGGATCTGCAACTTTGATTTATTGTGCCGGATGCTTTGCTATCAAGTAAGTTACTGGTTTTAATAAGCCGATTTATAAGTCTTTTATCTTTAAAGTCAACATGCCTGAGCTCATTCTCTAACCAACCAGTGCTTGATATATTTATCCCGTATGTTACTATATCTTGCATATCGCCTATCCTTCTTATTTAAAATGATCAGTGAATACTCTAGCAGCATTTTATAATTGTGGGTAATAGTAAGATTTAAATCCTATTGAGCATTACTGGTTTAAAATCAAGAACGAAATAAGAAAAACTGTTTCTAATTTTGAGCACTTTTTTGATGCGGTTTACTATGCTCTTAAAAAAGTCACTACCTTATCGCATTAAGCTATACCACCAATACTTCCGGTAGCTATCCCATCAGCAAATAAAGATGCTGCTTCTAAAGTAGTATCCCGCACTGATTTTACAAATTGTTTAGCCCACCCACCTTCAAAAGTTTTATCAGGCGAAGGTTCAGGCGGATTTTTATAAATATCTGGTATTTTAGTATCTAAAAACTTTTGTAAATTCGGAGCATCTTTAGCTATATTTTCTTTAGCTTCTAATACCTTATTAAGTTGCTGTGCTTTAGCTCCTTTAATACTTTCTAAAGCCGCTTTCTCTCTATCTAATTTTTTGTCTTCTCTTACTTCCAATGTTTCTTTCGTAACGTTATATGCCACAGCAGTTAGAGAAAGTGCTGCAATACCGACACCTATAGGCGTTGGATTTAGTACTACCGAACTGATAGCACCACCCACTTTAAGCATTCTTTTAGTACCTTTGCCTGATATTACCTTATACGTCTTATCTAAACCATCCGGTATCGTATTACCGCCAGGCACACTAGTTCTAATTTTATTAAGAGCCTTATCATATAAGCCAGGACTATGCTGCCCCTCTTCCTTAATTTTTCCACCTTTCCGAGCTTTATCAAGTGGATCAGCTGCTTTTGAAACAGCTGTTGCTACTTTAGACCCGACTTTAGCTACTCCTTCTACTATATGCTCAACACCGCCGACAATATCATGTGCAGCAATCTTACCTACTCCTTTAACTACCCCTGCAGTTACATGATATCCTGCCTCAGCGGTAGCTCCGGCAAGTGCAGTAGCTGCAGCTCCGGCTCGTGCCATCCTGGTGCCTTTTAAGCTTAGGATCATCCTTTAATATTTTTCTTGTTTTTTTTCTTCTTGGGGAGTTGAGGGGACTGGTTGTTCTTGCTCCTGCATAGGTTCAGGATTTTTTATATTAACTCCTTCAGGCGTATTTATAGAGGGTTTAAGCTTATTACTTTCTTCGGCGTTTTTTACCCCCTCTTCAGGCGTATTAATTGACGACTTCAAACTTTCCTTACTCATAAATTTACATCCTTATCCTTAAGAATTAAAACAACAAAAAATGATACTCCTCGCAGCAGAGCTACGAGGTATCTATCCAAAAAGTTTTAACTGTTTTTGTTGAAATGCTTTATAAGAAGGTTTGCCTGAACCTTGATTTTTTACATAATTACGTAATTTCCGCTCATCATCATGTTTACCTACTGTGCTCATAAAATATCCTTTACTCCAAAACTCACTTCCCCATAATTTTTCTTTAAGATTTGGATATTTCTTAAACATTTCCTTAGATGTAATACTTTTTATGATTTGAGTTATTTTTGTTGGGCTATACATTGATACATTGGTATTGACTGTAGTAAAAAATGTACATGTTCTTTATCTACTCCTATTTCCAAAAATCTAATTTCATAACGAGCTTCTATGTCCTCACAAATTTTACATAAATAATCGTCTAGTTCCTCTTTGAATATTACTCTTCTATACTTTGCCGGTGTTACTAAATGATATATTAGTACTGTGACATTATCACTTTTATGTATATAACTGCTTTCTTCCATGCATCTAGTATATCACGAAGCAGACCTTCGGGGAATTAAACCCTAAGAGATTAAACCCTAAGAGATTAAAAAATATATATCTAATAAATAAAGAGTTGAGTATACGAAGATCAACTTCAAAAAGAGCAAGGAGTCTAAAGCCCTCGGAGCGGAGCGTACAAATAGTACGTGAGCACCATAGATCTTATAAGACGACGTAGCCAATTTTTCAAGTTCTATCTACGTATACTCTACCTTTTACCCATTGCGTAGCTAGTAATCAGATTTTTAATGGGCTTAAAATTATTTATTGCTTTAAACCCTATTTGTCTTAAATGCTTTAAACTTTTTGAATGATTTGAGAAAATATTATTAAGCTCATCAGTTAACTTATACATAATAAAATTATCTGTTTGTCGTGATTTTTGGTATTCTGATAGCGGTAAATTATTATTTATCACCCTAATTAGGGCTTCAATATCTTTTATACCTTGATTAAGTCCTTGACCGGCTAACGGATGTACCACATGAGCACTATCGGCAATAAGTACTATTTTATTATGAAAATATCTATTTGCTATACGAGCTTTAAGAGGAAAACCTTTTATTTCACTATCGATAGTAATTTTTACAAGTGAATTACCAGCATTTCTTTGCGTTAAGAATCTAACCTCTTCAATAGGCAACTGCATAATTAAAGCAGCCTGCTCAGAAGAAGTTGACCATATTACCGAAGAACTATGTTGATCTTTCATTGGCAATAATGCAAAAGGTCCTAAAGGCAGAAAATGCTCCATAGCACAATTCTCATGCGGTTTTTCATGCTTAATATTAAATACTAAAGCTGTTTGATATGGCTTTTCTATTTCATTCGCAAAATAATGTGACCTAACTTTTGAATTGCTACCGTCACATATAATTAGTAAATTACATTTAACGTGGGTTTCGTTATTAAACTTAATAATAGAATATTCGTCATGACTTATAACTTCTTGATATTCTTTATTATCAATTAATGTTATCAGCGGATTATCAATTACTTTTGATAGTAATATTTTTTTAAAATCATTATTTTGAACTACATATCCTAAGGAGCTATCATTCCGTAGCTCTAACATTTCAGGAGCTTTATTGTCAACTACATAAACATCTTTCATGCTGCTTGCAAATTCTTCCAGCTCCTGCCATATATCGATGGAAAATAAAAAATCTTTGGAAGCTGGAGTTAAGGCAGTTGTTCTAATATCATTAAAAAAGCTATGGCTTTTAACAGATTTACTTTCAAATATAGTAGTTTCTATACCATTTTTTGCAAAAGCAAGAGCAGTTAGCATACCACTCAAACCGCACCCCAAAATCACTTTATCAATCTGCCTTGTTTTTACTTGATTCATATACAAAATATTTTAAATAACCGTTTGTTGCTATAAAGCTTAATAAAAAATAAATAATCGCTATATCTAAATATGAGCTATTGCCTAGATACAACCCCAAGCAACAAATAAATAAACTCACTACACTAGTTAAACTGTTTAGAATTAATAGCTTAGTAAAAATATCCGTTTTTCTAATAAATAGATAGGTTATTAAAGAAATAAATAAAGAAATGATAATTAGAAAGATATTAATCATAATTAATTTACGTTGTATTTAAAGAATGCTTAATAAGATTGCCACGTCGATGCTTTGCATATCCTTGCAGTGACAAATCGAAACCTATATAAAAATGATACTCCTCGCAGCAGAGCTACGAGGTATCTATCCAAAAAGTTTTAACTGTTTTTGTTGAAATGCTTTATAAGAAGGTTTGCCTGAACCTTGATTTTTTACATAATTACGTAATTTCCGCTCATCACCATGTTTACCTACTGTGCTCATAAAATATCCTTTACTCCAAAACTCACTTCCCCATAATTTTTCTTTAAGATTTGGATATTTCTTAAACATTTCCTTAGATGTAATACTTTTTATGATTTGAGTTATTTTTGTTGGGCTATACATTAGTATTGACTGTAGTAAAAAATGTACATGTTCTTTATCTACTCCTATTTCCAAAAATCTAATTTCATAACGAGCTTCTATGTCCTCACAAATTTTACATAAATAATCGTCTAGTTCCTCTTTGAATATTACTCTTCTATACTTTGCCGGTGTTACTAAATGATATATTAGTACTGTGACATTATCACTTTTATGTATATAACTGCTTTCTTCCATGCATCTAGTATATCACGAAGCAGACCTTCGGGGAATTAAACCCTAAGAGATTAATAATCCACTATAATATTACAAACTGCAAATAAATTTAATTAAAAATACTTAAATAATTTTAATATATGTAACTGTTTAACTTAATATTAAGCTGTTTTAGATAAAGAATTTAGAAAAGTTTGAAGTCTTATAGGATGTTGGCGAGAGTGACGGGACTCGAACCCGCGACCTTCTGCGTGACAGGCAGACGCTCTAACCAACTGAGCTACACCCCCTTTTAAGGGATAACAAATTATATATAACAATTCTTTCAATCGTGCAAGGATAAAATAGCTTATTTTCATTTTTTTTCAGCATATATACAGTATATGAAATATTTGAATAGCTTATAAAAGAATAAAAAGCTTTAGAAATAGAGCAAAAGTAAGAAAACTCAAACCCTCGACTTTCTGTGTGACAGATAGATGTTCTAGCTAATTGAGCTATATAAGTCAGTATTTATAATAAAATCTAAAATAATCATCAGTAATCTTTTTTCTATCCTTAGTTGAATTCCTAAAAATCATTATACTTTTTTAAGATTTTCTTAATAAGGGCAGTATATAAGCTGGTTGCTCATATTAAGGAATCTTATTTTATTAATCAATAATTATGAGAATAATATGACAAAACCATCCGTTATTAAATTAGCTACCCCTTTTGAACGCTTAAAATTTCATAATCCCTTACCTGATATTGCCCTTAGGCTTGCTGTTATTATGCAAGCAATAATTGATTCAACTAATACTTCTCAAAAAAAAAGAGGCTAAAAAAGCAGAAGATGCACTAAAAAATGGATTTTTATGCAAAACTTACGCTATGAGTGGAAGAGTGATAAATTATTGTAAGAATAATTAAACATGTCAAAGAGGAACAGATTGCAAGCAATACCAATTAATAGAACAGATTACTGTCAATTTTTAACAATTAGCCAAAAGAATTATAGTTTAACCTACTACGCTGAACATGCCAAGAAATGTAGCCATGATGTTATTAATAGATTTTTAGAAAATGAAAAATATACTCCTTCTTTGTTATGGGAACACATTAAGAATGATGTTATCTTTTCATCTAACGGATATACAATATTTGATGATACGGTGTTAAACAAAAGGAACACAAAGAAAATAGAGGTTGCTAGATCGCAGTATAGTGGAGCTACAGGTGGAGTTACTACCGGTATAGGAGTAGTGAGTCTTGTATATTATAACCCCGATATTGATAAGTTTTGGGTAATAGATTATCGCATTTTTTCACCTGATCATGATGGAGCGACGAAACTAGATCACCTACTAAAGATGTTCAATAATGCTGTTTATAGTAAAAAACGCGAGTTTCGTATTCAAAAAGTCGCTGTATAGCTGATAAACAGTGGGTTACGGGGATATTGATAATACTGTTTTTGTTATAAAGTGAGTACAAAATACAAATTGCTAATTAAAATATGGTATTTATAGTATAAGAAAAAAGTTTATAGGTTATTGAAAAAACTTTAAGAGCAATAACCTATGATAATGGATTTTACAGAAATATTTTGTTACGTCGATGATTTTTTTCAAGAATTAGACAAGCATACAAATTCAATTACTAACCATAACAACAAATCTGGTCCTAAAAGTCGACTTAACAGAAGTGAGGTAATAACAATTATAATAGGCTACTGGCAGTCATCTTATGATTGTTTTAAGAATTATTATCTGAAGCAAATATGGATTTATCATCAAAGAGATTTTCAATTAGTAAGCTATAGTCAATTTATAAAAATAATAGGTCCACATTTACCACTATTAGTACTGATATTCAATTCTATTTTGGATCAGTGTGATGGCCTTTCTTTTGTAGATTCAAGTAGTATAGAGGTATGTAAGAGATACCGTATTTCAATGAATAAAGTGTTCGCCGGCATAGCAGCACGCAGTAAGACAACAAAAGGTTGGTTCTATGGACTTAAACTACATCTAATAATTAATAGAGCCGGTGGTATAGTTAAAGCATCTTTTAGCCCTGGCAATAAGGATGATAGAAAACAGCTGGAACTGATGATCAAAAATCTTTTTGGTAAAGTATTCGGAGATCGTGGTTATATTTCACAACAATTATTTCAACAACTTTTAGAGCAAGGAATTTTTATGGTAACTAGGGTAAAGAAAAATATGAAAAATAAACTTATGTCTATGTTGGATAAAATATTATTGCTTAAAAGAGCATTAATAGAATCTGTGTTTAGTAAAATTAAACTATTGGGGAAGTTTGAGCATTCAAGGCATAGATCAGTTACAAATGCCTTTGTGCATATGGTTGCAGCACTGATAAATTATCAAATGTCTGATAATAAACCTTCTATTACATCTCTCTTGATATGCTAAATCCTATGCTATATTAATTCGAAACTCGCGTTAAAAAGATTCCTTTTCAAACTGTACTTTTTGACACATGGTATGCTACACACAAAATTATGCAACATGTTGACTCCTTGGGCAAATATTATTATGCCCCTATTAAAGCCAATAGAAATGTTAGTAAAACGTGTGATTACGAGCCTTATAAAGCTGTTAGCAAGTTGACGTTTTCAGATGAAGAAATTAAGAATGGAATGGAGATTCATATAAAAGGATTTGCCAAAAATAAGCATGTTAATTTGTTTAAATTTACTGTTTCTACCAACAGAGTTGATTATGTTGTTACCAATAACAAAACTCAAAAATCTTCTAAAGCTGCACAAGATGAGTTTGGCTTGCGATGGGTAATTGAGAGCATGCATAGAAAAATTAAGCAACTGACTGGTATAGAACGTTGCCAATGCAGAAAACAGCGTATCCAACGTAATCACATTAGTTGTGCATTTCTAGTTTGGGCTTTTCTCAAAAGAACTGCAAATAAAATAGGTAAAACGGTCTACCAAATAAAGTTAGGGCTTTTAGATGACTATATGCAACAACAGCTTCGTTCTCCATCTTTACGATATTTAGAACCAAACATAGCATAAGTTTTGTATGGATAACGAAGATTTTATGACTATATGTTCTGAAGCAGGGATAGAGCCCTCTTTAGTAAAAAAATTACTAAGGACTTAATTAGACTACAACAAAATAAATCAGTTACCCATGAAAGAGATTTATTTTGTAATAAAAACTTGAAATTACGCTAAATATAAATTAATTGTATAGATGTTACCTAGTAACATCTATACACACTATAACTACTATTTACGTTATAGTTCCAATTTCAAGCTATAAGGTTATTTATGATTATTTCAGTTTCAGGACAACATATTTCTATTGGTAATAATTTACAAGAATATTCAAAAGAAAGAGTTAACCAAGTTCTAACAAAATATTTTTCCGATATAATAAGTGCAGATATACATTATTCAAAAGAAGGAATAAATTTTAAATGCGATATTATAGCAAAATATGGTTCAGGTAAGCATAATATCGTTAAGAGTAACGAAAGCTGTAATGATATATATGTAGCATTTGACAAAGCTATGGCAAAACTTGAAAAGCAGCTTAGAAAATATAAATCAAAACTAAAAAATCATCACGCAGGTAAAGTAAAAATATCTGAAATTGATTCTGAGGGCACTAAATATATTATTAGCTCTCAAAACCAAGAGAATACTAATGATGCAAATGATACTAACTATCCAATAATTATAGCTGAAAAGCCTGTAGAAATATTAAAGCTGTCTGTAAAAGACGCAGTAATGAAAATGGATTTAGAAAATTTACCAGCAGTAGTATTCAAGAACGTTAATAATAATCGTATAAATATAGTGTATTATCGTAAAGATGGTAATATTTCTTGGGTAGATTATAATTAATGATTATTATCCCCTATAAAGGAATTAAACCTAACAATGATACTCCTCGCAGCAGAGCTACGAGGTATCTATCCAAAAAGTTTTAACTGTTTTTGTTGAAATGCTTTATAAGAAGGTTTGCCTGAACCTTGATTTTTTACATAATTACGTAATTTCCGCTCATCACCATGTTTACCTACTGTGCTCATAAAATATCCTTTACTCCAAAACTCACTTCCCCATAATTTTTCTTTAAGATTTGGATATTTCTTAAACATTTCCTTAGATGTAATACTTTTTATGATTTGAGTTATTTTTGTTGGGCTATACATTGGTATTGACTGTAGTAAAAAATGTACATGTTCTTTATCTACTCCTATTTCCAAAAATCTAATTTCATAACGAGCTTCTATGTCCTCACAAATTTTACATAAATAATCGTCTAGTTCCTCTTTGAATATTACTCTTCTATACTTTGCCGGTGTTACTAAATGATATATTAGTACTGTGACATTATCACTTTTATGTATATAACTGCTTTCTTCCATGCATCTAGTATATCACGAAGCAGACCTTCGGGGAATTAAACCCTAAGAGATTAATCTATTAATGATGTACTACGCTTCCCATAATTTCCTCTTATATTTTAGGACTTAAACTTGCTTTAAGCATATTTTCTAACTTTATTTTATCAGTTTACTCTACTTTAGTCGTAGAGTAACTTAAAGTACTTTTTATATATTTAATACCATTATTAGAATCAGCAATTATCTAAAAAACTCTGGCTTAAATAGTTTAAAACTTTCTTGAGCTGACGTTGGTAATGGTGTTAAATTATATTGTGGATCAAAAGCATTTCCATAAATCTTTTCTGTTTTTTTAATTGAATTTGGAAATTTTAAAGATAATAATATAGACTTTAAAATAGTAAAAATTGCTATGTAAGGGTCGGTTTCAGGAGAAGATAAGCGATGCTCTAAACGTTTAGGGGCAACATTTGGAGTTCGAATAGCTACAGTTCTGTTATTTCCTCCATAAGATACATGAGTCGGTGCCATAAAATCTTTGTCAAGGCGTAAATAATCAATACTACTCGGCATAAAAGCAAGTAAAGTATCTAGCATATAATGGCATAGACCTTGTGCTGCTAAAACTATATATTCCCCAGATTCTATATCAAAACTTATATGGAAATGCATACTATTTCCATAATCATTTAAAAAAGGTTTAGGGGAAAAATCTATATAACCATTTAAATACTCTGCTATCTTTGTTAAAGTATTTTTAATCTTGATTATCTTCTTTGCATAATTTATTAAATCATGAGATGGAGGAAGAACTATTTCGAATTGATTATCACCCTTTTCTTTTTTTATTTTTGAAATTTTAATCTTTGTTAGATATTTTCTTGCAAGTATTTCAAATTTAGATATATCAATATTAGGGCTTAAGTAAAACTCTACCTCTACCCCAATAATAGGTATTAAATTATAATCTTTATGAAATTGGAAAATAATTTTTTCTAGCTGTTTCTTTTTTTGTAGGTTATTAGATAAGGTATTAATAAAATTATTATAGGATATTTGCATGGAAGCACTAATAAGCGGACTAGTATATTATAAAATTTTTGATGGAACATTCAAGGGTTCTAGTCATAGATATGTAAAAAAAAATAATTCTACAGATGAAATAGAAATAATAAGAAACAAAAAAGCTATAACTGATTATTTTAAAGCAGAAAATATCCTAATTTTAAATCAAGTTCATGGCACGGATATTATTGATGCAGATGATAATTCTATTATCACACCTGAAGCTGATGGCAGTATTACTACTAGAAAAAATTTGGTTCTAGCAGTGCAAACTGCAGATTGTGTACCAGTGTTACTTGCAAGCGGTGATGGTAAAATAATTGGAGCAGCACATACAGGATGGAAAGGTGCTATAAACGGTATTATCCATAACATAGTTAATAAGATGATAGAAAAAGGTACAGAAAATTTAACTGCAATGATAGGTCCTGCTATAGCTCAAGAATCATATGAAGTTGATGCAGAATATTATAAAGCTTTTTTAGATCAAGATCTTAATAATAAGCAATTCTTCATAAACTCAAAAAAAGAAAATCATTATATGTTTGATTTGCCAGGATTCGTAGAATTACAGCTTAAACAAGTAGGAGTTAAAGATATTAAAAAAATTGCAGAAGATACTTATGCAAACCCAGCAAAATATCCCAGCAAAAGACGTTCTTATCACTTGCAAGAACCCTATAATCAAAATATATTATCAACCATTATTATTAAATGATCGAATATTATGAACCACGAAAAATCTTACTATCAAATAGTTTACGCTCCAAACAATATCTTTAAGAAGCAAGGAGAATATATAGAAGTTGTTGATGATAATATTCGCACTATTGTAGACAAAATGCTTAATACTATGCAGATAGAAAGAGCTGTAGGGCTTGGTGCTAATATGGTAGGTATATTAAAACGTATAGCAGTAGTTGATTTGCATGAGAATAACAAATCAGCACCTATTATTTTTATTAATCCGGAAATAACTTATTTCTCAAATGACAAACAAACATTTGTGGAAAGATCTTTATCATTTCCAGGAATAAAAGCACCTGTTACCAGATCAAAAGCAATAAAAATAAATTACCTTGATTATCACGGTAATAAACAAGAGCTAGAAGCACAGGATTTTTTAGCAACAGTAATCCAGCATGAAGTAGATTATTTAAATGGCAAAGTTTTTTTAGATCACCTATCTAAGCTAAAACGTGACACTTTGCTTAAAAAAATGCTGAAGCATATAAAAATGCATCCTCCTCATGTTCATGGAAGTAGCTGTAGACATTAAGATTATTTAAACATTGATAATGTATTATAGCTTTATTACAATAAAGTTAATAAATCTTAATAGTTTAATATGTTAGTTAATAGTCAACCAGTAATAAGGATACACAAAAATATTATAGCATTAGATATTTATTCTAATTAGGTTTTAGATTTAGAATTTTAATGGAAGAATATGTATGAAAAAGAAGCTGAAAAATATATTTAAAATTAATAAAAAGGAAAAAATTAAAGATAATATTCATACTGAAACAATAATAAATCTTCCGGAAGATAATACGACTAAAGCTAAAAATAAGAAAGAAAAAACTTATGATTATGAAAAGTTAAAACAAAAGCTTTTTAAAATATCAGAGAAAGCTTTACAAAAAAATAATGACATAGATAAAATATTCAAAGCTTTAGTAGAAGATAAAAAACTAAAAGTTGGGTATAAAGGTATTAAATTTATATTTAAAAATCCAAAATTAGCTATTTCAACGTTGAAAACAATACCTAATTTAGAGCCTGTCTTGAAAAGATATAAGAAATAATTTATATTGTCAAAAAATAATAAAGTAGGAATATGTATCCCAGTGATATAGTGGAAGAAGAAAGGATACATTTAGCTCCATTTGTTGGTCCTTGCAAGATAGGACGGTCACGTAAACATAATATAAGAGATATAATTAATGGCATTCGTTACGTAATTAGGAGTGGTTGTCAGTGGGGATTATTACCTAAAGATTTTCTCCCATGGCAAACAGTATATGACTATTATTTACGTTGGCGTAAGAATGGTAGATGGCAAGAAATACATGATAGATTAGTCCAAAAAGTAAGGGAGAAAGAAAGTAAGAAATCCACTCCTACTGTAGGGATTATAGATAGTCAGTCTGTTAAGACTACCCAAAAAGGGGAGCTAGAGGATATGATGCAGGCAAGAAGATTAAGGGTAGGAAACGCCATATAGTTACAGATACACTTGGTTTAGTATTATCATGTGAAGTACATTCAGCAGGTATACAAGACAGAGATGGTACTAAAAATGTAATAATCAAGGCAAAAGCAAAATATCCTAGTATTATCAAATTTTTTGCAGATAGTGGTTATGCTGGAGCATTACAAATTTGGTGTTTTTTAACTGTAAGAGCATTACTGACAATTTCTCGTAAAATTGTTGATCAAGTGGGGTTTAAAGTGATTCCCAAGCGTTGGATAGTTGAACGTACTTTTGGCTGGCTCAATAATTTTCGTCGTATGAGTAAAGACTATGAGCATAACTATAAAACTTCTGAACATATTATTTATATCAATATGATTACACTTATGCTTAAAAAATTGACTAAACCTTAATTTCAAGACAGACTCTTAGTAAATGATATAAAAAAATAGAAGAAATATTTGTAAACAAAGATAAGGAAAACAAATTAGAAAATCAAAGTTTTCTACTAAAATTGATAGAAGATCCTGATAGTGTAGCATTTTTAGAAAAGAATAAAGAAATAATTAAAACAACAATTTCTAAAATTTTACCCAATGCCTTGAACTTTGCTCTTAAAAATGATGAAAAAGCTATTCAAGCATTCCTCCCTCTTATTCATCAAATATCAGATAAATGTTTTGATGATCCTAAAAATTTTATGACTATTGCTAATTAAGCTGTAAAATCTACTCTAAAGATGGCTTCAAAAAATGATATTCAAAAATTATTTAATGAAGTAAATATTACTCCAATATTAAAAGATATAGGGATATTTTTAAGCCACAATGATAAGGTAGGCAATTTTTTATCTAAAATTATAATAAAAAATATTGAATCGAATGATAAGATAAAGAAAGAATTTTTAAAGGGTATTAATAATTTAGATATATTACAAGATGCTATACCTATTAGCTCAAAACTTATGGGTAAAACCTTAGAAAATGAAACCGATACAAATAAATTATATGAGGCATTAAAACCTGTTATATTTAGTGATTTTAAAGAAAAAGTAGCTTCAGTATCTAATATAGAACAAGTCATAGTACCCTACAATTTTGTAGAGATGTTGAAGAAAGGTTGATTTAAAGGGTAATAAAGTAGTATAAGGTGGATTTTTTGGAAAACAATGCACCGAATACTACTTCGAGAATTAATTTTATATATAGATGGAAATAAATCAAGATTAAAATGTTTGTCTGGAATGATAATCAGTCTAATGACTGGAAGTTCTATTTATCAAAAAGGTTTAGCCCTTGGTATTGTAGGTGATGCTAAAATATCATCAAAACCCATAGGATTTATTGTTTTTTGAAAGAATTTACTTTTGATTATATGAAAGTTGCATCATTGATATTAAGCTTTTTTTGTATAGAAAATTATGTTGTAGCAATAGATCGAACAAACTGGAAATTTGGGAAATCAGATATTAATATTTTATTTTTAGTAATTATAATTGGTAAAATATCAGTGCCAGTGTACTGGAAATCTTTACCGCATGGTGGGGTATGTTCTGGAGAATTGATGGAAGAATTTTTACAGAAATTTATTAAAAATTTGGGTGTTGAAAAAATAAAGTATTTGCTTGCTGATCGGGAATTTATGAATAAAGAATGGTTAAATTTTCTGATAAATAATCACATAAAATTTGCTATTCCCTTAAAAAGAGATAACAAAATTCGCCTTGAAAAAAGTTTAAAAACTCTAAGCATTGTAAAAATATTTAATGATCTTAAAGCTTTAGAATATAAGGTTTGTAGCGGTGTATTGTGGGATAAAAAAGTTAATTTTGCTGCATATAAAAACGATAAAAGTGAACTAATGGTGTTGGTATCATCCATTGAGATTGAAGTTGATATTTTCGCTTTATATAGATATCGATGGTCAATCGAACGGTTGTTTAAGCATCTTAAAAGTGGTGGTTTTGATATTGAAAAAAGTCATTTAGTAAATTTGGACAGATTTGAGAAATTATTAGTGGTAGCTGCTATCAATTCAGCCTTAATAATCAAGAATGGATTAATACAAAATGCACTAAATCCAATTCGTATAAAAAGCTATAAAACCATTGAAAAACAACTATTTTCATTATTTACTTATGGCTTTGATTATATTAAAAATGCCTTCTATCAATCTATAATAGCTATAACTCAACTCATAGATACCTTATTACTACCTCCAAAAAAAGAGCTTTTTCACACTCTCAACGCCCCATTACAAAAATTGTAGGGTACTATGCAGACTGACTATCTATAATCCCTACAGTAGGAGTGGATTTCTTACTTTCTTTCTCCCTTACTTTTTGGACTAATCTATCATGTATTTCTTGCCATCTACCATTCTTACGCCAACGTAAATAATAGTCATATACTGTTTGCCATGGGGGAAAATCTTTAGGTAATAATCCCCACTGACAACCACTCCTAATTACGTAACGAATGCCATTAATTATATCTCTTATATTATGTTTACGTGACCGTCCTATCTTGCAAGGACCAACAAATGGAGCTAAATGTATCCTTTCTTCTTCCACTATATCACTGGGATACATATTCCTACTTTATTATTTTTTAACAATATAAATTATTTCTTATATCTTTTCAAGACAGGCTCTGAGCAACGTTCTTTTAGAGCTTTATAGTATTCACACAGGATTATTACATAAAGCTAATAATTATGAACAAGATTCAAAAGCACAACTAAAATTATCTGTTGTAGACACTTTGATAGGTGATATTAATAACTTCCTTGATAATCACCCTGAATAATAAACTGTTATAATGTTTTAAGTACTTAGGTTCTTATATCTTTAAAGTGTGATAGGATGGAAGATTATAAAGTTATATTAGGAGTATAACTCTCATGATTTTTAGAATAGTTCGAAAATTACAGAAAAAAGGAATTTATTAAACCTAGCATCTCTAACCTAACGTTAAAACCTGAAAAGCTTGATTTTAAGTTATGTTTGATGTTTTTGTAAAAATACCAAAAAGTAATGAATGGTGGGTTTGAGAAGACTTGAACTTCCGACCTCACGCTTATCAGGCGTGTGCTCTAACCAGCTGAGCTACAAACCCATAGTTAACTGATGCTTATAGGTTTATCATCACACCTGTCAGCAAACAAGGCTGAATTAACTATAGAACACGAAGTTAGGGTAAGAAATTATTTTAACTCCGTAAAATGGTTAAATAATGTGGTGAGCTCGCCGGGATTCGAACCCGGGACCCTTTGATTAAAAGTCAAATGCTCTACCAACTGAGCTACGAGCTCTTAAATATACTTATATACTCGTTTTATTTGAAAAATTGGCTACGTCGTTCTATAAGTACTGCGGTACTCACGTATTAAGTATACGCTTCGTTCCTCGTCTTATGAACTCCTCGCTCTTTTCCAAATAAAACTTCGTCTATATTACTTTTTAAATTTATACGTTAAAGTTTTATACTTGGTATAATAAATAATATTTAAAATTATGTTTTACTTTATCGCTGAAAAAGGCTAATCTGTCAACAATTATTTTCGGATTTAATTTAAATAAGGTAAATGCATGCATCATCAAGACGTGGCTGTAATTATTCCCTCACGGCTTAGTTCAACTAGACTTACACGTAAACCTCTACAGCTAATCGGCTCATCTACTTTAATCGAACGTGTATTTAAACAAGTAAATCAAACTAATCTTAAGCATATTTATGTTGCGACTGATTCACAGGAAATAGCAAGAGTAATTGAAAAGTTAGGAGGAAAGGTTATATTTACTGATAGTAATATTCCAACCGGTACTGATCGTGCTTATGAAGCTTTTAAGTTAATTCCAAATAATCAAAATATTAATTATATAGTTAATGTGCAAGGTGATATGCCTTTCATTGAACCGGAATCAATTTTAAAGGTAATAGACTATTTAAAAAATAGCCATTATGATATTGTAACTCCTGTGGTAAAAGTGGAGAAAGATTCCGTGGAAGCTGCAAGTAATGTTACTGTAGCTATTGACTCTCAAGGAAAAGCCATATATTTTTCACGCAGTCTTATTCCAAATGGTGCAGAAGAATTTTTATATCATGTGGGAATGTACGGTTTTCGTAAAAATGCTTTAGAAAGATTCGTTGCTCTTGAACCAACATTTTTAGAGAAAACAGAACATTTAGAGCAGTTACGACTTCTTGAAAATGGCATGACGATCGGCACATGCTTAGTTAATAACGTTCCCATTTCGGTAGATACACCTGAAGATTTAAGTAAAGCAGTAAAATTTTATGAAAAGAGTAAATTAGTTTAAAGAATGGTGCGTTTTATCTTTATTACAGGCGGAGTAGTTTCATCTTTAGGTAAAGGTCTAACTGCCGCCTCTCTTGCGATGCTTTTGCAAGCAAAAGGTTTTAAAGTTTGTTTACGAAAATTAGATCCCTATTTAAATGTTGACCCGGGAACAATGAATCCTCATCAACATGGTGAAGTATACGTTACCGATGACGGGGCTGAAACCGATCTTGACCTTGGGCATTATGAGCGTTTTACAGGAGTTCCTGCTTGTAAGTTTGATAATATTACGACAGGAGCTGTATATTCAAAACTACTTAAAGAGGAAAGATTAGGAAATTATACCGGTCTTACTGTACAGGTTATTCCGCATGTTACAAATATAATAAAAGATTTTATACTTTCTAACACTAAAGGTTTTGATTTTGTACTTTGCGAAATAGGCGGCACAGTAGGAGATATTGAAGGGTTGCCTTTTTTTGAAGCTATAAGACAAATTGGGAATGAGTTAAAAAGCAAACAATGTTTATTTATTCATTTAACTTTACTACCATATGTCAAAACTGCTCGTGAGCTAAAAACTAAACCTACTCAACATTCTGTAAAAGAACTTCGTACTATCGGCATTTCACCAAATATTTTAGTATGCCGAGCAGAACGTAAAATTGCTAAAAGCGAAATAGAAAAAATAGCTTTATTTTGTAATATAGATCCTGAGTATGTTATTCCGGCAATAGATCAGAAAAATATATATTTGGTACCTCTTGCTTACCATAATTATGGACTTGACAATAAAGTATTAGAATTTTTTAATCTTACTATTGCACCTTCTAAATTAGATAGATGGCATGATATAATTGAAAGATTAAAAGAATCTCATTTAAAGGTACGAATCGCTATTATAGCTAAATATCATAAATTAAAAGATGCTTATAAATCGGTAATCGAAGCTCTTGACCATGCAGGTATGTATCATAAATACAAAATTGATTTAGTATGGATAAATGCAGAAAATGTAACCAGTAAAAATATTTCTAAAAAATTATTAGGCGTTGACGGGATATTAGTACCAGGCGGATTTGGTGAGCGAGCCACAGAAGGAAAAATTCTAGCAGTAAATTATGCTCGGACAAACAATATACCTTTTTTTGGTATATGTCTTGGAATGCAACTTGCTACTATTGAAATAGCTCGTAATTTGGTTGGTATTGAAGATGCTGTAACAGAAGAGTTTAAAACAGCTGGTACAAAAATTATTGAAAAAATAAGCAAACATGATGAGGATTTTAATCCGTTAGATATCACAATAGAAAACGTAAAAAAGACTATGCGTCTTGGTTCTTATACATGTAATTTAGTATCGGATAGTATTACTGCTAATGCATATGGAGAACTTAAAATAAGTGAACGACATCGTCATAGATACAAATTCAACAATGATTTTCAAGATATTTTTGAAAAAAATGGCGTAAAGTTTAGCGGATTTTCAGAAGATAAAAAGATTGTGGAAGCAATTGAATTACCAAAACTACAATGGTTTGTAGGAGTACAATTTCATCCAGAATTCAAGTCAAAACCTTTTGAAGCTCATCCCCTATTCATTAAATTTGTTGAAGCTGCAATTAAATATACTAAAAATAATTAACAATATACTATGACCTTGTTTAAAAAACTTGACATAATTTTTATTATAGTCTAGGTTGCATTAGAGTTCTTTAACATTCTATAAAATAATCTCATAGGTAAATTAATGGACGCCGTGAATTCTAACTTCACCTTTTGGAATAAAGCAAGAAATAGTAAATTTAGGCATATAGTATGGCCGATTAGATCATATGAATTAACCAAATTCATACCTATGGCTTTGTTAATGTTTTTTATCTTACTTAATCAAAACCTAGTTCGCAGTATTAAGGATAGTTTTGTTGTTACTTTAATTAGTACGGAGGTACTTAGTTTTATCAAGCTTTGGGGTGAAATGCCAATGGGTGTTTTATTCGTTATTCTCTATTCTAAACTCTGTAATATAATGACTACGGAACAGGTTTTTAGAATAATTACCGGTACTTTTTTGCTTTTTTTCGCTATTTTCGGTTTTATTCTATTTCCATATAGAGAATTTTTTCATCCTGATCCTGAATTAGTCAAACATTACATAACATTACTTCCGCATTTAAAATGGTTTATAATTATTTGGGGACAATGGAGCTTAGTATTATTCTATATTATAGGTGAGTTATGGCCTGTAATAGTTTTTACTCTCTTATATTGGCAGCTAGCAAATAAAATTACTAAGGTCGAAGAAGCTCCTAGGTTTTACTCATTTTTTACTTTATTTGGACAAACCAATCTACTAATTTCCGGAACTATAATTATCTATTTTGCTAAAAGTGAACATTTCCTATTGCCGTTATTTTCACATTTAAGCGACACCAATGAAATTCTTTTAAAATCATTTGTTAGCGTTATTTTAGTCTCAGGATTAATTTGTTTAGCTCTGCATAAATTTATCGATAAAAAAATTGTAGAATCAGACAAAAATATTAAATTTAAAAATCAAAGAACAGATATATTAAAATTAAGCTTAGTTGAAAGTACAAAAATAATATTAACTTCTAAATATCTTGGTTTTATTTGTATTCTTTTAATCTCTTACTCGATGAGTATTAGCTTAATTGAAGGATTATGGATGTCCAAAGTAAAACAACTATATCCTGATACAAAAGATTTTATTTCATATCACGGTAAGGTATTTTTTGGGACTGGGGTACTTACTTTAATTAGTGCATTTTTAGGAAGCAGTCTAATTAGATTATGCGGTTGGTTCTGGGGAGCAATTATTACCCCTATTATGATGTTTGGAGCAGGTGTAATGTTTTTCTCTTTTACAGTTTTCGAAAATCACTTAAAAAATATCATAGATACACTTGGTTATAGCTCGCCACTAGTTGTTATAGTTTTTATTGGCGGTTTATGGCACGTGCTTTCTAAATCTGTAAAATACTCACTTTTTGATGCTACTAAAGAAATGGTATATATTCCGCTGGATAGCGAAATGAAAACCAAAGGTAAGGCCGCAGTCGATGTTATGGGAACTAAAATCGGTAAATCGATAGGTGCTATTATTCAATTCATATCCTTTAGTATCTTTCCAAATGCTATCCATAACGATATAGCTGGTTTATTAATGTTTAGCTTTATTATTGTATGCCTCTTATGGCTATATGGCGTAAAAGTTCTAGCAGAATACTATAATAAATTGGTAAAACATTAAAAATATTGTCATTCTGTTGCAGCTTTATCTGCATGGATTGAAAGTACTATCAGTATCATCCCGTGGCGGCAATGCTTGCGTGGATCAAAAAACATCTTCGATGTCGTCTAGTTGCTTGCTAACTAAATCCAGAAAGCAAAAAAATATCCATATCATTAAGATCTAAATATTTACTTTTACCTAAAAATGATACTCCTCGCAGCAGAGCTACGAGGTATCTATCCAAAAAGTTTTAACTGTTTTTGTTGAAATGCTTTATAAGAAGGTTTGCCTGAACCTTGATTTTTTACATAATTACGTAATTTCCGCTCATCACCATGTTTACCTACTGTGCTCATAAAATATCCTTTACTCCAAAACTCACTTCCCCATAATTTTTCTTTAAGATTTGGATATTTCTTAAACATTTCCTTAGATGTAATACTTTTTATGATTTGAGTTATTTTTGTTGGGCTATACATTGGTATTGACTGTAGTAAAAAATGTACATGTTCTTTATCTACTCCTATTTCCAAAAATCTAATTTCATAACGAGCTTCTATGTCCTCACAAATTTTACATAAATAATCGTCTAGTTCCTCTTTGAATATTACTCTTCTATACTTTGCCGGTGTTACTAAATGATATATTAGTACTGTGACATTATCACTTTTATGTATATAACTGCTTTCTTCCATGCATCTAGTATATCACGAAGCAGACCTTCGGGGAATTAAACCCTAAGAGATTAAATTGATAATAAATAAACATAGTACCCTACAATTTTGTAGAGATGTTGAAGAAAGGTTGATTTAAAGGGTAATAAAGTAGTATAAGGTGGATTTTTTGGAAAACAATGCACCGAATACTACTTCGAGAATTAATTTTATATATAGATGGAAATAAATCAAGATTAAAATGTTTGTCTGGAATGATAATCAGTCTAATGACTGGAAGTTCTATTTATCAAAAAGGTTTAGCCCTTGGTATTGTAGGTGATGCTAAAATATCATCAAAAACCCATAGGATTTATTGTTTTTTGAAAGAATTTACTTTTGATTATATGAAAGTTGCATCATTGATATTAAGCTTTTTTTGTATAGAAAATTATGTTGTAGCAATAGATCGAACAAACTGGAAATTTGGGAAATCAGATATTAATATTTTATTTTTAGTAATTATAATTGGTAAAATATCAGTGCCAGTGTACTGGAAATCTTTACCGCATGGTGGGGTATGTTCTGGAGAATTGATGGAAGAATTTTTACAGAAATTTATTAAAAATTTGGGTGTTGAAAAAATAAAGTATTTGCTTGCTGATCGGGAATTTATGAATAAAGAATGGTTAAATTTTCTGATAAATAATCACATAAAATTTGCTATTCCCTTAAAAAGAGATAACAAAATTCGCCTTGAAAAAAGTTTAAAAACTCTAAGCATTGTAAAAATATTTAATGATCTTAAAGCTTTAGAATATAAGGTTTGTAGCGGTGTATTGTGGGATAAAAAAGTTAATTTTGCTGCATATAAAAACGATAAAAGTGAACTAATGGTGTTGGTATCATCCATTGAGATTGAAGTTGATATTTTCGCTTTATATAGATATCGATGGTCAATCGAACGGTTGTTTAAGCATCTTAAAAGTGGTGGTTTTGATTATCCAGCTGATGGTTCAAACCTCCACCTTCAGGTGGAGAAACTTTAGTTTGAATAAGTCATAGTCGTCTTATATAAAATAAGTAAGTAGGACTTATTTTATAACGCGAGTTTCGTATTCAAAAAGTCGCTGTATAGCTGATAAACAGTGGGTTACGGGGATATTGATAATACTGTTTTTGTTATAAAGTGAGTACAAAATACAAATTGCTAATTAAAATATGGTATTTATAGTATAAGAAAAAAGTTTATAGGTTATTGAAAAAACTTTAAGAGCAATAACCTATGATAATGGATTTTACAGAAATATTTTGTTACGTCGATGATTTTTTTCAAGAATTAGACAAGCATACAAATTCAATTACTAACCATAACAACAAATCTGGTCCTAAAAGTCGACTTAACAGAAGTGAGGTAATAACAATTATAATAGGCTACTGGCAGTCATCTTATGATTGTTTTAAGAATTATTATCTGAAGCAAATATGGATTTATCATCAAAGAGATTTTCAATTAGTAAGCTATAGTCAATTTATAAAAATAATAGGTCCACATTTACCACTATTAGTACTGATATTCAATTCTATTTTGGATCAGTGTGATGGCCTTTCTTTTGTAGATTCAAGTAGTATAGAGGTATGTAAGAGATACCGTATTTCAATGAATAAAGTGTTCGCCGGCATAGCAGCACGCAGTAAGACAACAAAAGGTTGGTTCTATGGACTTAAACTACATCTAATAATTAATAGAGCCGGTGGTATAGTTAAAGCATCTTTTAGCCCTGGCAATAAGGATGATAGAAAACAGCTGGAACTGATGATCAAAAATCTTTTTGGTAAAGTATTCGGAGATCGTGGTTATATTTCACAACAATTATTTCAACAACTTTTAGAGCAAGGAATTTTTATGGTAACTAGGGTAAAGAAAAATATGAAAAATAAACTTATGTCTATGTTGGATAAAATATTATTGCTTAAAAGAGCATTAATAGAATCTGTGTTTAGTAAAATTAAACTATTGGGGAAGTTTGAGCATTCAAGGCATAGATCAGTTACAAATGCCTTTGTGCATATGGTTGCAGCACTGATAAATTATCAAATGTCTGATAATAAACCTTCTATTACATCTCTCTTGATATGCTAAATCCTATGCTATATTAATTCGAAACTCGCGTTTTATAGGATGACTATGACAGAATATGAAAAAGGGAAACATACGGTATATTATCACAGGTATCACATAGTATGGATAACAAAATACCGTTATAAAGTATTAACCCAAGTTATCAAAGAAAGGATTAGGGAAATCATAGCTCAAGTTTCAGAGGAAATGAATATTAGGATAGTAAATGGGGTGATATCATCTGATCATGTACATATTTTAGTATCGATACCTCCTAATATAGCAGTAAGTGAATTTGTACAAAGAGCAAAAGGTAGAACTTCACGTAGAATACAACAAGAATTCCCAGAATTAAAAAAGAGATATTGGGGGAAGCATTTTTGGGGAAGAGGTTATTTTAGTACAACAAGTGGTCTCACAGATGAAGTAATTAATGAGTATATAAATAACCATACAGAAGCTCATAAACCAACTTCTATTTCTAACATTAGATTGGAATAAGCTTTAGCTTAAACTCTACGGCACTTCTAGTGCCTATCATCAACCTACCGGCTCTCAGCCGGTAGTGGTTGAGATTGAAAAAAGTCATTTAGTAAATTTGGACAGATTTGAGAAATTATTAGTGGTAGCTGCTATCAATTCAGCCTTAATAATCAAGAATGGATTAATACAAAATGCACTAAATCCAATTCGTATAAAAAGCTATAAAACCATTGAAAAACAACTATTTTCATTATTTACTTATTATGGCTTTGATTATATTAAAAATGCCTTCTATCAATCTATAATAGCTATAACTCAACTCATAGATACCTTATTACTACCTCCAAAAAAAGAGCTTTTTCACACTCTCAACGCCCCATTACAAAAATTGTAGGGTACTATGATAAATAAACTACAAATCATTGGAAATTGATTATCGTAAACAGCCTAAACTTGCTTTACTTGCCATTCTTAGCTTTTATTCATGCTATTATTAAACTTAATTCTTATTGACTTATATTATGAATGTTAGCAATTATGAAATAATTTTCTCAACAACTACAAACGCTACACAAATAGGGTAATCATCAGAAAGGGAAAGGCGGATATTAAAAGGAAGAAGTTTTTGAGTATAATCTGAGTCTAGCTTTACTATCGGTTTGCCTAATTCATCATTAAATACAGTGATATCTTTAAAATTAATACCGCGACCTATACCAACGCCAAAAGCTTTACTAATTGCTTCTTTAGCAGCAAAACGCTTTGCCAAAAAAGTAGCGTGACTTTCTTTCTTTAGCAAAGCAAATTTTTTTAATTCTTCGGTATTTAAAATTCTTTTAGGAAAAATTTTCGGATATAACTTTATTATCTTTTCAATTCTAGGAATCTGTACTATATCCGTACCAACACCTATAATCATTTATTTATCTTCAAAGTCTTCACCAGTTTCTTCAGTAAAAATTTGATCATCTAAATCAGAATAATCTTCTCCAATGTAAACTTCTGGTAAATATTCAAATTTTTCTTCTAAATCTTCTGACTCATCTTGTTCAACAGTAGGTTCTATTCTACTTCTTGTACGTAGGCTATTAATAAAATCTTGTTCTAACTGAGCTACTGATACTTTTCCGGAAGCAATTCTGCGTAATGCAATAACTGGAGGTTTGTCACGCTTTTCTTTTTTGCTTTGATTAGTTTCTACTTTATAATTTAATAACTTAGCATATCTAGTTGCATAAATAACTAGCTGAAACCTATCAGGTATAACTTTACTACAATCTTCTGTTGTAATTCTTGCCATTATTTTCTCCGTTAAAATAATAAATTTTTTGCGTCATCTCATGGGATTAGTCGTGTCATTCCTACGGAAGCAGAAATCTAGCAATAAAAAAATTTAATATACTAGATTTTTGCTTTTTATAGATCCCTACTTTTAGCGAGGATGACATAACATATTATACTCTTTTTATATCTGCACCGCAATTATTTAATTTCTTCTCTAAATTCTGAAAACCACGATCTAAATGATATATACGATGTAATACTGTTTCACTATTATTACTTAAGCCTGCTAAAATTAAAGATACTGAAGCTCTAAGGTCACTTGCCATAACTTCTGCACCTTTTAAGCTTTTAACGCCTTGTACTATTGCTTGATTACCTCGCACTGTTATATCCGCACCCATTCTACACAATTCAGGTACATGCATAAAACGATTCTCAAAAATATTTTCGGTAATTATTGAAGAACCTTGGCTAATAGTCATAAGACTCATAAATTGTGCTTGTAAATCGGTAGCAAAGCCCGGATATGGGTTAGTTTCTAAATTTACAGCATTTAACTTATCTGCATAAGTTACCTGTACTCCATTATCTATAGGCATAACTATTATACCTGTTTCAATGAGCTTTAAAGCAATATTTTCTATGATATGATAATCAATGCCGTTAAGTTTTATATCACCTTTAGTAATAGCTGCGGCAAACATATAAGTTCCTGCCTCTATACGATCAGGTAATACCTTATAACTTGCTTCATGCAAAGAATCTTTACCATTTATCCTTATTTCGCTAGTACCAATTCCTGAAATGTCTGCCCCCATCTTATTAAGACAGGTACATAAGTCAACTATTTCAGGTTCTCTAGCACAGTTAAATAATAATGTTTCGCCATCTGCTAGAACGGCTGCAAGTACGGCATTAATAGTAGCTCCGACTGAAATTTTATCAAAAATGAAATGTGCACCTTTTAAACGCCCCATAGTTGAAGCGTTAATATAACCGTCTTCAATTGTAATTTCAGCTCCTATAGCTCTCAAAACTGCAATATGAAGATCTACTTGTCTTGCTCCAATCGCACAACCACCTGGCAGAGAGACCTTTGCTTTACCATAACGGCTAAGCAGAGGACCAAGCACCCAAATAGATGCTCTCATCTTACGAACTATCTCATAATCTGCCGTTAAATTATTGATATTTGAGGTATTAATTACTAATTCAAACTCATTTTCATGTTCTATTATTTCGATATCTGCTCCATGACTTTTTAGCAATTCTTTCATAGTACTAACATCCGTTAATTTCGGAACATTAGTAATATGTAGTTTATCGGTCAGTATAGAAGCTGCCATAATAGGAAGCACTGCGTTTTTAGCACCGCTAATATTGATAATACCTTTAAGAGGTTTACCGCCGTGAATAATTAATTTTTGCATAAATGTTTTGTAAAAGTATTAATTTATGTCATCCCGTGGTGGCATTGTTGCATGGATCGAAAAACTCCCTAAGGTAGTCATACCGTGGCTTGGGAACTAGATCCAGAAAATAATAAAAAATACTAATTTTATTAGTATTTTTAACTGGATCCCGTGAATAAATCACGGGATGATAGAAGAGAATGATCCACGCAACAATGCCTCCCGTGGTCAAGCCACGGGATGACAGGGGGAATGTATTATACGTCCAGGTTCACAACGTTTAATGCATTAGACTGTATGAACTGCCTACGAGGCTCGACTACATCACCCATTAGAGTGGAGAATATCCCTTCAGCTTCGTCAACTTCTGCTACTCTTACCTGCATTAAAGTTCTTTTTTTAGGGTCAAGGGTGGTATCCCATAACTGATCTGAGTTCATCTCACCAAGTCCTTTAAAGCGTTGAACGCTGATGCCTTTTTTTCCGCAGTCTATAATAGTATTTAGCAATATGCTAGGAGTTAAAATATCAAATTCTTGGTTTTTTACTATAAGCTTTAATTGCTTATTAAATGTATCAAAAATTGTTAAAGTGAGTTTTGATATATTTATAAACTCAAATGATTCTAACTGCTCTCTTAGCAATATTTTACGTTCTTTTAAGCCTCTACTAAACCGGAAAAATTCTATTTTATTTTCATGTTTTAAAACTTCCCAATCTGTTTTATCAGGTGATTGCTCCAAACTATTTAACGCATTTAAAGCTTTTATAAGTCTTGAATCGCTTTCATTATTAAATATTTTATTATTAAGTAGATCGTTAATTGCCAAAATTTCAGTGATAGAGCGGTTAAATTTTTTGCTAGCATGATCAAGTAAACTATTGAACTTTATCACTTTACTCATTAGTTCTTCTAGATTTTCGTTTGCCAGCTGCTCTTTATTATCTAAAGTTAAAGTAGCATCACTAATTGCTGATTTTACTAAGTAATCTTGCAGTGCTTGCTCATTTTTTAAGTAAAGCTCACTTGCTCCTTTCTTCACCTTATAAAGAGGTGGCTGTGCTATATATAAATATCCTTTATTTATCAGCTCCGGCATATGGCGGTAAAAGAAAGTAAGCAATAAAGTTCTAATATGCGATCCATCAACGTCAGCATCGGTCATGATAATAACTTTATGATATCTTAGTTTTTCAAGTGAGAATTCTCGGTTATCAACACCTGTTCCAAGAGCTGTAATTAACGTACCAATTTGATCAGAACCAAGCATTTTATCAAACCTTGCACGCTCAACATTTAGGATTTTACCACGTAGAGGCAATATAGCTTGAATTTTGCTATCCCTACCCTGCTTTGCTGTACCGCCCGCTGAATCTCCCTCTACTATAAATAACTCAGAAACTGCCGGATCTTTGGCATGACAATCTGCAAGCTTACCTGGTAAGTTCGATACTTCTAATACTGATTTTCTTCTAGTTAATTCTCTTGCTTTTCTAGCAGCCTCACGAGCGTTAGCTGCTTCCATGATCTTATTGATAATCAGTTTTGCATCAGCCGGATGTTCTTCAAACCATTCAAGAACTTTCGTATAAACAGCATTTTCAACAATCGGTCTTACTTCAGAACTTACTAGTTTATCTTTAGTTTGTGAGGAAAATTTAGGGTCAGGAACTTTAACAGAAAGTACGCAGCATAGCCCTTCCCTAGTATCTTCACCACTAAAAGCATTCTTCGCTTTTTTGTTAAGTCCAGTATTTTCAAGATAAGCGGTAATAACGCGTGTTATTCCTGATTTAAACGCACTAAGGTGAGTTCCGCCATCACGTTGTCTAATATTATTGGTAAAGCACAGTATATTTTCATGATAAGAGTCATTCCAATGCATAGCAAGCTCAAGGCTTATACCGGATTCAGTATTATCTGCATTAACTACGATACATGAATGAACAGCATGTTTTGCACGATCTAAATATTTTACATAAGCTTCAATTCCGCCTGTATAATAAAATTCTACTTCTTTTACCTCTTCAAATCTATTATCTGTTAGTAAAATCTTTACTCCGGAATTTAGGAAAGCAAGCTCACGAAGACGATGTTCTATTATATTAAAATCAAATTCTATATTAGTAAAAGTCTCTACTGATGGGAAGAAAGTAACTTCCGTACCTTTTTTGTCTACATTTTCTTTAACAACTGCAAGCGGTGTTTCCGTTATCCCGTTATTAAATCTAATAAGATGTTCCGTATTATTACGCCAAATACGTAGCTCAAGCCAATCAGAAAGAGCATTTACGACTGATACACCAACACCATGCAGACCACCAGAAACCTTATATGAATTCTGATCAAACTTACCACCGGCATGTAGCTGCGTCATAATTACTTCAGCTGCTGATATACCCTCTTCCTCATGAATCTCAACAGGTATACCTCGCCCATTATCAGATACAGTTACCGAGCCGTTTTTATTTAATACAACTCTTACTAAATCACAATAACCAGCTAGTGCTTCATCGATAGCATTATCGACTACCTCATAAATCATGTGATGTAAACCAGATCCATCACCGACATCACCAATATACATCCCTGGTCTTTTTCTTACAGCTTCAAGACCCTTTAAAACTTTAATAGAATCAGCACCATATGATGATTCATTCAACTTTTCTTCAAATTCCGACATAATATTTTTTACTTGTTGCTAGAAACAATAAAAATAACTATAACGGAACTTATTAGATTCGTCTATATCTTTTCAATAGTATTAGAGATAACAATGGATAAATTAAAGTTAAAAAATATTTTCGATGTGATGAATGATTATGACATATTTTTGTTTGATCTTTGGGGCGTAGTAGTTGAAGGTGGGCATACCTACCCTAATGTTGTACAGAATATTAATAAAATCATTGAACAGAAAAAAGTATATTTTGTTACCAATGCTCCAAGAAATACTTTTTCTCTGCATCAGACACTTAAATCTTGGGGGTTAAATGCTGAACCAGAAATGATTATTAGTTCTGGTGAAGTAGCAGTACAAATGATTTTAGAAAGTAAAGAACGTTTTGGTATCGAAAAACCGGTAATATATCATTTAGGTCATTTAGAAAATGATATCATAAACGGCATACAATGCCCTATCACTGATGATATTCAAAAAGCTAATATTCTCCTGATGACAATTTATAGAGATGAAAGTGAAAATTTAGACTTAAACGAATTTGATGAGTTACTTAAAATTGTTGTAGAACGTAAGATAGTTAATATTTGTGCTAATCCTGATCTTGGGATAAATCAACACGGAGTTTATAGATATTGCAGTGGTTATTATGCTCAGAAAATAAAACAGCTAGGCGGTAAAGTAATCTATAGTGGTAAACCTTACGAAGAAATATATAGCAAAGTTTTGCAAGAGT
The DNA here is from genome assembly GCF_965196655.1 of Rickettsia endosymbiont of Nabis limbatus. Lineage (NCBI taxonomy): Bacteria > Pseudomonadati > Pseudomonadota > Alphaproteobacteria > Rickettsiales > Rickettsiaceae > Rickettsia > Rickettsia endosymbiont of Nabis limbatus. Next base: position 650,337 of record NZ_OZ239771.1, read on the forward strand.
GTCATAATGTCTCTAAAAATCGGATGTTAATGATTGGCGATACTTTCTATACTGATATACTTGCAGCGAATTGGCTTGGCATAGATTCAGGGTTAGTATTAACAGGAAATTCTAGAGATTATCACCTTGAGTTTAATAATCTCGACGACAAGCTATTTAATTTAAGAAAAGTTGCTGAAAAACAATCGGTTATGCCAAGTTTTGTAGTAAATTTATCTTAGGTTAGTTGTCATATCGAGGCTACCTGATATGTCATTCCGTTGATCACAGGAATCCATGATAAAGCAAGAGAAATCGAGCTTTCAGTACTAAAAATTTAGTATATTTTACCATTTAATTTATAGATTCCTGCTTTTAGCTGTAGAAGTCAAGATTTGATCTTACAGGCACTATAAAAATTATATCTGAATATCTGATAAATTATGACTGTCAGATGAGTATTCAAGATATAAGATTTCATTGTTCTTTTCAATAGCTAATTTCTTACTATCCTTAAAAGTTTGCATAGGCGTTTTACCATAACAATATTTTCCTGAATGTGGTCGCTCATTATAGCTGTATCAAAGAATTCTTGTTTCATAGTGTCATTGTCAAATAAAAAGGGACCAGTAAATTGCACGAAAAAGGGACCACTATATGTAAAAATTTTTATGTCAAATGACCTCCAAATTTATAGTTATTAATACGATAACTTTTACCTGTGATGTTTAGTATATGTGCATGATGTACTACTCGATCAATAATTGCATGAGTTAATAACTCATCAGCAAATATTTCATTCCATCTTTCAAAATCCTTGTTTGTGGTAATAATGGTAGATTTATTTTCATATCGTTTAGCAATAATATTAAAAAAATCATCTACTGAATGTTTTGGTAATTGCTTAAAACCTAACTCATCAAGAATTAATAAGTCAAATGATAAGAGTAATTTAACTTTTTTGTGATAGCTATTATCTGCTCTTGCAATATGTAAATTATAAAGCATATCCGATACCGTAGTAAAATATACAGAGTATTCTCGTGTTAAAGCTTTTAATGCTAATCCAATAGCAAGATGAGTTTTGCCAGTTCCAGAATTACCTATGAATATGACATTGCCCTTAGTATTAATATAATCACAAGTAGATAAATCACTTATTACTTTGGCATCAATACTTGGTTGGAACTGAAAATCAAAGTCTTCTAAATTTTTAGTGACTGGTAATTTAGCAGCACTTTTACGACGACGGTAATTATTATCCTTACGGTGAGATTTTTCATCTTCACATAATAGTGAGAGAAATTCTTTAAATCCTAGTTTATTATTTTGAGCATAAATAATCCTTTCATTTAAGCTATTGACTATACCTGATAATCTAAAACTACGTAGGTCATTAAGCAAGTTCTGCATTCTGACCTCCAAACTCTGGCAATGGTAAGTTTACTGCATTACTATTTAAGATATTTTTAATTTTAGAGTAAGAACTTATACCGTAATGTAATGCTCTATGACAAGCTTTATCTATTAACTCATCATTGTAAACCTTACGTAAAGAAATAATACCTCTAGCACAACGTTGCCAATCATTTACTCGTGTTTGTTGTAATAACTCTAATAATAAACTGCAATTATTTCCTATCTGCTGCATTTGTTGTTGATAATGTTCACTATATTCTATAAAACCTGGGCATAGACGTTTATATTTGGCATAATGAGACGGATTAGTGGTAAATATTCCTTTGCCATCTGTTCTAACGTGCCTTGCTATTAAATCATTTTGGATAGAAAATATTTGAACAAGTTTTGGTGATAATTGTACCAGTACCTCACTGTATATATATTTTGCCGGTACGGAATAATAATTATTATCTATGGTGATATGACAATCTTTTGCTACTTTTCGATTATGCCACGATGACAAATCAAACGTTTCTAATGGTAAAGGCATTAAATTATTACTTTCTTCTTGCTCAAATAGTTCCTGAGGAATTTTTTTAGTAGTACCATGTATTCGGTTATTTGCTTTATTTAACCAGTTAGCAAGATCATGTGTTAATTCTTCATATCTATGAAATTTACGTCCAGCAAAAAAATTATTTTTGACATACTTTATTCCTGATTCTACTTTGCCTTTTTCTTGAGGTTGATATACACGACAAGGAGAAAGTAAAATTCCATAATGATCAGCTAAACGTTTGTATTCCTTCTGATATACGGGCTCATAGAAATTGCTATCTACCACTCCAGCTTTAAGATTATCAAGTTTTATTACTTTTGGACTGCCAGCAAAATAATTAAATGCATTGATATGACATTGTATCCATGTTTGACAACTTTGATCAAACACTACTTCATAATAATCAAGGCGACTATAACTTAAACGCATATTAAATACATATGCTTTAACTCTACGCCCCTTAGAATTATACTGTAAGCCTATGTCACCAAAATCTACTTGTGCTTCCTCTCCTGCTAAAGTATGAAAACGAATGCAACTGTTATTTTGTATCTTATATTTTTTGATATAACGGGTTAGCGAACCATAACTTTTTGTATAACCTTGAATTTTTAACTCTTCAAAAATTCTTATGTAACTTAGATTCTTTTCTAATAACTCAATTATTTGTTCGTGCCAAGAATCCAGTGCTGAAGATCGTTCATAGGGTGCAGGAGATTCTGTACCAGACTCTACATAACGGTTTACTATTTTTCTTACTGTTTTACGGTCTATTCTCGTTAGTTTGGCAATATTTCTTTGACTATTGCCTTGCTTATAAAGGGTGATAATTGTTGTGTACATATTTATTCTTATCATTGTATCACTAGATATTTATTTTAATTAATTATCTAGTGAATATTGCACATTATAACCTTATTAGGTTACACCAAATTCTCTGGTCCCTTTTTCGTGCAATTTACTGGTCCCTTTTACTTTAGCAATGACATTTATAGGACTTATCCTGCTTTCGGTAAGGATATATGCCATTCTTATAAAATTAGAAATATACTACTCTCCAAAGAAGTTTTAAAAATGAATACTTAAGGTGGATTAGAGTGAATGATATTGACCATTCTGATATTATAGTAAACAGAGTTGAATTATATACTATTTATACAGTATCTTTTAATCTCTTAGGGTTTAATTCCCCGAAGGTCTGCTTCGTGATATACTAGATGCATGGAAGAAAGCAGTTATATACATAAAAGTCATAATGTCACAGTACTAATATATCATTTAGTAACACCGGCAAAGTATAGAAGAGTAATATTCAATGAGGAACTAGACGATTATTTATGTAAAATTTGTGAGGACATAGAAGCTCGTTATGAAATTAGATTTTTGGAAATAGGAGTAGATAAAGATCATGTACATTTTTTACTACAGTCAATACCAATGTATCAATGTATAGCCCAACAAAAATAACTCAAATCATAAAAAGTATTACATCTAAGGAAATGTTTAAGAAATATCCAAATCTTAAAGAAAAATTATGGGGAAGTGAGTTTTGGAGTAAAGGATATTTTATGAGCACAGTAGGTAAACATGATGATGAGCGGAAATTACGTAATTATGTAAAAAATCAAGGTTCAGGCAAACCTTCTTATAAAGCATTTCAACAAAAACAGTTAAAACTTTTTGGATAGATACCTCGTAGCTCTGCTGCGAGGAGTATCATTTTTTTAAAAACATATCTCATAACGTAAATGGGTTAGTATTAGCGGTATTCGCTATATCCTTAAAAAAATAAAATATTTCCTATAAATGGCACATAATTCAACTCCGTTTACTATAAATCAAAATAGTTATAATCAATGCAACATTGGCATTGGATATGACCATAATATATGTCATTCCCTTGAAAGTTTTCTCACATAGATTAGTTTTATAACATCATTGTGAAGATGAGTGAGACCTATTATGTCATATAGCGTTAATCAATAAGGTTGATACATGAAATTTTGCGAGTCTCGATTGTGCTCACGTATTTTTATACGTTCTGCAATCTCGCTCGTAAATTTAATGCCTAAACCTTATTGCTTTTTGCTATACCATAACGAGTATTGTTGCAATGGTTCCACAAACACCTTCAATGTTATACTGTGGTGGCATTGTTTGCGTGGATGCCAAGTCGTCATTACGAGGAAATTATAAAGTAATTTACGAAGCAAGGAAGTATAAAACATGCTAACTTATAGCATTTTTATTACTTATTTCTGGATTGCCACGCTGCTCCTTGCAGTCGCACGTAATGACAGGAAACTGATCCACGCAGACAACGCCACCATGGGGTGACCTAGATGACAAAGACCTATAGGTTATACCTTAACAGGCATGACTACAAATATATCCTTAGGGCTTTCAGGGAATTTAATATGTACTGGTGCTGAAATACCTGAGAAATATAGCTCTACTAAATCTGATTTTATAGCTTTTAGAACGTCTTCTAAATATTGCGGGTTGAAGCCTATATCTAGAGTAGCTTCACCGTTATACTCATAAAAATTTTCTGTCTCTTTTGAAGAGTTAATAACTTCTTTTGCATTTCCTCGTGCTTCCCCTATTGCACTTATTTCTAAAGCCTCAACGGATAAAGATAATTTTACGGCTCTAAACTTTTCAACTGTTATTATTGCTATTCGCTCGATAGTATCGGCAAATATTTTGCGGTTAATTACTAGTTTTGAGTTGTTATTTTCTGGGATAAAGCTACTATAATCAGGAAAAGTACCATCAATTAGTTTTGATAGCATAATAACATTTTCATTGCATATAAACTTAATCTTATTACTGCTTAAAAGTATTTCTATATCCGCATTTGCATTTTTAGAATCTTTTACTATCTTTAAAATCTCTTCGGCACTTTTTTGCGGTAATATAACACCGAAATCCTCTATTTTTTCAGCTAACGCTACAGATGAAATAGAAAGTCTATGCCCATCAGTACTTGCAGAATAAAACTCGCCATCTTTTACATGTAAATAAATACCGTTTAGATTATAACGAGTCTCATCTAAAGAAACTGAAAATTTTGTTGATTCAATTATTTTAGCAAACTCGGCACAAGAAATTTTAAAGCTAGCTTCTGGATTAATGTTATCCATCACAGGAAAAGACTCTACCGGTAGAGTAAATAAATTAAAGCGACAATTTTTTCCTGTTATTTCAAGCCCAGTAGTACCTAAATCAGTTAAAGTAAGCTCTGAATCAGGAATTTTTCTAACTATATCATTTAAAGTTTTAGTAGATACTGTAAGCTCACCCTCACTTACTACCTGCACTCCTATCTTTTGGCTCAAATATAAATCCATATTAGTAGAGCTAAGCTCTAACTGCCCATCCTTTGCAGATAATTTTATATTTGCAAGCTCGGATATTACATTACGTTTTTCAACAACAGAACTTGCAAAACCAAGTGCTTGAACTAATGTTTTTGTCTCAACTATTACCTTTAACATATTGTTATTCTCTTAATGTTCCTTGAAATTTCTGCTCAATACTGGCAATTAAATCTTTGCTGAATGAATTTAAATCATCTTCATTTAAAGTGCGATCATCAGCTTGAAGCCCTACTCTAATTGCAATAGACTTTTTACCTGAAGGTAATTTATCACCGCTATAAATATCAAATAATATAACTGATTTGACAAGCTTTTTGTTAAAATTATTTATGTATGATATTATTTCACCAACTGGTTGATCATGAGTTATAATAAATGCGTAATCTCTAAAATTAGCTTGGTAATCAGATATTATAAACTCGTCTCTCTTGCCAAATTTAGCTTTAGGTGCAGGTAAATTTGTTATATTTAGCTCAAACGCAAATACTTCCTCTTTAATATCATAATGCTTTAATATTTTAGGATGTACCTGCCCAAAGTGACCTAATAAATTTTTCCCCAAGGCTAAATTTACCGATCTAGTCGGATGATAATATAAAGGTGTATCCTGATTTGACACAATACACTTTTCTATAGATAAACCAGCATAATAAAAAACAGTTTCTAGATTACTTTTAAGGTCAAAAATATCATAGCTACGCCCCATCGAATGAGGGTTTTTATTATTATATGAACCGGTTAAAATTGCTGTTAAATAAGTTGCTTCTGTATTTAAATTTAGAAAATTTGGACCGACTTCAAAAAAAGCCATATCTTTTATTGAGCGTGCAAGATTTTTTCTAACTATAGAAAGTAATTTTGGCACTATAGTAGGACGCATATAATCATCATCAATGCTTATAGGATTCAGCAAAAATAGCTCATCTTTTAGCTCAGTAAATAATTTAGCGTCCTTGCTGTTCATAAATGAGTTGGTAACTACCTCATCATAACCTTTACTCGCAAGTATCCTTTTAAAACTTGAAATTTTTTTATGATCTCTTAAGTGACTATTGTCCTGCTCTAATTCCGGTAGTTTTATGCTCTCTATCTTATCATAACCATAAATACGGGTTATTTCTTCTACAATATCCTCTAGAATATTTATATCATGACGCCAAGATGGAGGTATTATTTTTATAACATCTTCTTTAATATTAGTAGCAAAGCCAAGTTTATTTAATATAGCTTCTATCTCTTTGATATTTAACCCTTTTATATAACTTGCTTCTAAAGGTAATTTGGGCGTCAATCCGGTACTCGCATCCTCACGTACTTCTTTGTACGCTGCGGTGCGAGGTGAAGTGTTTCCTACAAATTCTCCTTTATTAGCTTCGTTATGTAGTAAAAGGGTTAACTTAATCCCAGTAATTTTTTCTAGATAATCTGCTGGAAAATCCAACGTTTTTTTTGCGGGTTCTTTTTCACCATCTATTACCGGTTCAGATACTTCACAACCATCACATATCGATAAAATAAGGTCAGTTGCTATATTTAAAGCTTTTTCTGTAAAGTTTCTATCAATATTACGCTCAAAGCGATATCTGGAATCAGTATCGATTTGTAGTCGCCTACCGCTTGCTGCAACCATTTTAGCATTAAAACAAGCAGCTTCTAGCAATATATTTGTTGTGTTGCTATCACAGCTACTACTAATCCCGCCAATAATACCAGCTAAAGCTTGCACTCCATTTTCATCTTTTACGACTAAATCAGTTTCACTAAGTAGATATTTTTTGTCATTTAGAGCGTGGAATTCCCTGTTGTCATACCGTGGCTTGACCACGGTATCTTTGGAGTTTTCTTGGGTCCCGCGGTCAAGCCGCGGGATGACATCTGCTTCCTCATGACGATCTACAACAATCTCCCCCCTTATTTTATCAGCATCGTAAGCATGCATAGGCTGACCAAAACTATAGGAAATATAATTTGTCACATCAACTAGGCTTGATATAGGCTTTACACCAATATTTTTAAGCAATCTTTGAAGCCAGTCAGGACTTGGTTTATTCTTTAGATTTCTTATTTCTCTGAACGTAAATAACGGGCAAGATTCTTTATCTTTTATATTTAGCCTTATTTTAGAAGTAAATGTACTTTCTACCTTTGGAATTTCTAGCTTTTTAAGCGTTCCGATTCCTTTTGCCGCTAAATCTCTTGCAATGCCGTAAACCCCTAACGCATCACCACGATTAGGGGTAACATTAATTATAAATACTGGATCATCCAAGCCGTGATATTTGGTAAAAGGTTCACCGATTACAGCATCTTTAGGTAATTCTATGATCCCTTCGGATTCGGAAGCTAAAAATAACTCTTCTTCAGAGCAGAGCATGCCACAACTTTTTTCCCCTCTAATGTTAGATTCCTTAATCTTAAACTTGCCGTTGGGAATTTCTACACCGATATTAGCAAGCACTACTTTTATGCCGGCTCTTGCATTGCTTGCACCGCAAACTATTTGCAGCATACCACTTTTAGTTTCAACATCACAAAGTTGTAACTTATCAGCTGACGTATGGGGTTTAGTGTTTGCAATATATGCTACTTCAAATTTTTGTAAATATGCTGCTTTGTCTATTACTTCCTCTACTTCAAGTCCTATGGCGGTTAAGTTTTTAGCAATTTCAGCAACCGAGGCTGATGTATCTAAAAATTGTTTTAACCATGATAGTGTAAATTTCATTTCGTAAGCCCTCCTGCTAAATTTGGTATATCAAAAGCAGGAAAACTATAATGTTTGAGCCAACGCATATCTCCTTCAAAAAATTGTCTTAAATCTTTAATATTATATTTCAGCATTGCAAAACGCTCTACTCCAAGTCCTAAAGCAAAGCCTTGGTACTGGCTACTATCAATGCCTACATTTTTAAGCACGTTTGGGTGAACCATACCGCAACCTAAAACCTCAAGCCATCTATCATTTTTACTCATTCTAATATCAACTTCGGCTGAAGGTTCAGTAAAAGGGAAAAAGCTAGGTCTAAAACGCAACTCAATATTTGAATTTTCAAAAAAGCATCTTATAAATTCTGTGATAACATATTTTAAATGCCCCATATTGATATCTTTATCAATAACAAGCCCTTCTATTTGATGAAACATCGGCGTATGAGTCATATCCGAGTCCGATCTATAAGTTCTACCCGGAGCTATAAATCTAAAAGGTGGGTTACCATTTTTCATTGCTCTGATCTGTACTGTAGAGGTATGAGTACGAAGTAACATAGGCTTATTGTTTTCCTGACCTTTTAAATAAAAAGTATCATGCATTTGCCTTGCGGGATGATCATCTTCGAAATTAAGAGCAGTAAAATTATGAAAATCATTTTCAATGCTTGGACCATCTTCTATCGAAAAACCAAATTTAGCAAATACTTGGATTAATTCTTCCATACATTGCGTTATTGGATGAATTGAGCCTTGCTTATATTTACGAGCAGGTAAGCTTAAATCAATTTTATCGGCAGCAAGCTTTAAATTTAATTCCTGCTCCTCTAGAACCTCTTCTTTAGTTTTTATTATATTCTGCAATTCTTCTTTTAACTTATTGATTTTTAAACCAAATTCTTTACGTTCCTGTTCACTTAAAGACCCTAATTTTTTAAGCTCGTTAGTAACTATGCCGTTTTTACCCAAAAACTCTACTTTATATTCTTGTAAAACTTTTAGATTTTGCACGAGTAGAATTTTCTCTTCTGCTAGTCTTAATATTGTTTCTATATTATCCATGATTTTTTTTATTTTGTTATAATAAAACGTCATTGCAAGGAGCGTAGCAACGTGGCAATCTAGTCAAACATCCTGAGATTGCCAAGCAGTCTTCGACTGCTCGCAATGACGTTAATGCTCACTTTTAAACTAACACACATTTCATACACCCATCTTCCATCCCTACCAACTTCGCTTTAAATACCTGCCCTATTTCTAGCGGTTCGTTTAGCTTTACCGGTATAAAATTCTCAGTGTGGGCGATATTATTATTTTCTACTAGTAGCTCTACTTTCTGCCCTATATGCTTCTTGAAAAATTCAGCTAATTGCTTCTGCCCTTCTTGTCTTAAAATTTCGGCTCTTTCTTTTCTAATAGCTTTAGGTATTTGCGGCATACGTGCTGCGGGCGTTCCTTCTCGCTCCGAATACGGAAAAACATGCAAATATTGCAATGATGCCTCTTCTATTAATTTCCTAGTATTCTCAAACATTTCAGGTGTTTCCGTCGGAAAGCCCGCTATAATGTCAGCCCCAAATGATACTTCAGATCTGATTGCTCGCAGCTTATTGCAAAACTCAATTACTTCCGCTCTATTATGCCGTCTTTTCATCCGCTTTAATATCATATCGTCGCCTGCTTGTAAACTAATATGGAAATGCGGCATTATTCTTTGATTATAAGCTATAAGCTCAAAAAGCTCATCATCTATTTCGGCAACATCTATTGAAGATAGACGAAGCCTTTTTAAGTCAGGCACTAAATTCAAAACCCTTTTTATCATCTGAGCAAAGGTTGGGCTTCCGGGCAAATCACCACCATAAGCCGTAACGTCAACACCGGTAAAAACAACTTCTTTAAAGCCCTTTAATACTAGATGCTTCATCTGCTCGGCTATAGCTCCGATTGCTGTTGATCTGCTTCTCCCCCTACCGTAAGGAATCATACAAAAAGTACAATTATGATTACAACCATTTTGCACCTGAATAAAAGCACGAGACTTGCCGTCAAAACTACTAATTAGATGATTTGCTGTCTCTTTCACCGACATTATATCGTTAACGACTATTTTTTCATCATTAATTTGATAATGATTAGGCAACAGTTTCTCTTCATTACCTATAACCTTATCAACTTCTGGCATATCGCCGTATATTTTTGGATTAGTTTGAGCACTACAACCCGTAACGATAATTTTTAAATTGGGATTATTTTTTTTAGCGGCACGAATGGCTTGACGCACTTGTTTTTCAGCAGATTTAGTTACTGCACAAGTATTAAATACTGTAACATTATCAAGTCCTGAAGCTGCAAGATTTTTTCTTATTATCTCACTTTCATAGATATTAAGACGGCAACCAAATGTTACTATTTCTTGCTTCAGATTACTCACGATAATATACTCCTTGAGCTACCATCGTAGCCGGTCCTTGCATTATTATATTACCATTTTCCTCTTTCATAATAAGGCTGCCATATTTATACACCACCTCACATGGCGAGTGAATAAAACCGAGCTTTAAACCGGCAGCGAAGCTACCGCAAGCGCCACTACCACAAGCAAGGGTTAGTCCTGCTCCACGTTCCCAAACTGATAAATAAATCTTATTGTCTCTAACTTCAGCAAAATTAACGTTAACACCATCAGCAAATAGTTCTTTATCTTGTAACTTTTCACCGACAATTTTTTGATCTTGCAGCTCTAGCTTACTAAAAATAACCAAATGCGGATTACCGACATCAACACAAACTGTTTCTTTCAAATCAATCATATAACGCTCGGCAAACTCCCAAATCTTATCACGATTTGGCATCCAAGATTCATTAAAGCTAACACTACCCACATTAACACTAATATTATTTTTATCTATAACATGACATAATAATTTCTTACTACCTACTACTACAGTAATATCTTTTTTACCTGTATTAAGATAGATCAATTTTGCCAAACACCTCGTAGCATTACCGCATAATTTAGCACTAGAACCATCAATATTATAGATAATCATTTCGTAAGAATCATTTTGTTCTTCGTAAATAATAAATTGATCGCATCCAATACCTAAATGACATTCTGCCATACTCTTTGCTATTTGTGATAAATCATGTGTATTTGCTAAATCTTGCTTATTAACAATAACGAAATCATTACCAAGACCATGCATTTTTACGAAGTTAATCTTACTGCTCATAGTATAATTATAATATTTAAGATTGTATTATAGCAAATTTCTTAGAATTTGCTATAATGAAAGTTAGTTATTATATATAAAAATAGATTTTCTATGCTACTTTCACGTTTCTTAGATCCTAAGAATAACTACGCCTTTTTAAAAATTTTCGGCACTGAAAAGAATAAGGATATACTCATCCATTTTCTTAATGATATTTTAGGTTACACAGGAGAAGAACAAATCAAAGAAGTTACTTTTCTAAAAACCAATCAAGACCCTGATATTGCAGTCTACCGACAATCTATTGTTGATGTATTATGTAAAGATAAGAACGGCACACAATTTATTGTAGAAATGCAGGTAAGTAAGCACCCAGGTTTTGAAAAAAGAGCCCAACTTTATGCAGCTAAAGCTTATTCAAGACAAATACTTAAAGAAGATGAAAATCATAAAAAAATGGAAGTATATGCTAAGCTAAGAGGTGTAATATTTTTAGCTATTGCTGATTTTATTTTATTTCCAAATAAAAAAGACTGGAGATCAAACCATAGGCTGCTTGATACAAAAACTTATGAGAATGATTTACAAGATTTTTACTTTATTTTCATAGAACTAGAAAAGTTTAATAAAGAGCTGGATCAATTAGAGAATCTTCAAGAAAAATGGGCATATTTCTTTAAACATGCACATGAGAGTAGTTTAGAAGAGATGGAGCATTTAATAGGTCACGATCCTATTATTAAGAAAGCTTTTTATGCATTAGATCAAGCTAGTTGGTCGGAAGAAGATCTCAATACTTATGAAAAAATGGTAAAAACTGAGATGGATAATTTAGCTGTAGAAGAGCAAAAACTTATGGATGCTGAAGCTAGAGGTGAGGCTAAAGGTGAAGCTAAATTAAAAGAATCAAAAATTATTCTAGCTAAAAAAATGCTGGCTAAAAATAAATCTTTAGATGAAATTATTGACTTTACCGACTTAACTAAAGAAGAAATTGAGAAATTAAAGTAAAAATGAAGATACTAAATATTATGCTAAGCCGTGATCTTGGTGGTATACAACAAGCTTTTTTAGACTATAACACAGCTCTTGAAATGCAAAATATTGAGGTAATAAATGTTATCTCCTACAAGGCAAAAATAAACTCGTTTATATCTAGCAATTTTAAGATCCCTAACTTGTTATCTTTTGACTTAATTTCAGTTCTTGTTCTGAAATATATAATCTATAAAACTAAGCCTGATATTATTATAGCTCATGGCAATAGAGCAATAAATTTTAGTAAACTTGCTAAAACATCTAATATTAGATTAATTGGAATTGCTCATAACTATAGTCTAAAGGGATTGCGTAAATGTGATTTTGTTATTGCTTTAACGCATCATATGAAAGAACATTTATTAAAAAATAATTTTTCCAAATCCAAAATATTTATCCTGCCAAATATGATAAATATCACCAAAACATTTATTTCAAATAAAGCATATAAAAAACCGATTGTAATTGGTGTATTAGCAAGATTTGTAGCTAAAAAAGGTATTGATGTTTTTATTAATGCAGTAAAAATTTTACAGGATAAAAATTATGAAATTCAAGTAGTTATAGGTGGTAATGGAGAGGAACAGGATAATCTAATTTCTTTAGTAAATAAGCTTAATTTACAAAACAAAATATCATTTACAGGATGGGTTAGTAACAAAGATAAATTCTTTGAGCAAATCGATATTTTTTGTCTTCCATCGTTACATGAACCGTTTGGGATCATATTACTTGAAGCAATGGAAAACAGCTTACCTATAGTTAGTACAGATACTGAGGGTCCTAGTGAAATCCTAAAACATATGCAAGACGGACTAATTTGCAAAGCCGGATTATCAAAAGATTTAGCCGAAAAAATTGCATACCTAATAGACAATCCACAAAAAGCAAAAGAACTTTCTCAAAAAGCTTATCTAAAACTAACTCAAACCTATAATATTAAAGTTATTTCAGACAAGTTAGTAACATTATTACATGGTTTAAAAATAGTTAGTTGAAAAAAGATTGCAGTATATTGACATAATAGTTTAAAGAATCTTAATTAAAATTAAGTAATATTAATTTATCTTAATTTTAATGAATATACTCGATGAACTTCAAAAATTAGCTACGTCGTTCTACAAGAATGTTATAGTTCTATCACTTCTAATACTATGCAGCTGTAAAGCAATACATGATCCCCTGCCTAACCTGCCATTACCTAATAGTTGGAATAATTATTCATTAGCATCTCAAAATAACCAGATTTCTAAATGGTGGTTACAATTTAACGATCCGGTACTTAATAACTTAATTGAGGAATCTTTAGCTAATAACTCTAATATTGAGCTTGCAATGAGCAATGTAGCGATAGCAACAGCTCAATATAACCTTGTTAATTCTTACAAAACTTACGCTATGAGTGGAAGAGTGATAAATTATTGTAAGAATAATTAAACATGTCAAAGAGGAACAGATTGCAAGCAATACCAATTAATAGAACAGATTACTGTCAATTTTTAACAATTAGCCAAAAGAATTATAGTTTAACCTACTACGCTGAACATGCCAAGAAATGTAGCCATGATGTTATTAATAGATTTTTAGAAAATGAAAAATATACTCCTTCTTTGTTATGGGAACACATTAAGAATGATGTTATCTTTTCATCTAACGGATATACAATATTTGATGATACGGTGTTAAACAAAAGGAACACAAAGAAAATAGAGGTTGCTAGATCGCAGTATAGTGGAGCTACAGGTGGAGTTACTACCGGTATAGGAGTAGTGAGTCTTGTATATTATAACCCCGATATTGATAAGTTTTGGGTAATAGATTATCGCATTTTTTCATCTGATCATGATGGAGCGACGAAACTAGATCACCTACTAAAGATGTTCAATAATGCTGTTTAACGCGAGTTTCGTATTCATAAAGTCGCTGTATAGCTGATAAATACTGGGTTACGGTGGATATTGATAATACTGTTTTTGTTATAAAATGGGCTTAAAATGCATAAATTTTCAGCAATTTGTCTTTTTTGACTCCAATTATTACAGTATGAAACTTATCCAATCTCCCAAAAGCCTTAAAAAATCAGGATTGTGGCAAATTCCTTAACTATAATTTAGGCATCTTAATACGAAACTCGCGTTGTTTATAGTAAAAAGATTCCTTTTCAAACTGTACTTTTTGACACATGGTATGCTACACACAAAATTATGCAACATGTTGACTCCTTGGGCAAATATTATTATGCCCCTATTAAAGCCAATAGAAATGTTAGTAAAACGTGTGATTACGAGCCTTATAAAGTTGTTAGCAAGTTGACGTTTTCAGATGAAGAAATTAAGAATGGAATGGAGATTCATATAAAAGGATTTGCCAAAAATAAGCATGTTAATTTGTTTAAATTTACTGTTTCTACCAACAGAGTTGATTATGTTGTTACCAATAAGGGACTGTTGCGAGATGAGAGGGTAGCAGGTATAATAAAAAAATAAAAAATATGTTTATATGTCAGAGTATCAAATGCTAATGGTAAGTTTAGATGAGTTAGTAAATGCGGATCATCAATATCGTAAATTCAAAAGTTTATTCAAATTCAAAGCAGTTGAAGCTGAGTTATTAGCATTAGAATGCGAAGCTAATTATAAAGGATATGGTATAGAGAGGCTGTTTAAATGTTTGCTGCTACAATTTATGGAAGACTTATCTGATCGGGAATTAGAACGTTATTTAGCTGATAGCACAGCGGCGAAATGGTTTTGTAATTTTGCTCTTACAGAAAAGACACCTGATTATAGTGTATTTAGTAAAATACGTAAAAAAATAGGTACTAATTTACTATCAAAAATATTTACAAAATTCCGCGATCAACTACGAGTACAAGGCTATATGGGTGAAGTATTTACCTTTGTAGATGCTTCTCATTTAATCTCAAAAGCTAATCTCTGGGAGGAACGTGATAAACTAAGAGCACAAAAATATGATAAATTGAATAATGAGACTTTGCCTAAGGTTGCAAAGGATAAACAAGCCAAAATTGGCTGTAAGGGAGGGAATAAATTTTGGTATGGTTATAAAAAACATGTGAGTGTTGATATTCAATCAGGCATGATCAATAAGGTTGCAGTTACCCCTGCAAATGTTACCGATAGCAAAGGTTTTAAGCATGTTATGCCAAGTTCTGGTGCTACATATGTTGATAAAGGTTATTGTACAATCTCTACCAAGAATGCAGCAGCTAAAAAGGGAGTCCATCTTTGTGCAATAAAGAAAAATAATATGAAAGATAAGAATTTTGACCTTGATAAATATTATACGAAAATCAGAGCACCTTTCGAGATGGTATTTTCAAAAGATAATAAGCGGGTTAGATATATAGGAATTGCCAAAAATCAATTCTCCGAATTTATGAATGCCATATGTTTTAATTTAAAACGATTAGTGGTTTTAACAACTTTAATGGCTTAAAGAAATTTATTAATAAAAATTCTAACTCTGTAAACAAATCTCTATTAAATTACTACACTATTGAATAACATTTATCTCTATATTAAACAGAATTTCTTTTTTAAAATATTTATTACCTCCTTTCCTCTTATTTTACTATCAAAAATTATCTTTCAACGACCCCAATAACAAAACTCAAAAATCTTCTAAAGCTGCACAAGATGAGTTTGGCTTGCGATGGGTAATTGAGAGCATGCATAGAGAAATTAAGCAACTGACTGGTATAGAACGTTGCCAATGCAGAAAACAGCGTATCCAACGTAATCACATTAGTTGTGCATTTCTAGTTTGGGCTTTTCTCAAAAGAACTGCAAATAAAATAGGTAAAACGGTCTACCAAATAAAGTTAGGGCTTTTAGATGACTATATGCAACAACAGCTTCGTTCTCCATCTTTACGATATTTAGAGGGGTCGTTGAAAGATAATTTTTGATAGTAAAATAAGAGGAAAGGAGGTAATAAATATTTTAAAAAAGAAATTCTGTTTAATATAGAGATAAATGTTATTCAATAGTGTAGTAATTTAATAGAGATTTGTTTACAGAGTTAGAATTTTTATTAATAAATTTCTTTAAGCCATTAAAGTTGTTAAAACCACTAATCGTTTTAAATTAAAACATATGGCATTCATAAATTCGGAGAATTGATTTTTGGCAATTCCTATATATCTAACCCGCTTATTATCTTTTGAAAATACCATCTCGAAAGGTGCTCTGATTTTCGTATAATATTTATCAAGGTCAAAATTCTTATCTTTCATATTATTTTTCTTTATTGCACAAAGATGGACTCCCTTTTTAGCTGCTGCATTCTTGGTAGAGATTGTACAATAACCTTTATCAACATATGTAGCACCAGAACTTGGCATAACATGCTTAAAACCTTTGCTATCGGTAACATTTGCAGGGGTAACTGCAACCTTATTGATCATGCCTGATTGAATATCAACACTCACATGTTTTTTATAACCATACCAAAATTTATTCCCTCCCTTACAGCCAATTTTGGCTTGTTTATCCTTTGCAACCTTAGGCAAAGTCTCATTATTCAATTTATCATATTTTTGTGCTCTTAGTTTATCACGTTCCTCCCAGAGATTAGCTTTTGAGATTAAATGAGAAGCATCTACAAAGGTAAATACTTCACCCATATAGCCTTGTACTCGTAGTTGATCGCGGAATTTTGTAAATATTTTTGATAGTAAATTAGTACCTATTTTTTTACGTATTTTACTAAATACACTATAATCAGGTGTCTTTTCTGTAAGAGCAAAATTACAAAACCATTTCGCCGCTGTGCTATCAGCTAAATAACGTTCTAATTCCCGATCAGATAAGTCTTCCATAAATTGTAGCAGCAAACATTTAAACAGCCTCTCTATACCATATCCTTTATAATTAGCTTCGCATTCTAATGCTAATAACTCAGCTTCAACTGCTTTGAATTTGAATAAACTTTTGAATTTACGATATTGATGATCCGCATTTACTAACTCATCTAAACTTACCATTAGCATTTGATACTCTGACATATAAACATATTTTTTATTTTTTTATTATACCTGCTACCCTCTCATCTCGCAACAGTCCCTTAGAACCAAACATAGCGTAAGTTTTGCAAATATCACAGCCGCAAACTTTAGTGCAAATTGATAGGTACAAAGCAGCAAAGCTAGGGATATCGATTGAGCAAATACAAAATGTTTTATATGCCGCTTATGGGGCTGAGCAGATTTCAACTTTATATACTCCTACTGCTCAATATGATATTATTTTAGAGTTAGATCCTAAATATCAAACTGATTCATCAATGTTATCCTTAGTTAATATTAATTCTGCAAATAACACTTTAGTACCTTTAACTACTCTTGCGAAAATTGTTAATAGTGTTGGTCCTTTAAGTATTTCACATTTTGGTCAATTACCTTCAGTTACAGTATCGTTTAATCTGCAAGATGGTTATTCTATCAGTGATGCCGTTCCAAAAGTTAATGAGGCAATAAGAGAGCTACAAATGCCGGCGCAACGATCACGGGAAGCTTTCAAGGAACAGCACAAGCGTTTCAATCCTCTTTCTCTGACCTTGGACTATTACTAGGTCTTGCTGTTATAGTTATCTATATCATTCTCGGCATGCTTTATGAAAGCTTTGTACATCCAGTAACGATTCTTTCAGGACTACCTACTGCCGTGTTTGGTGCATTGCTTACCTTATTAATATTTAATAGTGAGCTGGATATGTACGGCTTTGTCGGGCTTATTATGTTAATCGGTATCGTTAAGAAAAATGCTATTATGATTATCGACTTTGCCTTAGAACTTGAACGTACTAGCAATAAAAGTTCCAAAGATGCGATTTTAGAAGCTTGCACTATAAGATTTAAACCTATTATGATGACTACCTTAGCGGCATTAATGGGTGCTATGCCCATAGCTCTTGGGATTGGTAGCACAGGAGCAGAAAGAAGATCACTAGGACTTGCAGTTGTGGGCGGGCTTCTTACTTCACAACTACTAACTCTCTACATAACTCCTATTATTTTTCTATATCTAGAAGCAGCTAAAAGAAAACTACAATCAGTGTCATCCCATAGATAAGTCGGCTTTGATGAACACCTTATGCTATTATCCCATGGCTTGATCGCGGAATCTAGTTAAAAATACTTGACTTTATACGTCAATGACGTAATAATATTGCCATGGAATATATAGAATCACCATTATTTAGTAAGCTCTTAAATTCATATTTTACAGATGAAGAATATACAAGTTTTCAATGGCATTTAGCTATGCATCCTAAATCAGGAGACGTTATTCAAGGAAGTGGCGGACTTAGAAAAATTAGGTGGACAGCTAAAGGTAAAGGCAAACGTAGTGGAGTTAGAATTATTTACTATTATAAAGATAAAGAAGATCAAATTTGACTACTAACCATTTATGCTAAAAATGAAGCTACAAATATCCCAACGTCAATTTTAAAGAAAATTATGGAGGAACTAGGATTATGAAAGCAAAAAAAAATGCTAATGGTAGAGATATCGGTGCAGAAATTCTACAATCTATTAAAGATATTAAAGCAGGAAAAGGGCTAACTCAAAAAATAGAAACCAAAACTGATATAATAGATATTAGGAAGCATTTACATCTTTCTCAAGTAGATTTTGCAGCTTTAATGCATATTAATGTTAGAACATTGCAAGAATGGGAACAAGGAAGACGCAGACCTAGAGGTCCTGCGATATCTTTACTTAAAATAGCTTCCAAACATCCTGAAATTTTTATTGATTCTAAATTATAATCTCACCAGAACCTAGCTAACTTAAATTCAGGATCTAGTATAAAGATAGATAAAATTACTATTATCTTTTTTTCAAAAAACCTTTTTTCTTGAACGTATTTATAATATATTAGACATGTATTTCAAATGTATGAGGACATAATGAAAAAAAATCCAAAAATCTCATTAATAGGAAGCGGTAATATAGGTGGAACGCTTGCTCATTTAATCAGTCTTAAAAATTTAGGTGATATAGTATTATTTGATGTGGCTGAAGGAATTCCGCAAGGCAAAGCTCTAGATATAATGCAAGCAAATACCTTAGCAGGTTCTGATATCAAAATTAAAGGCACAAATGACTATAAAGATATCGAAGGGTCAGACGCAATAATTATTACTGCCGGTTTGCCTAGAAAACCTGGCATGAGTAGAGACGATTTAATTAGCGTCAATACCGGTATTATGAAAAGCGTTGCAGAAAATGTTAAAAAATACGCTCCTAATGCTTTTGTAATAGTAATTACTAATCCGTTGGATGTCATGGTTTACGTGATGTTGAAAGAAAGCGGTTTGCCACATAATAAAGTTATTGGTATGGCTGGCGTACTTGATTCCTCAAGATTTAACCTTTTTCTTGCTGAGGAGTTTAAAGTGTCAACTAATAGCGTTAGCAGTATAGTTCTTGGCGGTCATGGTGATGCTATGGTACCGCTTGCTAGATACTCTACTGTCAAAGGTGTGCCTATACCTGATCTAATAAAAATGGGGTTATCAACCAACGAGCGTATCGAAAAAATAATTGATCGCACTAGAAATGGCGGTGGCGAAATCGTGGCATTACTTAAAACAGGATCAGCTTATTATGCCCCTGCTGCTTCTGCTGTAGAAATGCTTGAATCTTATTTACAAGATAAACGACAAATTCTAACCTGTGCTGCTTACTTGCAAGGTGAATATGGCGTAAAAAATTTATATGCTGGTGTACCGATTATTATAGGCAAAAACGGCATAGAGAAAGTAATCGAGCTACAACTAACTGCTGATGAGCAAGCTTTATTTGATAAGTCAATAGACGGAGTTAGAAAGTTGATTGAAGCGGTAAAGTAATTTAATTCTTAAATGATACTCCTCGCAGCAGAGCTACGAGGTATCTATCCAAAAAGTTTTAACTGTTTTTGTTGAAATGCTTTATAAGAAGGTTTGCCTGAACCTTGATTTTTTACATAATTACGTAATTTCCGCTCATCACCATGTTTACCTACTGTGCTCATAAAATATCCTTTACTCCAAAACTCACTTCCCCATAATTTTTCTTTAAGATTTGGATATTTCTTAAACATTTCCTTAGATGTAATACTTTTTATGATTTGAGTTATTTTTGTTGGGCTATACATTGGTATTGACTGTAGTAAAAAATGTACATGTTCTTTATCTACTCCTATTTCCAAAAATCTAATTTCATAACGAGCTTCTATGTCCTCACAAATTTTACATAAATAATCGTCTAGTTCCTCTTTGAATATTACTCTTCTATACTTTGCCGGTGTTACTAAATGATATATTAGTACTGTGACATTATCACTTTTATGTATATAACTGCTTTCTTCCATGCATCTAGTATATCACGAAGCAGACCTTCGGGGAATTAAACCCTAAGAGATTAAACTTTTTCCTCTTTTATAATCGCCTCTCTGTCATCCCGTGGCGGCATTGCCCGCGTGGATCAGTTTTGTCGTCTGAGCTAAGGAAATTACAAAGTAATTGTACGTACGCAATCTAGTTAAAAAATGCTAATTTATAGCATTTTTATTATTTTTTCTGGATTGCCACGCTCATTTCATTCGCGTAGCTCAGACGATTTGGTATCCACGCAATAATGCTGCCACGTTATGACACTTTACCTATCAATCCTTGCTATACAAATTCTTTCAGTGATTTCTTTTAACTTTTCTATTCGCCCAATAAGATAAAGTAGTTGTTCTTTCGTAATCTTATAATTTTTATCATACCTTGCATCAACATAAGCTTTTTGTAGAAGCGTAAAACATTCTTTCTGCTCAGAAGTTACTATAGGAAAAACTTGTAATAATTCATTGTCGTAATTTTCTGCCATACTACCTAACTTTTGTAAATTATGTAACTTAAGTTTATAATTAGAGAAAACTAGTAAGATAGTACTATACAAGCTTTCGGTAGCTTGATGCAGTAAAAAGGCTGATAAAGCATTTTCAGAATCTTTTAAATAATTTATTGCTCCTTTTAAAAATCCTTTGCCTCTTCTAAACCATTGTTCAAAATAATCTTGAGCAATTTCTTTCATTTCACTCCAAGGTAAATCTTTAGCTTCGCTTAAAACATACTCACCACTATCATATAAAAGTATTCCTTCTTTTTTGATATCAGTATAAAAATAACGCCTTTTTTCTAGCTGTCTATTTATTTCTTCTATTGATTCAAGAATTATAGATATCTCTGAATCGTATGGGATAATTTGTTTAGGGTTTATTACTCCCATCTTTACTAATCTTTTATATATACTATCTTCTAAGTTCAAAGTAGCATGACCTTTATACTTACCTTTTTTTAAAATAATCAGAATATCAGTATCGCTATGATAGCCGTTAATTAAATCACGTATCCAGTCGCCTCTAGCAAAAGAACCATATAAGATAATCATAGCAATTTTATCTTTTGCAAGCTCTAAAATTTGCTGTACTATAAAATCAAGCCTAACCTTGATTTTTTGAGAGCGTTCAGGTAATTCAGTTTTTATTTAGATATTTGTATTTTTTAATGATCCACGCAGGCAATGCCGACTTAATCGATTTTCCAAGCCTTACACAGGAACAACATTCTCCAGCCAATATTTGCTACATGCAAGGAAATTAGGATTAGCAAAGTTTTCTTTACCATAGGTAATTTCTTTGCCATCTAAATCTAAAATATTACCGCCACCAGCTTTAATTAAGGCATGACCTGCTGCTATATCCCATTCCATAGTTTGACCGAATTTAGGACAAATATCCACACTACCCTCAGCAATTAAACATAATTTAATTGAACTACCTATTGCATCTATTTTATTAAAGGAATATTTACTTAAGAATTCTTTAGTTGCTTTGTTTGAATGATAAAAGCCTATGACAGCGTTTAACTCTTTTTGTTTATGAATGATAGGAATTTCCTTGGAATGCTGCTCGATTTTTAACTGACCTTTTTCATCAGTATAATATAATTTATCTGTCTCAGGTTGATATATCAAGCCAATAGTCGGTACACCATTTTTAATTAGACCTATATTTATAGTATAAGTACTTTTGCCGTTTACATAACTTCTTGTTCCATCAATTGGATCAATTAACCAAAAAGTGTTACTGTTAAGTATTGGCAGTGGCTGTTCTTCACATACTATATCTATTTCTGGAGTTAATGCTTGCAGATTTTGATAGATTATTTTACTGATTTCTTTATCTGCATTGGTAACTACCGAGCCATCTGACTTAGTATCAATTAATATTCCTGATTTTTTTATATCTAAAGCAATTTTACCGGTATCGATAATTAAATCTTTTAAAGTATTTATTAAATTATTATTCATACTATTTATTTAACATTTTTGCAGCTACATCATCCTCTAGCCACTGTCCTGTATTTAGAAGAGTAGATTGCTGCAACTTGGCAACTTCTAAATCGGGTGATTCTTGTAATTGTTGCCATCCCAAATACTCAATTCCATAATACTCTATATCAACATTTCTTAAAAAAGAATTCATATCTTTCAAATCTTGTTTATTATTTGCAAATACTATGATTTTGCTAGGTTCTTTTGGTATAATTTTTAAAAATTCAATAAGTGACTTTACTTTATTAGTACTTCCGGTAAATATTATTCCTAAATAAAAAATAGGTGCATTTGCATCAGTTGGATCAAATCTAAATACATCTTTATCATTGACTTTACCAGTAAAATTAATACCTAATCCGTAAAGTACGGTATACAACCATACTTCATAATTTTCAATCAAATTACATGGGGTAGTTATTTCTTGAAGCCCTAAAACTGTTGCACCTTGCTTTTTCATTTGATTAATAAAATCCACCCAACCTTTTTCTACAAGCATCATTTGGCGTTGTTGCATTAATTGTGCTATAGAATTATTTACTGATGAATCATTTACCGCAAGACTATATAAGTTTTTGGTAAAATTTACATAAGGATTATTATTATAGCGAAAAAATTTTGATTTGGGCGTTATAATAGTATTATCTATATTTATTAAAACAAGGCTATCTTGGTCTATTTTGGGTAACAAATCTTTCATTGTTACAGAATTTACGGAATAAGTAGGAATTATTTCACCATAGCTTGAAATTGGCACAATTAAATAAAGTAATAAATGGAATAAAATTTTATTTACTTTGATCATAAGGGTTCTTACTTTTTACATTATTAGTTTTCAAAGGGGGGTTATTTCTTTTTATATTATTCACTTGATTAGTTAAGTCATTAATAATTACATTATAGTTTGCATTATTATCCCTACTATCTTGATTATTATAATAATATCCAATAAATAAAACAGAAGAGCTATAATTAGCTAACTGTGTTTCCATTGAACTTAATAGCTCAGTGCTACCGCTAATCATTATAAGTACTTTAGGCATAAAATTCATTTGAACAAAAAAATTAATCATAAGTTCAGCACCTGATATATTATTGCTAGTCAATATGCCCTTATAAAATACCGGATAAGTATTGGAAAAATTTTTTAAATTGTTAAAAATAATATAATTATTTTTAGGAAAACTATTTGAGAAATCGATATTAAAATTCTTTTTTAAATAATCAGCAATCCATATTTCAAACTTAGGTATATTATTAAAATTACCTGTAAACTCTCCATTTAGGGCTATTATAGGAATATTTTTATTGCTAATGTTACTTACAAAATTTGGAAAGCTAGAATCTAATAATTCCTTTTTATATTTATCATTTGTTAAAATTAATTGGTCGATATAAATACTTTTAGGGTTTTTATTCATCTTTTGTAAAGTGGGAGCTAATTTAGAATAAGCATCTTTATCGATTTGCTCACCTAAAGATAATAACGGCTTAAATAACACCTTATCCAAGTCTATTACTACTAGTAAATCCTGCGGCAAATAATTTTTATTATAATTTTCTTCAAAATCTTGTTTTATTTTATCTAAATTATTTACTTCTATATTTTCTGCTTTAACTATAGATGTGAAAAGTAGTAATAAGATAAATATATATTTTTTAAGCATTAATATACTCCAATATAATACATTGTCACCCCGTGGCGGCTTTGCCTGCGTGGATCGGAAAACGCCCTAAGGTAGTCATGCCGTGGCTTGACCACGGCATCCAGAAAATAATAAAAAATACTAATAAAATTAGTATTTTAACTGGATCTCGTGAATGAATCAAAGATGACACTAAACCGAAAAGCATATCTTAGTGTTAACATAATATCATGCTAATATCAATCCATATTAAACTATAATATGGTAAATATGTTTGGAAGTTTTTTTAGCTCGTTTGGAGGTACTATCGGAAATGCATTCGGAGGTGGTATATTTTCAAGCATAGGAAGATTTGCTGGTAAAATGCTTGGTGAGTATTTAGATCAACTAAACCATGAACCAGAAGAATATGATTATATTAAAAACTTCAAAGAAAGCTTTAAATATGTTACAGCAAGTTATGGTGAGCCTATCCCTTTGGTTTTTGGCACTACAAAAGTTAGCGGAAAAATAATCTGGGCAGATAAAATCAAAGAAATCGCAAATAGCACTCGTCATAAAGAATATTTTCCTTATTTTCATAACGTAAAATCTACCACAACTTCTACGGAATATAGTTATTTCTTTTCTTTTGCCGTTAGTATTTGTGAGGGTGAGATCACGGAAATTAAAAGGGTATGGGCAAATGATGAAATTATAAAATAAGGTAAATATAAGTTTAGATTATATAAAGGATCAGAAGAACAATTACCCGATCCCTTGATTGAAAAATGCTTAGGTAAAAATAAAACTCCTGCTTTTAGATCTCTTAGCTATGCAGTATTTGAAGAATTACCTTTAGAAGATTTTGATAATATTATTCCGAATTTCTCATTTGAAGTAACTAGGAAGCCTAATATTCATCTACCAAACAATTATGCAAAAGTCGAAAATTTAATTAGCAGTATTAGCATGATTCCAGGGTCTGGGGAATTTGTCTATGATACAGAAATTCAGTATAAAACTCAGGAAAGTTTTTTTGGTGGTGTTATTAATCATGAGGCTATTAACTCACATAATCATTATAACATTGCCGATAGCGTATATAGCCTTAATCAACTACAAACCACCTGCCCTAACATAAAATGGGTAGCACCAGTGTAGTTTCTTGGTTTGGCAATAATCTTGATATAAAGGGACTGTTGCGAGATGAGAGGGTAGCAGGTATAATAAAAAAATAAAAAATATGTTTATATGTCAGAGTATCAAATGCTAATGGTAAGTTTAGATGAGTTAGTAAATGCGGATCATCAATATCGTAAATTCAAAAGTTTATTCAAATTCAAAGCAGTTGAAGCTGAGTTATTAGCATTAGAATGCGAAGCTAATTATAAAGGATATGGTATAGAGAGGCTGTTTAAATGTTTGCTGCTACAATTTATGGAAGACTTATCTGATCGGGAATTAGAACGTTATTTAGCTGATAGCACAGCGGCGAAATGGTTTTGTAATTTTGCTCTTACAGAAAAGACACCTGATTATAGTGTATTTAGTAAAATACGTAAAAAAATAGGTACTAATTTACTATCAAAAATATTTACAAAATTCCGCGATCAACTACGAGTACAAGGCTATATGGGTGAAGTATTTACCTTTGTAGATGCTTCTCATTTAATCTCAAAAGCTAATCTCTGGGAGGAACGTGATAAACTAAGAGCACAAAAATATGATAAATTGAATAATGAGACTTTGCCTAAGGTTGCAAAGGATAAACAAGCCAAAATTGGCTGTAAGGGAGGGAATAAATTTTGGTATGGTTATAAAAAACATGTGAGTGTTGATATTCAATCAGGCATGATCAATAAGGTTGCAGTTACCCCTGCAAATGTTACCGATAGCAAAGGTTTTAAGCATGTTATGCCAAGTTCTGGTGCTACATATGTTGATAAAGGTTATTGTACAATCTCTACCAAGAATGCAGCAGCTAAAAAGGGAGTCCATCTTTGTGCAATAAAGAAAAATAATATGAAAGATAAGAATTTTGACCTTGATAAATATTATACGAAAATCAGAGCACCTTTCGAGATGGTATTTTCAAAAGATAATAAGCGGGTTAGATATATAGGAATTGCCAAAAATCAATTCTCCGAATTTATGAATGCCATATGTTTTAATTTAAAACGATTAGTGGTTTTAACAACTTTAATGGCTTAAAGAAATTTATTAATAAAAATTCTAACTCTGTAAACAAATCTCTATTAAATTACTACACTATTGAATAACATTTATCTCTATATTAAACAGAATTTCTTTTTTAAAATATTTATTACCTCCTTTCCTCTTATTTTACTATCAAAAATTATCTTTCAACGACCCCATAAACTATTGTAGTATAAAACCTGCTGTAGAATTTAACGACCCCCTAACCCCATACTCATCTACTTGGCAAGTTAGTCATTATAATAGAGAAAATGCTAAAATTATATCTAAGGATGAATATGAAAGCCCTAACTATGGTGGTAGTGTTAATGACGCTAGCTTAGTGCGTTACCTCAAAGAGCTGAAAAAACGTAATTTAAAAATTATGTTGTATCCGATGTTTTTTATGGATTTACCCGGTAAGCCTTGGCGTGGACATGTTAGCGGCTCTACGGACGCAGTAAGTAATTTTTTTCATAAAACTGATGGTTATAATAACTTTATTCTTCATTATGCTCGTTTAGTGAGAGATTATGTAACGCGAGTTTCGAATTAATATAGCATAGGATTTAGCATATCAAGAGAGATGTAATAGAAGGTTTATTATCAGACATTTGATAATTTATCAGTGCTGCAACCATATGCACAAAGGCATTTGTAACTGATCTATGCCTTGAATGCTCAAACTTCCCCAATAGTTTAATTTTACTAAACACAGATTCTATTAATGCTCTTTTAAGCAATAATATTTTATCCAACATAGACATAAGTTTATTTTTCATATTTTTCTTTACCCTAGTTACCATAAAAATTCCTTGCTCTAAAAGTTGTTGAAATAATTGTTGTGAAATATAACCACGATCTCCGAATACTTTACCAAAAAGATTTTTGATCATCAGTTCCAGCTGTTTTCTATCATCCTTATTGCCAGGGCTAAAAGATGCTTTAACTATACCACCGGCTCTATTAATTATTAGATGTAGTTTAAGTCCATAGAACCAACCTTTTGTTGTCTTACTGCGTGCTGCTATGCCGGCGAACACTTTATTCATTGAAATACGGTATCTCTTACATACCTCTATACTACTTGAATCTACAAAAGAAAGGCCATCACACTGATCCAAAATAGAATTGAATATCAGTACTAATAGTGGTAAATGTGGACCTATTATTTTTATAAATTGACTATAGCTTACTAATTGAAAATCTCTTTGATGATAAATCCATATTTGCTTCAGATAATAATTCTTAAAACAATCATAAGATGACTGCCAGTAGCCTATTATAATTGTTATTACCTCACTTCTGTTAAGTCGACTTTTAGGACCAGATTTGTTGTTATGGTTAGTAATTGAATTTGTATGCTTGTCTAATTCTTGAAAAAAATCATCGACGTAACAAAATATTTCTGTAAAATCCATTATCATAGGTTATTGCTCTTAAAGTTTTTTCAATAACCTATAAACTTTTTTCTTATACTATAAATACCATATTTTAATTAGCAATTTGTATTTTGTACTCACTTTATAACAAAAACAGTATTATCAATATCCCCGTAACCCACTGTTTATCAGCTATACAGCGACTTTTTGAATACGAAACTCGCGTTATGTAGATGCCTTTATAATCGGCTCGGAACTAATTGGCATCACTTCTATAAGAGACTCAGCAAATAACTTTCCAGCAGTTAATGAACTGTACAATCTTGCTCGTTTAGTAAAAGAAATAGTAGGCAATAATGTACAAGTTACTTATGCAGCCGATTGGTCGGAATATCACCATACTAGCGGTGGGTGGTACAATCTAGACCCACTATTTGCCTCTTCTTACATTGATTTCGTCGGGATAGACGCTTATTTCCCTTTAACTAGTTCCTTTAAGCTCTAGAATTACAAAAGAGGATATTATTAAAGGTTGCCATAGCGGTGAGGGGTATGATTACTATTTAGATGGCAGCGGTAATAAACAAGCTTTATCGGCTGCATATGCTTGGAAGAATGTAGAATATTGGTGGGAAAATCATCACTATAACCCTGATGGGAATAAAACAGTATGGCAACCAAAAATGAAAAAAATTTGGAAAAACTTACGCTATGTTTGGTTCTAAATATCGTAAAGATGGAGAACGAAGCTGTTGTTGCATATAGTCATCTAAAAGCCCTAACTTTATTTGGTAGACCGTTTTACCTATTTTATTTGCAGTTCTTTTGAGAAAAGCCCAAACTAGAAATGCACAACTAATGTGATTACGTTGGATACGCTGTTTTCTGCATTGGCAACGTTCTATACCAGTCAGTTGCTTAATTTTTCTATGCATGCTCTCAATTACCCATCGCAAGCCAAACTCATCTTGTGCAGCTTTAGAAGATTTTTGAGTTTTGTTATTGGTAACAACATAATCAACTCTGTTGGTAGAAACAGTAAATTTAAACAAATTAACATGCTTATTTTTGGCAAATCCTTTTATATGAATCTCCATTCCATTCTTAATTTCTTCATCTGAAAACGTCAACTTGCTAACAGCTTTATAAGGCTCGTAATCACACGTTTTACTAACATTTCTATTGGCTTTAATAGGGGCATAATAATATTTGCCCAAGGAGTCAACATGTTGCATAATTTTGTGTGTAGCATACCATGTGTCAAAAAGTACAGTTTGAAAAGGAATCTTTTTACTATAAACAGCATTATTGAACATCTTTAGTAGGTGATCTAGTTTCGTCGCTCCATCATGATCAGGTGAAAAAATGCGATAATCTATTACCCAAAACTTATCAATATCGGGGTTATAATATACAAGACTCACTACTCCTATACCGGTAGTAACTCCACCTGTAGCTCCACTATACTGCGATCTAGCAACCTCTATTTTCTTTGTGTTCCTTTTGTTTAACACCGTATCATCAAATATTGTATATCCGTTAGATGAAAAGATAACATCATTCTTAATGTGTTCCCATAACAAAGAAGGAGTATATTTTTCATTTTCTAAAAATCTATTAATAACATCATGGCTACATTTCTTGGCATGTTCAGCGTAGTAGGTTAAACTATAATTCTTTTGGCTAATTGTTAAAAATTGACAGTAATCTGTTCTAATGATACTCCTCGCAGCAGAGCTACGAGGTATCTATCCAAAAAGTTTTAACTGTTTTTGTTGAAATGCTTTATAAGAAGGTTTGCCTGAACCTTGATTTTTTACATAATTACGTAATTTCCGCTCATCACCATGTTTACATACTGTGCTCATAAAATATCCTTTACTCCAAAACTCACTTCCCCATAATTTTTCTTTAAGATTTGGATATTTCTTAACGCGAGTTTCGAATTAATATAGCATAGGATTTAGCATATCAAGAGAGATGTAATAGAAGGTTTATTATCAGACATTTGATAATTTATCAGTGCTGCAACCATATGCACAAAGGCATTTGTAACTGATCTATGCCTTGAATGCTCAAACTTCCCCAATAGTTTAATTTTACTAAACACAGATTCTATTAATGCTCTTTTAAGCAATAATATTTTATCCAACATAGACATAAGTTTATTTTTCATATTTTTCTTTACCCTAGTTACCATAAAAATTCCTTGCTCTAAAAGTTGTTGAAATAATTGTTGTGAAATATAACCACGATCTCCGAATACTTTACCAAAAAGATTTTTGATCATCAGTTCCAGCTGTTTTCTATCATCCTTATTGCCAGGGCTAAAAGATGCTTTAACTATACCACCGGCTCTATTAATTATTAGATGTAGTTTAAGTCCATAGAACCAACCTTTTGTTGTCTTACTGCGTGCTGCTATGCCGGCGAACACTTTATTCATTGAAATACGGTATCTCTTACATACCTCTATACTACTTGAATCTACAAAAGAAAGGCCATCACACTGATCCAAAATAGAATTGAATATCAGTACTAATAGTGGTAAATGTGGACCTATTATTTTTATAAATTGACTATAGCTTACTAATTGAAAATCTCTTTGATGATAAATCCATATTTGCTTCAGATAATAATTCTTAAAACAATCATAAGATGACTGCCAGTAGCCTATTATAATTGTTATTACCTCACTTCTGTTAAGTCGACTTTTAGGACCAGATTTGTTGTTATGGTTAGTAATTGAATTTGTATGCTTGTCTAATTCTTGAAAAAAATCATCGACGTAACAAAATATTTCTGTAAAATCCATTATCATAGGTTATTGCTCTTAAAGTTTTTTCAATAACCTATAAACTTTTTTCTTATACTATAAATACCATATTTTAATTAGCAATTTGTATTTTGTACTCACTTTATAACAAAAACAGTATTATCAATATCCCCGTAACCCACTGTTTATCAGCTATACAGCGACTTTTTGAATACGAAACTCGCGTTTAGTAATACCGGCAAAGTATAGAAGAGTAATATTCAATGAGGAACTAGACGATTATTTATGTAAAATTTGTGAGGACATAGAAGCTCGTTATGAAATTAGATTTTTGGAAATAGGAGTAGATAAAGAACATGTACATTTTTTACTACAGTCAATACCAATGTATAGCCCAACAAAAATAACTCAAATCATAAAAAGTATTACATCTAAGGAAATGTTTAAGAAATATCCAAATCTTAAAGAAAAATTATGGGGAAGTGAGTTTTGGAGTAAAGGATATTTTATGAGCACAGTAGGTAAACATGGTGATGAGCGGAAATTACGTAATTATGTAAAAAATCAAGGTTCAGACAAACCTTCTTATAAAGCATTTCAACAAAAACAGTTAAAACTTTTTGGATAGATACCTCGTAGCTCTGCTGCGAGGAGTATCATTTAAAAAAGATATAGAATCTTGTTACAATGACTAAAGACAGTATTACCCGCACTTTTCATGACGGGTAACACTTTAGTAATTATTTTCCTTTTTCTACACCTGGTTTACAGAGTAGTTTACCTAAGCATAAAAATGAATATATTCCACAAAAACCAATAATTATATAAAGTAACTTAACAACAATTGGAAAAGAACCGAATAAAAGTGTTACTAAGTTAAAATTGAATAATCCAATTAGTCCCCAATTTATAGCACCTATAGAGGCACCGTCAAGTTAAGAGAGATGTAAATTAAGTATTGAGCAAATGCATGGAATAATTTATAGAATAGCAGTAACCATTTATCTCTAAATTTCACCATTATGCGTATTACTCAAGCTCCGAAGAGACATCGTTTTCCAGCAAGCATCATTAGCCATGCAGTATGGTTATATCATCGTTTTAATAGTAGCTACCGAGATGTTCAAGAACAGATGGCATATCGAGGTATTATTTTGAGTCATGAGACAGTAAGATTTTGGTGCAATAAATTTGCAGTTTATTTTCAAGATGTTATCAGAAGGAGAGAGCGGAAGCCAACTGATAAATGGCATTAAGATAAAATGAACATTAAGAATGATACTCCTCGCAGCAGAGCTACGAGGTATAGCTTAATGCGATAAGATAGTGACTTAGAGTATGAGTTAGATTATACTAAATGAAAAACTTATGGCAAAGGCATATTCATACGATTTAAGAATACGAGTAATAAAAAGTTTAACAGATGGTAAAACAATAAAAGAGACTTCTGAGATATACTCTATTAGTAGGAAGACTATAATAGAATGGAAAAAATTAAAGAAACAAACCGGCGATATCAAAGCAAAGAGTGGTTATCATACAGGACATCGTAGAATAATAAACGCGAGTTTCGAATTAATATAGCATAGGATTTAGCATATCAAGAGAGATGTAATAGAAGGTTTATTATCAGACATTTGATAATTTATCAGTGCTGCAACCATATGCACAAAGGCATTTGTAACTGATCTATGCCTTGAATGCTCAAACTTCCCCAATAGTTTAATTTTACTAAACACAGATTCTATTAATGCTCTTTTAAGCAATAATATTTTATCCAACATAGACATAAGTTTATTTTTCATATTTTTCTTTACCCTAGTTACCATAAAAATTCCTTGCTCTAAAAGTTGTTGAAATAATTGTTGTGAAATATAACCACGATCTCCGAATACTTTACCAAAAAGATTTTTGATCATCAGTTCCAGCTGTTTTCTATCATCCTTATTGCCAGGGCTAAAAGATGCTTTAACTATACCACCGGCTCTATTAATTATTAGATGTAGTTTAAGTCCATAGAACCAACCTTTTGTTGTCTTACTGCGTGCTGCTATGCCGGCGAACACTTTATTCATTGAAATACGGTATCTCTTACATACCTTATACTACTTGAATCTACAAAAGAAAGGCCATCACACTGATCCAAAATAGAATTAAATATCAGTACTAATAGTGGTAAATGTGGACCTATTATTTTTATAAATTGACTATAGCTTACTAATTGAAAATCTCTTTGATGATAAATCCATATTTGCTTCAGATAATAATTCTTAAAACAATCATAAGATGACTGCCAGTAGCCTATTATAATTGTTATTACCTCACTTCTGTTAAGTCGACTTTTAGGACCAGATTTGTTGTTATGGTTAGTAATTGAATTTGTATGCTTGTCTAATTCTTGAAAAAAATCATCGACGTAACAAAATATTTCTGTAAAATCCATTATCATAGGTTATTGCTCTTAAAGTTTTTTCAATAACCTATAAACTTTTTTCTTATACTATAAATACCATATTTTAATTAGCAATTTGTATTTTGTACTCACTTTATAACAAAAACAGTATTATCAATATCCCCGTAACCCACTGTTTATCAGCTATACAGCGACTTTTTGAATACGAAACTCGCGTTTCTTAAACATTTCCTTAGATGTAATACTTTTTATGATTTGAGTT
The DNA here is from genome assembly GCF_965196655.1 of Rickettsia endosymbiont of Nabis limbatus. NCBI lineage: Bacteria > Pseudomonadati > Pseudomonadota > Alphaproteobacteria > Rickettsiales > Rickettsiaceae > Rickettsia > Rickettsia endosymbiont of Nabis limbatus. The sequence continues at coordinate 683,677 of NZ_OZ239771.1, forward strand.
ATTTTTGTTGGGCTATACATTGGTATTGACTGTAGTAAAAAATGTACATGTTCTTTATCTACTCCTATTTCCAAAAATCTAATTTCATAACGAGCTTCTATGTCCTCACAAATTTTACATAAATAATCGTCTAGTTCCTCATTGAATATTACTCTTCTATACTTTGCCGGTGTTACTAAATGATATATTAGTACTGTGACATTATCACTTTTATGTATATAACTGCTTTCTTCCATGCATCTAGTATACGCGAGTTTCGAATTAATATAGCATAGGATTTAGCATATCAAGAGAGATGTAATAGAAGGTTTATTATCAGACATTTGATAATTTATCAGTGCTGCAACCATATGCACAAAGGCATTTGTAACTGATCTATGCCTTGAATGCTCAAACTTCCCCAATAGTTTAATTTTACTAAACACAGATTCTATTAATGCTCTTTTAAGCAATAATATTTTATCCAACATAGACATAAGTTTATTTTTCATATTTTTCTTTACCCTAGTTACCATAAAAATTCCTTGCTCTAAAAGTTGTTGAAATAATTGTTGTGAAATATAACCACGATCTCCGAATACTTTACCAAAAAGATTTTTGATCATCAGTTCCAGCTGTTTTCTATCATCCTTATTGCCAGGGCTAAAAGATGCTTTAACTATACCACCGGCTCTATTAATTATTAGATGTAGTTTAAGTCCATAGAACCAACCTTTTGTTGTCTTACTGCGTGCTGCTATGCCGGCGAACACTTTATTCATTGAAATACGGTATCTCTTACATACCTCTATACTACTTGAATCTACAAAAGAAAGGCCATCACACTGATCCAAAATAGAATTAAATATCAGTACTAATAGTGGTAAATGTGGACCTATTATTTTTATAAATTGACTATAGCTTACTAATTGAAAATCTCTTTGATGATAAATCCATATTTGCTTCAGATAATAATTCTTAAAACAATCATAAGATGACTGCCAGTAGCCTATTATAATTGTTATTACCTCACTTCTGTTAAGTCGACTTTTAGGACCAGATTTGTTGTTATGGTTAGTAATTGAATTTGTATGCTTGTCTAATTCTTGAAAAAAATCATCGACGTAACAAAATATTTCTGTAAAATCCATTATCATAGGTTATTGCTCTTAAAGTTTTTTCAATAACCTATAAACTTTTTTCTTATACTATAAATACCATATTTTAATTAGCAATTTGTATTTTGTACTCACTTTATAACAAAAACAGTATTATCAATATCCCCGTAACCCACTGTTTATCAGCTATACAGCGACTTTTTGAATACGAAACTCGCGTTAGTATATCACGAAGCAGACCTTCGGGGAATTAAACCCTAAGAGATTAATTGGTATTGCTTGCAATCTGTTCCTCTTTGACATGTTTAATTATTCTTACAATAATTTATCACTCTTCCACTCATAGCGTAAGTTTTGCAATATTTGATGATACGGTGTTAAACAAAAGGAACACAAAGAAAATAGAGGTTGCTAGATCGCAGTATAGTGGAGCTACAGGTGGAGTTACTACCGGTATAGGAGTAGTGAGTCTTGTATATTATAACCCCGATATTGATAAGTTTTGGGTAATAGATTATCGCATTTTTTCACCTGATCATGATGGAGCGACGAAACTAGATCACCTACTAAAGATGTTCAATAATGCTGTTTATAGTAAAAAGATTCCTTTTCAAACTGTACTTTTTGACACATGGTATGCTACACACAAAATTATGCAACATGTTGACTCCTTGGGCAAATATTATTATGCCCCTATTAAAGCCAATAGAAATGTTAGTAAAACGTGTGATTACGAGCCTTATAAAGCTGTTAGCAAGTTGACGTTTTCAGATGAAGAAATTAAGAATGGAATGGAGATTCATATAAAAGGATTTGCCAAAAATAAGCATGTTAATTTGTTTAAATTTACTGTTTCTACCAACAGAGTTGATTATGTTGTTACCAATAACAAAACTCAAAAATCTTCTAAAGCTGCACAAGATGAGTTTGGCTTGCGATGGGTAATTGAGAGCATGCATAGAAAAATTAAGCAACTGACTGGTATAGAACGTTGCCAATGCAGAAAACAGCGTATCCAACGTAATCACATTAGTTGTGCATTTCTAGTTTGGGCTTTTCTCAAAAGAACTGCAAATAAAATAGGTAAAACGGTCTACCAAATAAAGTTAGGGCTTTTAGATGACTATATGCAACAACAGCTTCGTTCTCCATCTTTACGATATTTAGAACCAAACATAGCGTAAGTTTTGATAGCTTAATTAATACTGTGTCGTATCGTTTTTGTTTAACTAATATATTCAGGCTTTCTTCAGCACTAATTTTTCCATAAGGTTTAACTCTGGTTAAGCCCTCTACATGCTTTGCAACTTCTTCCCCAAAGATTTCAGTAATCATTTTTTCAGTAAGTTCTGTATCTTCAATAGTATCATGAAGCAGTGCTGCTTGCATCATTGCAGATGTGTAAAGCTTTGGTATTTCTATGGCTGTAAACTCTACCACCATAATTGCCTCTTCAATTGGATGAGAATAGTACGGATCGCCTGATTTACGCATTTGGATACCATGGTATTTACGGGCGTAATATATTCCTTTTTTGATTTCTTCTAAATTTATTGGATTTACCACTTTAGTATTTAAATAGTGAAGTTTATCGAGAAGTTTTTTAGCATAAATGCATTCTTCAAACCTTTCTTTCCAAGAGCTTAAATCTTCCATAAAAGTTTATTTTTAGTTAGTTGAAACAATTTTTGTAGCAGCTTATATTCAAAGTTAAAAGTTATAATAATAAATATTTTTTAAACTTTATGTTGCAAAATTCAGTCATAACTTACTTATAGAAAAGAATTAAAAAAATACACTTCACTTAAAACTAATATAACAAAACTTGACAAAAGCCTTGCTTGAGTCTAATTTATATCATGGGAAATTCATATTACGTATCCAGAAAAATAATAAAAAATGCTATACATTTTACTGGATTGCTTTGTCGAAACTTTCAGTTTCTTCTTGCAATGACGGGAAAAAGCAATCCATGTGAGCAACGCATTACGTACCATTATCCTTATTAATCAAGACCATTAGCTACTTAAATTTTTTTATATAAGTAACCATAACATTAGACATAAAACAATCTATTTTATTAGAAGAATTAAGCCAAATAGCAATAGAGCTTAATAAACCTAAGAGCTTATTTAAATTCTTTAACAAAAATAACCTTAAAAGCGGAATTTATTTGTTTGGTCCGGTTGGCACAGGTAAAACTATGCTAATGAATTCTTTTTTCGAAAAGCTTAACGTGCCAAAAATAATTATTCATTATCAAAATTTTATGCAGGATATTCATAAAACAATGCATAAATTACAACTGGAAAATCAAAAAGATATCGTACCCAAAATTGCTAAAGATTATGCTAAAAAAACTAGAGTACTTGGGATAGATGAATTTGAGATTAAAGACATCACCGATGCAATGATAATCGGTAGATTATTTGATGAGCTAATAAAGCAAAATGTTTTTATTTTTATAACTTCTAACTCGCAGCCTAATAATTTATACAAAGATGGACTGCAAAGAAATTCATTTTTGCCGTTTATCGATAAAATAAATAACGAATTTTATGTTAAATATCTTGATAATAATCATGATTACAGATTTGATAAAGCTTTGAATGTCAAAGGCGATAGGATCATTTATCCCCTAACATCTAAAAATCAAGATAAGTTCCAAAAAATTATTGCAGATATTAGTGATAATAATTTCATTCCGCAAACTATTGAAGTTTTAGGGAGAGAAATATCCTTTCAAAAAGTTCATAAAAGAATATTAATCACTGATTTTAATGAACTATTTACAAGAAATCTTAGCTATATTGATTACGTCAATATTTGCCAGAAATTTAATATTATTATTGTGCAGAATATCCAAATTATAGCACCTGATAATACTAATTTAGCAGTTAGGTTTATCAACTTTATTGATAATGCCTATTTTTATAAAATTCTACTCTTTATGAGTTTAGAAGATAACCCCAATAAAATATATCAGGGATCAGCTAGAGCTGAAGAATTCAAACGTACTATCTCAAGGCTAAACGAAATGAATAGCGAGGCTTACTTATTAAACAACGATTTTAGAAACTGATTTAAAGTGTAATAATTTTTTCCTGTCGACTTGCTAATTTTAAGGCTTTATCAAGAGTTGCTAGAGGTAAATCATAACGTAATGCTAACTCCAAATAACTAGCATCATAAATAGTTAAGCAATGTCGCTCTGCTAAATCCATTGTTTCAGACCAAATATGTTCTAAACTTGTTCGATCAACTTTAATACCTATCTCTTTTAATAAATAAATTGCACTTTGACGTTGAGATACATCAATACGCCTCTTCTTTCTGCATATAGTAAGGAATTACTTATTTCGAGTCCCCAAATAATCGGTACAATAGCACCTTCAGTTGTCGCTTTATCCAATAATTTATATTGCTTTGTCTCATTAGGCATGAACCACGAAAGAGTTACGGAAGCATCCAAAACAAACGAAGCCATGCTATTTTCTACCTATCTTTCTATAAAAATTCCATTCTTCAAACTCTGAAGGCTGTAAATTAATCTCTTGAGCAAGTTTTTTAATTCTATTAGCAGCTATAATTGCAGCTTCTACGTCATGTGTAGCATTTACCGGAACAATCTTTGCAGTAATTTTTCCTCTTTTAACGCGAGTTTCGTATTCATAAAGTCGCTGTATAGCTGATAAATACTGGGTTACGGTGGATATTGATAATACTGTTTTTGTTATAAAATGGGCTTAAAATGCATAAATTTTCAGCAATTTGTCTTTTTTGACTCCAATTATTACAGTATGAAACTTATCCAATCTCCCAAAAGCCTTAAAAAATCAGGATTGTGGCAAATTCCTTAACTATAATTTAGGCATCTTAATACGAAACTCGCGTTCTTTTAGTAATTAAAACCTCTTCACCTTTAATCTCTTAGGGTTTAATTCCCCGAAGGTCTGCTTCGTGATATACTAGATGCATGGAAGAAAGCAGTTATATACATAAAAGTGATAATGTCACAGTACTAATATATCATTTAGTAACACCGGCAAAGTATAGAAGAGTAATATTCAATGAGGAACTAGACGATTATTTATGTAAAATTTGTGAGGACATAGAGGCTCGTTATGAAATTAGATTTTTGGAAATAGGAGTAGATAAAGATCATGTACATTTTTTACTACAGTCAATACTAATGTATAGCCCAACAAAAATAACTCAAATCATAAAAAGTATTACATCTAAGGAAATGTTTAAGAAATATCCAAATCTTAAAGAAAAATTATGGGGAAGTGAGTTTTGGAGTAAAGGATATTTTATGAGCACAGTAGGTAAACATGGTGATGAGCGGAAATTACGTAATTATGTAAAAAATCAAGGTTCAGGCAAACCTTCTTATAAAGCATTTCAACAAAAACAGTTAAAACTTTTTGGATAGATACCTCGTAGCTCTGCTGCGAGGAGTATCATTTTTTCTTCATTGATTATTTTTCTACTAGAAGCATATTTACGTGAAATATATATTTTGTCATAAGTTTTTATATTATCCTTATTATTTTCAAGAAAAATATTCCTTAAATCTTTTTTTAACCAAAAAGGTAAAGCTGTACCTTTTACAGGAATAAACGGTACAGATGGTACAATTAAGTTAGAAGCTTGAATTATACAATCACTATTTACTACTAAAAACTTATCTTCACTTATATTTAAATAATTTAATATCACTTCTAGTGATTTAATTTGCCACTGATATTTTAAATTATTAACATAAATACGATCATACTCAAAGTTTGATTCTTTTAATATAATTAATCTAGGTAAAACTTGCAGTAGCCAATGATACCAATTTTCAGAGCCAGAAGATGAAATTACTGCTAGCTTTCCTTTAAAATATAATGGATTTTCTTCGTTAATATCTCGTTTCTTATTTACTAAACGATGTTGATCACCTGTGCTTGTTTGAGTATCTTGCAGAAGATAACCTTCTTCAGTTAAAATTCCACCTTCATTAATTACTACGCCGTTTGGTAACTCTAAAATAAACTGACTAGTATTCTTTTCTTCGAGTGATTTTTTGATTTTTATATTAGAAGATTCTAATGATTCGACTGCAATGAATTGATGGTTATTATTTATTGCATAAATATTGCTAGCATAGAAAAAATAAAAAACTATGGGTATAAAATATTTTGTAAAATTTAACATTTTTGTTATTGTACTTTATTAATGACAGGGGGTTTAATTCCTATTAAAAATTCTTCAGTGTTCAAGACTTTTTTACCCTCTTGTTGAAGTTTTTTTATCATTAATATTCCTTTCCCGCAAGCTATTTCTAAATTTTTGTTAATAATTGTTCCAGGAATAAAATTATGATATTCATTTGAATATTCTGCCTCAAGAATTTTGATCATTTTATCATTATATTTGAAATATACTCCTGGCCATGGATTCATCCCCCTGACTTTGCAATTAATAGCATAGGCAGAATCTTGCCAATTAACTTTACCCTCTTCTTTATTTAATTTACGAGCGTAAGTAACACCCTCATTAGACTGAGGTTTCGGCACCATCTTATCGATATTTGCAAGCGTTTTAATTAAGAGTTCTGCACCCAAATTAGCACATTTATCATGAAGCTCTTGCAGCGTGATTTTCTCAGGTAAGTCAAAATCCTCTTTCATCAATATATCACCCGTATCAAGCCCTGCATCCATCTGTATAATACATACGCTGCTTGTTTTATCACCCTCTATAATAGTACGCTGCAAAGGAGCCGCTCCTCTATGACGAGGTAAATCAGACGGATGAATATTAAGGCAACCATATTTCTTAGCATCTAAAATATTTTGCGGTATAATAAAACCATATGCAATAACAACTATTATATCAGCATCAATACTATTAATTAGATTTGTAGCTTCTTCATTTCGAAGCGTTGCAGGAGTGTATACAGGAATTTGAGCTTCATCAGCTAATTGATGTATGGGAGATTTAGTTTCACTAAGCCCCCTACCCTTAGCTTTAGGTGATTGCGTAAAAACAGCTGTTACTTGATGATTAGAATCTATAAGTTTCGTAAGAGCAGGGACGGCAAACTCTGGTGTCCCCATAAAAATCAGACGTTTTGCATAACTTGCTTTTAAAGGTAATTTGGGTGTCAATCCGGTACTCGCATCCTCACGTACTAAAGTGTACGCTGCGGTGCTGCGTGCCGTGTTTCCTGCAAATTCCTCTTTATTAGCTGCGTTATTCAAGGAGTCTATTATCTTCACACTATATTTTTTTTGAGTTTCTTAAGCTTACGAAGAGCTATATCGCGTTTCATGCTACTTAAATAATCGATCATTAGCTTTCCTTCTAAATGATCATACTCATGTTGAATTACTCTTGCAAGCCAATCATTAGCTTCAAGCTCTTGCAGCTTATTATGATAATCTAAATATCTGATTTTTATAGACTCTGATCTTGCTATCTCATAACGTTGCTGCGGTACTGAAATACATCCTTCGTTAGCTATAACAAGCTCTTCTGATTTTTCTATTATTTCAGGATTTACTATAAATAACGGATAGAAATCTTTTGGTCTCTTAATCGGATCATGATCTTTTATATCAATTACCATGATACGTTTTAGCACTCCAACCTGTACGGCAGCAAGCCCTCCACCATCTTCGTTATACATAGTTTCAACCATATCATCCATGAATTTTCGAATGTGGTCGTTGACCTCTGGAACGGCTTGAGATTTTTGTTTTAACCTTTCATCAGGTGCTGTAACGATAGGCAGTATTGACATATTTTTGAGTTTTTTCTTTTTAACTATTATACCATAAAACCCCTAAAATGTAAAGAATGCAAACTAACATAAGCTTTGTAATGTATTTAAGTATAGTATACTAACAAAACTTACGCTATGAGTGGAAGAGTGATAAATTATTGTAAGAATAATTAAACATGTCAAAGAGGAACAGATTGCAAGCAATACCAATTAATAGAACAGATTACTGTCAATTTTTAACAATTAGCCAAAAGAATTATAGTTTAACCTACTACGCTGAACATGCCAAGAAATGTAGCCATGATGTTATTAATAGATTTTTAGAAAATGAAAAATATACTCCTTCTTTGTTATGGGAACACATTAAGAATGATGTTATCTTTTCATCTAACGGATATACAATATTTGATGATACGGTGTTAAACAAAAGGAACACAAAGAAAATAGAGGTTGCTAGATCGCAGTATAGTGGAGCTACAGGTGGAGTTACTACCGGTATAGGAGTAGTGAGTCTTGTATATTATAACCCCGATATTGATAAGTTTTGGGTAATAGATTATCGCATTTTTTCACCTGATCATGATGGAGCGACGAAACTAGATCACCTACTAAAGATGTTCAATAATGCTGTTTATAGTAAAAAGATTCCTTTTCAAACTGTACTTTTTGACACATGGTATGCTACACACAAAATTATGCAACATGTTGACTCCTTGGGCAAATATTATTATGCCCCTATTAAAGCCAATAGAAATGTTAGTAAAACGTGTGATTACGAGCCTTATAAAGCTGTTAGCAAGTTGACGTTTTCAGATGAAGAAATTAAGAATGGAATGGAGATTCATATAAAAGGATTTGCCAAAAATAAGCATGTTAATTTGTTTAAATTTACTGTTTCTACCAACAGAGTTGATTATGTTGTTACCAATAACAAAACTCAAAAATCTTCTAAAGCTGCACAAGATGAGTTTGGCTTGCGATGGGTAATTGAGAGCATGCATAGAAAAATTAAGCAACTGACTGGTATAGAACGTTGCCAATGCAGAAAACAGCGTATCCAACGTAATCACATTAGTTGTGCATTTCTAGTTTGGGCTTTTCTCAAAAGAACTGCAAATAAAATAGGTAAAACGGTCTACCAAATAAAGTTAGGGCTTTTAGATGACTATATGCAACAACAGCTTCGTTCTCCATCTTTACGATATTTAGAACCAAACATAGCGTAAGTTTTGCTTAAATGATTTGGAGAATTGGAATGTAAAACAAGGGACGAGCACGCACATCCTGTACTCAATAGATGAGCATGCGAGTTCTCTGAAGTTTTGCAGAGCCAATTCTTCAAAGCAGAAGAGTATATAGTTGCATAATAAACTCACTTGCCTACAATAATTTATTAAGTTAATAATATTTATTAAAAAATAATGGCAAATATCAGATAACATGTTAAATAAATAAGCTTACATGACAACTAAAGAGGAATACACTAATGCATTGGCGTGATATTGAAGAAATTGCCGAACATCTTGAAGATAATTACAGCGATGACTATAGCTCAAATATGAAACTAGCCGTACTAAAAGAAATGGTTACATCTTTAACAGATTTTGAAGATCATGAAGTAGAGGTTAAAGGGGAAACGCTGGAAGAAATTCTAGAAAAATGGAGAGAAATAAGGGAAGAGATGGAAGAAAACGAGTAATAATTATAGAATTTTTCAGGCAGTTTATAAATTAACTTTATAAAAATATATTACAAATAATAATAATACAGCAACTGCCTGAAAAAAAACTCTCATAGTCATAAGCTTTGAGCTAAATTTTCTATCAAATTTTCCACCAATAGCCATCGATACTACTCCTACAATCAAAACTAAGCCGGTTAAACAAAGAGCTATTAACAACCACATCATAATTTATATCTTATTTACTTATAGGAATTTATACTTTACCACTTTTCAAGCAACCAGTCTATCTATATTGAGCTGGAAATTATAAATTTTATGTTGTTTCTCTAAAAGGAAATTCTATCCATACTCCATCATCAAACTCATCTTCATCATCTTCATCGTCATATTCTTTAACTAACCTTGCATCTAAAGGAATCTCACCTATTAATTTCTGTATTTGATTTATTTGCTCAGAAATATTTTGTAGATTCATATCTATTTTTCTTCCATAATCTAATATTCTTGTTTCTATGCTATTCATAAAATATTCTCCTGATTTTATTTGGTACCCTGGGTTAAGAACTTAAATTAACCCAAGGCATAAATTGTTAAGAATATTGTTCAAATAAAAGCTATAAGATATGTGAGTAAAATCTGAATTGTTTTGAAACTAGATATCTCTATACCTAAGGTATATCTAGGTATATTCTTGCTTTCTTTAAAGCATTTTAGTATGCTCGTAACAATATTATGATTTATATTAAACCAATAAATATATCTATTTTAATAAGTGAAATATTTACTGGTTTTTTTATAGTGAATGATATATTAGTACTGTGACATTATCACTTTTATGTATATAACTGCTTTCTTCCATGCATCTAGTATATCACGAAGCAGAGCTTCGGGGAATTAAACCCTAAGAGATTAATTATTAAATGGAGATAAGAAATGAACTTAAATCAAAAAATAATAAAGCCAAAATTAGGATTACTAGAACTCGCTAAGAGTCTTGGTAGCATATCATCAGCATGTAAAGCGATGGGCTATAGCAGAGATAGTTATTACAGACAAAACTTACGCTATGTTTGGTTCTAAATATCGTAAAGATGGAGAACGAAGCTGTTGTTGCATATAGTCATCTAAAAGCCCTAACTTTATTTGGTAGACCGTTTTACCTATTTTATTTGCAGTTCTTTTGAGAAAAGCCCAAACTAGAAATGCACAACTAATGTGATTACGTTGGATACGCTGTTTTCTGCATTGGTAACGTTCTATACCAGTCAGTTGCTTAATTTTTCTATGCATGCTCTCAATTACCCATCGCAAGCCAAACTCATCTTGTGCAGCTTTAGAAGATTTTTGAGTTTTGTTATTGGTAACAACATAATCAACTCTGTTGGTAGAAACAGTAAATTTAAACAAATTAACATGCTTATTTTTGGCAAATCCTTTTATATGAATCTCCATTCCATTCTTAATTTCTTCATCTGAAAACGTCAACTTGCTAACAGCTTTATAAGGCTCGTAATCACACGTTTTACTAACATTTCTATTGGCTTTAATAGGGGCATAATAATATTTGCCCAAGGAGTCAACATGTTGCATAATTTTGTGTGTAGCATACCATGTGTCAAAAAGTACAGTTTGAAAAGGAATCTTTTTAACGCGAGTTTCGAATTAATATAGCATAGGATTTAGCATATCAAGAGAGATGTAATAGAAGGTTTATTATCAGACATTTGATAATTTATCAGTGCTGCAACCATATGCACAAAGGCATTTGTAACTGATCTATGCCTTGAATGCTCAAACTTCCCCAATAGTTTAATTTTACTAAACACAGATTCTATTAATGCTCTTTTAAGCAATAATATTTTATCCAACATAGACATAAGTTTATTTTTCATATTTTTCTTTACCCTAGTTACCATAAAAATTCCTTGCTCTAAAAGTTGTTGAAATAATTGTTGTGAAATATAACCACGATCTCCGAATACTTTACCAAAAAGATTTTTGATCATCAGTTCCAGCTGTTTTCTATCATCCTTATTGCCAGGGCTAAAAGATGCTTTAACTATACCACCGGCTCTATTAATTATTAGATGTAGTTTAAGTCCATAGAACCAACCTTTTGTTGTCTTACTGCGTGCTGCTATGCCGGCGAACACTTTATTCATTGAAATACGGTATCTCTTACATACCTCTATACTACTTGAATCTACAAAAGAAAGGCCATCACACTGATCCAAAATAGAATTGAATATCAGTACTAATAGTGGTAAATGTGGACCTATTATTTTTATAAATTGACTATAGCTTACTAATTGAAAATCTCTTTGATGATAAATCCATATTTGCTTCAGATAATAATTCTTAAAACAATCATAAGATGACTGCCAGTAGCCTATTATAATTGTTATTACCTCACTTCTGTTAAGTCGACTTTTAGGACCAGATTTGTTGTTATGGTTAGTAATTGAATTTGTATGCTTGTCTAATTCTTGAAAAAAATCATCGACGTAACAAAATATTTCTGTAAAATCCATTATCATAGGTTATTGCTCTTAAAGTTTTTTCAATAACCTATAAACTTTTTTCTTATACTATAAATACCATATTTTAATTAGCAATTTGTATTTTGTACTCACTTTATAACAAAAACAGTATTATCAATATCCCCGTAACCCACTGTTTATCAGCTATACAGCGACTTTTTGAATACGAAACTCGCGTTTTTTACTATAAACAGCATTATTGAACATCTTTAGTAGGTGATCTAGTTTCGTCGCTCCATCATGATCAGGTGAAAAAATGCGATAATCTATTACCCAAAACTTATCAATATCGGGGTTATAATATACAAGACTCACTACTCCTATACCGGTAGTAACTCCACCTGTAGCTCCACTATACTGCGATCTAGCAACCTCTATTTTCTTTGTGTTCCTTTTGTTTAACACCGTATCATCAAATATTGTATATCCGTTAGATGAAAAGATAACATCATTCTTAATGTGTTCCCATAACAAAGAAGGAGTATATTTTTCATTTTCTAAAAATCTATTAATAACATCATGGCTACATTTCTTGGCATGTTCAGCGTAGTAGGTTAAACTATAATTCTTTTGGCTAATTGTTAAAAATTGACAGTAATCTGTTCTATTAATTGGTATTGCTTGCAATCTGTTCCTCTTTGACATGTTTAATTATTCTTACAATAATTTATCACTCTTCCACTCATAGCGTAAGTTTTGCAGATTTAAAGAACTGTATGAAACTGGTGGTGAAGAAGCGTTGTATGAGATTAGCCGGAAGAAGCCAATAATAGCGAATAGAGTTGATCCAGCGATAGAGAAGGCAGTAATGGATATGGCAATAGAATATCCAGCATATGGACAGATTCGAGTATCAAATGAGCTTAAGAAGAGCGGTATACTTGTATCACCTGGAGGAGTGAGATCAATTTGGTTACGTAATGATTTAAACAATATCAATAAAAGGCTTAAAGCATTAGAAGCAAGGATGGCTCAGGATGGTATTGTACTTACTGAATCTCAGTTACAAGTACTAGAGAAACGACGTAGCGAAAAAGAAGCCCATGGCGAGATTGAGACACAGCATTCAGGTTATCTAGGATGCCAAGATACATATTATGTAGGAAATTTTAAGGGTATAGGTAAGGTTTATTCTCAGGTATTTATTGATAGCTATAGCAGAGTAGCTGATGCTAAACTATATACTGATAAAACAGCTTTAACTGCTGCTGATATGCTTAATGACCGCGTGTTACCATGGTATGAAACTCAAGGCATACCAATACTTCGTATTCTGACAGATCGCGGGTCAGAATATAAGGGAAATATAGAGCATCATGCTTTTGAATTATTTCTAAGTATCGAAGGTATAGAACATACTATTACTAAAGCATATTCTCCTCAAACAAATGGTATGTGTGAACGTTTTAATAAAACTATGAAACAAGAATTCTTTGATACAGCTATGCGGAAAAAGATCTACACTGATCTTGATGATTTACAATTAGATCTTGATATTTGGTTAGAGCATTTCAATAATGAGCGACCACATTCAGGAAAATATTGTTATGGTAAAACGCCTATGCAAACTTTTAAGGATAGTAAGAAATTAGCTATTGAAAAGAACAATGAAATCTTATATCTTGAATACTCATCTGACAGTCATAATTTATCAGATATTCAGATATAATTTTTATAGTGCCTGTAAGATCAAATCTTGACTTCTACACTCTTTGACATGTTTAATTATTCTTACAATAATTTATCACTCTTCCACTCATAGCGTAAGTTTTGTTAGATTATTTAGCTATTTTCATTTATTATTTATAATTTTGACGTTATTTATAACAATTAAAACAATATGTCACGCAGTTTATCTATTATTTGGTTATTTGGACTTATTAGCGGCTTTAACATAATGATTACCGGTAATACATTAAATTATTGGCTTGCTAAAGAAAATATAGCTTTGCAAACGATAGGTTTACTATCACTTATAACTTTGCCCTACTCTATCAATTTTTTATTTGCTCCAATATTCGATAGTTTAAGGATTAAATATTTAGACAAAATTTTTGGTCATAGGTTATCTTGGATTTGCTTAACTTCCATAGTACTAGTATTTTTTGTATATATTTTAAGCTTTTTAAATCCTTTTGATAATTTATTATTATTTGCCTCTATCTCATTGATTATTTCATTTTTTAGCTCTATGCAAGATACTATATTAAGTGCTTTTAGGACAGAAATAGTTAATAAAGAATCTCTTGGTTTTGCTTCAGGAATATATATATTCGGTTATCGATTCGGTATGCTAATTGCAAATTCAGGAGCTATATATTTATCCATCTATTTAACTTTCAACGAAATATATAAAATTTTTGCAATCTTAATATTTGTTTATCTTATTTTACTTATAGTTGGTGTAAAATATTGTAGATTTGATCAAAATAACGATATAGAGCAAACCACAGATAATAACAACGGTACTTTTGCTTTTATAAGGAACATTCTAAAGCCAATAGGATCTATTTCTTTTATTATATTAGTCTTCCTAGTATTATATAGATTACCTGATAATTTTATTAACGTCATGATCAACCCGTTTTTACTTCATTTAGAGTATGATGCTTTTGAAATAGGAAGTGTCGGAAAGTTTTGGGGAGTTATGGGTGCTATCGTTGGCGGATTACTCGGTGGTTTTATTATGAAGAAAAAGAATATATTAGATAGCATACTACTATTTGGTATTATTCATGCTTTAGCTCATATATTATTTATTATTCTTAAAATATACGGAAAGAATTCCACCCTATTATTTATTACAATAGGAGCGGAAAGTATTACGGGTGGTATGACGATGACCGCTTATATAGCTTTTATTTCATCATTATGTCAAGGCAAGTTTCGTGCTACACAATATTCATTCTTTTCATCAATGATGGGTATTTCTAGATCAATTTTTCCAATAATTTCAGGTTATATAGTAGTAAATTTTGGCTGGCAAAATTTCTTTTTATTTACTACTATTATAACTATTCCATCTTTAATAATATTATTAAAAATAAAAACTAAATTACAACAATGAATGATATTTTAACTATTTTCTTACATGCAATAATTTTACTTTCATCTTCGATTATACAAAGTATTTTTATATTAAATCAAAGTGCAAAATATTGTAGCTTTAAAAAAGCTTTACCTAGTATGATCGCTGGTTGTATAAGTTATAGCATTATTATATACATAATTATCTTTAATACTGAGTTCTTGTTTATTTATATGCTATGGTTCATAGCAATACCTATTTTTGTAGTTGGGTTTATTTTTTTCATGTATATGCGCTATAATACCTGGTATCAATCATACTTTAATTCGACAAACATCCCTAAATCGATTTCTATTCAAAAACTATTTTTAGAACCTATATATATATATATATATTAGTATTATCAATATTTAATCCTTTTATTTTAGATATGCTAAATACAGTTCTTTATAAATATCGAGATTATAATACTACAAAACTTACGCTATGTTTGGTTCTAAATATCGTAAAGATGGAGAACGAAGCTGTTGTTGCATATAGTCATCTAAAAGCCCTAACTTTATTTGGTAGACCGTTTTACCTATTTTATTTGCAGTTCTTTTGAGAAAAGCCCAAACTAGAAATGCACAACTAATGTGATTACGTTGGATACGCTGTTTTCTGCATTGGCAACGTTCTATACCAGTCAGTTGCTTAATTTTTCTATGCATGCTCTCAATTACCCATCGCAAGCCAAACTCATCTTGTGCAGCTTTAGAAGATTTTTGAGTTTTGTTATTGGTAACAACATAATCAACTCTGTTGGTAGAAACAGTAAATTTAAACAAATTAACATGCTTATTTTTGGCAAATCCTTTTATATGAATCTCCATTCCATTCTTAATTTCTTCATCTGAAAACGTCAACTTGCTAACAGCTTTATAAGGCTCGTAATCACACGTTTTACTAACATTTCTATTGGCTTTAATAGGGGCATAATAATATTTGCCCAAGGAGTCAACATGTTGCATAATTTTGTGTGTAGCATACCATGTGTCAAAAAGTACAGTTTGAAAAGGAATCTTTTTACTATAAACAGCATTATTGAACATCTTTAGTAGGTGATCTAGTTTCGTCGCTCCATCATGATCAGGTGAAAAAATGCGATAATCTATTACCCAAAACTTATCAATATCGGGGTTATAATATACAAGACTCACTACTCCTATACCGGTAGTAACTCCACCTGTAGCTCCACTATACTGCGATCTAGCAACCTCTATTTTCTTTGTGTTCCTTTTGTTTAACACCGTATCATCAAATATTGTATATCCGTTAGATGAAAAGATAACATCATTCTTAATGTGTTCCCATAACAAAGAAGGAGTATATTTTTCATTTTCTAAAAATCTATTAATAACATCATGGCTACATTTCTTGGCATGTTCAGCGTAGTAGGTTAAACTATAATTCTTTTGGCTAATTGTTAAAAATTGACAGTAATCTGTTCTATTAATTGGTATTGCTTGCAATCTGTTCCTCTTTGACATGTTTAATTATTCTTACAATAATTTATCACTCTTCCACTCATAGCGTAAGTTTTGGTAGTAATTTAGCTGCAAATGAAAATATCAACGTTGATGGATTATTAAATTTTAATATAGCCTAAAACGAAATAAGCAAATTAATTATTATGCGATCAGTTTTGTTATAAATAAATTACTATAGAAGACATAGTAGATTAATATGTACAAAGGTTTTAATATCGCATAATAATACTTATACGATCAGAAAATTGTAAGATAATTCCAGAAAAATACATGTAAAATTGCCAAAAAACTCCCTCTAATGTCGGATTTGACCTCTACTTGTCATTCTACCCTATGTTTGATATAATTCCTATAAAGGGGTCGTTGAAAGATAATTTTTGATAGTAAAATAAGAGGAAAGGAGGTAATAAATATTTTAAAAAAGAAATTCTGTTTAATATAGAGATAAATGTTATTCAATAGTGTAGTAATTTAATAGAGATTTGTTTACAGAGTTAGAATTTTTATTAATAAATTTCTTTAAGCCATTAAAGTTGTTAAAACCACTAATCGTTTTAAATTAAAACATATGGCATTCATAAATTCGGAGAATTGATTTTTGGCAATTCCTATATATCTAACCCGCTTATTATCTTTTGAAAATACCATCTCGAAAGGTGCTCTGATTTTCGTATAATATTTATCAAGGTCAAAATTCTTATCTTTCATATTATTTTTCTTTATTGCACAAAGATGGACTCCCTTTTTAGCTGCTGCATTCTTGGTAGAGATTGTACAATAACCTTTATCAACATATGTAGCACCAGAACTTGGCATAACATGCTTAAAACCTTTGCTATCGGTAACATTTGCAGGGGTAACTGCAACCTTATTGATCATGCCTGATTGAATATCAACACTCACATGTTTTTTATAACCATACCAAAATTTATTCCCTCCCTTACAGCCAATTTTGGCTTGTTTATCCTTTGCAACCTTAGGCAAAGTCTCATTATTCAATTTATCATATTTTTGTGCTCTTAGTTTATCACGTTCCTCCCAGAGATTAGCTTTTGAGATTAAATGAGAAGCATCTACAAAGGTAAATACTTCACCCATATAGCCTTGTACTCGTAGTTGATCGCGGAATTTTGTAAATATTTTTGATAGTAAATTAGTACCTATTTTTTTACGTATTTTACTAAATACACTATAATCAGGTGTCTTTTCTGTAAGAGCAAAATTACAAAACCATTTCGCCGCTGTGCTATCAGCTAAATAACGTTCTAATTCCCGATCAGATAAGTCTTCCATAAATTGTAGCAGCAAACATTTAAACAGCCTCTCTATACCATATCCTTTATAATTAGCTTCGCATTCTAATGCTAATAACTCAGCTTCAACTGCTTTGAATTTGAATAAACTTTTGAATTTACGATATTGATGATCCGCATTTACTAACTCATCTAAACTTACCATTAGCATTTGATACTCTGACATATAAACATATTTTTTATTTTTTTATTATACCTGCTACCCTCTCATCTCGCAACAGTCCCATAAATTAAAGGATATTAATCTCTTAGGGTTTAATTCCCCGAAGCTCTGCTTCGTGATATACTAGATGCATGGAAGAAAGCAGTTATATACATAAAAGTGATAATGTCACAGTACTAATATATCATTTAGTAACACCGGCAAAGTATAGAAGAGTAATATTCAATGAGGAACTAGACGATTATTTATGTAAAATTTGTGAGGACATAGAGGCTCGTTATGAAATTAGATTTTTGGAAATAGGAGTAGATAAAGAACATGTACATTTTTTACTACAGTCAATACCAATGTATAGCCCAACAAAAATAACTCAAATCATAAAAAGTATTACATCTAAGGAAATGTTTAAGAAATATCCAAATCTTAAAGAAAAATTATGGGGAAGTGAGTTTTGGAGTAAAGGATATTTTATGAGCACAGTATGTAAACATGGTGATGAGCGGAAATTACGTAATTATGTAAAAAATCAAGGTTCAGGCAAACCTTCTTATAAAGCATTTCAACAAAAACAGTTAAAACTTTTTGGATAGATACCTCGTAGCTCTGCTGCGAGGAGTATCATTAGGGTAGGAGCTATAACAATTTGGGGAATAGCACTACTAATATTTACCGCAAACAATAATTACTATAAAATCTTGGATAAATTGGTTAAGTTAAAATGAACGAAATATTAAATGCATCTTTTCATGCAATACTCTTAGCACTTGGCTTAATCGTACCTTTAGGAGTACAGAATATTTTTATATTTAATCAAGGAGCTACACAACCAAAATTTCAAAAGGTTCTACCTAGTATAGTATCTGCTTCTATATGTGATACTATTCTTATTTGCTCTGCCGTTTTTGGTTTATCTTTGATAATTTTTGAAATCCCCACCTTAAAACTTACTATACTCATTTTAGGATTTATTTTTTTATTATATATGGGATATAATACTTGGAATCAGCCGCCTCTTGATCTTACTAATAACTCGAACGCACTTTCAGCTAAAAAACAGATTCTATTTGCTATATCAGTATCGATATTAAATCCACATGCAATTATGGATACAATAGTAGTAATAGGTACAAGTGCCCTAAAATATCAGGGACTTACAAAAACTATATTTACTTTAACTTGTGTGTTTGTATCTTGGATATGGTTTTTCTCTTTGGGTCTTGCTGGTTATAATGTAAGAAAGCTGAATAAAAGTAGCACGATTTTAGCTATAGTTAATAAAATAGCAGCTATTATAATTTGGGCAGTAGCTCTTTATATAGGAATACAAATATTATATGAAGTCGATTTTATTAACTAGAAGCTGGGAAGCTAATTTAGAAACTACTCAGGAAATAGATAATCATGTCTTAAATTTTCATTATATTAACTGCCCTATAATTAAGTATAAAACTCTAGATTTTGATATTAATATTTGGGGGGGTTACTCAAATATAATAATAACTAGTAAATACGCCGCTGCAATTATTGCTGAATATAAATTAAATCATAACATTTGGGTGGTAGGAGATAAATCAAAACAATTACTAGAAAACAAAAGTTTAAAAATAGCTTATACTGCTAAAAATGTAGATGATTTAATTCAGCATTTTCCAAGTGATTTATACAAACAAACTATATATCTATCTTCAAACGAAATTACTAAAGATTTGCCTGATAAGATAAAACGTTATATTATTTATAACGTAGAATATTTAAATGAGCTTCCGTTATCTGTTGTAAAAGAACTTAAGAACTCTGTTGACTTTGTAATGCTTTACTCTCAAAATAGTGCTAAGACTTTACTAAAGTTGTTAAATGAAAATAATTTATTAGAATACTTACAAAATAGTTTAGTCATAGCTATAAGTTTAAAAGTTGCAAATATAGTTAGACCTTTTTTTAAAAATGTGGTTTATTGTGATGACCAAAATCCTAACGATTTAATCAAATTATTATTTGAAAATGCAAAAATTCAATAGTTTATTTAAAAGCAGAAATATCTTTTTTATAACAATAGTAATATTTACTTTATCCTCTTTCACACTTTATAATAATAGGAGCGATATTTTAAAATTATTTAAAAGCGAAAATAAAAACTTAAGTCAGACTCTTGAAACCCCAGATGAGATTGAAACAAATATTAAAGAAACAAAAGAAGAAGCACCTTTATTATCTGCTAAGACACTTTTAAAATACGTAGACTCCTTAAAATTTCCTGAGGCTCCTACTGCTACATTAGAACAAAAACCTGATCATCAACCTAAAATATATTCACCTGATTACATTCATTATCTGCTAAATGTAAATCTATTAACATATAATTTTTTACAAGATCAGGAATATAGTAAAGAGTTAATAGTGTTAAAATCTCTGCCGCTACCTCAGGATATAAAAAATATTTTAACAAACTTAGAAGAATATAATAATAATTACCTTATTTCTAAATTTGAAAAAGTGGAGGTGATTTTTCCATTGAATCATAAATGGCTTGAAAAATTTATTAAAATTGAGAAAAGACCTTCTAATATAATTAGAAAAGAACAAGATAAATTATTGATCCTAGAAAAATTAAAATATCTAATTAATTTTCTTTATTCAGAAAAGTTTATGCAGGAGTTTATAAATAAAGATGTTTAGATTATTATTAATATGTGCTGCTCTTTTTCTTCTTTATTTTGGCTTTACCTTAACGCAAAGCTTTGATTCAAAGGTTTTCATTAATTTATATAATTATAATATTGAAACCACTTTTTTCTTTAGTCTAATAAGTTTAATTTTATTAATAGTCCTTGGTTTTATCATAATAAGATTTTTGATATTAATTATCGATTTACCAATTAAGATACATAGTGTTTTTAGTAATCGTAAAATCAATAATGATAGATATTCATTAGTTCTAGCCTTTGCAAAATATATTACCGGTAATAAAACTAAAGCAGGCTCTATTGCTCGAAAAAATTCATCTTGTGAAAACTTAAAAGAATTTCATAACTTAATTTTAGCTGAAACAGAAGAGGACATAGATAAGAAAATTGCTTATTTACAAAATCTTTCTAAATCGAAAGAATTTGCTTTTTATAGCAATAAAAACCTTGCTAAACTTTTTTATGACAAGGCACTTTATCAGGACGCAGAAAATTATGCCGTTAAAGCCTATAATATAAATGAATATGATACAGATAATTTGGTTACTTTAGCTTATTGTTATGGGCAGCTTGCTTTATGGTCTAAATTTACTTTTATCACAAACAAGATTGCCAAACTCCATAAACCTATACCTATTTCAGACACTTTAAAAATTGCTGATTATTATTTATTAGCAAATGATGCGGAATGTTTAGAATCGGCTATAAATACCAATTTTATAAATATCCCATTACTAGAGCTTTATTTGAATTCAAATAATAATCTGAATGATAAGAAAAAGATCAAAATATTGAAAGATGCTTTTCAAATTGTGCCGTCTCTAGAAATAGTAAAGCTCTTTAAAAAATTCACTAGCCTATCAGATGAACAAGTTTATGAAGAATTAACAAAAGATATAGATGCCAAAAAAGATTAGATATTAATTTTAGCATTAAAATCTTATTTAGAGTTGTAGAAACATCATTGCGGGAAAGATGCGGGCTTTGTTATGTAGATCGTTTTCCCTTGTCACCCCGTGGCGGCATTGCCCGCGTGGATCGAAAAACGCCCTAAGGTAGTCATACCGTGGCTTGGGAACTAGATCCAGAAAATAATAAAAAATACTAATTTTATTAGTATTTTTAACTGGTTCTAGTTCATAAATCACGGGATGACAGGGGAGAATGATCCACGTAGGCAATGCCTACCGAGAGCGTTTTTCTATCCATACGGGGCAAGCCTCACGCAAGAATGACATAGTTGGTAACAATTACCTCAATTCGGCTTTCTTAAGCTCCTCCAAGTTACACGATCCTGTACACATCATAGTAATTTTAAGCTGCTCTATTATTAGTTGTATCTCTTCAGATACTAGATTTTCTGAAAGATCAGCTGCTTTTAAAAATGGACCAGCAAGACCAAAAATATCCGCTCCCATGCGAATAGCTTTAGCTCCATCAATACCTGATTTTAAGCCACCACTTGCAATAATGGAAATATCCTTTGAAGCTTCCCTTACCATTTTAATAGAATCCAGCGTCGGAATTCCCCAATCGATAAAACTACTAGCTATACGATTTTGTAATGAATTTGTAGCACGATAAGCTTCCACCTGACTCCAAGATGTTCCACCACTGCCTGCAACATCAAGAGTTTTGACTCCTATATCTATAAACTGTTTGGCTGTTTTTTTAGACAAACCAAATCCTACTTCCTTGATAATTACAGGGACAGAAAGATAATTTACGACTTCTTTTATTTTAGGTAAAAGATTTTCCCAATTTTTATCACCTTCCGGCTGCGTTAATTCTTGTAATATGTTCAAATGTAAAATTAAAGCATCAGCTTTAACGCTATCTACTAAATACTGACATTGTTTTGGTGTTACACCATAATTGAGCTGCACCGCACCAATATTAGCAAGCAATACTATATCAGGGGCATTATTACGCACTGTAAATGTATCTAAAGTACTTGGTTCTGAAAGCATAGTACGCATAGAACCAAGTCCCATAGCAATACCTGCTTTTTGAGCAGCAGCAGCTAATCTTTGATTAATATCTCTTGCTCTAGGCGTTCCGCCCGTCATGCTAGAAATTAGGATAGGTGCTTGTAAGGTTTTATTTAAGAAAGTGGTAGTTGTATCTATACTACTATAATTGATTTCTGGTAAGGCATTATGCACAAACTGAACCGACTCAAATCCGCTACTTAAGCCAGATTCAACATTTTTGGTAAGATTAATTTCGATATGGTCTTGTTTTCTTTTTATGTCTAACATGCATTATGTCATTATCTAATAAATAGAAGAGTATACCGCAAATACTTCAAAAGTTGGTAAGTCAAATAAGCGGTGAGTCTGCGGAATGTAGATAAACTACGTGAGCAAAGACGAAGCACGAAATTTAGCTTATACGAAGATCAACTTCAAAAAGAGCAAGGAGTTTATAAGACGAGGAGCGGAGCGTATACTTAATACGTGAGCACCGCAGTACTTATAGAACGACGTAGCCAATTTTTGAAGTTCTATCTGAGTATTTACCAAATCTTGAAGTATTAAAGGTATATACTACTTCTTATCCATATCAGCGAATACTTCTTCCCACGAGCCAGTAGTTGCTGCTTTTGAATATTCGGTTGCTCTATTTTCAAAGAAATTTGTATGCTCAACACCGTTTAGCATTTCATCAAGCCATGGTAGAGGGTTATTTTTTACCATGTAAATATCTTTCAACCCTAGCTGAAACAAACGCCTGTCTGCGATATATCTAATATATAATCTTACCTCATCAGCCGTTAGCCCTTCAATTCCCCCTACTTCAAAAGCAAGAGCAATAAACGCATCTTCAAAATGTACAATAGTTGTACAAGCTTTATAGATACGACTACGTAAATTTTCTGTCCAGACTTCAGGATTTTCTCTAACGAAAGTTTTAAAGAGCGTAATAATAGAATTAGTATGCAGCGTTTCATCACGCACTGACCAAGCAATAATCTGCCCCATACCTTTCATTTTATTAAAACGTGGAAAATTAAGCATAATAGCAAAAGATGCAAATAGCTGTAATCCTTCGGTGAAAGCTCCAAATACTGCGAGCGTAGTTGCTATATCCTCGTTAGTAGCAACCCCAAATTGCTGCATATAATCATATTTATCTTTCATTTCCTTATATTTAAGAAACGCAGAATATTCTACTTCCATCATCCCTACAGTATCAAGCAAATGCGAGTATGCTGCAATATGTACTGTTTCCATATTAGAAAAAGCAGATAACATCATCATTACTTCAGTGGGTTTAAATACTCGTGAATAATGCTTCATGTAGCAATTATTTACTTCAATATCAGCTTGTGTAAAAAAGCGAAATATTTGCGTTAATAAATGCTTCTCACCTGGGGTTAAATTATATTTCCAATCTTTAACATCATCAGCAAGCGGCACTTCTTCCGGTAGCCAATGAATTTTTTGTTGAGTATGCCAAGCTTCATATGCCCAAGGATATGAAAATGGCTTATAAATTGGACTTGCATCAAGTAATGACATATGCTTTCTTTTTATTTATTTTTTAATTTTTCTATTTCTTCTGTAGGTAACCCACTTATTCCCGTACCTTCTTCGCTTTGATCAGCAAACATAACTTGTAAATTCATCTATTGGATCTAAATATTTTTGCATAACATTATTATTACTGGCAAGCTAAGCATTCTTCATACTTATTAGCTTCGGCTAGTTCGTCATTTTGTTTTTCTAAATCTTTAAAATCTCCCTTTAATACATCATGCGAAACTTTATCAGCTCGTTGAATTGATGTTGATCTACAATAATATAAACTTTTCACTCCTTTTTTCCAAGCTCTAAAATGAATATCATTTAGATATTTTTTGCTAACATTACCAGGTAAAAAGACATTTAAAGATTGTGCCTGAGTAATATAAGGCGTGCGGTCGCTTGCTAGCTCTATCAGCCAATTTTGATCAATTTCATAGGCAGTTTTAAAGACTTGCTTTTCTTCTTCAGTTAAGAATGTTAGATGCTGCACTGATCCTTCGTGAGTACTAATTGAAGACCAAACCTGATCATTATTAAATCCTTTTTCCTCTAATAGCTTTTCTAAATGCTTATTACGTACATTAAAAGAACCAGTTAGGGTTTTCTGTACAAAGCTATTAGCGGCAAATGGCTCTATTCCTGGTGATGCATTTCCTGCTATTACTGAAATTGAAGCAGTAGGAGCTATTGCTGTTTTGTTACTAAAACGCTCATTGCTCCCTGCATCCAATGCATCAGGACACGCCCCTTTCTCTTTACCGATTTTAACAGATGCTTCTTCTACTTCCTTAGATACATATTCAAATATTTTTTTATTCCAAACTTTTGCCATAACCGACTCTATCGGTACTTTTTTCATTTGCAGGAACGAGTGAAACCCCATAACACCAAGACCAACGCTTCGCTCACGAAAAGCTGAGTATTTAGCTCTTGCCATAGTATCAGGTGCTTTATTGATGAAATCTTCTAAAACGTTATCAAGAAATAGCATAATAGTTGGTATGAATTCTTTATCATCTTTCCATTCTTCATAATATTCTAAATTTAAAGAAGAAAGACAACAAACGGCAGTTCTTGATTTGCCTAAATGATCGATACCGGTTGGCAATGTAATTTCACTGCATAGATTGGACATCTTAACATGTAAACCTAACTTTTTATGATGCTTAGGTATTGATTTATTAACACTATCAATAAATAAGAGATAAGGCTCGCCGGTTTCTATTCTGGTGGTAAGTAACTTTACCCATAAATCTCTTGCTCTAACTTTAGTTACAACTTTTTTGGTAGCAGGACTAATAAGCTCGAAGTCTGTATTATTTTCAACGGCTTGCATAAATTTATCGGTTATAGCAATACCGTGGTGAATATTAAGAGATTTTCGGTTAACATCGCCCCCTGTCGGGCGTCTTATGTCAATAAATTCTTCGATTTCAGGATGATCAATAGGTAAATATACTGCTGATGAGCCTCGTCTAATCGAGCCTTGAGAAATAGCAAGGGTCATAGAATCCATCACCTTAATAAAAGGTATAATGCCTGATGAATGTCCCTTATTATGAATTGCTTCATTAATAGACCTAACATTACCCCAATAACTACCTATCCCACCACCGCGTGAGGCAAGCCAAACATTTTCCGTCCACAAATTTACTATGTCATTTAAACTATCATCGGTCTCATTTAAGAAACAAGAAATAGGTAGCCCCCTATCAGTGCCACCATTACTTAAGATCGGTGTTGCAGGCATAAACCACATTTTGCTCATATACTCATATAGCTTCTGAGCATGCTCTTTATTTTCAGCATAATAACTAGAAACACGAGCAAATAAATCTTGAAAATCTTCACCTTTCATAAGATATCGATCTCGTAAAATTGCTTTACCAAAAGGCGTAAGTAAATCGTTATAATTATTATTGATATTTATTTGAAATTTGTTTTTTTTTGCTGTGCTCATTATAAGTACTAATGGGGTTGGTAGAAGCTAATCAAGTATAAAACTTTTTCTTAAGTAGACACTATAATAAGAGTTTATTCAACATAAATATTTATAATTATTTTAGATTTACCCCTTGACAGTTGATAGTTCAAAGCAAACTCAAGCGAGTATTAAATTTTCTTAAATTTTATAAATTATGTGGGATAGTTGCATTATTGTAATGATAGTATTTTGAGAAATAAGTTTTAACTTGTCCAATCCAGCTCTACATAATTCAGTTTAGAAGACTCTCCAATTTGATTAGTAGGATTTGTACAAAACTTACGCTATGTTTGGTTCTAAATATCGTAAAGATGGAGAACGAAGCTGTTGTTGCATATAGTCATCTAAAAGCCCTAACTTTATTTGGTAGACCGTTTTACCTATTTTATTTGCAGTTCTTTTGAGAAAAGCCCAAACTAGAAATGCACAACTAATGTGATTACGTTGGATACGCTGTTTTCTGCATTGGCAACGTTCTATACCAGTCAGTTGCTTAATTTTTCTATGCATGCTCTCAATTACCCATCGCAAGCCAAACTCATCTTGTGCAGCTTTAGAAGATTTTTGAGTTTTGTTATTGGTAACAACATAATCAACTCTGTTGGTAGAAACAGTAAATTTAAACAAATTAACATGCTTATTTTTGGCAAATCCTTTTATATGAATCTCCATTCCATTCTTAATTTCTTCATCTGAAAACGTCAACTTGCTAACAGCTTTATAAGGCTCGTAATCACACGTTTTACTAACATTTCTATTGGCTTTAATAGGGGCATAATAATATTTGCCCAAGGAGTCAACATGTTGCATAATTTTGTGTGTAGCATACCATGTGTCAAAAAGTACAGTTTGAAAAGGAATCTTTTTACTATAAACAGCATTATTGAACATCTTTAGTAGGTGATCTAGTTTCGTCGCTCCATCATGATCAGGTGAAAAAATGCGATAATCTATTACCCAAAACTTATCAATATCGGGGTTATAATATACAAGACTCACTACTCCTATACCGGTAGTAACTCCACCTGTAGCTCCACTATACTGCGATCTAGCAACCTCTATTTTCTTTGTGTTCCTTTTGTTTAACACCGTATCATCAAATATTGTATATCCGTTAGATGAAAAGATAACATCATTCTTAATGTGTTCCCATAACAAAGAAGGAGTATATTTTTCATTTTCTAAAAATCTATTAATAACATCATGGCTACATTTCTTGGCATGTTCAGCGTAGTAGGTTAAACTATAATTCTTTTGGCTAATTGTTAAAAATTGACAGTAATCTGTTCTATTAATTGGTATTGCTTGCAATCTGTTCCTCTTTGACATGTTTAATTATTCTTACAATAATTTATCACTCTTCCACTCATAGCGTAAGTTTTGTGTATTATTTACACTTAAATTTTTAGAAGAACGATCGTAATAATCTAACGTGTCTTCATCGTTATAACGAGGTTGTAATTGTTCATTTTTGGTGAATTTTAAAGGATCAAACATTTCTATATATTTTAATACGTATTCTAAATATTCTTTTTTTTCTTTATCTAAAGTAACATTATTTTCATTTGAGTAATTATATAGCTTTTGTAAAAAAGTATAATATTTATCGCCTTTAAATAATCCATAATGAGCAAGGAACAGCATATTAATATCTTTAACCTTTCCTGTTATTAATATTTTTTCAAAAAGCTCTAAATTATAAGTATGAAGAGCTACACATATAATATTGTTATGCGTTATTTTACTTTTTATTATTTTAATTTTTTCGGAGAAAGTATATTTAGACCACTTCACAATTTGTATACTCAGGTAGAATTTCAAAAATTGGCTACGTCGCCTTTGTAAGCCCTTAGCTGCTCACGTATTAAGTAACTGCTGCCGCTCCACGGCTTACAGCCTCTTTGCTCTTTTTGAAATTGACCTTCGTCTACCAGCTTTTCGTTCACTTGCAGCAACCTTATTCTTTGAGGAAATTTTTAGGCTTTCTATAATAAATTGTATTATAAAATTTATCACTTTCTGGGAATTTTCGAGTACGGATAGAAAAGTTACCGAAATTTCTGATTTCAATACGGTTCTGTTCTTTTAGAGAATTGCTTAAATAATCAAGGATTAAATTCACAGAATCACTTACATCTTCTTTAGAAAGATAATCCAGCTGCTTATGTATTTTATTTACCAAATCAATTTTAGTAGCCATAATTAGAAATTGCCTTAATTCCATTAAAACTATTTTTGAAAAAACTAGGGACTAAACTGTCGAAATCTTCAAGCATCATTTCCACTAATTTAGGTTTTGGTTTTAGCTGATAGTCTTTAATTTTTAATTTAGCATCGATTTTTTTCTCATCTTGCAACCATTTTAAGGCTGTATCCTCATTACCTATACTGTCTACCAACTTTAGTTTTACAGCTTGACGTCCTGAATATATTCTGCCATCAGCAAGTTTTTTGACTTCATCTATAGGAATTTTACGTCTTTCAGCAACAAGTTCAATAAAAAAATTGTAAGTATCTTCTATATTTTCCATAACCGCTACTCGCACATTTTCAGTTAGTTTTTCAGTAGGGTTTGGGGCAGCTTTAAGCTCACCTGATTTAAAATTAAGAAAAGTAATGCCAAGCTTTTGTGCAAGGTCAGTTATCTCAGTAGTCTGTAATATTACCCCAATTGAACCAGTTATAGTTCCATTATGGCTAATGATATAATCACCAGCAAGAGAGATTAAATAACCACCACTTGCTGCCATTGTTCCCATAACTATAACTACTGGCTTTTTTTCTGATATTTTAAGTAGAATATTATAAATTTTTTCTGAACCTACTACTGTACCACCTGGGGAATTTACATTAACTATTAAGGCTTTAATATGAGAATCATCAACAATTTTCTTAAGCTTTTTATCACGCTTCTCATCTTCAAGTATTATGTCGTCAATTAATACCGAAGCTATATAATCATCATTATTATTGGCTAAAACTTCCGTTGGAACAAAATCTTTACAAATTAAGAAGAATGAAACACCAATTAAAATAATTGCTATTAACTTCCAAACTAATAAACGAGATTTTATTTGTTTTCTTTCAATTAAATAATCAGGTGTTATATTCATTTTGCAATATATTTTTTAGTTTTCGTCATTGCGAGGAGAGGTTGGTTCGTGGATCAATTTTTCCGTCATTACGAGAAGAAACTGAAAGTTTCGACGAAGCAATCCCAGGATGTTTTACTAGATTGCCACGTCGTTTCACTCCTCGCAATGACATACATACCCTATTTACGTTCTGCTGGGCTTTTCATCATCTCAAAGAACTCATTATTAGTTTTAGTATGTTCTAACTTTTTAAGCAAGAATTCTATTGCTTCACTGCTACCCATTGGGTCGATGATGCGGCGAAGAACCCACATTTTATTTAGTACTATTTTATCAACTAATAAATCTTCTTTTCTAGTTCCTGATCTAGTTATATCAATAGCTGGGTAAATACGTTTATCAGCAATCTTACGATCTAACACTATCTCAGAGTTACCTGTACCTTTAAACTCTTCGAAAATCACTTCATCCATACGTGAACCTGTTTCAATTAGAGCCGTACCGATTATAGTAAGTGAACCACCATTCTCAATATTTCTTGCAGCACCAAAAAATCTTTTCGGACGCTGAAGTGCGTTAGCATCAACACCACCAGTTAATACCTTACCAGATGATGGAACTACAGTATTATAAGCACGAGCAAGACGTGTTATTGCATCAACTAAAATTACTACATCTTTCTTATGTTCTACTAAACGCTTTGCTTTCTCAATCACCATTTCCGCAAGCTGTACGTGCCTACTTGCTGGCTCATCGAAAGTAGAGCTAACAACCTCACCACGCACGGAACGTTGCATATCGGTCACTTCTTCCGGTCTTTCATCTATTAACAGCACTATTAAAAATACTTCTGGATTATTGGTGGTAATAGCATGGGCGATATTTTGTAATAACACAGTTTTACCGGTACGAGGAGGTGCAACTATTAAAGCACGCTGACCTTTACCCATTGGAGCGACTAGTTCAATAACACGTGCACTAAAATCTTTGCTGTTATCTTCAAGCTCTAAGCCCAATTTTTCATCAGGATATAAAGGGGTTAAATTATCAAAATTGACACGGTGATAAGCTTTAGAAGGATCTTCAAAATTTACTTTATTTACCTTAAGTAGAGCAAAATAACGCTCTCCCTCTTTTGGAGCTCTTATTCGCCCTTCCACAGTATCACCAGTACGAAGACCAAAGCGACGAATCTGACTTGGAGAAATATAAATATCATCAGGTCCTGCTAAATAGTTTACTTCAGGAGAACGCAAAAAGCCAAACCCGTCAGGCAAAACTTCAAGTACTCCCTCGCCTACTATTGAACCACCCTGTTCTACAGATTTCTTTAAAATTGCAAAAACTAATTCTTGTTTACGCAAAGAACTAACATTTTCAATTTTTAGCTCTTCTGCCTGAGCTTGTAATTCTTCAGGCAATTTACGTTTTAATTCTTTTAAATTAATTATATTGCCGTTTTCTGCATAATGATTATTAAATTCAGGATTATTTAGTTGTTCTGGGGATTCTTTATTAGTTATACTCATTATTTTTATTATAATAGATTATAGTTGATATGAATGAAAAATTTAATTCCTTAAATGTAGAGGAGATATTACGTTGTTTTAAATTAGGAATCAAACTAGATTTTTAGATTTATTCTTGTGGCTTGAAGAATTAATTTTATTTGTTAGCTTTATAAAGCTTTAATATATGTAAAAGGATATTAACAATCTAAAAGCATATTGTCAAGTATATAGATGAAATTATAGAAACATATCAAAGATTATATCTATTAACTAACATCTTATCATCTCTATATCTATTATCAAATTTGGGAATAAATTTTGTTCATAAAATGACAACTCTTTTATTTCTCTTTCCGTGTATAGCTTAATGCGATAAGGTAATGACTTTTTTAAGAGCATAGTAAACCGCATCAAAAAAGTGCTCAAAATTAGAAACAGTTTTTCTTATTTCGTTCTTGATTTTAAACCAGTAATGCTCAATAGGATTTAAATCTTACTATTACCCACAATTATAAAATGCTGCTAGAGTATTCACTGATCATTTTAAATAAGAAGGATAGGCGATATGCAAGATATAGTAACATACGGGATAAATATATCAAGCACTGGTTGGTTAGAGAATGAGCTCAGGCATGTTGACTTTAAAGATAAAAGACTTATAAATCGGCTTATTAAAACCAGTAACTTACTTGATAGCAAAGCATCCGGCACAATAAATCAAAGTTGCAGATCCTGGAAAGATGCGAAGGGAGCTTACAGACTATTTAGCAATGATAAGTTTGATATAGATGAAGTCTATTCTTCGCATCATGTGGAAACACAAAATAGAATCCAAGGCAAAAATTTAGTGTTTGCAATTCAGGATACAACTTACCTGGATTATGACACTCATATTAAGACAAAAGGGCTAGGCAGTATCTCCAAAGCTTATACAAAGCACAAACAGGGTCTTATTATGCATAGTACTATTATAGTGACGCCAGGAGGTCTGCCTTTAGGCCTTACCTCTCAGCAATGTTGGGCACGTATCGCAAGGGAAGAGGATCAGAAGGAAAAAGCAAGGCGTAAGTATATCACTCACATCAAAGATAAAGAAAGCTATAAATGGATTAACGCGTTTGAGGAAACAATTGCCAATATTCCTGAAAATACTAGAGTTATTACGGTTGGAGATAGAGAAGCAGATATCTTTGATTTGTTATGGAAAATTGAAGAATCAGCTGCAGAATTTGTAATTCGCAACAGACAGGATAGGAAATTTATTTGCCCGGAAAATGGTAAAACAAAAATACAAACGAAAATAAGTAAGCTACAGTCCAAGAAAGAGATTAGACTGAAAATCCCAGGCAATGGACTTCATAAAGCAAGAAAAGCAAATGTTGAAATTAAATACACATATGGGCACATACCAATTAGGTCTGTATCTTTATATGGCCCTGAAAATACTGATCACAAAATCAGTGACAAATTAGCTGTTTATGTTGTAAGCGCTAAAGAAATTAATGCCCCTGTTGGAGTAGAGGCAATCGATTGGACTATACTGACCAACATCCCCGTGAGTAGCTTTGAAGATGCTGTTGAGCGTATAACTTGGTATAAGCTAAGATGGAAAATAGAAGAATATTTTAGAGTTCTGAAATCAGGATGCAAGATAGAAGCCTCTCGCTTATCTGCCGAAACAAAGCTACAAAAATTAATTGCCATAAAAAGCCTCATTGCTTTTAAAATTTTATATTTATCAAAAATAGCCTCAACTTGTCCTGAAGAGAGCTGCGATAGCATACTTACCACCCAAGAATGGAAAACGCTTTATATGCGCGTGCACAGAACAAATAATACTCCTGGCAAGCCTCCAAATATAAAAGAAGCTATTATTTTGCTTGGTAAATTAGGAGGCTTTATGGCAAGAAAGAGTGATGGGTTGCCCGGAGCAATGTCTTTATGGCGGGGATATGAAATCCTTCAAGAGAGCGTAATGATGCTATCAATTGTTAGTGGTAAAATTTGTGGGTAATAGTAAGGATTTAAATCAGGAGAGTAAGTTGGTAAAAATAAAATACTGCAACCAAAAGATTCAATTAACGTTTTCACTTTTGTACTTTTATGAAAATTAATATTATCCATTACTACTATCTGACCAGGCTTTAACTCTTTGATCAATATCTCTTGTACATAAGTTTCAAAAATGTCCTTATTACATGTCCCATCAAATATTATTGGGGCAATAATATCTTTGGCAGACACCCCAGCAATCATACTAATCAGTGATTTATGTTGATAGACCCTTTCACCATAACATCTTTGACCGATAATGCTCCACCCGTGTTCTCTACAGCTATTATCTTCTATCCCAGATTCATCGATAAATACTAAATCTTGTTTGTCTATAGTTTTTAGTTTCAATATAAACTCATTCCTTAGACCAACATCTCTTTTGGGATGAAGAAAAGTTTTTTTTATAACTATAACCTAATTTATTAAGCAATCTTGATATCGTACTTGCAGATACTTTTTGACTCCAGTTGTTAGCTAGTTCCATGGTGGTTTTATCAAAATTTAATTCTATAAATTTTTTAAATCCCTCTATGTCTCTTATTATTCTACGATGTCCTGTATGATAACCACTTTTTGCTTTGATATCGCCGGTTTGTTTCTTTAATTTTTTCCATTCTATTATAGTCTTCCTACTAATAGAGTATATCTCAGAAGTCTCTTTTATTGTTTTACCATCTGTTAAACTTTTTATTACTCGTATTCTTAAATCGTATGAATATGCCTTTGCCATAAGTTTTTCATTTAGTATAATCTAACTCATACTCTAAGTCACTATCTTATCGCATTAAGCTATAAGTCTTGTCTCTAGAAGATTCTAGCTCATAACTTGATAATATATTATGCCACATCTCAAGATCTTTAATATTAAGAGTTGCATGTTTGTATTTTAAACATATTCCTGTTATATTTTTTATCTTTTCTTTACTTTCTCTCAGTTTTTTATAGAGATTTTTAAGATAATTCACATATAGATTAGAAGCATCCAAGCCATTTGATCCTATAAATGTTACATCCGCCCCATGCTCTTTTAGAAAATATGCAATTTTTAAACTCCCATTTTTAACGGCTATCGTAAAAGGTTGATATTCCTGCCCTAAAATGATACTCCTCGCAGCAGAGCTACGAGGTATCTATCCAAAAAGTTTTAACTGTTTTTGTTGAAATGCTTTATAAGAAGGTTTGCCTGAACCTTGATTTTTTACATAATTACGTAATTTCCGCTCATCATCATGTTTACCTACTGTGCTCATAAAATATCCTTTACTCCAAAACTCACTTCCCCATAATTTTTCTTTAAGATTTGGATATTTCTTAAACATTTCCTTAGATGTAATACTTTTTATGATTTGAGTTATTTTTGTTGGGCTATACATTGATACATTGGTATTGACTGTAGTAAAAAATGTACATGATCTTTATCTACTCCTATTTCCAAAAATCTAATTTCATAACGAGCTTCTATGTCCTCACAAATTTTACATAAATAATCGTCTAGTTCCTCTTTGAATATTACTCTTCTATACTTTGCCGGTGTTACTAAATGATATATTAGTACTGTGACATTATCACTTTTATGTATATAACTGCTTTCTTCCATGCATCTAGTATATCACGAAGCAGACCTTCGGGGAATTAAACCCTAAGAGATTAATTTTTACTCCATATATAAGTATTAAACCATCTATTAAATCTAAACGCTCATTTAATACTGAGAAATATAAAGCATCCCGACCAAAATCGTCTTTAATATGAAGCTCTTCTTTACTAAGATAATTTATAAGTATTTTTACTGTCTTAAAATCCTTGTTTTTAAATACCGCAAATATAGGTCTACAACCATCATGATTTTCAATATTCGGTTTAAAGCCATAACGCAATAGCTATTAACCATTTTGTTATTTTTATTTATGGTTGCAGTTAATATAATAGGATTACCGGCGATCTCAAAACCAAGAGGATGGAGTTCTAAAGGTCCACAAAGATTTGCTTGAAAATTTTGTAGTTGTTTGTCTTGCTGAAACTTTAGAATATAACGCTCCGCTTGCTCAATATCATTATTTTTGACAGCATCACATAAAGCTATTTCTTCTGGAGTTTCAGCAATGTAGTATTTTTTAGTAAGAGATAGAGGCATAATAATTTTGTGAAAACATTATGATATGGTAAAATGTCATTCTTATAAAAATAAGAACGACATTTTATTTTTAAGAATCTTTACTATCTCTAATTTCTTTGACTATGCTTAATAATTGAGGAAAATCTACTGATCCTGGGATTAACCTAGCATTAATTACATATGCAGGCACACCCTGAATTTTAAGATTTCTAGCTATCTGCATATTTTGAGCGATTAAATCTCTTACATCAGAACTATCAGCTATCTCTTCAACTTCCGTAATATTTAAGTCATTTTTGGCTAATAATTCTTCAACAGTTTCTTTAGAAAAATTTCTTATCTTCATTAATTCACTATGAACAGCTTTAAATTTGCTAGGATTAATTTTATAAACTGCTAAAGCTATTTTTGCTAAATAATCAGAGGCATCACCAAGTATAGGTAATGGTCTTAACAAAATTTTCACCTCTGGATCATTTTGTAATAACTCATTTAAAGAAACATCACCTTTTTTACAGTAGGAACAAGAATAATCATAAAAAGCAACTATAGTTATATCACCTTCTTTATTACCTATAACAGGAAAATTTTGGCTATTCTCGATATCTAATTTGTTATCCTTAATATAGCTATTAATTTTGGTTTCACTTTCTTGTACTTTACGCTTTTGTAGATTTTCTATTGATTGTATTATTATTTCAGGAGTACTAAGTAAATATTCTTCGATAATCTTCTTAACTCTTTCTTCTTCGCATTGTTGAGGCTCTTCATTTTGTTTAACTTCTATGGAAACAGGTTTTGTAGAAGAAGTTTTTATAGTCTTAAAAATAAATAAAACTCCTATAATTACTACAAATATAACTAATATCTTTCCAATAATATGCTGCATAAATAACCTTTAAAATTAATTTTATTTTGTTTCGGGCTAAGATACGTCATTGCGAGGAGATGCAACTCCTACTGTGTCATCCCATGGCTTGACCGCGGAATCCAGAAAAACAATAAAAATATTACATATTTTTTCCTGAACCCCGTGAATAAATTACGGGGTGACAACCATACCCCACTCTTTACTTCTGTCTGATCAATCTACTTTGATCCCTCTTCCAATCTTTTTCTTTAATCGTTTCTCTCTTGTCATGTAATTTTTTACCTTTAGCAATGCCAAGCTCAATTTTTATCTTGTTTTTTTTGTTAAAATACATAGACAAGGCAACTAGAGTATAACCTTTTATTTTAGTTCTACCGATAATTTTATTTATTTCTTTCTTATGCAATAATAATTTACGCGGTCTTCTGGTAGAGTGATTGAATCTATTTGCTTTTTCATATTCTGCAATATGACAATTGTACAAAAATACCTCATTTCCCGTATCAGCTGCATGGCTCTCTTCTATAGATGCTTTACCTTGACGAAGCGATTGAACTTCACTGCCCTTTAATACAATACCCGCCTCCAGCCTTTCTTCAATAAAATAATTAAATAGAGCTTTTTTATTTTGTACAATAACTTTCTTATATTCACTCATAACTTTATAGATAATGATGTTATAATTTCTTCAATTTGTTTTTTGGTTGTATTTGTTGCTTCAGTTAAAGGCAAACGAATTTCGTTTGTGCAGAATCCTAAATAATGCATAGCATACTTAACTGGAATCGGGTTTGATTCTACGAATAATGCTTTATATAAAGGTAATAATTTTTGATGAATATCTAAAGCTCCTTTAACATCATTGTTATACCATTTCTCTTGAAGCTCTTTGCATAATTTAGGTGCAACGTTAGAAGCTACGGACACACACCCTACTCCGCCTTGAGCATTAAAAGCAAGACTTAAATCATCATTACCGCATAATAGATTAAATCCTTTTTTAACTATAGATTTAATTCTAAGCGGTCTTTCTAAATTTATTCCTGCATCTTTTAAAGCTAAAACACGAGGCAATCTAGACAGTTTGAATATTACTTCATCAGTAAAATCGATTCCAGTTCTACCCGGAACTGAATATAGCATAATCGGTAAATTACTAGCTTCATGTATTGCTTCAAAGTGTTTATAGATTCCGTCTTGAGTAGGCTTCAAATATGACGGCGGACTAACCATAAAACCGTCAACCCCAATATTTGTAGAGGCTGCTGCAAGCTCTACCGCATATGCAGTATTATTTGAAGAACATCCACTAATTACAGGAATACGCTTATTTACTATATCCTTAGCTGTTTGCAATAATAATTTATATTCTTCAAAACTTAAACTACTTCCCTCGCCGGTTGTGCCGGCTAATATTATTCCATCAACCTTTCCGTCAATTTGGCGGTTAATAATTTTTTCAAGCGATTCTAAATCCAGTTTATTATTTTTAAACGGCGTTATTATTGCCGTAATCAAACCTTTAAATATGTTATTCATTGCTTTTCATTTTTATGTTGTTGTTTCGTCATTGCAAGCCTATTTTGTCATACCGTGGCTTGTCCACGGGATCCAGTTAAAAATATGTTAGTGTTTTTTTATTGTTTTTCTGGATACCGTGGACTATCTCACAAGATTGCCGCACAAGTGATTCTCCTTTCAATGACGTTTTTATCCCCTTACAATTCTATCATATTCCTCTTTTAACATATCAACAATTTTATGATCATTAAAAGTAACTTTCTTTCCGTCGAGATCTATAGAATTAATATTCTGAACCTCAATTGCCGTACCGGTAGCAAAACAGCTAGTAAAATCTTCTATTTGCTCTAGCTTTATACGCTCTTCTCTTACTTCTAACCCTAAATTTTTTGCAATTTCAATAATAGTTCGTCTTGTTATGCCATCTAAAAATCTATCGGCAATTGGAGTATATAGCACATTATCTTTAACAAAGAAAATATTTGTTGTAGTGCATTCCGCAATATATCCCTCATAATCAAGTAATAATGCATCATCATAACCAAGAGCTTTAGCTTCTTTTTTACTGGTTATCGCCATATTATAATAAGCAGCGGATTTAGATTGTACCGGCATCATATTAGGTGCAGCCTTACGCCATTTGCTTACATGCAAATTAAATCCCGCAGTAAATGCTCGTGGCATAGAAGAAACAACCGCAATCAGAACATTAGTTGATAATTTAGGATTAATAATATTTAAAGATTCACTCCCGCACCAAACAAGCGGTCTTATATATGCATCCTGAATATTGTTTTTTTCTATTAATAATTTGTGGGCTTTTACAATTTCTTCTACACTGTAAGGTACTTTCAACCCTAAAACTTCTGCTGATTTAATTAATCTTTCAGTATGTTCTTTAAGTTTAAAAACTTTACCATTATAAGCCCGCTCACCCTCAAATACCGATCCTGAGTAATGTAAACTATGAGTTAAAGCATGTACTGTAGCAAGTTCATAAGGAACTAACTCACCATTAATCCAAATATACCAAAGATTATTTTCTGAATTTTTTGTCATTGTTATTAATTGTTATTTGTACTAGAGTAATTATGTCATTGCGAACGACTGCAAGGAGTGTGGCAATCTCATAAAGCAAACTCCTAAGTTTGCTTCGTCGCTATGCACCTCGCAATGACGAAAAAATTTTTAAAAATTACATCATATTTATATGCAAGAATATAAGGCACATATCCTAATTGTTGATGATGATACCAGAATATTAGCACTTTTAAAGCAGTTTTTAAATAAAAATGAGTTTTTAGTATCAACTGCCGTCTCAGCTATAGAGGTAAAAGATTTGTTGAAGACTTCTAATTACGATTTGATTATTTTAGACGTCATGTTACCAAGTATTACAGGACTTGATTTTGCTACTACCATTAGGGATGCTGGCAATAATATACCGATAGTAATGTTAACTGCTTTATCGGAAGCCGATGACCGCGTTAAAGGTCTTGAAGCTGGTGCATCAGATTATGTTATCAAACCTTTTGAACCACGAGAATTATTATTGCGTATAAATAACTTGATCAATAATTATAATAGTCCTAAAAAGGAAAAAAATATAACTAAATTTGGCAATAATTTTTATAATTATAATACTAAAGAATTTACTAAAAATGATCAGATAATTCCGCTTAGCTCTACTGAGCAGAAGTTACTTGAAATATTTATAGAACGTCTTGGCACTTCTATTAGCCGCTTTGAGCTTTCAAAAATTATGGGAGGTCTTAGTGAACGCTCTATCGATGTACAAATTACAAGAATAAGGAATAAGCTGGAAGATAATCCTAAAGAACCAAAATATTTAAAAACCGTGCGTAACGAGGGATATGCACTTTATATCTAAAATATTACCTAGGACTTTGTTCCTAAGATTTATGCTTATCATAATTATGCCGATTCTGATAGGACAGCTAGTTGCTATATTTTTGTTTTATGATCGTCATTGGTATAATGTTTCATATTATACTAGCACCATTATTATCAATGAAATAGAATCTTTAATTAAAGAGCATAAAAACAATCCCAAAGAAATAACACATTTATCAGAAAATTACCTCAATTTATCTTATCAATTTGAGCCTAATAAGAAACTATTAGCAAAACAGCCTAAGTTAAACGAACCCTTAACTATATTTAAAAATATTTTAAATACAAAAATTCATGAGAAAAATATAATTAACTTAACTAAGGAAAATAGAATTCAAGTATTATTAGAACTAAATAATGAGATATTAAATATTTCTTTTCCAGCCAAACTTTTACTTAACCCAACAGTATATATTTTTGTTCTGTGGATTATATTTTTAACTATCATATTACTTTCCATCTCTATTATTTTCTCTAAGAATCAAATTAAATCAATACTTGCTCTTGCAGATAGTATGGACGAATTCGGTCGAGGTATCTTAAAAAGTAAGAATTTTAAGCCTACAGGTGCTTTAGAAATAAGAAAAGCAGGGCTTGCTTTTTTAAAGATGAAATCTCGTATAGAAAAGCAAATCACCAAACGAACTACTATGCTTGCCATGATTTCTCATGATTTAAGAACTCCTTTAACACGTATGAAATTACAACTTGAATTAATGGACGAAAATGAAGAAACTGACGGATTAAAGCAAGATATATTAACCATGCAGCAAATGATAAATTCCTATTTAGATTTTGCCAGAGGTGAAAGTGCAGAACAGTTTGAAGAAGTTTTTATTTTATCTTGGATTAAATCTTTTTTAAATAAATGGTCACATATAGATATTGAGTTTATAAATCCTAGTAAATTAGATGGAGTGAAACTTCGAATTAAACCACATTCTTTCGAAAGAGCCTTGTCTAATTTAATCAGTAACGCTATAAAATATGGTACTAAAGTTAGAATTTCGTTAAATGCTAATTCATCTAACTTATTGATAATAATTGAAGATAATGGCAGGGGCATAGATGATGCAGAAAAACCTTTAGTATTAAAACCATTTTATAGATCAGATAAAGCAAGACAGTTAGATAATTCAAGTAATGTAGGACTTGGACTTGCCATTACTCGTGAGATAATAAAAAATCATAATGGATTTCTTTACCTAGAGGATAGCAAGGATTTAGGTGGGCTGTCGGTTAGAATAGAACTTCCTGTGTATACTAAGATAGAACTTTAAAAATTGGTATAGTCGTCATTGCGAGGAGTGTAGCGACAAAGCAATCTTAAAAAGTCTGACGAGATTGCCACGCCACTTTCAAAGGCTCGCAATGACATTAAAAAGAACCAAAAATATATATTTAATAATGACTAACATAAAACATTTAGCAATAATAATGGATGGTAATGCACGCTGGGCAGCTACGCATGACTTACCTAAATCTGAGGGACATAGAGCCGGAGCTGATAAAGTTCATGAATTATTACCGGAATTTATTAACCTTAAAATACCATATGTTACGCTATATACTTTCTCTTCTGAAAATTGGCAACGCTCAACTACAGAAATATCTTTTTTAATGAAGTTATTAAATATTTATTTAAAAAAAGAGCTAGATAATTTACATAGAAATGGCATTAAAATAAAAGTAATAGGTAGGCTTAATTTATTAAGCGACTCATTGCAAAAACAAATAAATAATGCTATAGAATTAACGAAAGATAATAACAAATTAACTCTTTGTATAGCTTTTAGCTATGGTAGCCGTCAAGAAATCACAGATGCTTGCACTAAAATTATTGCAAGTGGTAAAACAGAAATTCTTGAGAGCGATATACAGAATGCGTTATATGATCCAGAAATGCCGGATGTAGATTTATTAATAAGACCTGGCGGTGTTTTCCGGATTAGTAATTTCTTGCTTTGGCAAGCAGCTTATGCTGAGCTATATTTTTCTCAAAAATATTGGCCTGATTTTAATAAAGAAGACATAATAAACGCTATAGATGATTATTCAAAAAGGAAAAGAACGTTTGGCAAAAGATAAACAAAAATCAAATTTATATTTAAGAGTACTGTCCGGTATAGTATTAGTACCATCATTTGTGGTAGCTATATTATGGCTTAAACCTTTATTCTATATTTTAATGGTATTAGTGGCTATAGGAATGCTTAGCGAATGGTATGACATGACCTATTCTTCTACTATATATCTAATAATAGGGTTAATTATTATCCCAATTCCCATAAGCTTATTAATATTCTTAAGTAGCAATCCTATAAATAACTGGCTTATTATGCTTTATTTTTGCATAATTTGGTCGGTAGATACATTTGCGATGATTGGCGGCAAAGCTTTTGGCGGTACAAAGCTTGCTCCAAAAATTAGCCCTAAAAAAACTTGGAGCGGCTTAATTACAGGAATATTATCGGCAGGCTTAGTTACAATCTTAATTAGTTTTATACCAGGTTTTTATATTGAAAATTACTATTTCTCAAATAGGATTTATTTGTTTATAATTAGTTGCACGCTAGCTTTAATAGCTCAGCTAAGTGATTTATTTATTTCATATTTTAAACGAAAGTTTAATATTAAAGATAGCGGCAATATTATACCAGGTCATGGAGGAGTATTGGATAGATTTGACAGTATAATTTTAACTGCTCCAGTAATATTTTCTATAAATGGATTATATTTATGAGTATTTTTAATTCAATACTTTCAAATAATCATACAAAAAAAATAATTTTAAATATCTTTCTAGCATTGCTGCTAGGATATTTTGTTTTTCACTGCATTTACGGCAATAAAGGAGTTATTGCCTATTTAAAAGTAAATAGAAAGCTTGAAAAAGCCTATGATGAACTGAAATTATTGCGAGCTGAGCGAGTAGAACTTGAACATAACGTTAAACTACTTAGAACCGAATCGTTAGACAAAGATATGCTAGATGAGCAAGCACGCAAAGTTTTAGGTATAGCAGCTCCAAACGAACAAGTATTTAATACCAATAGCAAACCATAGGCTTATCACAGAACTTAAAATTTAACCAAAGAATATATTATGACTATTACACTTTACCAAAACGATTTACCTGATGATTTTGATTTAGAAGGCGATTTAGCGATAGATACCGAAACGATGGGGTTAAATTTATATAGAGATAAACTTTGTCTGCTACAATTTAGTAACGGAAATGGTGATGCTCACCTTGTGCATTTTCTAGATCAAAACTATAATGCTCCTAACCTAAAAAATTTATTAAGTGATAAAGAACGTTGCAAGATATTTCATTTCGCAAGGTTTGATTTAGCAGCGATAAAAAAATATTTGGGAGTTGATTTAGAGAATATCTTTTGTACTAAAATATCTTCAAAGCTAGTTAGAACTTATACTGAAAGCCATGGGCTTAAGGATATATGTAGAGAATTGTTAGGAGTAAATATTTCCAAACAACAACAATCTTCTTATTGGGGTGCTGATAATTTATCTTCCGGCCAACAAGAATATGCTGCTAAAGATGTGCTTTATTTGCATAAGTTAAGAGAGCATTTAATAGCAATGTTAATTAAAGAAAATAGATTTGAACTTGCTCAAGACATCTTTAAATTTCTACCGATCAGAGCCAATTTAGATTTAGTCGGCTGGGATGAAGTTGATATTTTTACGCATTGAATTTTTTAATGCTATAAAACGTTATTGTGAAGAGAAACTGGTCTTGTTGCATAGCTCCCGATGTCATCCCTGCATGAGGATTGCCTGCGTGAATTGAGAGTCGTCAAGAGCTATGCGATTACAAGGAGCGTGGCAATGACGAGAAAATAATCCACGCGGGCAATGCCTATGCGGGGATGACATTGTACATGTTTTTTGAGCCATGTAACAACGCCGGAGAAACTGTAAGTTTTGTACGTGTGCAATCTCAGGAGTTTGCTTTATGAGATTTCTACACTCTACTTAAGTTTTAAGCTCACTTACAATGACATTAAACTTATACATAACCAAGATCAACGCCGGTAAGTGGCAGGTAAGTATCAGTATCTTCGTTATATTGATATGTTTTACCATTATGCTCTACGAATTCATTATTTAATTTATTACTATCGGGCGGATAAATTTCATCAAGATCATATGTTTTTTTCTTTCACCTTTACAATATTCCCGAATTTTAAAGATATCACATATGGAAAATAGTACACCACAAACCATTACTACCATTTGTATACCAAATGATGCTAATCCAGAAGTAGTAGCTAGGTCACTATTTGGCATAACAAGCCTATCAGGATTATTTTCATCTATCCATCCACTACTTATTCCCGCACCTTGTACTACTATTGCTGAATTTGGAAATAAATCACTTCTTAAATTACTACTAGAACAAGCACTTGTCGTATTAAAGCCTCTAAGAACAGCAGTGCTACCCTCTTTTATTACATTGCCAACAACATTATATGACGTCCCCCAGAAATTTACTGTTCCATTTGAAAATATTTCAAAAGGTCCATCAAATACAAAGCTTATTCTACTACTGTCTTTTATTACTTCATCAATACTATGTTTACTATCATCCGGACAAGATCTTAATAATTTGCTTCCCCAATTAACAACATTATAAGCTACACCTTGGGTACATTTGCCAAACTCTATCAACATATTTGTAGTTTGAGTGGTCATTAAACTAGGATAAGGTAAAGCAGCTATTAATTTTCCTCCAATAGTATGTACCGGAGGCAGTGGATCGTGAGGACC
Organism: Rickettsia endosymbiont of Nabis limbatus; assembly: GCF_965196655.1. NCBI lineage: Bacteria > Pseudomonadati > Pseudomonadota > Alphaproteobacteria > Rickettsiales > Rickettsiaceae > Rickettsia > Rickettsia endosymbiont of Nabis limbatus. The sequence goes on from NZ_OZ239771.1 coordinate 727,881, forward strand.
GGTTCTTAAATCTTTAGGAAGAGTAGCTATACATTTAAAATCGGACATAATTAACCTATTTATTTACATTGAATTATTTATTCAAAAAATATTAATATCTGTTAATCAATTAGTTAATAATTATTAATGAGTTTTTTATTTTTATGTTGTGATAAATAAGATATATTAATAATTTATTTTAATTCAGAAATCTTATAATGCCTAAAATACCTATCGATAATATTATCGTATTCTTATATCTAATATCAATTTTAGCCGTAGGTATTTATTACCGAGCTAAAAATAGTAGCTTTAAAAACTATGCAAATGTAGAGAGTAAGGTTCAGAATAGCAAATTACTGTTAATAGCTACCATATTTGCAAGTTCTGTAGGAGGAGCTACTACTTTCGGTATTACAGAAAAAGCTTTTTTAGGACATGCATATTATGCTTACGCTTTAATACTTACTATCCCGATAGATATCATAATCGCTATTTATATAGTACCGCTAATTGCAAAGCATCATGGAGCAGAAAGCATAGGCGATATAATGAGTATATACTACGGCAATATAGGTCGCTTCATTGGCGGGATTAGTTCCGTAATTGTATCGGTTGGATTTTTAGCAGCTCAAATAAGTGTCAGCGGTTATATTTTTCAGTATATTCTAGAGATAAACTATATAGAAGGAGTAATATTAAGCTATAGTATAGTACTTATTTATACAACAATCGGTGGTTTACAATCTATTGTTTTTACCAATATATTGCAATTTTTTGCTATGATAATTGCGATACCTGTTGTTACTTTTACAGGATTAAATAAAGTTGGTTCTATAAGTTTTATAGGTGATTTGATTGTTGAAACTAATCAATCTAACTTATTTTCTTATATAATCGCTGCTGCTTTAAGCTTTAGTATGATGAATCTATATCCTACTTTTATTCAAAGAGCTTTGATTAATAAAAACCCTACTCAAACAACTAAAGCAATATATACAAAATCGGTTATATATTTATTCTTTTTAATTTGCGTTACTTTAAATGGTTTAATTGCTTATAAACTTTATCCAGAGCAACCATCAAGCTTAGTATTACCCTATCTAATCAATCAAATAATTCCGCCTTTAATTCAAGGTATAGTGATAAGTGGGCTACTTGCTGCTGTTATGTCTACCGCGGATTCTGACTTAAATGTTACTTCTATAGCTATTGTTAAAGATATAATTAACCCGATTCTAAAGGTAAAAAACGGGCAAAAACTATTATTAATTGCACGAATTATTAATGTAGTAATAGGAAGCCTTGCTATAATTGCTGCTCTAAAATTTAGCAACGTAATAGATTTAGTAGTATTCTTTACCGGCTTTTGGGGACCTGTAATATTAGTACCGCTAGTAACAATGCTTTTTAGCATTAGAGTACCAACACAAATAATGGTTTTATCATCACTAAGTGGAGCAGCAACTTTTCTACTTTGGGAATATTACTCTCTATCACTACAATATTTTAACCTCAGGGGAGTATTTATAGGAACAATAATAAGCTGTCTGATATTTATGCTAGCTATAGTGAAAATAAAAGTAATTAAAAAGCAAAATAAGTTTTAAAGTTAAATAGTATAAATTAATAAAAATTTTTCATTTTAAGGAAGGTTATATGACTAAAAAGCAAGTAGGAATTACAAAACCAATAATGGTGGTCCAAGATTTAATAAACAATTTAGTTCTAGAACTACAACCCAAGCTTAATTTTGTTAACAAGCTTTATGGTAAAATTAGAGAACAGCTAAAAAATGGACAGCTTAATAATATAGATGATATTAGAAAAGCAGCAGATCAATTAGAAGATAAGAATCTTATAAAAGAAAAAGATCTAAATGCTATGTATAATAGAATTATAGATCATTCAAAACTTATTTCAATACAAAATGATAATATATCTCAAAATCTTACAGGAAAATCAGAAGAAACAATAAAATTAGAAAAAACCTTAAGCTGTGATGGAAAATTTTCAGTAAACGTAAATCAAAAACAACTTAGTCATGCTGGAACGTTTTCTATCTTATCTGTGCTGCCATTTGTTAAAGAGGATGAAAATTTGTTGTTATCATATTTTGAACATACAACAGAAATAATTGCAACTATGAAACTAGTAAATGCTCGTATAGTATCACAAATAAATAACCCTAAAGCAGTTGAAAGTGTAACAACTTTTGGTACAACAAGCTTTTTAGCTATGGCAACAACGCACACAATAGACAATACTGAAAATATTTGTTTATTTTCAGATCCTGTAACTACAGCTAGTGTATTAAAAAATGATCCCAGTTTACAATCATAATTGAACGAAGAAGAAATCAATCACTTTCATCTGAGAGATGAAAGTTTGTTTTATAGCGACTAGAAGTCGCATATCAAGCTAAAGCTTATTCAAGCCGTATGTGAGAGAAATCATGTCTGGTTCATGTGCCTCAATATGTCTTTAATCATATAATCGGTACATTACCACTATTAGATCTACAGTCACTGCGTGCACAAACAATTTCTACCACACTGTGTGATAAAGACGATAGTAAACTGTTAGGTGATTTCCTGAAGTGTTGAACTCATGGTGCTTATGATGCAATGCATCATGGCGCACATGGCAAGCTAAAGCTTTTCCATCTGGAAGATGGAGGTTTTAACCACCAAAGGGACTATAAAAATATTATTAAATTAACATTAGTTGAAAGTGAAGCTAAAAAAGTTCCTAATATTGAAAGAGGTAAGCAAATATTTCAAGAAATTATCAAAAGTAAAATGCAAAGCTCTTCTCCTGATGATCAAGAATGGTATAACGAATATTTAGCTGCATTAGACATCTCTAGTGACATGTCACACTTAAATCAAAATCCAATAGAAATAGTTAACCACCCTGCATTGCAAATGCAGGGCTTAAGATTACGGCATCAATGCCTTAGCTATAGCTAGTTTTCAACTTGAAAGTTTCCAAACTTATCATCTCTCGATTCATGTTTATCAATATAATCCTTGATCATTTGGTCAGTCACATTGCCTGTGGTTCTGACAAAATATCCAACAGCCCATAAGTGTTTACCCCAATACTGTTTCCGTAATTCTGGAAATTCCTGCTGAATCTTCCTTGAACTCTTTCCTTTTAGATACTGTACCACCTTACTAATACTTTGATAAGGTGGCACAGATACATAGATATGTACGTGATTTGAAGCTATCTTCCCTCTTAATATCTCTACTCCATTATCCTTACATATCTCTTGGGTTAGGTCCTTGACTCTCCTACCAATATCACCAACCAATATATTATATCGATATTTAGTCACCCATACTATATGATAAGTGCAATCGTAAACTGTGTGGCTTATCTTCTTGTAATACTGCATCTCTACATTCTATATGTTAAAACGACGCACTGCAAGTGCGGGGTTTTTCTCCCAAATTTGGGACAATAAAAAAAGTAATATATTCTGCCGATCTTTTACATAAAAACGGGGTAGAAACAAAAAATCTTTTAGTAAATCTTAAGAATACTCTTGAGCTTATAAGTACCGATTTGGAAAACACAAATCACTTAAATGATAATCAAATTAATGTACTACCTACAGAAGAGATTAATATAGATATAAAAGATAATATACCTACCTCTAATCAAGAACCTGAGATAGTAGAGTTATCTGGTGCTAATTATGATGCAAGTTAAAAAAGATACCAATTCGGCTCTGTTCTAAAATTTGTGTGTGTGCCGTAGCAAAGCTATAGAAGAGATGGTGGTAGGTCCACCGAGATCGGTTATCGAGAGTTGGTCTCAAACTACCTTAAGCGGCTGTGGTTAAGAGCGATGGTCGTGAGCATTAAGGAAAATCAAAAAAAACTTTTTGGTGAAGTAAGGATTAGAGAGATGAATGAGAGTGAACTACTATAAGCGTCGTAAATGATAATAGTATCAAAACCTAGGGCTACACATTCTCTAGGGATAAGCTTATCGGCTACTCGGATGTTGGGTAAGCGGTACTCGGTGTATAGGTGGCATGAATCTAATCTAGGCTCTTTTATGGAACTGCGGGAACCAGTCGTACTGATGTAAAAGTAGAATATCAAGCAGGGTGACTGCAAGATAAAGAATACTAAAGCAGTGCACTGGGGCGGATCACTTTGTAGTAGTATTGAAGTTGTTGTAATGACGATGGAGCGAAGGAAGTGAATTACACTGTCTAACTAATATTCAACTTTTTTTTAAAGGGATGAGATAGAGGTAATGACGAAACCATTTAAGATTTCGAAACTGTTAGTGTTGCAAGCATACAAGCTTATAAAAGCAAATGCTGGAGCTGCAGGAGTTGATCAACAAACGATAAAAGATTTTGAAGAAAACTTGAAAAAGAATTTATACAAGATCTGGAATCGTATGTCTGCAGGAAGTTATATGCCACAGCCTGTTAAAGCTGTAGCCATACCTAAGAGAAATGGAGATCAACGAATTTTAGGAGTGCCTACAGTAGAAGATAGAATAGCTCAGATGGTAGTAAAGTTAGAACTTGAACCAAAAATTGAACCTCACTTTTTAAAGGATTCATATGGATATCGTCCAAATAAATCAGCCTTAGAAGCTATAGAGGTAACAAGGCAGAGATGCTGGAAAAATAATTGGGTACTGGAGTTTGACATCAAGGGATTATTCGACAATATACAGCATGCACTTATCATGAGCGCATTGAAGAAACACAATAATAATAAATGGATAGAATTATACATAGGAAGATGGTTAAAAGCAGCAATGCAAAAATCAGATAGGAAAATAGTTACTAAGAGTTGTGGTGTACCTCAAGGAGGAGTAATTAGTCCAATGCTAAGTAATTTGTTCATGCATTATGCATTTGATAAATGGATGGAAAGAAATTATCCAAAAGTTGAATGGTGTCGATATGCAGATGATGGTCTTGTTCACTGTAAAACAGAAAATCAAGCGAAAGAAATATTATCTAAGCTAGTTGAAAGATTTATAGAGTGTGGCATTGAAATGAATTTAGAGAAGACAAAGATAATCTACTGTAAGGATAATAGACGGAAGGATAATTATCCAAGCATATCTTTTGACTTTCTTGGATACACTTTCAGACCTAGAACAGTAAAGAATAGTAAAGAGAATAGGATTTTTACTGGATTTAATCCAGCAATTAGCAAACAGTCTTGTAAAGAAATACGCCAAAAGATAAGAACCTACCAAATATATAAAAGAAGTGGATCAAGCTTAGAAGATATTGCTAGGGTATGTAACCCTAAACTAGTAGGTTGGATTAACTATTATGGTAAGTATGGTATATCAGAATTGGCATGGGTTTTACAACATTTTACTAAGATCTTAGTAAAATGGGCAATGAGAAAATATAAACGGTATACGAGGCATAAAATTAAAGCAATAAAGTATATCCAAAATATTGCGTTGCATAACCCAAATTTATTTGCACATTGGAAAATAGGGATAACAAGAGTGGTTGTTTAATGGAAGCCGTATAAGCTGAGAGGTTTACGTACGGTTTTGAGAGAGGCTAGGGGGAAGAAAATTCTACTGGCCTACTCACCAAATTCTAGAATATCCTATTAAATTCTTTGGTCAAATTTTATTAAAAAATGAGTCATATCTTCTCCCCAATTTTGGATTGGCATGCTCCATTTTCTCGTAATATAGTTAATTGTCAAGTAAAGAGTCTTAAAAACAGAATCATCATTTGGAAAAACTCGTTTATTATGAAGATATTGCCTCACTCATGCCGGTAAGGTTATCACTACAAGCAATTAAAATATTTTTAAGTCCCCTATTCTTCATGTAAGTAAAAATTAGCAAGCCAGAACTTTGCCCCCTCCTTCTCGCTAATCCATAACCCTAAAATATCTTTTTTCTCTTGTAAATCAATACCTAATGCAACATATACGGACTTATTAATTATTCGCTTATCTTATCTAACCTTAACTATTAACTCATCAAAATATACTATAGCATAAACTCATTCTAAAGGATGATTCTGCCAACTCCTTACCTTATCTGTATTTTTATCTAATGATACTCCTCGCAGCAGAGCTACGAGGTATCTATCCAAAAAGTTTTAACTGCAAAACTTACGCTATGAGTGGAAGAGTGATAAATTATTGTAAGAATAATTAAACATGTCAAAGAGGAACAGATTGCAAGCAATACCAATTAATAGAACAGATTACTGTCAATTTTTAACAATTAGCCAAAAGAATTATAGTTTAACCTACTACGCTGAACATGCCAAGAAATGTAGCCATGATGTTATTAATAGATTTTTAGAAAATGAAAAATATACTCCTTCTTTGTTATGGGAACACATTAAGAATGATGTTATCTTTTCATCTAACGGATATACAATATTTGATGATACGGTGTTAAACAAAAGGAACACAAAGAAAATAGAGGTTGCTAGATCGCAGTATAGTGGAGCTACAGGTGGAGTTACTACCGGTATAGGAGTAGTGAGTCTTGTATATTATAACCCCGATATTGATAAGTTTTGGGTAATAGATTATCGCATTTTTTCACCTGATCATGATGGAGCGACGAAACTAGATCACCTACTAAAGATGTTCAATAATGCTGTTTATAGTAAAAAGATTCCTTTTCAAACTGTACTTTTTGACACATGGTATGCTACACACAAAATTATGCAACATGTTGACTCCTTGGGCAAATATTATTATGCCCCTATTAAAGCCAATAGAAATGTTAGTAAAACGTGTGATTACGAGCCTTATAAAGCTGTTAGCAAGTTGACGTTTTCAGATGAAGAAATTAAGAATGGAATGGAGATTCATATAAAAGGATTTGCCAAAAATAAGCATGTTAATTTGTTTAAATTTACTGTTTCTACCAACAGAGTTGATTATGTTGTTACCAATAACAAAACTCAAAAATCTTCTAAAGCTGCACAAGATGAGTTTGGCTTGCGATGGGTAATTGAGAGCATGCATAGAAAAATTAAGCAACTGACTGGTATAGAACGTTACCAATGCAGAAAACAGCGTATCCAACGTAATCACATTAGTTGTGCATTTCTAGTTTGGGCTTTTCTCAAAAGAACTGCAAATAAAATAGGTAAAACGGTCTACCAAATAAAGTTAGGGCTTTTAGATGACTATATGCAACAACAGCTTCGTTCTCCATCTTTACGATATTTAGAACCAAACATAGCGTAAGTTTTGACTGTTTTTGTTGAAATGCTTTATAAGAAGGTTTGCCTGAACCTTGATTTTTTACATAATTACGTAATTTCCGCTCATCACCATGTTTACATACTGTGCTCATAAAATATCCTTTACTCCAAAACTCACTTCCCCATAATTTTTCTTTAAGATCTGGATATTTCTTAAACATTTCCTTAGATGTAATACTTTTTATGATTTGAGTTATTTTTGTTGGGCTATACATTAGTATTGACTGTAGTAAAAAATGTACATGTTCTTTATCTACTCCTATTTCCAAAAATCTAATTTCATAACGAGCTTCTATGTCCTCACAAATTTTACATAAATAATCGTCTAGTTCCTCTTTGAATATTACTCTTCTATACTTTGCCGGTGTTACTAAATGATATATTAGTACTGTGACATTATCACTTTTATGTATATAACTGCTTTCTTCCATGCATCTAGTATATCACGAAGCAGACCTTCGGGGAATTAAACCCTAAGAGATTAATACAAAACCAGTTGATACTGCATACATGCTTCCTACTACACCTGATAAAAATCCTCCAAGGCTGCCTAGTTCTTCTCTTTGGAAATTAGTTGGAATAATATATTTAGAGAGATATAAGCATATACTGCAAAACCCCATTAAAATAATGTTGATTATAAGAAATAAGACAATATTAGGAATGTCATAAATAAAATCAATTATCTGGTCAGGCATAGAATAATATTTATGTTTGTATCATTTTAAATAGTTAGCTGCTATACAATGTCATTCCCGCAAAAGCGGGAATCCAGCATAAAGCGAGATAACATCGAGCTTTTATTTTAAAAAATTTACTGTATTTAGACCTCCACTTCCTCCAAGGTTATTGTAGAGTCTGCAAGCTTAGAAATTTTCTCAATTTTTAAACGGGCTTCTTTGAGTTTCTTTTCACAGTGATTTTTAAGCAAAATACCACGCTCAAAACTATTCACTGCTGCTTCTAAAGTCTCTTGCCCGTTATCTATTTTTTTTACAATTTCTTCAAGTTCGCTTAAAGCTTCTTCAAAGCTAATATTTTCGTCTAAATTTTTATTAGTAGTCATGTGTTTTTATTTTTAATGGTTAACTAAATCAGTTGCCTCTGTAGTTGTTGGTGATATTAGCAATTTTTTTAATTCACTACTATCAAAGGTCTTTTTAGGAGCAAACATACTTCCTTGTACTTTCAAACTAAGATTGTTTAAAACACTCTTATCTGCATTAGAATTAGTGTTTTTTGTATCAGATTTAACAAGGCTAGACGGAATATAAAAAGATAGCATATTTGACGAATCCATATCAAAATTATATATATTAACTGCGAAAGATGCGGCTCCTGTACTATATTGTGTAACAAAATTTATATCTTTTAAAAGAGCAATACCTTTTTGTAAGTCAATATTACCACTTATACCCGTAATTCTTTGTTGTCCTGTCGTTATTGCACTATTTATATCTTTATCGAGATTCAATGCATTATAATCAAGATTGTTAATTTTTTGTATAAAAGAATCAATGTTAAAGTTATTAACGGTGATGATATTTATAGCAAATTGTGATTTACTAGTAAGATTGTATAATTGATTTTGCAGTGTATTACCTTTAGTAGAAAAACTACCACTGATACTTATCTCACCTTCTGAAGTAGCAAATATTTTAGGTAAAAGTGCTGAAGCTTTATCTAAATCTATTGTGTTTAATGCATATACAAAATTAAGAGAGTAAGGATTTAGCAAAATATTACCACTACCTTGCAATTTACCACCTAATAAGTCTGCTTCAATATTATTGAATTGTAGTAAATTACTATTATTTACTGCATAGAATTTAACATTTTTTAATACTAAATCATTTTGCGACAAGCTAGATAGATTACCATATATTTGTAGCGTAACTTTATCCAAACTATAATCATTTACTAATTTATTTCTTAAATCAAGTAGCTTTGCAGGTGATAATAAATCAGTACTTACACTACCATCTTTAATTTCTACAGTTAAAGATGGTAATACGCTAGAAGCATCCAAATTCCAACTAGTTGATAAGTAACTATTATTTGTTTTAAAATCTAGATTACTAATTTTTACATTAGCTGGTGAAATTTTAGCAAGTAGATTCATCTTATCAAAGGTTTGATCATTATATTTAACACCATCTACTAAAATATCTAAATTAATTATATAAGGATTCGTTCTAATCGGGATAAACTTACTTGGATAATCTAGACTCTTCATATCCTTAGTCAATCCTTGTACAAATTCGATAAAAGGTGAAATTACTGGATAACTATTTTTTGTTAAATCTAAGGAAGATATACTAAGTGTAGCATTTAAATGAGGGGTTTGAGCAATAAATTTACCAGAAAAATTCCCTGATAAATTTAAATTATCCGTCTTTAGTAATAAATCTTTAAAAAATAAATCTATTAAGGTTAGTTTTAACTCAGACGATAGAGTAAATGGTATAGCATCTTTAACTGTGATATCAGCAAATCCTAATATATTTAGCAACGAATTAAAATCATTATGCTTTAAATATATTTGTCCATCAAACATACTTCTAATAGAATTTTGCGTTACATTCCCTAGAAGCTTAAACTCACCACCTGGTTTAATACTTCCTAAGCATTCATCTATTTTTAAAGTGCCTTTTGATAAGCTAGAAGTAAATGTTACTTTCTCTAATGCAGTATTATTACTTAAAATTACTTCATCAATTACAATATTGATTTTAAGCAACTTATCCGCAAAAATAAATCTAATATTCGATGGAGCAGTATCAAATGTTACCGGAGTATTTGAAGAGACTATTGAATTTAAATCTATTTTAGAAAAATTTAAATTAACAGTACCAGTAGTAGTATTATTTTTAGCAATACTACTAGCACCACCTCCTGTAATAAATGGTGATTCCACAACTATATCTTTTAACTCTACTGCATCTTCTGAATTTAAAATATTAAACTTAACATTTACTGCACTTGTTTGATTCAGCTTATTTAAAATATGGCTTAAATCCGGTAGTATATTATACATTGCTAATGCTAGATTTTTGATATTATATTCACCATTACCACCATCAAGCTTAGAATCCTTATAAACTTGTGATAATTTAAAATTATAATCTTTATTATCAATATCAAAGCTAAAATTTACTACATTCTCACTCTTATTAATTGAGCCTAAAATTGTCCCTAATTCATTACTTGTAGTTTTAAATATATAATTAGATGATAAATGTTCCTTTTTTAATGAACAATTAGAAAAATTTAAAATGGAATAATCTTGTTTATTAATAATATTGAGGTTAGTAACATTAAGATTTATATTTTGCAGTTTATATTTAAAAAACTTATCTATCAGCTCTTCATTATTATAAATATTAAGCATCTTAGAATCTGTATAAATCTTAGCATCTAATATTTCTAACTTACTAATTTGAGGGCTAAATTTTATAAGCGACCAGAATGAGAAATAGACTTTAACTTCTTCTAAATCTAATTTTCCTTCTTCCTTTATCGATTCAATAGCTAAATAAGGTATTGGGAATTTATTTATCTTTATTTTTCCGATATTCTCATTGGCAATTCCTAAGCGGCTAGTGAAATTACTTGCAACAGAATTATAATTAACTAGAGACAATGCACCAAAAAAAAGAAATAGTAATAGTAATAAGGAGCAAGAAATTATTATGCTAGCAATTATTTTTTTTATCATATCTATAAAAAAGTTTTTAATTATATTATTATATATAACTATCAAAATTTAAAGGTAAATTAATGGATTCCTTAAAAAATTTAATTTTAGTCGGTGTAATAAAATCATGCCATGGGATAAAAGGACATGTAATTTTAAGATCTTTTACTGATCCTGCTATAAAAATAACTGAAAAAGAATTAGTAAACGAATCAGGCGAAAAAGTAAATATTAATCTAATTAAACAAAATTCTAAAGGTAAATTAATTTGCCAATTTAATAATATATCTACTCGCAATGAAGCAGAAAATTTAAAAGGCTATAAATTATTTTGTTTACGTTCAAGTTTACCAAAACTAGAAGAAGATGAATTTTATATAACTGATTTAAATAATTTATCAATATTAGATAATAACCATACTGAAATTGGCAAAATTAAACATATCCTAAATTTTGGTGCTGGTGATATAGTAGAAGTAGAATTTTTAGATAAAACAACCGAATTATTACCTTTTAATAAAGATTTCTTCCCCACTATAACGAAAGATTATGCCATTTTAAATTATAAGAGGGATGAATCATAAGGTCATTGCGAGCTGACTTTGCGGCATGTATCGAAAAGCACCATCAGTGTCATCCCGTGGCTTGTCCACGGGATGACACCGAGGTTGTTTTCTATCCACACAACAACTCTAAAAATTTATATCATGGAAATGATTGTCCTTTTTTATTATTAGGAGCTTTGACATTCAATACTGTAGGATTTTCTAACTGTATAGCACTTCTTGCATCCGTCAATTTTGCCATAATTGCTACATTATCTTTAATATTAACTTTATCTTTTCCTACAACCATTTTAGCTCTTTCAATATCTGGTTCATCTTTACTTATAGGTTTTAATTCAGACTTTCCTAATAAAGTTCTTACATCTTCTGTTTTATCTTGAGATTGCCCTGAAACAGCTGCCCCTCTTTTTTCCACCTGTTCTTGTAATAAATTATCTATAGCTTTTAAACGAGCATCTTTAGATAAATCTTTATTATCAATTAAATTAGCCTGTATGAAATCTAACTGATCTTTAGTAGAAGATTTTTCATTAAACTTTTCAGTTAAATCCTTAGCTTGCTTTTCCGATTCAGCTTTCTTTTCTTCATTAGTTTTAAGATTTCCGCGTTCATCAAGGAGGTTACGAAGATTATTAACTTTTTTACTTATAAATTGAGATATATCATTTAACCTACTTGAAGTTTCTTGTACAACTTTTTCTTGTTCAGATACTATAGGTTTTTCTGTTTGTTCTTTTGACTGTTTTGATGTATCATCAACAGATCCTTTTTCAAATCCAGGCTTAGCAGCTTCATTAAGATTTCCCAAAGCTTCCATTGTTTCTCTTGCAGCTTTAATTAAATTTTCTTTTGTTTGATCTATCGGCGGCTTATCTTGTTCTAGATTTTGTTCTTTTAACCCTTGAGTTAAATTCTGGGGTTCTCTTTCTAATATTGCTTCTTTTATTGCTGAGTTGGCTATGTTTTCAAGAGTAGATTTTTCTTCAGGTACAGCATTAGCTTTAATGCTTTTGACAACGCCTTGAGTTATTTCAGATGCTACCTCAGGACCTTGATTTCCTACACCCTTATGAATTCCATCTATCAAACCTTTAGTCATTAATTCCTTATCTTTTAGCTCAGTTGTGCTTTTTACAATTCCATCTTCTGCATACGAAGCAATGGTAGCTTTGTCTGGTACAGACATGGTTTTATGACTAGCGATGGCCTCACCTACAACCTCAATAATACCCACTTTATCCTTAATGTCTAAAGGACTTTGAGCAACTTCTTTTGTAATACCTTGAACTATCTCACCTTTTACTTCTGCTTTAGCTGGACCATCTAGGACATCTGTGGTGATAGTTTTTATTGCATCCGTCTTTTTTACAGCGTCAGATAAAGGATCATATAAAATACCTTGTACTTTCTTTATTGTTTCTTCTGCTGCTTGCTTCTCTTTAATTTTATCTAAATTTTGCTGTATTAATTGCTGCTGCTCTGGGCTTAGAATTCCTGCTTCCCTAACCTTATCTAGTAGTACATCGCCTATTAATTGGCTTTTCTCTTGAAGTGGATGCTTTGAAGCTTCTATCCTATTGCTTACTATTTCAACTACTTCTCCTTTTTCACCTTTGTTAAGCTTACTGTCTATTACAGCATCAGTTATGCCATCAATAGCCTGCCATCTTACATCTGGCTCACTAAGCTCTAAAGCAGAGTCAGTTATCTTTCCTGCTAATTGTTTTTTAGAAGCTAAACCTAAATCATCTGTATTTAGAATAGCAGTCATCATATCTTTTAGCAGCATTCCTTTTTGTGGTCCTGATAAGCCATTATCCTCTTTATTTATAGCCTCTAATATAGCACCTATACCCTCTACCCTTACCTCTTCAGGAAGCTCTTTATTGCCTAATACATTTTCAGCTAAAGTATTAATTCCTGCTTGTTTTTGGTCAACGTTTGCTTCTTTCTCTCCTAAGATTTTCTCTGCTACCTCACCGATTAAACCAGCTGGCTCATTTTCATTTTTTAAATCTTTATTTAACTGATCTAATAAGTTCTGCATAGCTTGCGATAAGCCTGCTGCTGCATCAACTATACTTTGTGGTTGTGGCTGTGGCTGTGAAACCTCAGCTTGTTGTGGTTGTGGCATTTGTGAAACCACAGGCTTTTGCCCTGAACTAAAAGGTGTTATAGGAGGCACTTGATTAAAAGCTATCCCCGATTGAGGTTCAGGTATCTCTGTATTTTTAGTTTCAATAGGTTTTTCGTTTGCTGGATCTATTTGCTGTGAAGATATTGACTTTTCACCTCCTTGAACTCTATAAATATCTTGGTCTATAGTTTGTGAGACATCAACACCCTGCCCTTTGTTTATTGTAACCTCTTTCATCATGGCTTCATATTTGCCTCGTGTTACAGGCAGCGTATAAATTTCTCCACCATGCTCTATATAACCTACTGCATTTTCATCTTTTCCCATAAATTTTATAGGTTGCGGTGAGCTTATTTCTTTGAATTTAGGAGTACCATCAGGATGCGGATCTGCTTCATAATGTGCAGTAAAACGTAGTGCACTATTAGATTTACCTTCTTTATTTTGTGCAACAAGCGATAAATGCATTGTGCCACTTTTACCTTCAAGGTTTATAGGAAAGTCTACTGTTCTATAAGAATTAACTGTAACTGGAGTACCATCTTGCTTATAGACAGTCATCGGAGCAGTTTTATGAGTTTTTTCGGCTAATGTACAAATTTCTTCACCAGCACCATTTTTAATTACAGTTGATCTAAGATCCCCTGCACTTACTTGATTTTCCCACTGCATTGACCTAAATCCGCCAACATACTTATTGGCATATTCTTGTCTAATGTTTTCATACTGCCCTTTAAATTGCTCGTCAGATAAAGCTTTATCATATAAGCCTTGTCTTTCCCCTGCATTAAGGTTTGTTAAAAATTGTCTGAATTTTTCTTTATCTTGTGCTTCTTCTAAGTAAGCAGGGTCATTATTAAGATACTTTCTTAATAACTCTTCTTGTTCTTCTTTAATTTTATTTTCACGATAAACTTCTGCACTATGTGATGCATGAACGTTTTTATAGCCTGCTAATTCTATATTTTCTAATCCTTTTTTAAGCTCAGGATTTTCTAAAGTTTTATCGTATAATTCTCTTTTATTTGGATCTTCATTTAAAGTTTTTAAAAAATCTCTAAATTTTTCGTCATTTTCAAAATTAGGTTTTAGTTCAGGATTTTCTGCATTTTCTTTTAGTAATTGATTTCTTATTAAATCACGCTGCTTTTCCAGAATTTCTTTTCGAATAGCTTCAGTTATTGGATCTACAAAGCCATCTCCTGATATACCTCCTGCTAGAGCACTAGCTGAAAGCGAGGATAATGAAGTGGCAGTAGCAGGTGTAGCATCAACACCACTAGTGAAAAGACTATCTCCCTCAGACTCAAACAACTCTTGCTCTTGTCTTGTTTGTTCTTGCTTTTCTGCTTCAGTGAACTTTTTATTCGCTACTGGATCAAACTCTTTTATAACTTCCTCTAAATTAGGATCATTATCTTTACTCATAAAACCTCCACGCTATATTTTAAATTACATTAATTCTAATAATAGTTTGTTAGCAATAGCAAGAAAAAAATTGTTTTTTATTGAGAAAGTTTAACAGATTTTTTATATTCTTTGTTTAATTCTTTTACTGCCCAAAACCATATTAAACAGGTGATTATAAATATAAACATTAAACATACGGAAATAGATTGATAACTTGCAGAAGGCAAAATAATAAAAACCAAGGATTGTAAGAATGCACTTCCTGATTTTCCAAGTTTTGTACCAAGCACATCAGCAGCAGCTTTTCCTTTTATTTTTATTTCCTTATCTAACGGCACATAAGCCATCTCTTTTGTTGAATCAAATAAGGTATATTTACTTGATTTACTAAGCACATTTTGAATAGCACCAATAGTTATGGCAATTAAAGCTGGATCGGTAAGAATAAAGCTTGCTACTATTAAACCAGCAGAGCTTTCAAAATTATTAACAGTAAAAAATAATATACCTGTAGTAAAAACTATTATAGGAGTAATAATAGCTGCCGTAAACCAACCGAGTTTTCTAACTATATTTGAGCCAAGTACAACAAAAAGAATGGTAGACACTCCCGTATAACTTAAATAATTACCGATAAATGCAGCATATTCAGTCGGGGTTTTGTATATTTTAGTGGCTGCTGCTTTCCAAGGACCTTCCACTAAATTTATAGCAATACCATAACAAATAAGTAAAGTTGCAATTAATCTAATATGTGTTGAAGAAAGGATCATCTGAAAGCTTTCGGCAATTGTCATGGTTTTTTTCTTTGCCTTAAAACGCAACAATGCCATATGCTCTTTGTCTAGCACTTTATGATTTAGTAGCCAAAACGTTTTAATACCTACTATTCCTAGAATTAATACTATGGTTAATATAATCTGCACGGAAAGAGTATGAAAAGATGCCTGTAGTGAAAATTTAGCGGCTACATACTCATTAATGTGACTTAAATTTTCTAAAAACTGTCCTGCTAAATAAATCCCTGTTTGGCTAAGTAATCCAAATAAAGGATAAAACCTTTTCGATTCTTCAACAGTAGTTATATTATTTACAAACTGCCAAAAAAGCAGTGCAAAAGCTACATTTGGCCATAATTCAGCTATTATATAAAATAGAGAAAAACTCCATTTCGACAAAAGCAAAATAAACCATTTTAAATTAGGCAGACTTGCAATTAAATTTTGAGCAGTAACTGGACTTAAATGTAATATCTCATGATTTGGGAAAATAACATAAGCAAAAAGGGCAAAAAATGCTAAAAATATTGAAATAATCAGATAAAATATATTTTCTGCTTTCATTCTATTGACAAGCTTCATATAAATAGCCGTCATTAAAAAAGCACAAGGCATAACTCCCCAAAACTTTAGAAAGGAAATTGTTTCTGCTCCAATCATCGTAGTAACTATACTATCTTTTAAAGCTCTGATTAAATTTTGAATAAATAAAATACAAAACATTAGTAAAGTAATGAATAAAAATTTAGAAAGCTCTTGGCGCTTTATTGGCCAAATATAGTCTGAAAATTTATTTATTAACTTGTTGATTTTATGGGGGGAATTATCTAAATTATGATTTGTAGAAGAATGGTTTAAATTATTTTGGTTAATTGTCATTGATTTTGGTCTAACCTAATTGGCTAGAATTGTATATTAGAGATTTTTTAAACACACGTCAAGTATATACTTGATCAACTTGAAAATTAGCTATGTCGTCTTAATAAGTTCTGCGGTGCTCACGTATTAAGTAACTGCTGCCGCTCCGAGGGTTTTAGACTCCCTGCCTTTTTCTAAGTTGATTCTCTTTTTTATCAATTCTTCATTTCAAAAAAATAATGTATGAATAGTTACTGGTTAAATGTTTATAAACCTAAAGGGATAAGCTCGGCTAAACTTGTTAGCATAATAAAAAAAGTACTTGGTAAAGTTAAGATAGGACATAGCGGCACTTTAGACGTTGAAGCTGAAGGAGTACTGCCTCTTGCTATAGGTGAAGCTACAAAATTAGTGCAAATGTTAATTGACGCTAAAAAAACCTATATTTTTACTGTAAAATTTGGCAAACAAACCGATAGTGGTGACTATGCCGGTAAAGTAATAGCTACAACAGATTATATACCATCGAAAGAAAGTGCCTATGCTATATGCTCTAAATTTATTGGTATTATAACACAAATCCCCCCTGCTTTCTCTGCTCTTAAAGTTAATGGAGTACGAGCGTACAAATTAGCACGAGATGGTAAAGAAGTAGAGCTAAAACCACGTAATATAACAATTTATGATCTAAAATGTCTTAATTACGACGAAAAAAATACTACCGCTACTTACTATGCTGAATGCTCAAAAGGTACTTATATAAGGACTTTAGCAGAAGATTTGGCATTGTCCTTGCAAAGTTTAGGATTTGTGATAGAATTACGCCGTACTCAAGTTGGGATATTTAAAGAAGAAAATTCTATCCGAATTGATTCTCCTACTGAGATTACCAAAACTTCCCTAGAGGAAAAAAATATAAAGATAGAAGCAATACTGGACGACATCCTGGTTCTTGATGCTAACGACGAGCAAGCACAAAAAATTAAATATGGTCAAAAATGCCTATTTGATTATGATAAAAACGCAGATTTTATATGGGTTCGCTATAAGGGCGTTCTGCTTGCAATTGGTAGTATAAGCAAGAATTGCTTTAATTCTTTACGAGTATTTAATTTAACGCAATAACTAAGGAGAAATGATCGATGTCGATTACACAAGAACGTAAACAAGAATTAATTAAAAATTATGCTATAAATGATAATGATACAGGCTCAAGTGCAGTACAATGTGCTATTTTAACTGAGCGGATCAACAACTTAACTGAGCATTTCAAATCTAACCATAAAGATCATACCTCAAGAAGAGGATTATTAATCTTAGTCGGACGCCGCCGTAGATTACTTAATTATATAAAGAAAAAAAATGTGAGCGAGTATTTAGATTTAATAAGTAAGCTCGGTATTAGAAAGATAAAATAATTACATAATCGTTATTGCGAAGAGCAATTGCTATGTGAATTTATGTCATCTATGCATGGATACCAAATCGTCATTGCGAGCGAATGAAATGAGCGTGGCAATCTCATGAAAAAGCACAAGATCCCTAAGATTGCCGCGTCGAAACTTACAGTTTCTCCTCGCAATGACGCAAAACACTAAAATAAAAATTAAGAGATATATATAGATGTTTAATGAAATAATTAAAACAGTTGAATGGGGCGGGAAGACTCTTGAACTTAGTACCGGCAAGATAGCTCGCCAAGCTGATGGAGCAGTTACTGTTAAAATGGGTAACTCTGTCTTACTATGTACAGCAGTCACTGCTGCCAAAGCAAAAGAAGGTATTGGCTTCTTTCCTCTAACAATTAATTATAGAGAAATGGCATATGCTGCTGGTAAAATACCAGGTGGCTTTTTTAAGCGTGAGGGCAAAGCATCAGATCGAGAGGTTTTAGTATCACGTTTGATAGATAGACCGATCAGACCATTGTTCCACCCTGCTTTTGTTAATGAAACATTTGTTACCTGTACTGTTCTTTCATATGACCCTGAAACACCAGTTGACATACTTGCTATTATTGGTGCTTCTGCTGCACTTAGCCTTTCACCTGCACCTTATCTAGAAATAGTTGCTGCAAGTAAAGTAGGATTAATAAACGGGGAATTTGTTTTAAACCCAACACTTGACTTATTAAAGACAAGCCAGCTTGATTTAGTTGTTGCAGGAACAAACGACTCTGTAATGATGGTTGAATCAGAAGCACATTTACTTTCTGAGGAACAAATGCTTGCTGCTGTAAAATTTGGCTTTGACAGTTTCCAACCGGTAGTAAATATTATTAAAGAACTTGTGGCTGAAGCTAAAAAACCAAAGCTTGAAATGCAAGATTTATACCCTGCTGAATTAAAGAATGAAATCAAAAAACTATTTGCAAAAGAAATTGAGCAGACTTTTGCGATTAAGTCTAAGCAAGAACGTAGTACTAATTTAGAGCTAATACCTGAAAAAGTACTTAAGCATTTCGCAGATGATATAGAAAGTAAGAAATATAATAATTACCAAATCGAATCAGCTTTAAAATCTGTTGAATCCGATATATTACGTGGTAACATTTTACAAAAAAATAGACGTATCGATGGACGTACTACAACGGATATAAGACAAATTACTTGTGAAGTTGGATTATTGCCTTGTGCTCACGGCTCAGCTTTATTTACTAGAGGCGAAACACAGAGCTTAGTAAGTAGTACTTTTGGAACTAGCTTAGATGAACAAATAATCGATAGCCTTGAGGGTGAATATAAAGAACACTTTATGCTTAATTATATCTTCCCGCCTTACTCTGTTAATGAAGCAATGCCAATGAAAGCTCCAGGAAGACGTGAAGTTGGACATGGTAAACTCGCTTGGCGTGCAGTAAATCCAGTATTACCTACTAAAACACAGTTCCCTTATTCTATTAGAGTAGTTGCAGAAACTACCGAATCTAATGGATCTTCTTCAATGGCAACAGTTTGCGGTAGCTCACTTGCTTTAATGTATGCTGGTGTTCCAATAAAAGCACCAGTAGCAGGTATTGCTATGGGACTTGTTAAGGAAAAAGAAAAATTTGCAGTATTATCTGATATTCTTAGCGATGAAGATTATTTCGGCGATATGGACTTTAAGGTGGCAGGTACTAGCGAAGGTATCACAGCTTTACAAATGGATATTAAAATATCTGGTGTAAATTTCGATATAATGCAAATAGCTTTAGAGCAAGCACGAGCAGGACGTTTGCATATACTTGAACAAATGAATAAAGTTATTAGTAAACCAAATAATGAGATGAGCAAAAACGCTCCATCTACTACTACTTTAAAAGTTGATAAGGATAAGATCAGAGATATTATCGGTCCTGGTGGTAAAGTAATAAAGGAAATTTGTGAAACTAGCGGTGCTAAAATTGATATAAGCGATGATGGCACAGTTTCTATTTATGCTTCAGATAAAGATAAGCTAAAAGTTGCTTTGGACAAAGTTAAAGCTATTGCTATTGAGCCTGAAATAGGTGAAGTATTTAACGGCACCGTGATGAAAATATTAGATTCTGGTGCTTTTGTTAATTATTTAGGCAATAAAGATGGTTTTGTTCATATTAGCGAAATTGCCGAAGAAAGAATCGAATCAGTCGGCAGCGTTTTAAAGCAAGGTGATATAGTAAAAGTTAAGCTTATCGGGTTCGATAATAAAGGTAAAGCAAAACTAACTATTAAGAATGCTGATAAAGATAAATCTTCAGCAAGTCCAAAACCAAAAAACAATCCTAAAGAACACCAAGAACCTGAAAAACGGGAGAATGGTAAAAAAAGAGCTTGGAACGAAGACAATAATGCTGAAACAACTGAAGTAGTTACAGAACGTAAATATTTTACCTAGTAATATTGTCATCCAATGGTGGCATTATTGCATGGATCGAAAAGCATCTTTGGTTGTCATGCCGTGGCTTGACCACGGCATCCAGAAAATAATAAAAAATACTAATTTTATTAGTATTTTTAACTGGATTCCGTAAATAAATCATGGATGACAGGGAAAAATGATCCATGCAAGCAAACCTTACTCAGAAATGACATAGAAAGACAGTAATAAAACAAAAAGCACTGATTTAGAATTAAGTTTTTTACAATGAACCCTATAAACAATTACGAAAATATTGCTAAAAGAGTAATTTCTAGTGAAGCTAGTGCTTTAAAAAAGCTATCTGAACATATTCCTGAAGACTTCAACCAAATTGTAGAATTGTTACTATCTTTTAAAGGACGGGTAGTTTTAACTGGTATAGGTAAAAGTGGTTATATTGCAAAGAAAATAGCCTCAAGCTTTTCTTCAACTGGTATGCCAGCTTTTTATATACATCCAGCGGAAGCAAGCCATGGGGATCTTGGGATGATTACTAAAGATGATTTAGTAATTATGCTTTCTAATTCTGGCGAAACTAAGGAATTATTTAACATCATTAAATATTGCAAAAATTTTTCTGTAAAAATTGTTGCAATGACAATGAATAAAATTTCTACTTTAGCTACAAATAGTGATTTCTTACTTATAGTGCCTGAATATTCAGAAGCTTCAATAATTGGTGCTCCTACAGTTTCATCTTTAATAATGTTATCACTTGGCGATGCATTAATGACTGTTATACATGAAGTAAAAGGTTTTACCAAGGATGATTTCAAGTCATATCATCCTGGCGGTAGCATAGGGGCTAATTTGACAGAGATTAAACATTTAATGCGTAGCGGTGATCAAATACCTTTAGTGCATGAAGATACACCTTTTGCTGAAACTATAATTGTTATGAATAAAAAACGTTTAGGTTGTACCTTAGTAATAGATAAAGCTGAGAATTTAGTAGGGGTTATAACAGATGGTGATTTACGTCGTCACATTAACGATGAAATTCACCTAAAAATAGCCTCAGATATTATGACTAAAAACCCTGTATATATCTCATCTGAAATATTTGCAAAAGAAGTTTTAGACTTAATGAAAGCTAAAAATATTACTAATTTACCTATTGTTGACAATAATATCATTATAGGCATTACTCATATACATGATTTATTGCGAGCAGGAGTCAATTAGTATATGCCCTCTTCTTATAAAAGGCGAAAAAAATTTTGGAAATTTGCTTATTTCCTAATTATACTTGGAATTTTATATGCAGGATATATATTAGTTAAAAGTAGTCACCCTACTGAAGAAAATGATACTAATATTGTAGAAAAAGCTTCAGAAAAAAACCTTGATTTAAAATATAATATTATATTAAAAGATTCAGTTTTTGAGGGAGTAGATAAGAATTTAAATAGCTATCTAGTCAAAGCTGAGCAGGCTATAAAAGATTCAGATAACAAATATAAATTAGATACAATAAACGGCACATATAACGTAAATCAAAACCAATCAGTTACTGTTTATGCAAAAGAGGGGTTTTTAAACGAAGAATCGCATATATTAGATTTAAAAAATGATGTAAAATTTTATTTTGAAGATATGATATTTGACACTAATGATGCAAGAATTGATTTAATAAATAAAAGCATAATTAGCAACTCTTCTGCTACATTATTTCATAAAAGCTCTACTATTACTTCAGATAGTTTTAACACGCAAGACGACAATAATATTATAATTTTTAAAGGCAATGTCTACACAACTATTGATCTATCGGATTATTAAACTTGTAATATTCTTTACTATTAGTATCTCAACATATGCTGATGATAAAGAAGTTTCAAACTTACATATTACATCTGATACTTTAACCATTAATAGAGTTAAACAAAAGGCAGAATATCTTGGGAATGTCGTTGTTTATTTTGATAATGCGATACTTAGAACAGAAGAATTATATATTTTTTATAAAGCTGTAGATAATAAACAAACCATTGATTATATAGTTGTTCCAACTAAATTGAGTGTTGAGAAAAAAATAAATAACGAGTTATTATTAGCTGATTCAGGAAAATATTTTTTAGATAATAAACAACTTATTTTACTTGGTAATGTTGTATTAGAACGTAATAATAATATTTTAAAAACTAATAAACTTATTTATTATGTGGATATTATTAATAAAAATAATAAGAAAATAAATTAAATGGACAGTTTACAAGTTAAAAATATATCAAAATCCTATAAAAAGAGAACCATATTAAGCGATATATCTCTTAATGTAAAACAAGGCGAAATAGTTGGGTTATTTGGTCCAAACGGAGCTGGTAAAACAACTTGTTTTAACATCATTATTGGCTTAATGAAAGCAGATTCTGGACAGTTATTGCTAAATGATATTAATATAACTAATTTACCAATTTATTTAAGAGCAAGACTTGGTATTGGTTACCTTCTTCAAGAACCTTCAATTTTTCGAGGCTTATCGGTTGAAGATAATATTAAAGCTATAATTGAAATATCTGAAAATGATAAAGAAGTAATTGAGCAAAAAACGCATAATTTACTAGAAAAATTTTCTATAATACATTTAAAAGATCTATCAGCTGCTAGCTTATCAGGGGGCGAAAGACGCAGGCTTGAGATTGCAAGATCGCTTGCAATAGAGCCAAAATTTATCATGCTTGATGAACCGCTTGCTGGTATTGATCCCCTAGCTATTTCCGATATCAAAAATCTAATTACTTACCTACGTGAATTCAATATAGGTATTCTAATTACTGATCATAACGTGCGTGATACTTTAGACATAGTCGACCGAGCATATGTCATTTTTGAAGGGAAAGTACTGCTAGAAGGGAGTAGTAAAGAAATAGCAAGTAGCAAGAAAGTTAAAGAGGTTTATCTGGGAGAAAGCTTTAGCTTATAATATACTCGATTGTCATCGATCCCACTATAAGCACACGGGATGACAGCTAAGAATCCAGATTCCCGCTTTCGTGGGAATGACATCGAGGACGTTTCCCGAACTGTATGTAACAAAGGCAAATTCTATGGAAATCAACAAAGACATTTTTAGGGCATATGACATAAGAGGTAATATCCTTACCGATTTAACAGTAGAGGTAGCCTATAAGGTTGGTTTTTGCTTTGCAAAGATGACCATAAAAGATGGCAATAATAAGATCTGCGTCGGTATGGATGGTCGCCTTAGCTCCCCTGCTCTTTACAAACTCTTAGAAATAGGATTGGTTAATGGAGGAGCTGAGGTTATAAATATTGGTGTTGTCCCAAGTCCAGTTCTATATTTCGCTGATAAAAAATCTACACCAGCTGGTAGTATTATGGTTACTGGTTCACATAACCCTCGTGATGATAACGGCTTTAAAATAATACAGCATGGCAAATCTTTTTTTGGTTCTCAAATACAGGATTTATTAACAGAGATTTTAAATACTGATTGGAGTAATAATCCCCCTGAAATCAATCTTGTAAACAAGAATAAAATCAATATTAGTGACAGATATATAAAAAATATTCTAGAAGCAGTAAATATTAACCTCAACCTAAAAGTAGCTTGGGATCCTGGTAATGGAGCAACGGGAAATATTGTTGAGGAGTTAAAAAATCATTTAAATAATGAAAACATTATCATTAATAGCAAGATAGACGGGAATTTCCCAAGTCATCACCCTGACCCTACTAAGGCTGATAATTTACAAGAATTAATTAAACTAGTTAAAGAACAAAATTGCGATCTTGGTATAGCTTTTGACGGTGATGGCGATAGAATTGGCATTGTAAGCTCAAGCGGTAAGATGTTATTTGGTGATCAAATTTTATGCATTTTTGCTGAGGATATTCTAAAAGAAAACCCGAATGCTACTATAATACTTGATGTAAAAGCTAGCCAGCTTATAGCCGATAGAATCAAATCATATGGCGGACAACCTATAATATGGCGAACTGGTCATCCATTTATTAAAAGTAAAATGGCTGAATCAAAAGCTTTACTAGCCGGTGAGATGAGCGGGCATATATTCTTTGCCGATAAATATTTTGGTTTTGATGATGCAATCTATGCGGCATTAAGGTTTTTAGATTTATTAACTAGATCAAATAAAACTTTAGATGAAATAATATATGAGCTACCAAAAAGCTATAGCACACCGGAAATTAAAATTTTTGTTCCTTCTGAATTAAAATTACAAATTATTGAAGAAATTAAAGAAAAATTACTAAAAAATAAAATAGAGTTTAATGATATTGATGGGGTGCGAGTAAATACGGAAGTTGGGTGGTGGTTATTGCGTAGCTCTAATACTGAATCTGCTATTATTGCAAGAGCTGAGTCAAGTAATGCGAAAAAATTAGAAGAACTAAAAACAATGATTAATCAATTATTAAGCAAGTATGGACTTACTATTTAAGTGCAAAAGAAAGATATAATTATATTATGTGGTCCTACTGCTAGCGGCAAATCTTACCTAGGTCATGCATTTGCTAAAGCTTGCGACGGGGAAATAATAAATATCGACTCAATGCAGGTTTATAAAGAAATTCCAATTATTACCGCCTCCCCTCCGGAAAACTATAAAAGCGAAATTCCTTATCATTTATATAACTTCTTGCCTATTACTGAAGATTTTTCTGTAGTAAAATATCTAAAACTTGCTTCAGAAAAAATAAATCAGATAGCCGCTAGTGAAAAGCTTCCTATATTAGTAGGTGGTACAGGATTATATATTAATTCTTTAGTTTTTGGATATAATAATATTCCTGATATATCTGACGATTTAAGACAGCAGGTAAGAAAGCTGCATAACGAAATAGGCAATATAGAACTACATAATAGACTTACAAAGCTTGATACTATTGCTTCCTCTAGAATTAATCAATCAGACACTCAAAGGCTAATTAGAGCTTATGAAGTAGTGCTGCAAACCGGTAAATCTATTTTCTTTTTTCAAACTTTACCAAAAGAACAAATCTTATCTGAATTTAATTTTAAAATTATCTTCTTAAATCCTGAGAGAAAATTCTTATATAAAACAATTGATGAACGTTTAGCTAATATATTTAAAGATGGGGCAATAGATGAGGTTGCTTTAATCAAAAAACAATTTAATTCTGAAAACTATCTAAACTTAAAAGCTGTAGGCATAAAAGAAATTTTGGCTTATCTAGAAAATAAACTAACTTTAAATGAGGCTCTAACCTTAGCTCAAACACGAACACGCAGGTATGCTAAAAGACAAATCACTTGGTTTAAGCATCAGATAAAAGAAAAAATAACTTTAGATTATTCTAACGAAGAAGAGTTTCTACAAATAACTCGAAAACTTTCTATTCTTATGGATTTGCCAAACAGCAATAAATAATAGACCAGTGGTAAATATTTGAAGTATTTGCAATGTTATGCCTAATACTGGTATAAAAGGAACAGCTGGTTGCAGTAATATCGGCACTCCACTTGAAAACATTACTAATCTTGTAGCATCTTGTACTGAAACACTATTAAATAATAATTTTAATGCAACACATACTAATAATATTATAATACTTCTTTCCAAAAAGAATGTTACGAACCAAAATAATATAATAGATGGCATACCAAGATAAATAAATAAATTTGGTAAATACATTAGGTTATCGGCGAAATATTTTTTTATTATTTGAGGGGTTAAAGTCATTTGATTTTGATCAAATAAACTTGAGTAATTAATGGTACGAGGGAAGCTTTTGTTAGTATTATCTATTGCAAAATTTATTGTAAGTTTATCTGCTTCAATTACGAAAGGTATCTTGCTTTTTTCTCTAATTGAAACTTGATTTGTTGTATCAATAACAGCTACTTTATCGTTATTCTTATTATATAAATAAATAGGTTCTTCATCTTTTACAGAAATTCGTGAATTAGCATATTGCATTTCCGGTAATTGATTGATGATATATTCAATATTATCGGTAGTTTTTGTCTGTTTTGTTCCGTTAAAGCTATCTTTCAAGGTTATTAAATAATTTAATATAAAGATACAATAAATTATTGCCGGAATAAAAGACACAATAAATAAATATCTTATTCCGTAACCATGATATTTTTGATATATGTCTTTATAGAACTCTATAGAGCTAATTGATAGACGTAACTGGCGGAGTAATGTATTTAGTCCTCCTAATATATATGATAATAAATACATTATTTTATTAAACTTTTATACATAAACAGCAGTAATATAGCGTATAATTATAGAAAATTGCAAATTTTTAGTGCATTAAAGTCTAATTTATATATAAGTTTATTGATAAAAAATTATTTATTTACTAATATTTATATTTCGATAACAACATTAATTTTATATGCTACTTCCTGAAATAACTCTAACTTTAACAGCACTTTTAAGCCAATTCTTTGCCGTAATACTGCAAGGTAAAAATAGAATTGTTGCTAATATAACTATTTTACTTACCATATTAACAATTTTCATTATTTTAAAATATTCTTACTCTGAAAGCGTATTATACCTAGATTATGTAATGTTTACTACCAATGCAAATATTGCTAATTATAAGGCTATCATATTGATATTTACTATAATATCTATGATAATTTATTGCGATTATTCGGTGCGTAGCGGTGAACCACTAAAATTTGAATTTATTACTTTGATATTATTATCTACAGTTGGGATTTTTGTGGCAATTTCAGCACAGAATTTTTTATTACTCTTTTGTGCCATGAAACTTACTGCCTTAACTTCCTATATACTTGCTGGGTTTAAATTAAGTGAGATTAAATCATCAGAGGGAGCATTAAAATATTTTATATTAGGTAGTTTAGTTAGCTGCTTATCATTATTTGGTATTTCTTTTATATATGGATTTGGCGGAAGCTTACAATTTTCAGATATATTTTATAAGCTAAATGATAGCTCTTCGGTAAATTTAGGTTTAGTAATTGGTGTAGTATTATTTTTAAGCAGCATTTTCTTTAAGCTTTCAAGTGCACCTCTGCATTTTTGGGCACCAGATGTATATGAGGGATCGCCTATTACTTCGGTTACTTATTTTACAGCGGCTTCAAAAATCGGAGCTATTGCTATTTTATTAAATATCGAAAATTTAATTATCAAAAACTATCACCCTATTAGCTATAATCTGATAAAAATAATTGCTTTATTATCCATGATATTTGGTGCTCTTGGTGCTATTCGTCAAACTTCTTTAAAAAGATTAATGGCATATAGTACTATTCTAAATATTGGTTATGTATTAATCGGCGTATTGTTGCGTACTGAAGACGGCAATAAAGCTGCTATGCTCTATATGTTAATATATGCAGCAGCAAGTATAGGGTTCTTTACTTGCCTAATTATGTTACTCGGAAAACAGACAGACAAAGCCAATTTTGAAAGTATTCAGGGAATTGCAGAAAATCATAAAGCTATAGCTGCTGCAATTTGTATAATTATGTTTTCTATGATAGGTATCCCACCGCTTGCTGGCTTTCTTGGAAAATATTATCTCTTTTATCAAGCAATTACCCAAGAAGAGTTTTTACTTGCTTATTTCGGTATCTTTACTAGTGTCATTGCGGCTTTTTACTATCTTAAAATAATTAAAACGATGTATTTTGCTGAAAAACCTAATCCAACAAAAATACCTATTTCCTACGGACTATTATTAATTAATTTTGTAATAATAGGTTTTTTACTTTTCGGATCTTTTATTATTTCGTCTTAGGTTTAAATGAATTTAGGTAGATATAAGCTATTTGTTTTTGATGAATTAGATAGCACAAACCTTGAAGCCGTTAGAATGGCTAAAAATAAACCTGATAGAGATTATATCATACTTGCTAAATCTCAAACTAAAGGACGTGGTAGAAGTGGTAAAAACTGGCAATCTACTTCTGGAAATTTACATACTAGTTTACTAATTAAGCCTAATAAAGACCTTGAATTACTACCGCAATTGTCTTTCGTTACAGCCCTAGCGGTTTATGATAGTGTGGTACATGTCATACCGTGGCTTGACCACGGTATCCAAAAAATAAACGGGATTCCTCTACAAGCACACGAGATGACGCCCCTAGTTCTTAAAAAAATCCAATTAAAATGGCCAAATGATGTTCTAGTAGGGGATAAAAAAATATCCGGTATACTTCTTGAATCAGTTAAAGTAGAAGATGTTTATTATCTTATTATCGGTGTTGGTATTAACATAACTTATCACCCAATAAATATCGACCAGCCTACTACCTCCTTAGTCAAGGAAAACTTCCCTATTATAACTCCTCAAGCTTTACTTGAAATATTAATAGAAAATTTTGAAAAATATTATCAAATTTGGGAGAAAGAAAGCTTTTCATTTATTAGAGAAACATGGCTGAAACATGCTTATAAGTTACATGAAAATATTACTGTTAAATATCAAAACGATATTATTACAGGCACTTTTCAAGGTATTGATTCCATAGGTAGAATAATATTGCAACTACCTTCCAAAAAAATACTCTCTATTTCTACTGCTGAACTTTCCTTTTAGCAAAAAAATTACTAAATTTAAATTATAAATTTAATTATTATTAATTATTTTTCCGTCATTGCGAGAAGAAAATGTAAGTTTCGACGAAGCAATCTCATTTACTTCTCGTAAAGCATTGCCTACATGGATTAGTTATGTTATTCCCGCGTAGGCGGGAAGACATTGCGGACGTTTTTCGATCCACGTGAGTAATATAACAAAAAGCGATGAAGTTCAGACATTAAATTTGCGAGCAAGATTGCGGAGCGTATATTAAATACGTGAGCACAATCGAGACCTGCAAAATTCGCTTGTATCAAGCTTTCTGAATTATGCTGTATACCGCAAATACTTCAAGATTTGGTAAGTCAAATAAGCGGTGAGTATGCGGAACGTAGATAAACTACGTGAGCAAAGACGAATCCCGAAATTTGGCTTACCAAATCTTGAAGTATTAAAGGTATACCTCCTCGCAATGACAATAAAAGCTTAAGCCCCTTAATTAAAAAGTAATAACATATGCCTCAAAATAATAATCCTAACCCTATTTCTCAAGAGTTCATGAACAAGGCTAATGAGCAATTTAATCTCTTAGGGTTTAATTCCCCGAAGGTCTGCTTCGTGATATACTAGATGCATGGAAGAAAGCAGTTATATACATAAAAGTGATAATGTCACAGTACTAATATATCATTTAGTAACACCGGCAAAGTATAGAAGAGTAATATTCAAAGAGGAACTAGACGATTATTTATGTAAAATTTGTGAGGACATAGAAGCTCGTTATGAAATTAGATTTTTGGAAATAGGAGTAGATAAAGAACATGTACATTTTTTACTACAGTCAATACCAATGTATAGCCCAACAAAAATAACTCAAATCATAAAAAGTATTACATCTAAGGAAATGTTTAAGAAATATCCAAATCTTAAAGAAAAATTATGGGGAAGTGAGTTTTGGAGTAAAGGATATTTTATGAGCACAGTAGGTAAACATGGTGATGAGCGGAAATTACGTAATTATGTAAAAAATCAAGGTTCAGGCAAACCTTCTTATAAAGCATTTCAACAAAAACAGTTAAAACTTTTTGGATAGATACCTCGTAGCTCTGCTGCGAGGAGTATCATTAAAATAAAAGAACTGAAACTTAGCAAAAATCCCAGTGTTAATAATATTAAAGAACTAATAGTCATGGTGGAGCACGCAGAAAAATACTTTAAATACGCTTTATTCACAGGCTGTAATAATGCGACTTATGCGTTAACCCAATTATATGATTTTATATTTACAAAATATCTTGACTCTCAGAATCAAGATTTACAAAAGAAGATATTACGTGATGATTTAGTTTTATTAGGGCAGAAATTTGAAGTTATCGAATGTAAGCAAATGAATTTAATATTTAATCCACCTAAGACAAGCGAAAGCGAAATAAATATTTTCTACGATGCTATTTGCAGAACACGAGAATATTTTAGTAATCAGGAGTTTCGCACTTAGGAAAATTGCATATCAGTTAGAAGCCATCTAATGTTATTCTGAATTGATGTTTTTATAACTTCCCAAGTTTGTTGATATAAAGTAATTTTTTCATTTATCCTCCTTTTGTTCATATCAAGCCATGCCAATACAGCAAGGCAAATATGATTTCTTTGAGCTCGACCCGTGCGTGCCTGACAGCTTTCAATACCACAAGTTTGTTTTAATTCTCGATGATAAACTTCTATAGACCAACGTGCCTTAACAATTTTCTCTATTTGCTCACGTGTAGGGTTTTCTAAATTAGTTGTTATGTAATCAATGCGACCATTTTTTGCCACAAACTTAAATACCGTTACCCAACCGTATCCACGTAGATGAATTTTTAGCCCTTCATCGGGAATCTCCAAAGTGTCCAAGCTAACATTACGATTAACTTTTCTATTTCTTCTTAGGTTAGTAACCCATATCCAACCTAAATTACGTATATGTTTTAAATTATCCAAACCACTATACCAAGCATCCATGACTATGGCATCAGGATTGATACCTCTTTCTTTAGCTAAAGTAAGCATATCACAAAAATGCTCGTTCTTTGTTTTGCCATCAGTTTCTTTATCATATATTCTATAATCTACAGGAGTAGATTGATCAATTTGAGTATTGTAATGCAGTAAGTTTACCATTCCTATACCAGGTATAACATCATGTACAGCCCCAGAATATTGATACTTTACAAGCTCGATCCTCTTACTGTATTGCTTTGACAATAAGGTGTCATCTCCTACTAATAAACAAGGCTCCTCTAGATCAAGATATTTTGACACTTTGCTATAGATTTCGCTAGGGCGAAAATCTTTACTCTTTAACCATCGACTTGCACTATCGTGCGATAGATCTACTGGGCTTACTTCAGATAATGCTTTGCCAGTATATCTTACACTACTTGCTTGTAAAAACGATTGATATAAATCTTTGCTACATTTTGATCTTGTCATTTTTATCTAAAACTATTTTTCTCTAGATTACCATATTCTTTGCTAAGAGCCTATCTTGAAAGACGAATATGCTCATTAAATAGTACTGCAACATATTACTTTAGCACTGTTTGATGTATCAAAAAATTTACAATTTTTAGCAAAATTACTGCTTTTTTATACAAATTGTAAACTGCTTGCTATGAATTAGTGTATTGTTTTTGTTCTCAATACACTTTCAAGACAGGCTCTAAGTGCGAAACTCCTGGTAATAAAAAATTAGTTGATAATCCTGAAACAAATGATACTCCTCGCAGCAGAGCTACGAGGTATCTATCCAAAAAGTTTTAACTGTTTTTGTTGAAATGCTTTATAAGAAGGTTTGCCTGAACCTTGATTTTTTACATAATTACGTAATTTCCGCTCATCACCATGTTTACATACTGTGCTCATAAAATATCCTTTACTCCAAAACTCACTTCCCCATAATTTTTCTTTAAGATTTGGATATTTCTTAAACATTTCCTTAGATGTAATACTTTTTATGATTTGAGTTATTTTTGTTGGGCTATACATTGGTATTGACTGTAGTAAAAAATGTACATGTTCTTTATCTACTCCTATTTCCAAAAATCTAATTTCATAACGAGCCTCTATGTCCTCACAAATTTTACATAAATAATCGTCTAGTTCCTCATTGAATATTACTCTTCTATACTTTGCCGGTGTTACTAAATGATATATTAGTACTGTGACATTATCACTTTTATGTATATAACTGCTTTCTTCCATGCATCTAGTATATCACGAAGCAGACCTTCGGGGAATTAAACCCTAAGAGATTAACTCCAAAATATTTATTTGATAAAGGTATTAGATATTACAATGAATTTTTAGATATGAAACCTAAAAACGATAATGCAATAATTGAAAGTCAACAAGTCTACGCAAATGCTATGTTATATTTACAAGGTGCTATGTTTTTGGGTAGTAGTGATGCTTCTATTTTTTTAATTAAAATTTATAATGAATCTGAAATTAATAATAAACAAGTAAGTAACCTAATAAAAACTATAGATGGTATAGAAAATTTTTCATATTACTATAAAAGAACAAAATCTACAAATTTAAATGATTTTGGTATTACTGATCTTGCTGAACTTAATAGTATGGCTTTACTACCACTTTCATACATGGGTAGTATAAAAATAGATTGGAATGATGCTGTAATTTCTAAATCTTCAATTCTTGATATTTTAGAAGAATTTGTAAACGATTTTAATTCTTCTTTACCATTTGAATACGACCTAATTACTAGAGAAAATATTGGTGCGTTTATAGAAAGCATAAATGAAAAAATTATAGACACTTTTGTATTGTGTAAGATACCAGAAAAAAATGGTATAGTAAATTACTCCCCAATTTAAATTTTAAAGAGAAACCTATAGAAAATACGAAAGGCATCACAGCAAATGAGATTAAAAAACCAAATGAAGCACCTAAATTACCCCAAAAATTACACTTTGAGGATTACACTAATAATAAAATAGGAGATTACGAATCACGCTCAATGGAATCAAAAAGTGACTCTAGTGAACTTTTAGACCTAATAGGAGGATGTCCTATATCTTAAAAAGGAATGAAAACGATGAAAGAAAAATTACCTTATCTTTATGAAGTAATAAATAAGGCATTAAGTGATTATGAAGAATATATTGAAAAACCTCTTAGAATATCAAAGGATTTAGAAATAACACAAAATAATGAAACAGTTTTAATTGAACTATATAAAAGATTAAAAGAAATATTCATTTATGGCGAAACAAAAGCAGCTTGGTATCTAGCTCAATTCTATTACAATGGTTGGTTTGTTAGCAACGGAAGTAAAATGATACAGAGCAACGGATAAAAATTGATACAGTATTAAAGTAATATCTTCTGAATAAGGAGGTAATGAATAATGATAATACTGGAGCAAATAATGGAAATAAAAATATTGAATAAACATGGTAAAAGCTTAAGAAGTATAGCAAGAGAAGTAGGTGTATCAGTAAATACAGTACGTAAATATTTAAAATGTGATGGTAACCCTAAATATAAGGATAGGCCAAAGTTGGTAACAAAGCTTGCCCCATATAAAGACTACTTGAGTGACAGAATAAAATCAGCCCATCCTGTACTTCTACCTTGTACTGTACTGTTTCAAGAGATAAAGGAGTTGGGTTACACAGGCGGGATGACCCAACTCAGGGATTATTTAAGGAGTATAAAGCCTGCAGCTAAACAGGAGGATATGATAAGATTTGAGACTGCTTCTGGCAAACAGATGCAAGTTGACTGGATTGAATTTCGTAAGGGGAAAAGTCCTCTATCAGCTTTTGTGGCTACATTAGGATTTAGTCGAGCAAGCTATGTAGAATTTGTTACTAATGAGAAGCTTGTAACATTAATAGAATGCCATAAGCGGGCATTTGAATATTTTGGCGGAGTGCCAGAAGAAGTACTGTATGACAACATGAAGACAGTAATACTGGATAGGGATACATATGGTCCTGGCATACACCGCTTTAATAAAGGTATGCTGGATTTTGCCAAACATTACAGTTTCCGATTAAAAGTGTGTAGGCCTTATAGAGCAAAAACTAAGGGCAAGGTTGAGCGATTTAACAGATATATAAGAGAAAGCTTTTATAATCCATTAGCAACAAAATTAAAAACTGCAGAGTTAGTGTTGGATGTGGATACTGCAAATTCAGAGGTGCTAAAATGGTTGCGTGATACTGCGAATCGGCGTGTACATGGAACAACAGGCGAAATACCTGCAGAAAGATTAAAGTTTGAAAGGAGCAATCTTCAGCCACTACCATTGGATTATAGTGGTAGTCATCCTGCAGCACTAGAGATTATGGAAGATAAAAGGGAACAATTTTCTACAGTTTCCTTACAACATTCCCTCTGCATATACCAAAGTATACTGGAGGCATTATGAACCTGCAGCACCAACGTATAGAAGAGCTGTGCCGCTCTTTAAACCTTATTCAGATAGCTGAAAATTATTTTGATATTGCACAATCCTCTAGTAAAGAAGACTCAAGTTATACGAATTTCCTTGAGTCAATATTAAAAACAGAGCTGTTGGCACGACAGAATAGAAGTAAATCAATACTCACCAGAATGGCAGGTTTTCCTGCTATTAAAACGCTGGATAATTTTGATTATGATTTTGCTACAGGAATAAAACGCAAGATTCTGGAAGGTCTAAGGTCTCTGTCTTTTGTAGAAAGACAGGAAAATATTATTCTGCTTGGTCCTTCTGGAGTAGGAAAAACCCATATAGCTATTGCTCTTGGTTATGCAGCTACACAATGTGGAATCAAGACTAAATTTATAACAGCTGCAGATTTGATGCTTGTACTGAATGCCGGGCTAAACCAGGGAAACCTGGACTCCATATTCAAAAGAGTCATACTACCATATAAATTACTTATAATAGATGAATTTGGATATCTGCCGTTAAAACAGGAACAAGCTAATCTATTATTTCAGGTTATAGCAAAGCGTTATGAGAAGGGTAGCATAATTCTTACAAGTAATCTTCCATTTGGACAATGGCATAATAGTCTTGCTCAGGATAGTGCTCTTACAGCTGCTATCTTAGATCGTCTGCTTCATCACTCCACTATACTCAATATTAAAGGTGATAGTTTCAGACTTAAGGATAAAAAGAAAGCTGGTCTTGTGCCAATAGAAATTACTAATAAACAGGAGGATAATTTTATGACTTAAATATCAGATAATTTTTTTATGATACTGTATCAATTTTCAGCCGTTGCATATTAAAAATCTGTATCATTTTTCGACCGCTGTTGACAGGTTGTCTGAAAAAGATCGCGAGATGGGAAATTTTATCATTGCAATAGGAATAAAGCTTGATTCGGTAAAATGTTTAAATAATGGATATGAAGGTGATCTACAAAAAGATTTGAACAATCTAGCTAATAAAATGTGCTAAAACCATTAAAAATATTAAAAGACAATATCAAATAGATATGGATAGTATTATTACTGACGAAATAAGGAAAAATGCCGAACTTAATTTTAAAAAAAATTTAGAAAATTCTGAATTAAAAAATATATTTGAACCAAAATTTTTTCCTAATTCTTTAGACATGTTACAAGAAGCATTAAAATATTATTTTGAAAATATAAAATTACCTCTTACTCAATCAAAAGATTGTACATTAACAATAACACAAGATAATAAATATATTATATCCAAAATATATGTAAAATTAAAAGAAGCTTTAGTTTGTGGTCAAGAAAATGCCGCTTGGTACTTAGCTCAGTTTTATTATAATGGCTGGTTGGTTGAAAAAAATATTATTTATGGAGATTTTATACTTGCGATAGGAAAGCATTTTGAAGCTAAAAAAAGCTCTAATAGCAATTATAAAGGTGAAGATATTTTAGCAGATTACTTACAAAAATTAGTTACAGCTTGTGCTACTTCTATTTCCAATAACAAGTATGTATACCGAGCAGGTATTAATGATACAATGAAGCACAATGCAGAATGTGCCATTAATATACATTTAAACAATACTGATTTAAAAGACATATTTAATAGCTTAGAATCAACTATTATTCCCACAATTTCAGCTCCTTTACCTAGTACCACACACCAACCATCTAATGCAGTAAGGCGAGCTACTCAAAGTGATATCAAAGATTTCAAAAATAAAAAACCTACTAATATAAAAAAACAAAAAGTACAATAGATTATAATGTTAATTTTGAAAAAGATGAAGAAACAAATTCAGTATTAACAAGCAACAAACCTACCACTAATATACACGAAACAAAAAGTAAATTAAATTATAACTCCACTACTGCTAAAAACGTTGAGGAAACAACTTTAGTATTAAGAGGCAATAATTATTATTATCAACCACCTATTAATACACAAGATGAACCACAAAACCTTATAAATCATAATAATAAGGGCGAAAACAAAGATGATGATGAAACTTCAATATTAGGTCATAAACAAGGATGCAGTTGTCTAATAATGTAATAAATTTGATTTAAGGTATATTTTGAAAACGACTCAAATAAATAACAATAAAATTTTTTATCTGTTACCTGAAAATCAGTTGCTTACAGAAGGTTTACTACAAGTTGAGTTATTATCTAATTTTGAGATGATTTAGGATTCTTATGCTGAAAAAGCGATAAATCTACTATTTGAGTCAGCAGTTGAAAATTTAACATGTGCTATGCTACTTGGTGAAGAAAAAGCAATATTACCACTTGCCCAGCTTTATCATTAGGGCACTATTTATGGCATTTTGCCAGATTTAGTTTTCAGCGACTATATTATTTTGCTAGGGCGAAAACTCGAATATGAAATATGCAATGACATTCCTTTGCAAATTATCGTTAATACTAATTATTTTGATAAACAGTTAAAAGAGTTAGACATTATTATTAATTCTAATACCTTATTTTATTATTATAACTTTAAATGTATAGGGGAAGATATTAAAAAAAATCATTAGAGACTGCAACAAACAATTCGATAAGGAATGGTATTTTTGTAAATTTGAGTATTCAGATTTAACCTTATCATCGTTTGAGATATTAAATGAAGAACAGAATTTAGTAACTGTAACAGGTAAAAACACTGTGAGTGATAATAAATGTTTAATGTCTTGATTGGGTTCTCTTGCTCTTGCATGGCTTGATTTTTCTGTCATTGCGAGAAAGTTATGTAATAACCAACGAAGCAATCTTAGGAGTTTTACTTCATGAGATTGCCACGCCACTTTCAGTGGCTCGCAATGACATACATTTAATACAAAAACAACTTCTTCTGACTCTTCGATTCTTCGTTTACATTATTATTATTATTTTGTGGATAACCATGATCTAATGTTTTCAAATAATCACCAATTGCTTTAGAAAACTCCTCCATTTTATAACGGAAGAAATGATCAGCACCGCTAATAATTTTACATCCAACCTTAATATGAGCTTGTTGTTTAGATAACTTACTTGCTAAATCTTTTACCGCTTCAGCTGAGACTATACTATCACTATCACCTTGTAGTACAAATCCTGGAATAGGACAAGGCGAAAGGAATGAAAAATCATATTTATTTACTGGAGGCGAAATAGCAATAAAGTTATTTATTTCAGGGCGTCTCATCACAAGCTGCATAGCTATCAATGCACCGAATGAAAACCCTAATACTAAATTAGACTGAGCGTTTGGATTATTTTGCTGTAACCAATCAAGAGCTGTTCCGGCATCTATAACCTCACCTACTCCATTATTAAAGTTACCCTCCGAATGCCCTACTCCTCTAAAGTTAATACGTAAAACTGTATATCCATGCTCAGATAAAACTTTATAGGCGTTATACACTACTGTATTGTTCATATCACCGCCATGCAAAGGATGGGGATGAAGAACCAATGCAACTGGAGCATTATATGCTTCTGCTTTTACATATATTCCTTCAATTCGCCCCTCAGGACCATTAAAATAAATTCGCGACATAATTATTTGTAATATTTAATTTGTTTTTGTTAATAAACTTTGCGTCATTGCGAACGGAAACTTTATCACCCTGTCATCCTGTGGCTTGACCACAGGATGACAACATTCTTTTATTCACATAGGCAATGCCTCCCACAGCTGTCGAAAGTAGATATAGTTATAATCTAAACTTTATAAGATCAATATTGCCCCCAGACAATATTACAATATCACGAATTATTTCCTTCTCTAGTAATAAGCAAAATCGTAATAATGGAATCTTAAAACCCTTTAATTTATTTATATTTTTAAATATGGTAAATAGAATTGCAGCTATTAATATGCTATATAAATATACTATCATGCCATTTTGAGAATGACTGATAAAATGTTTAAACTGTAAATGCTGTTTTATGAATTTAAAAAATACTTCTATATCCCATCTTTTCTTATATATCTCTGCTATCTCTTCAGCAGAACTATCCGATAAATTTGCTAAAAACCATATTTCTTTGTTCTTATAATCAATGGTTTTTATTAATCTTAAATTACATTTGATTATTTTGTTAGCACTGTATAAATTAATAATCTCATCACTTTGTATTTGTAAGTTACTATGATTGTTTTGATTCTGCTTGATCTCTAACTTTTTAATAACTCTATAGCGTCTGTTAGTTTGTACTCTAGTAACAAATTTTATTTCTTTGTTACTGAAATCTTCATAGGTAGTTGTTTTACAAATTCCCCTATCAAATATTAATATATCTTCCTTATCTAGCTTAGATTCATTTATAGCTTTAACTAATGCTACATCATCACTTGCTTCAGATTTATCATTGCAAAATCTTATATTAGATGGTATTTGTCCCTCTAAACCTACACTAAGCTTTACTTGACTATCATTCTTTTTTCCTCCTATTTTTAATCCATCTTTAATTACTCTGCCGGAAAGATTAATAGTTGTTGAATCAAATATGTGTAATTGTTTTCTTTCTATCTTATTAAAATGGCTATTATACTTTTCTACTAGTTCATCATAAATTGCTTTGAAATATTCTGTCTTTATTGTTTTTAATCTTTTACCAATAGAACTATGGTCTATTTTATTTTTACCAACCTTTTTTGTTTTAAGAAGACTACTTAACTCTAAAGTTGCCGGTACTATTTCCTCTAATGTCCTTAAGCTAATCGGTCTACCAAGTAGTGATGACCTAACAAAACTTTTTAAAATAAATGCTCCCGTTATTTTATGATTGGCTTTATCTACGGTATATTTTTCCCCTACTTCTATCAGCCTCTTATCACTAATTAAGTTCATTATTTCTTTTATTTCCATTCAGGGTAACCTTTTTAATTTTTTAGTTACCTGTTTACCTCTTCCTAATACTTTTTTACATACTTATTTCTTCTCTTCTACTTTCGACAGCTGTGCAATGCCTCCTCGCAATAACAACTCATCAAGAAAACACAGCCCTCTCGACCGCCTCAGCGTTATGCTGCACTAGATCTTTCGCTATTTCTTTGGTAATCATCTTTTTTAGACCATTTTTAAGCTCGTGACGAACGCAACCAAGCATTTGCGGTTCAGCAACTATAATTAGCTCTTTATACTTACCTTGGTCATGACCTGCTGCTTTTTCTAAATGTTTTATAACGCTTTTTGCTGCTTCTTTATGCTCTATATCTTTTAAAGAAGTATGAGGCTCGAACAATGAAGCAGGTGTAGATTTATTTTGGTATAAACTCTGTCTTTTTTCTCTATGGTGGTGATGCTCTTCCAAATCTAAAGGTAACTTTAAAGGCTTATTATTAGTAATTTTAACTCCTTGAGCATCGTAAAGCATCATTTGCTTGCTATCGATAACTGCAATTAATTTTAATGCTGTTGTATTATTCATAATACCTCCATAAGAATAGTTGGTAATTGTATGATAATACTAATTATTTCTTAAACCAAGACTAATTTAATACAAATAGCAAATTATTAGCATAATCCATTGCTTAACTATAAAAATTTATTTTCAAATCAAGCGTAGGAGTGCTCCAATGTTATTGAGTAAGTACTAATTTAATAATTTTTGCTTTTCACTATTAATTATCTCTTCAATCTTATCATTAAGAATACGTACATCAGTTTGTTCTACTTCTTCTTTTTCTATTACTCCAATAATTTTTACCTTTATAGTTCCTGGCTGTTTAAACCAAAAACCTCTAGGCCAAAATAAGCCGGCATTATGTGCCATCATTACTATTGGCACTTTAGTAATAGAAGCAAGCTTTACAGCACTTGGCTTAAATTTTA
Source organism: Rickettsia endosymbiont of Nabis limbatus (assembly GCF_965196655.1). Classification (NCBI taxonomy): domain Bacteria; kingdom Pseudomonadati; phylum Pseudomonadota; class Alphaproteobacteria; order Rickettsiales; family Rickettsiaceae; genus Rickettsia; species Rickettsia endosymbiont of Nabis limbatus. Next base: position 768,261 of record NZ_OZ239771.1, read on the forward strand.
CTGTTCTATCAGGTGGAACTTTTGTTGATTCAGGAAATATTATTAACCATAAACCTTCCTTGATTTTTTCCTCACCCTCTCTTAAAATTTGAGCAACTGAACTATTAGTACCACGATTTACTGCAATCGGTTTAACCATACGAAGCCCCCAACCAAGTAGCGGTATATTAAATAGCTCACGTTTTAATACCCATGAATGTTTAGGGATAATAAGCTGCATAAACATCTGATCCCAAAAGGATTGATGGTTAGAAACAACTATTGAAATGGTCTTAGGCAATTTCTCAATCCCCTCTACTTCATATTTTAAACCACAACAAATTTTTGCAAGCCACACAAAAGCATAAGAAAAGATAACAGCAATCCTATATCTTATTTGATAGTTGACATTGAAAAACGTTACGGGTATGTAACATATAAGAAAAAAGATAAAAGTAAATAACGATAATAATCCGTAAAATGATAAAATTCTTAAACGCCAAAGCATATAGTAAAAATTAAATATTAATTTGGTATATCGCAAATACTTCAAAAGTTGGTAAGCCAAATTTCGGGATTCGTCTTTGCTCACGTAGTTTATCTATGTTCCGCAGACTCACCGCTTATTTGACTTACCAACTTTTGAAGTATTTGCGGTATATATATAACATATATTTGTTAATGAATACAATAATAAAGGTATACAATGAAAAAAACTGTTCTTTCAGGTGTGCAAGCTACTGGTTCTTTGCATCTTGGTAACTATTTAGGTTCGATTCGAAACTGGGTTAAAATGCAGGAAGAATATAATTGTTTTTTCTTTTTGGCTGATCTGCATTCTATCACTGTTGATATAGCACCTAGTGAACTTAAAAGATCAGTTATCGAAACTTTAGCGATTTATTTAGCAGCTGGGCTTGATCCTAATAAAGTCACAATTTTTGCTCAGAGTATGGTAAAAGAGCATACCGAACTCGCTTGGTTGCTGAATTGCGTGACACCGCTCGGCTGGTTAAAACGCATGACACAGTTTAAAGATAAGGCTGGAAAGGATCAAGAAAAAGCCTGCCTTGGGCTTTTTTCCTATCCAGTACTTATGGCTGCTGATATACTGATATATAAAGCTGATATAGTGCCGGTCGGTGAAGACCAAAAACAACATTTGGAGCTAACTAGAGATATCGCCGGCGTAATTAATAGGAAATTTAATAAGGAAATTTTAAAAGTACCGGATGTTTTAATTGGTGGCTCAGGAACAAGAATTATGAGTCTTAGAGATGGCAGAAAAAAAATGAGCAAATCCGATTCCTCGGATTTTTCTCGTATTAATTTAAGAGATGATAATGATCTTATTCATCAAAAAATTAAAAAAGCCAAAACAGATCATTTAAGCTTTGTTAGTTATGATAAAGAAGCAAGACCAGAGATTAGTAATTTACTAGATATTTACACAAGCTTATCAGAAAAAAAACTTGAGAATATAATTCAGAACTATGAAAATCAAGGCTTTACAAAATTTAAAGAAGATTTAGCAGAAATTATTATTACTAACCTGCAACCTATGCGTGATAAATATTTAGAGTTAATGAATGATCAAGAATATTTACTCAAAATACTTCAACAAGGTGCAGAAAAAGCAAGAATTAGAGCATCTAAAACTGTAAACGAGCTGAAAGAACAATTTGGATTTGTGATATAAAGAGTGATATGTTAGGTGTTATTACCGCTGATGTCATATAGCTCTGATGTTATTCCCACGTAAGGCTTGCTTGCGTGGATACTAAGTCGTCTGAGCTACACGAATGAAATGAGCGTGGCAATCCAGAAAAAATAATAAAAATGCTATAAGCTAGCATTTTTATACTGGATTGTGTACGTACAATTACTTCGTAATTTCCTTAGCTCAGACGGAAAAAACTAATCCACGCGGGTAATGCTACCACAGGTTGACAGGGACAAAACTAAATCCTACAACACCACCAATAATTATAAGACCTTGTCACTAATTCTCCAAATTAAACGAACATAGGAAAGATTTTTTACGATTTCTCTTGAATTATTCTGTATTTTTTGCTATGAATCTTCTTGGATAGGTGGTCGAGCGGTTTAAGGCACTAGTCTTGAAAACTAGCGTACGGGCAACCGTACCGTGGGTTCGAATCCCACCCTATCCGCCAGCCAGCTCTAAAAAACTCTTTATTCCTTATAGCTTAGCTGTCGAAAAAGTAAAAATATCGTTATAATATATTTTCTCAAAAAATCCCCTATTTATAAAATAATATTTTTTGGTAAATATTTAGAATATCTTTCTAAATGATCTTCCTATTTATTAGATTTATCTATATAAGCTTTATTACTAATTAAACCCATACCGTAAGTTTTACAATATTCAAGCATTTCTATTGAGTCGGGATGCTCCGCTCCAAAATCTATAATTTGTGGTTTAGCAAAAAATTTATAGTTAAGCGTATCTTTTCTTTTACACGCAACCTTTGCTCCTTTAAGATTTACTTCGCTTACTTGTGCTACATTCTTATAATTTCTTCTATAAACATTAAAATATATACCTCGTGCATCCATATAGCTATCTAAAGCTTCCTCAGGCTTACCATCCGCAAATAATATATCCCCTCTTATTATACATGTAACAGCTATTGTAGGGTTGAATACATCAGGCATTCTTCTACTCATAAAGCTTTTATCATTATTCTTAAAAATCTCTATTGCTTTATCTGCATATTCTAAAGCTTTATCTTTTTCACCTAAACCGAATAATGCTATTGCTTTTTGAGTAAATATTCTACCAAATATTATATTAGTTTCTTTTTTTTACACGCTTTTGCATGTTATATACTTGCTCTACTTGATTAAGAGCTTCTTGATATTGCCCAAGTTTATTTAATATTTCAGCTTTTATTAAATAATCTACTGTTAAAAATACTGAATTTGGATCCAACCCACCAGAAATAGCAGCTTGAATAGATTGATTAATTTGTTCTAACGCTTCATTATATTTTCCTTCTATAAAAAATAATTTTGTTTCAGCAATATATAGCATTGATTTATCAGCATTATCAATTACTTTATTATCTAACTGCTGTTTTAAAATTTGTATATTTTCTTGAGCTTCCTGCACATTTCCTATTGTAAGATATATGTAGAAGTCAAGATTTGATCTTACAGACACTATAAAAATTATATCTGAATATCTGATAAATTATGACTGTCAGATAAGTATTCAAGATATAAGATTTCATTGTTCTTTTCAATAGCTAATTTCTTACTATCCTTAAAAGTTTGCATAGGCGTTTTACCATAACAATATTTTCCTGAATGTGGTCGCTCATTATTGAAATGCTCTAACCAAATATCAAGATCTAATTGTAAATCATCAAGATCAGTGTAGATCTTTTTCCGCATAGCTGTATCAAAGAATTCTTGTTTCATAGTTTTATTAAAACGTTCACACATACCATTTGTTTGAGGAGAATATGCTTTAGTAATAGTATGTTCTATACCTTCGATACTTAGAAATAATTCAAAAGCATGATGCTCTATATTTCCCTTATATTCTGACCCACAATCTGTCAGAATACGAAGTATTGGTATGCCTTGAGTTTCATACCATGGTAACACGCGGTCATTAAGCATATCAGCAGCAGTTAAAGCTGTTTTATCAGTATATAGTTTAGCATCAGCTACTCTGCTATAGCTATCAATAAATACCTGAGAATAAACCTTACCTATACCCTTAAAATTTCCTACATAATATGTATCTTGGCATCCTACAAAACTTACGCTATGTTTGGTTCTAAATATCGTAAAGATGGAGAACGAAGCTGTTGTTGCATATAGTCATCTAAAAGCCCTAACTTTATTTGGTAGACCGTTTTACCTATTTTATTTGCAGTTCTTTTGAGAAAAGCCCAAACTAGAAATGCACAACTAATGTGATTACGTTGGATACGCTGTTTTCTGCATTGGCAACGTTCTATACCAGTCAGTTGCTTAATTTTTCTATGCATGCTCTCAATTACCCATCGCAAGCCAAACTCATCTTGTGCAGCTTTAGAAGATTTTTGAGTTTTGTTATTGGTAACAACATAATCAACTCTGTTGGTAGAAACAGTAAATTTAAACAAATTAACATGCTTATTTTTGGCAAATCCTTTTATATGAATCTCCATTCCATTCTTAATTTCTTCATCTGAAAACGTCAACTTGCTAACAGCTTTATAAGGCTCGTAATCACACGTTTTACTAACATTTCTATTGGCTTTAATAGGGGCATAATAATATTTGCCCAAGGAGTCAACATGTTGCATAATTTTGTGTGTAGCATACCATGTGTCAAAAAGTACAGTTTGAAAAGGAATCTTTTTACTATAAACAGCATTATTGAACATCTTTAGTAGGTGATCTAGTTTCGTCGCTCCATCATGATCAGATGAAAAAATGCGATAATCTATTACCCAAAACTTATCAATATCGGGGTTATAATATACAAGACTCACTACTCCTATACCGGTAGTAACTCCACCTGTAGCTCCACTATACTGCGATCTAGCAACCTCTATTTTCTTTGTGTTCCTTTTGTTTAACACCGTATCATCAAATATTGTATATCCGTTAGATGAAAAGATAACATCATTCTTAATGTGTTCCCATAACAAAGAAGGAGTATATTTTTCATTTTCTAAAAATCTATTAATAACATCATGGCTACATTTCTTGGCATGTTCAGCGTAGTAGGTTAAACTATAATTCTTTTGGCTAATTGTTAAAAATTGACAGTAATCTGTTCTATTAATTGGTATTGCTTGCAATCTGTTCCTCTTTGACATGTTTAATTATTCTTACAATAATTTATCACTCTTCCACTCATAGCGTAAGTTTTGACTAGATAACCTGGATGCTGTGTCTCAATCTCGCCATGGGCTTCTTTTTCGCTACGTCGTTTCTCTAGTACTTGTAACTGAGATTCAGTAAGTACAATACCATCCTGAGCCATCCTTGCTTCTAATGCTTTAAGCCTTTTATTGATATTGTTTAAATCATTACGTAACCAAATTGATCTCACTCCTCCAGGTGATACAAGTATACCGCTCTTCTTAAGCTCATTTGATACTCGAATCTGTCCATATGCTGGATATTCTATTGCCATATCCATTACTGCCTTCTCTATCGCTGGATCAACTCTATTCGCTATTATTGGCTTCTTCCGGCTAATCTCATACAACGCTTCTTCACCACCAGTTTCATACAGTTCTTTAAATCTGTAATAACTATCTCTACTATATCACATCGCTTTACATGCTGATGATATGCTACCAAGACTCTTAGCGAGTTCTAGTAATCCTAATTTTGGCTTTATTATTTTTTGATTTAAGTTCATTTCTTATCTCCATTTAATAATTAATTTATTTTACTAAATGTAAGATAAAATCTCAACTATTACAAATTATATCAATATGATTACACTTATGCTTAAAAAATTGACTAAACCTTAATTTCAAGACAGGCTCTAAGTAACCCCTTAGAAAAACTTTGGTTATTGAGTAATGCTATTTTATTTAGGAGCTGCCTTGTAGATGGTTTTAATTGTTCTGTTACAAGCGAGAGATTAAAGCTTATTTTATCATCAGATTCTTGTATTTTATTTTTATATTCTTCTTTATCTAACCCCGGCACATTATTTAATATTTGAGCACCTTGTACTATTAATACCGGATAACCTTTAAACTCTTGCACTAAAAATTCTACTAAATTATTATCTTTATCTAATAAAATAATATTTGCAAGTTCAATAGTTTCGTGTTTTTTAAATGGTATAGCCTTTACTATATAAAGCATTATATCGCTATCTTGCGAACAAAATATGATATTACCATTATGCTCCCAATTAATCTCTTAGGGTTTAATTCCCCGAAGGTCTGCTTCGTGATATACTAGATGCATGGAAGAAAGCAGTTATATACATAAAAGTGATAATGTCACAGTACTAATATATCATTTAGTAACACCGGCAAAGTATAGAAGAGTAATATTCAATGAGGAACTAGACGATTATTTATGTAAAATTTGTGAGGACATAGAAGCTCGTTATGAAATTAGATTTTTGGAAATAGGAGTAGATAAAGAACATGTACATTTTTTACTACAGTCAATACCAATGTATAGCCCAACAAAAATAACTCAAATCATAAAAAGTATTACATCTAAGGAAATGTTTAAGAAATATCCAAATCTTAAAGAAAAATTATGGGGAAGTGAGTTTTGGAGTAAAGGATATTTTATGAGCACAGTATGTAAACATGGTGATGAGCGGAAATTACGTAATTATGTAAAAAATCAAGGTTCAGGCAAACCTTCTTATAAAGCATTTCAACAAAAACAGTTAAAACTTTTTGGATAGATACCTCGTAGCTCTGCTGCGAGGAGTATCATTTTATTTTACTAAATGTAAGATAAAATCTCAACTATTACATAAAAACTAATCTAGAAAAATACAGATAAACAAGTATCGTAGGCATTAGCGGCATGGGAAAAACTCAGCTAGCTAGAATGCAAAACTTACGCTATGTTATCTCAAATGTAACTAAACAGCTTGACTGGAAGCTGTTTATTCATATTAGAGGATTTTAATAAAACCCCAGTATTAAACCATTTATCATAAAACATAGCGTAAGTTTTGAATGTATACCTATGCAAATAAAAATGATTATAATTTAACGCGAGTTTCGTATTCATAAAGTCGCTGTATAGCTGATAAATACTGGGTTACGGTGGATATTGATAATACTGTTTTTGTTATAAAATGGGCTTAAAATGCATAAATTTTCAGCAATTTGTCTTTTTTGACTCCAATTATTACAGTATGAAACTTATCCAATCTCCCAAAAGCCTTAAAAAATCAGGATTGTGGCAAATTCCTTAACTATAATTTAGGCATCTTAATACGAAACTCGCGTAATTTAATTTGGTTTATTGATTCCAATTTAAATATTAGTGACGAGTTATTAAAGTTAGCAAAAGCCATTAATAAAGCTGAAGGGAAAATTTTAATAGCAGAAGAAGCAGCTAATGTAAAAAAAGAGTTAATGGAGTATTTAGGACAGAATGATAAATGGTTGTTAGTATTTGATAATTTAAAAGTAGGTGAGAATAAAAAAATACAGGATTTTAATGATACTCCTCGCAGCAGAGCTACGAGGTATCTATCCAAAAAGGTTTAACTGTTTTTGTTGAAATGCTTTATAAGAAGGTTTGCCTGAACCTTGATTTTTTACATAATTACGTAATTTCCGCTCATCACCATGTTTACCTACTGTGCTCATAAAATATCCTTTACTCCAAAACTCACTTCCCCATAATTTTTCTTTAAGATTTGGATATTTCTTAAACATTTCCTTAGATGTAATACTTTTTATGATTTGAGTTATTTTTGTTGGGCTATACATTAGTATTGACTGTAGTAAAAAATGTACATGTTCTTTATCTACTCCTATTTCCAAAAATCTAATTTCATAACGAGCTTCTATGTCCTCACAAATTTTACATAAATAATCGTCTAGTTCCTCTTTGAATATTACTCTTCTATACTTTGGCTGTCATTGCTAAAGTAAAAGGGACCAGTAAATTGCACGAAAAAGGGACCAGAGAATTTGGTGTAACCTAATAAGGTTATAATGTGCAATATTCACTAGATAATTAATTAAAATAAATATCTAGTGATACAATGATAAGAATAAATATGTACACAACAATTATCACCCTTTATAAGCAAGGCAATAGTCAAAGAAATATTGCCAAACTAACGAGAATAGACCGTAAAACAGTAAGAAAAATAGTAAACCGTTATGTAGAGTCTGGTACAGAATCTCCTGCACCCTATGAACGATCTTCAGCACTGGATTCTTGGCACGAACAAATAATTGAGTTATTAGAAAAGAATCTAAGTTACATAAGAATTTTTGAAGAGTTAAAAATTCAAGGTTATACAAAAAGTTATGGTTCGCTAACCCGTTATATCAAAAAATATAAGATACAAAATAACAGTTGCATTCGTTTTCATACTTTAGCAGGAGAGGAAGCACAAGTAGATTTTGGTGACATAGGCTTACAGTATAATTCTAAGGGGCGTAGAGTTAAAGCATATGTATTTAATATGCGTTTAAGTTATAGTCGCCTTGATTATTATGAAGTAGTGTTTGATCAAAGTTGTCAAACATGGATACAATGTCATATCAATGCATTTAATTATTTTGCTGGCAGTCCAAAAGTAATAAAACTTGATAATCTTAAAGCTGGAGTGGTAGATAGCAATTTCTATGAGCCCGTATATCAGAAGGAATACAAACGTTTAGCTGATCATTATGGAATTTTACTTTCTCCTTGTCGTGTATATCAACCTCAAGAAAAAGGCAAAGTAGAATCAGGAATAAAGTATGTCAAAAATAATTTTTTTGCTGGACGTAAATTTCATAGATATGAAGAATTAACACATGATCTTGCTAACTGGTTAAATAAAGCAAATAACCGAATACATGGTACTACTAAAAAAATTCCTCAGGAACTATTTGAGCAAGAAGAAAGTAATAATTTAATGCCTTTACCATTAGAAACGTTTGATTTGTCATCGTGGCATAATCGAAAAGTAGCAAAAGATTGTCATATCACCATAGATAATAATTATTATTCCGTACCGGCAAAATATATATACAGTGAGGTACTGGTACAATTATCACCAAAACTTGTTCAAATATTTTCTATCCAAAATGATTTAATAGCAAGGCACGTTAGAACAGATGGCAAAGGAATATTTACCACTAATCCGTCTCATTATGCCAAATATAAACGTCTATGCCCAGGTTTTATAGAATATAGTGAACATTATCAACAACAAATGCAGCAGATAGGAAATAATTGCAGTTTATTATTAGAGTTATTACAACAAACACGAGTAAATGATTGGCAACGTTGTGCTAGAGGTATTATTTCTTTACGTAAGGTTTACAATGATGAGTTAATAGATAAAGCTTGTCATAGAGCATTACATTACGGTATAAGTTCTTACTCTAAAATTAAAAATATCTTAAATAGTAATGCAGTAAACTTACCATTGCCAGAGTTTGGAGGTCAGAATGCAGAACTTGCTTAATGACCTACGTAGTTTTAGATTATCAGGTATAGTCAATAGCTTAAATGAAAGGATTATTTATGCTCAAAATAATAAACTAGGATTTAAAGAATTTCTCTCACTATTATGTGAAGATGAAAAATCTCACCGTAAGGATAATAATTACCGTCGTCGTAAAAGTGCTGCTAAATTACCAGTCACTAAAAATTTAGAAGACTTTGATTTTCAGTTCCAACCAAGTATTGATGCCAAAGTAATAAGTGATTTATCTACTTGTGATTATATTAATACTAAGGGCAATGTCATATTCATAGGTAATTCTGGAACTGGCAAAACTCATCTTGCTATTGGATTAGCATTAAAAGCTTTAACACGAGAATACTCTGTATATTTTACTACGGTATCGGATATGCTTTATAATTTACATATTGCAAGAGCAGATAATAGCTATCACAAAAAAGTTAAATTACTCTTATCATTTGACTTATTAATTCTTGATGAGTTAGGTTTTAAGCAATTACCAAAACATTCAGTAGATGATTTTTTTAATATTATTGCTAAACGATATGAAAATAAATCTACCATTATTACCACAAACAAGGATTTTGAAAGATGGAATGAAATATTTGCTGATGAGTTATTAACTCATGCAATTATTGATCGAGTAGTACATCATGCACATATACTAAACATCACAGGTAAAAGTTATCGTATTAATAACTATAAATTTGGAGGTCATTTGACATAAAAATTTTTACATATAGTGGTCCCTTTTTCGTGCAATTTACTGGTCCCTTTTTATTTGACAATGACACTTTGCCGGTGTTACTAAATGATATATTAGTACTGTGACATTATCACTTTTATGTATATAACTGCTTTCTTCCATGCATCTAGTATATCACGAAGCAGACCTTCGGGGAATTAAACCCTAAGAGATTAATAGTATAAATAGTGTTATTAATTTACTTAATGATCAAAAAGAAGAAGTGGAAAAGCTTATATTATATCATATTTTAAATATAGAAAGTTATAAAGAAATATATAATTTACTTATTACTATCCCGGGTATTGGCTCGATTATAGCAATAACCTTAATTACAGAGTTGCCAGAGCTTGGTAATTTAAATTGTAAACAAATTGCTTCTTTAGTAGGAGTAGCACCTCACTGTAAGGAAAGCGGTAAAACAAGATTTAAAGCAAAAACTAAAGGTGGTAGGAAAACGGTACGGGCGGCATTATATATGGTTGCTGTTACATCTGTAAGATGTAATCCCGCAGTTAAACCTTTTTATAAAAGACTTGTAGAAAAGGGAAAAGCTAAAAAATTAGCTCTTACTGCAGTAATGAGAAAAATAGTAATAATTGTCAATAACATTGTTAAAAACAAACGACCTTGGCAAAACCAATATAAAATATTCTCTTGACTTCTCGAACACAATCATCTATGTGTTCTAAAGCTCTATCCTAAAATTTATATATATTTTAGGATAAGCTCTTTAATTAATTATACCTCTTCTGTTGCCTCTAGAATTTCTTCTTCAATCTCACTATCCTCTTCTTCATTATCATCAGAACTTTCGGCAATTAGAGATACTGATACGACTTTTTCCCCGTCATCTAACCTAAATAAAGTAACACCGCTAGTGTTACGCCCTGTAATACGTACTGTTTCAAGTTTACAGCGGATTAATTTACCGCTATTAGTGATAAGCATTAACTCGTCATCCATTTTAACAGGCATAACACCAACTACTAAACCGGTTTTGTCATTAATATCCATATTGATAATACCACTACCACCACGGTCAGTAATCCTATATCCATAAGCTGAGCTTCTTTTACCAAAGCCATTTTCGGTTACTGTTAAAATAAACTCTTCGGAATTTGCCATCTCTAAAACAGATTCAGCAGTTAAATCTACGCCTAACTCTTCAGAATTAAACTCCTCGCCTTTAGCAATCTTGAGTCTCTTTTCCCATGATACCGATAAATAAGCGTCTCGCTCTTCACGGGTAGCTTTAATACCTCTTAAGACAGTCATGGAAATCACCGAATCGTCTTGTGCAAGTCTCATACCACGTACCCCATCGGAAGTACGGCTCTTAATCACACGCAGCGACTCAACAGGGAATCTTAAAGCTTTACCAGATTTAGTTGCTAGTAAAATATGCTCGTCTTCTTTACAAGGTTTTACATCAATTAACTTATCATCTTCATCAAGCCTAATTGCTATCTTACCATTTGACTGAATCTTTTTGAAATCTAATAAATCGCTTCTTCTAATATTACCTTTAGCAGTTGCGAACATGATATTTAGATTATCCCATTCATCTTGGTTTTCAGGTAACGGCATGATATTGGTTATATACTCATCACCTTTAAGCGGTAATATATTAACCATCGGTCTACCTTTTCCTTGCGGATTACTTAGCGGCAATTTATATAGTTTTAAGCTATAAACCTGCCCAATATTTGAGAAAAATAACATTGGAGTATGAGTGCTACCAACAAAAACTTGCGTGGTAATATCCTCATCACGCATTGAAAGCCCTGACCTACCCTTACCGCCTCGTTTTTGAGCTCTATAACTACTTAGAGGCACACGCTTTATATAACCACCAAGCGTTACAGTTACTACCATTTCTTCACGCTGGATTAAATCTTCGATATCTTGATCAAACTCCCCAAATTCAATCGAGGTAAGACGAGGGGTTGCAAATTCTTCTTTAACTTTAATTAGCTCTTCTTTTAAAATTTCAAGTAATCGCTCACGTGAACCTAAAATATTTAAATACTCCGTAATCTCAGTGGCAAGGCTCTTTAAATCTTCTTCTAACTTATTCTTTTCCATGGCGGTTAAGCGTTGCAATCTCATCTCTAAAATTGCTTTTGCTTGGGCTTCGGTAAAGCTACATTTGCCCTCTTCATTCAACATTGCCTTATCATCAACTAACTTCACAAGCAGCAAAATATTTAACGCATCCCACTCGCGTGCCATTAATTCTTGTTTAGCAGCATTTGGATCACTTGCAGCTTTTATAATACGGATTATTTCGTCAATATTGCTAACGGCAATAGTTAAACCTAATAAAAGATGAGCCTTATCTCTTGCTTTATTAAGTAAATATATAGTGCGGTTAGTGATAACTACTTCCCTGAAGCTAACGAAAGCGGTTATTACTTCTTTCAGATTCATTACCTTAGGCAAGCCATCTTTTAGGGCTAGCATAATTACACCAAAGCTAGTTTGAAGCTGCGTACAAGCATATATCTGGTTTAATACAACTTCAGCGACAATATCTTTCTTTAGCTCAATATAAATTCTTATGCCGTTTTTATTCGACTCATCACGTAAATCGCTTATACCCTCAATACGCTTTTCCTTAACCATTTCAGCAATCTTTTCAACAAGCCTTGCTTTATTTACCATATAAGGTATTTCGGTAATTATGATTGCCTGACGCCCGTTGCCTAAATTCTCGATTTCAGCACGCCCTCTTATAGCGATGCTCCCCCTACCTGTTAAATATGCTGATTTAATACCATTAGCACCTAAAATGATGCCGCTTGTAGGGAAATCAGGACCTTTAACAATTTCTAACAGATCTAAAATTTCTATATCGTTATTATCTACATATAAACAACAAGCATCAATAACCTCGCCAAGATTATGAGGCGGAATATTAGTTGCCATACCAACCGCAATACCACCACTTCCATTTACTAGTAAGTTCGGGAACATAGAAGGTAGCACTGAAGGCTCTTCCTCAGAACCATCATAGTTTGGGTTGAAGCTGACAGTTTCTTTATCAATATCCTCAATCAGTTTATGGGCTACTTTAGCCATACGTGATTCGGTATACCTCATTGCCGCCGCAGCATCACCATCCAATGAGCCAAAATTACCCTGTCCATCAACAAGCGGTAAACGCAACGAAAAATCTTGAGCCATACGCACTAACGAATCGTAAATAGCACTATCACCGTGTGGATGGTATTTACCCATCACATCACCAACTATTCTAGCGGATTTTCTGTAAGCTCTGTTTGCGTGGTTGCCAGCTTCATGCATTGAGTAGATGATACGACGATGTACCGGCTTTAAACCATCTCGGACATCCGGTATTGCCCTACTTACTATGACGCTCATAGCATAGTCAAGATAAGATACTTTCATCTCATCTTCGATATTTACCGGTACTAAATTAGAAGAATTGTTATCAGTCACGATTATATAGCCTTAAATTTAATTATTATATTGATTATAGAGATATAATTTATTTCTTTCAAGGATTGCTTTACATGGTTTTAATGTATAGTGAGTATAGTTTATTCTTTTTGACTGCAAATTATAAGATTTTTTATCATCTAAAATATCCCCTTATTTTTCCTCCCTATTTTTCCCCATAATTTTTAATCTTATCCATTTTATGAATGTTACATATTTTACATTTTGAAGTTACAGAAAAAGCCTTCCAAGAGATGCTAGTATTAACCTTATTGATTGAAGCTGTATCTTACAACTACAACCAAAGTACACAGGTGCTATTAGCAAAGCTAAGCTAAGAGATATGATTTATATCTTTAAACGAATTTTGTAAAGATAGTTCAATTATTTTTCTAATTTAACTATCAAAATTACTTCAATTAATATTTAAAAAGAGAGTTAAATCAATATGAAAGATAAACTAATACAACTTTGCGATCCGGCAAAATTTGAATATTTGATGGCATCGTCAAGTTAAGTAACATAGTGTCAAAAAGAGTAATATTTTTAGATTTCAGGCAGCAAGAAGTCTTTGAGTAGCTTCATCCCAAATGGATTTAGCGGATGCAAATTCAATTCTTTGGTCAGGTGCTGTTTTAGTATATCTTCCAACATTTACGGCAAATATATTTCTAACTTTTCCCATCAGTGATAATGTACATTGTGCTGCATTAGGATGCTTAAATTTAATCAATATCTTCTCTTTTCGCCTAGTTGGTTGATGTGCATTCTCAACGCGATTATTTAATCTCTTATTAGTTCGATGTTTAGTCCTAGGACACATAAGCTTAATCGGTTTAATGTAACTCTTGAGCTTATCAGTAACAATTACTCTTGGAGCTGGGTAATTGCCCAATAATCTTAATAAAAAGCGAATAGCTGATTTCTTGTTGCGTCGCTTCTGTAGCAATACTTCTAATTCATGTCCCTCAGAGTCAACAGCCCTCCATAGTATGAATACTTCACCTTTAATCTTAATGTTCATTTTATCTAAATGCCATTTATCAGTTGGCTTCCGCTCCCTCCTTCTGATAACATCTTGAAAATAAACTGCAAATTTATTGCACCAAAATCTTACTGTCTCATGACTCAAAATAATACCTCAATATGCCATCTGTTCTTGAACATCTCGGTAGCTACTATTAGAACGATGATATAACCATACTGCATGGCTAATGATGCTTGCTGGAAAACGATGTCTCTTCGGAGCTTGAGTAATACGCATAATGGTGAAATTTAGAGATAAATGGTTACTGCTATTCTATAAATTATTCCATGCATTTGCTCAATACTTAATTTACATCTCTCTTAACTTGATGGTATGGACGCCAATGATAAGAAAGAACTTATCAACGGTTTTAAGTGATATTAAGATATCAAAGAACCAAAACCTAAGATAGGTTTGTAATTTTTAATAATTTTATAAAGGAGTCCATACCATGAGTAATTATAAAGTAATAGGAATTGATTTAGCAAAAAGAAAGTTGCATTTTGCAGCAATAAATTTAGACAATAAAGTTGTATTAAAAAAAGCAATGGATCGAAGAAGCTTTTTTGAAAATTTATCAACAATGTTTCCAGAGTCAGAAACCTTTGTATTTGAAGCTTGTGGTGGAGCTCATTATATGGCTCAAAGGCTTGAATCAATAGGACATAAAGCCATCTTGCTTAAACCTAAAGATGTGAAAGCATATGCAAAAACTCGACAAAAAAATGACATTAATGATTCAATTGCAATTTGCAAAGCATCATGTGATCCCGATTTAATACACGTCAAAGCTAAAACAATAGAAGAGCAAGAAATATCTTACCTGCATAAAGCAAGACAAAATATAATACAACAAAGGATTCAGTACAGCAACTCTCTGATGACTTCATTATTTGAATTTGGCTATTTGGTAACATGCGGAAAATCTACATTTGCAAAATCTTGTCAAAATTTTGTAAATTTTGCCCTAGAAGAAGGATTTATTAACAACACTATTGCTGAACAAATGTTGCTGGATTGTAAAGAAATTGAACAATTGATGATTCGTGAACAAAGCTTAGATAAAGAATTAGCAGCAAAGAATCGGAGTTCCAAGAAGGCAAAAATTTTAGAAACTATTCCAGGAATTGGTACAATTAACGCAAGTATTTTAAGCATCAAACCGGTTGAAGCATACGATTCTGCTAAGGATTTTGCTGCTTCACTTGGAATTGTCCCGAAACAAAATAGCACTGGAGGTAAGATTATTCTAGGAAGAATAACCAAGCAAGGTGATAGATATGCAAGAACAATGCTAATACAGGCTGGTAGGTCTTTATTGATGAGAAGCTATAAAACTAATCAGACATCAGGAGCGTTATCAGAATTTATTGAAAGATTAAAAGAAAAAGGGAAATCGTTCAATGTAATTGCAGTAGCTACAGCTAATAAATTGGCTAGAATCGCTTATGCCTGTCTGGTAAAGAACAGAAATTACCAATTGGTATAATAGTACTTAAGATTTAGGATAAATTATAAACTATATAATTTTTAAACTAGATAGGGGTAAAGAAATAAAAACAAAGTAGAATAATAAAACGGCGGGTTAAAGAGATAATACATAATCATTCTGGATGAAATCCGAGCTAACGTCATGGTACCTAGATACCGCTAACTTGAGTGAATCTCTCTAGGATCTTAGGCAGAATGCAGAAACCATTATGGCACTTTGATGCCGAATATATGACTGCTTCATTTATCATTAACTGTTTTTTATTTTTAGTACTTGTTTTTAACCAGGCGTCCATATATGACGGTGCCAGAGAAAGTGCTTCTAATTTACTAAACCCAACATTTAGTATGCGTGAAGATTTTCAAGCAGCGGGAATTAGGATTAGTGCCTTTAACAGACAAGAAGATAAAGAAAGCACTTCTCTTTTACTACCAACGTTAGAAGAAAGTAATACGTCTACAGAATTGCATTATGACATACCTACATCTAATAGACCTGTTACTGGTATTTATGAAGAAATTGGTCAAAAAATTGAAACTTCTAATATACCAGATGCAGCTCGGGAAGTTTGCAATAGGCTTAATGATTTAGTGGATGAGCTTGAACTTACAAATATAGTAATTTCATCTAATGATCATACAGTTCCAAATAATGAATCGGCTTTATTAGGTTATGATAGTACCGTTATTGAAATGGTATAAAATCGTTTTTGTCTAATTTATAGATGAATATTTTTAGCGTCATTAATTTAACTTAGTGACGCTAAAATAGTTTAAAAATATAATATGGGGTCGTTGAAAGATAATTTTTGATAGTAAAATAAGAGGAAAGGAGGTAATAAATATTTTAAAAAAGAAATTCTGTTTAATATAGAGATAAATGTTATTCAATAGTGTAGTAATTTAATAGAGATTTGTTTACAGAGTTAGAATTTTTATTAATAAATTTCTTTAAGCCATTAAAGTTGATGAAGAACTCGGCCGCAAGCGACCGAGTTTCAAAACAGGTTAAACTGCTTTGTTTCTTTTTCAATTTTATCCATTGCGTTTATTTGATTTCGTACATATTCACGAATTACCTCATCATTAACGTTACCTACAGTTTCTACAAAAAAACTTTGCGTCCAAAGTTTACCACCCCAAAAATATTTACGCTTTATTTTTGGATAAAGCTTGAAAAAATTTCTTGCAGATATGCTTTTTATTATTTGCATAATATACGACGGAGAAACTTTTGGCTCAGATTTTACTACCATATGAATATGATCAGTAGGTATCTCTAACTCCACTATTTCTATATTATAATCGTAACCAATCTTCTTTATTATTAACCTTAAGCTTTCTCTATAAGGTTCAATAAACACTTTATGACGATATTTTGGTATCCACACAAAGTGATACATTATTCTAAAAACATGATGACTATTACGCCTCAATTCCATTCTACTAAATTATAATATGCCAACGCTTATATTATAACGCTATCCATCTAGGGAGCAAGCTCCCTAGATTTTCGCTATGCGGTTAAAACCACTAATCGTTTTAAATTAAAACATATGGCATTCATAAATTCGGAGAATTGATTTTTGGCAATTCCTATATATCTAACCCGCTTATTATCTTTTGAAAATACCATCTCGAAAGGTGCTCTGATTTTCGTATAATATTTATCAAGGTCAAAATTCTTATCTTTCATATTATTTTTCTTTATTGCACAAAGATGGACTCCCTTTTTAGCTGCTGCATTCTTGGTAGAGATTGTACAATAACCTTTATCAACATATGTAGCACCAGAACTTGGCATAACATGCTTAAAACCTTTGCTATCGGTAACATTTGCAGGGGTAACTGCAACCTTATTGATCATGCCTGATTGAATATCAACACTCACATGTTTTTTATAACCATACCAAAATTTATTCCCTCCCTTACAGCCAATTTTGGCTTGTTTATCCTTTGCAACCTTAGGCAAAGTCTCATTATTCAATTTATCATATTTTTGTGCTCTTAGTTTATCACGTTCCTCCCAGAGATTAGCTTTTGAGATTAAATGAGAAGCATCTACAAAGGTAAATACTTCACCCATATAGCCTTGTACTCGTAGTTGATCGCGGAATTTTGTAAATATTTTTGATAGTAAATTAGTACCTATTTTTTTACGTATTTTACTAAATACACTATAATCAGGTGTCTTTTCTGTAAGAGCAAAATTACAAAACCATTTCGCCGCTGTGCTATCAGCTAAATAACGTTCTAATTCCCGATCAGATAAGTCTTCCATAAATTGTAGCAGCAAACATTTAAACAGCCTCTCTATACCATATCCTTTATAATTAGCTTCGCATTCTAATGCTAATAACTCAGCTTCAACTGCTTTGAATTTGAATAAACTTTTGAATTTACGATATTGATGATCCGCATTTACTAACTCATCTAAACTTACCATTAGCATTTGATACTCTGACATATAAACATATTTTTTATTTTTTTATTATACCTGCTACCCTCTCATCTCGCAACAGTCCCAATATTTCTATTGACTTTTATACTAACAAAACTTCCACTATGAGTGGAAGAGTGATAAATTATTGTAAGAATAATTAAACATGTCAAAGAGGAACAGATTGCAAGCAATACCAATTAATAGAACAGATTACTGTCAATTTTTAACAATTAGCCAAAAGAATTATAGTTTAACCTACTACGCTAAACATGCCAAGAAATGTAGCCATGATGTTATTAATAGATTTTTAGAAAATGAAAAATATACTCCTTCTTTGTTATGGGAACACATTAAGAATGATGTTATCTTTTCATCTAACGGATATACAATATTTGATGATACGGTGTTAAACAAAAGGAACACAAAGAAAATAGAGGTTGCTAGATCGCAGTATAGTGGAGCTACAGGTGGAGTTACTACCGGTATAGGAGTAGTGAGTCTTGTATATTATAACCCCGATATTGATAAGTTTTGGGTAATAGATTATCGCATTTTTTCACCTGATCATGATGGAGCGACGAAACTAGATCACCTACTAAAGATGTTCAATAATGCTGTTTATAGTAAAAAGATTCCTTTTCAAACTGTACTTTTTGACACATGGTATGCTACACACAAAATTATGCAACATGTTGACTCCTTGGGCAAATATTATTATGCCCCTATTAAAGCCAATAGAAATGTTAGTAAAACGTGTGATTACGAGCCTTATAAAGCTGTTAGCAAGTTGACGTTTTCAGATGAAGAAATTAAGAATGGAATGGAGATTCATATAAAAGGATTTGCCAAAAATAAGCATGTTAATTTGTTTAAATTTACTGTTTCTACCAACAGAGTTGATTATGTTGTTACCAATAACAAAACTCAAAAATCTTCTAAAGCTGCACAAGATGAGTTTGGCTTGCGATGGGTAATTGAGAGCATGCATAGAGAAATTAAGCAACTGACTGGTATAGAACGTTGCCAATGCAGAAAACAGCGTATCCAACGTAATCACATTAGTTGTGCATTTCTAGTTTGGGCTTTTCTCAAAAGAACTGCAAATAAAATAGGTAAAACGGTCTACCAAATAAAGTTAGGGCTTTTAGATGACTATATGCAACAACAGCTTCGTTCTCCATCTTTACGATATTTAGAACCAAACATAGCGTAAGTTTTGCCCTTTCACCATAACATCTTTGACCGATAATGCTCCACCCGTGTTCTCTACAGCTATTATCTTCTATCCCAGATTCATCGATAAATACTAAATCTTGTTTGTCTATAGTTTTTAGTTTCAATATCAATCACTTTCATCTGAGAGATGAAAGTTTGTCTATAGCGACTAGAAGTCGCATATCAAGCTAAAGCTTATTCAAGCCGTATGTGAGAGAAATCATGTCTGGTTCATGTACCTCAATATGTCTTTAATCATATAATCGGTACATTACCACTATTAGATCTACAGTCACTGCGTGCACAAACAATTTCTACCACACTGTGTGATAAAGACGATAGTAAACTGTTAGGTGATTTCCTGAAGTGTTGAACTCATGGTGCTTATGATGCAATGCATCATGGCGCACATGGCAAGCTAAAGCTTTTCCATCTGGAAGATGGAGGTTTTAACCACCAAAGGGACTATAAACTCATTCCTTAGACCAACATCTCTTTTGGGATGAAGAAAAGTTTTTTTATAACTATAACCTAATTTATTAAGCAATCTTGATATCGTACTTGCAGATACTTTTTGACTCCAGTTGTTAGCTAGTTCCATGGTGGTTTTATCAAAATTTAATTCTATAAATTTTTTAAATCCCTCTATGTCTCTTATTATTCTACGATGTCCTGTATGATAACCACTTTTTGCTTTGATATCGCCGGTTTGTTTCTTTAATTTTTTCCATTCTATTATAGTCTTCCTACTAATAGAGTATATCTCAGAAGTCTCTTTTATTGTTTTACCATCTGTTAAACTTTTTATTACTCGTATTCTTAAATCGTATGAATATGCCTTTGCCATAAGTTTTTCATTTAGTATAATCTAACTCATACTCTAAGTCACTATCTTATCGCATTAAGCTATATACATTGGTATTGACTGTAGTAAAAAATGTACATGTTCTTTATCTACTCCTATTTCCAAAAATCTAATTTCATAACGAGCTTCTATGTCCTCACAAATTTTACATAAATAATCGTCTAGTTCCTCATTGAATATTACTCTTCTATACTTTGCCGGTGTTACTAAATGATATATTAGTACTGTGACATTATCACTTTTATGTATATAACTGCTTTCTTCCATGCATCTAGTATATCACGAAGCAGACCTTCGGGGAATTAAACCCTAAGAGATTAAAAATAAATATCTAATAATTTTGTATCATGCGGTCACATTTTTAACATTTTTTGTTATGTCTATTGGTGGAGGAAGTGTAGAAAATGACGCATATAAGCGATATGAACAGTTTGTTTTGTTAGAGCAGAATAAGCAATTAGAAGATGCTAAAAAAATCCTGATCAATTTGATTCAATGTTTCAAATTGATCTTATGCAGTTCAAAGATTCAGTTGAATTTAAAAAATATCTACTAGATATAGATAATTCCGTAGATAAAAGTGAAGCTATGATGGTAGGATGGATTTTCGCATTTTTATATGAAATTTCTAAAATTTTTGCTTTCTTATTTGTTTTGATTCGCCAGAAAATTATACGAATTAAACAAATTTTTAAGTAGATATGTTAGGTGGCACGGTTAAATATTCTTCTTTCCATAACTCATTATAAAGGATAGGATCAATATTGCCGCCTGATATTAGTACAAGCAGTTTTTTAGGAGTTGTTTGTGTTTTTAACCAGTTTACTACCGAAATCATATTTATACTACTTGATGGTTCGCATATTACTTTCAGCAAATGAGTAAGCCAAGCCGTCCAATAATATATCTCGTATTCTTCAGCTAAATAGAAATGATCGAGCTTTTTTAAATATTCAAAAGTACGTGCCGAAACACTAAGAGTTTTAAGACCATCAGCGATGGTATTAGGCGAATCCTTAAACCTAAATATTTCATTATTTTTAACAGATAAATAAGCATCATTAGCCGATAGCGGTTCTGAGCCTATCAATAAACTTGTCGGTGATATTAGTTCCTTGGCAAGGTAAGATCCTGAAATTAATCCACCACCGCCGCAAGAGGCAAAAATAGCATCAGGGCTAAATCCTAATTGCTGTAATGCTTCATAGCATAGAGTACCTGCTCCTGCTATTGTAGAATCGCTATCTGATGGGTGCATATAATAAAAGTCTTGCATTTCATCTAGCTTTGCTTTTTTTTCTGCCTCTTGCCGAGTATCGGTATATATAACTTCCCCACCATAATGAATTACTGCTTGTTGCTTTACATGAGAAGTATTTAATGGCAAATAAATTCTTGCTTTAATACCAAGCAACTTACCTGCATAAGCAAGCCCGATTCCATGATTACCTGTGCTATAGCCAACTATTTTTTCAGGTAGTTTTCCTTGTTCTTTTAATTCTAATAAATGATTTAATACACCTCTAACTTTAAATGCTCCGGTTTTTTGCAGTGATTCAACCTTTAAAAAAACCTCATGTCCCAGCATTTCGTTTAAGCTTTCAGAATGAACCATTGGAGTTAAATGCAGATATTGTTTAATCCTATTATGTGCAGTTGCTACATTTTTGGGATTTTGAAGTAATAAATTCATAAATAATAATTAATAATGGTAGCTTGAAATCGTCTTAATACTATATTATATAGTTAATAACCGTCAAATTTCAAAGGTTTTAATTGATGAATAAAAAATCACTGCCATTAATGGCACTGCGAGATATAGTAGTATTTCCTGGTGTAATTGCTCCTGTATTTGTAGGCAGGCAAAAATCCCTGCATGCTCTCTCTAATACTACACTTTCTGAAGAAGATAATAGCAAGTACATTTTAGTAACATTACAGAAAAAATTTGATCAAGAAAATCCAAATAAAAACGAGCTTTACGATGTTGGCATACTTGCTAAGGTTATTCAGATAGTAAAATTACCTAACACTACTGCAAAAATATTAGTAGAAGCAATAGCAAGAGTAAAGATAAGCAATATTAAAGGTGATGAAGCATTTGAAGCAAATTATGAAATTATTCCTGATGAAGAGATATTTGATGCTAATAATATGCGGTCATTAGTTGATAATGCTGTGCAGTTATTTGCTAAATATGCAGGTAATGATAAAAAAATCAATGCAGAAATTATTGAAACTATAAATAAAGAAATAAGTGAGACTACTAATATTATAAATATTTTAGCTTCACATTTGATTACCTCGCTTGAAGAAAAACAACGCTTACTTGAGGAAACAAGTCCTTTTAAGCGTATTAGTACAATCATTAACATTCTTACATCCAATATAGTTAATTCAGAAACCGAACAAGCTTTGCAGCAAAGGGTGAAGAAGCAAATAGAAAAGACCCAGCGTGATTATTATTTACATGAGCAGATGAAAGCAATTCAGAAAGAACTTGATGAAGATAAATCAGATCTTGCTGAATTTGACAAAAAAATTAAAGCTGCAAAACTATCGAAAGAAGCTAGAGAAAAAGCCGAAGCTGAGCTTAAAAAACTCCGCACTATGAACCAGATGTCAGCAGAATCCGGAGTAACACGTAATTATCTTGAGACGTTGCTTAGTTTGCCTTGGGGTAAATATGATAATAGTAAAATCGATATTAACCAAGCTGAGAAAATTCTAAATCGTGATCATTTTGGCTTAGAAAAAGTTAAAGAGCGAATAATAGAATATTTAGCAGTATTACAGCGTTCCAATAAAATTAGAGGTCCTATATTATGTTTAATCGGTCCTCCTGGCGTTGGTAAAACATCTTTAATAAAATCTATTGCCGAGGGAATGGGTAGAAAGTATACCAAATTTGCCCTAGGTGGTGTTCGAGATGAGGCTGAAATTAGAGGGCATAGAAAAACTTATCTTGGCTCAATGCCTGGTAAAATCCTTACTCAGCTTAAGAAAGTTAAAACAAGTAACCCTGTTATGTTACTTGATGAAATAGATAAAATGGGTTCAGATTTTAGAGGTGATCCTGCATCGGCATTGCTTGAGGTGTTAGATCCTGAACAGAATAGCCATTTTGTCGATCACTATCTAGAAGTAGAATATGATTTATCAGATGTAATATTTATAGCAACTGCTAACTCTATTGATAATCTACCTCGACCATTGTTTGATAGGATGGAAATTATAAATATTTCTGGTTATGTAGAAGAAGAAAAAATCCAAATAGCCAAGGAGTACTTAGTTCCCAAGCAATTCAAAATGCACAAAATCAAAAAAGATGAAATTAGCATATTCGATGATGCTATTTTAGATTTAATTAGATATTATACTAAAGAGTCAGGTGTAAGGTCATTAGAGCGTGAAATAGGAGCATTAACCAGAAAGGCTTTAAAGCAAATTTTGGCCGATAAAAAAGTTAAGCATATTTCTGTAGATAGCAATAATTTAGAAGAGTTTTTAGGGGCTAGAAAATATAATTTTGGTCTTGCAGAAAAAAACGATCAAATAGGTAGCACTACAGGGCTTGCTTATACGGAGGTAGGAGGAGAGCTTTTAACTATTGAAGCTTTATCATTCCCAGGAAAAGGTGAAATCAAAACTACCGGAAAACTTGGCGATGTAATGAAAGAATCAGCAATGGCTGCATATAGTTGCTTTAGAAGAAGAGCGGCTGATTTTGGCTTAAAATATGAAGATTATAAAGATTTTGATATTCATATCCATGTTCCTGCTGGTGCTATTCCAAAAGATGGACCTTCTGCTGGTTGTGCTTTGTTTACCACCATTGTTTCGTTGATGACTAAAATACCGGTACGCCGCACTGTCGCTATGACTGGTGAGGTAACTTTACGAGGGAATGTATTGCCGATTGGAGGTCTTAAAGAAAAGCTGCTAGCCGCAAGTAGGGGAGGGATTAAAACCGTATTAATTCCGGAAGAAAACGTCAAGGATTTAAAAGACATACCACCAAATATAAAAAGTAGTCTAGAAATTATCCCTGTCTCAAATATTGATCAGGTACTAGAGCATGCTTTAACAAAAAAAAACCTAGTAAACGCAAATAGCGGGTTATGCAATAATTCGCTATCCGCATTACTATAATTTTTGAGCTTCTAATAATAAAAATATATTAGATTTTTTATTATATCTAGCTCTCTATTTGTAAAAGCTTGTAGACTAATTTCATCTAAAAATAAATTATGTTTTCTAATATTATTAAAACCCACTTGTTTCAAATGATACTCCTCGCAGCAGAGCTACGAGGTATCTATCCAAAAAGTTTTAACTGTTTTTGTTGAAATGCTTTATAAGAAGGTTTGCCTGAACCTTGATTTTTTATATAATTACGTAATTTCCGCTCATCACCATGTTTACCTACTGTGCTCATAAAATATCCTTTACTCCAAAACTCACTTCCCCATAATTTTTCTTTAAGATTTGGATATTTCTTAAACATTTCCTTAGATGTAATACTTTTTATGATTTGAGTTATTTTTGTTGGGCTATACATTAGTATTGACTGTAGTAAAAAATGTACATGTTCTTTATCTACTCCTATTTCCAAAAATCTAATTTCATAACGAGCTTCTATGTCCTCACAAATTTTACATAAATAATCGTCTAGTTCCTCTTTGAATATTACTCTTCTATACTTTGCCGGTGTTACTAAATGATATATTAGTACTGTGACATTATCACTTTTATGTATATAACTGCTTTCTTCCATGCATCTAGTATATCACGAAGCAGACCTTCGGGGAATTAAACCCTAAGAGATTAATTGTTTTATGGTTTCAAAATTTCTTTGATAGGAGGTTACGATGCAATTTTTTGTAATTTCTATTTGTATTGAGGAACCATCGCTATACTTATTATTGCTAACTAAAGTTTTTACAGGAAGCTTCAATATATCAAAGACTTCTGGGTAAAATGAAGCACTTAAAATATCTAAAGTACATATTATAATTCTTCCTTGTTGCTTTAGACATTTATAACAATTATCAATAAATATTTTTAGCTTATCGAGAGTTTCCACGTATAATATTACAAATACAGTATAAACAATATCATATTTATTTTCTCCTATAATTAAAGGAGCGGTGGTGTCAGAAAAATCTATGATAAAATATTCTATATTATCGTTGTTGATAGTATTTTTACATAATTGTATTTGATGCTTGGAAATATCACACCCTACTAATTTTGAAGGATTATCTTTTAAAAGGATTTTTAAATATCTACCAAATCCACAACCTACATCTAATACGGTTTTGTTTTTTATATTTCCTATAAGATTTATAATATGAGGATTGATAATATAATTGTTATTCCTAAACTTAGCAGTTTTTTTAAGATTCATTAATCTCTTAGGGTTTAATTCCCCTAAGGTCTGCTTCGTGATATACTAGATGCATGGAAGAAAGCAGTTATATACATAAAAGTGATAATGTCACAGTACTAATATATCATTTAGTAACACCGGCAAAGTATAGAAGAGTAATATTCAAAGAGGAACTAGACGATTATTTATGTAAAATTTGTGAGGACATAGAAGCTCGTTATGAAATTAGATTTTTGGAAATAGGAGTAGATAAAGAACATGTACATTTTTTACTACAGTCAATACCAATGTATAGCCCAACAAAAATAACTCAAATCATAAAAAGTATTACATCTAAGGAAATGTTTAAGAAATATCCAAATCTTAAAGAAAAATTATGGGGAAGTGAGTTTTGGAGTAAAGGATATTTTATGAGCACAGTAGGTAAACATGGTGATGAGCGGAAATTACGTAATTATATAAAAAATCAAGGTTCAGGCAAACCTTCTTATAAAGCATTTCAACAAAAACAGTTAAAACTTTTTGGATAGATACCTCGTAGCTCTGCTGCGAGGAGTATCATTAAAATGTCTTATTGTTAATATGATTAAAAATGTATAGATTGATATTAAAAATAACTCTTAATTCGATTGTAAAAAATTGAACATAGATATACTTTTTTGATTAGGAAAGTTGTTTATCTTATAACTTATAAAGTATAATTTTCATCTTTTACAAGCAATAAATTTTAATTAATTATTATTCTATCATGAATTCCAATTATACTAGTTTACAAAGCAATAATTTAACCTTAGCTTGGCTTAAGCTTGGTATAATATCGTTAGGTTTTGCTGGTTTATATTCGATTGTTTTGGTAGTTCTTCGTACACCGCAACTTGCTAGCTTTTCCCCAAATCCTCATATTTTCAAATCTGCGTTAATTATCCATGTTGATTTATCGGTATTAATTTGGCTACTATCTATTACGGCTAGTGTTTGGGGTAGCGAATCGTCATTGCGAGGAGCAAAGCGACGTGGCAATCTTGTAAAACATCCTGAGATTGCCACGCTCCTTTTAGTCGCTCGCAATGACACGTTCCACCTCTACCCTAAACTCACTTTCTTTGCTACCATCCTTATAGCCATTTCCCCTATAGCTGGACATAATCCGGTTATGAATAATTATGGGGTCGTTGAAAGATAATTTTTGATAGTAAAATAAGAGGAAAGGAGGTAATAAATATTTTAAAAAAGAAATTCTGTTTAATATAGAGATAAATGTTATTCAATAGTGTAGTAATTTAATAGAGATTTGTTTACAGAGTTAGAATTTTTATTAATAAATTTCTTTAAGCCATTAAAGTTGTTAAAACCACTAATCGTTTTAAATTAAAACATATGGCATTCATAAATTCGGAGAATTGATTTTTGGCAATTCCTATATATCTAACCCGCTTATTATCTTTTGAAAATACCATCTCGAAAGGTGCTCTGATTTTCGTATAATATTTATCAAGGTCAAAATTCTTATCTTTCATATTATTTTTCTTTATTGCACAAAGATGGACTCCCTTTTTAGCTGCTGCATTCTTGGTAGAGATTGTACAATAACCTTTATCAACATATGTAGCACCAGAACTTGGCATAACATGCTTAAAACCTTTTCTATCGGTAACATTTGCAGGGGTAACTGCAACCTTATTGATCATGCCTGATTGAATATCAACACTCACATGTTTTTTATAACCATACCAAAATTTATTCCCTCCCTTACAGCCAATTTTGGCTTGTTTATCCTTTGCAACCTTAGGCAAAGTCTCATTATTCAATTTATCATATTTTTGTGCTCTTAGTTTATCACGTTCCTCCCAGAGATTAGCTTTTGAGATTAAATGAGAAGCATCTACAAAGGTAAATACTTCACCCATATAGCCTTGTACTCGTAGTTGATCGCGGAATTTTGTAAATATTTTTGATAGTAAATTAGTACCTATTTTTTTACGTATTTTACTAAATACACTATAATCAGGTGTCTTTTCTGTAAGAGCAAAATTACAAAACCATTTCGCCGCTGTGCTATCAGCTAAATAACGTTCTAATTCCCGATCAGATAAGTCTTCCATAAATTGTAGCAGCAAACATTTAAACAGCCTCTCTATACCATATCCTTTATAATTAGCTTCGCATTCTAATGCTAATAACTCAGCTTCAACTGCTTTGAATTTGAATAAACTTTTGAATTTACGATATTGATGATCCGCATTTACTAACTCATCTAAACTTACCATTAGCATTTGATACTCTGACATATAAACATATTTTTTATTTTTTTATTATACCTGCTACCCTCTCATCTCGCAACAGTCCCATTATATACCGATGCTTGAGAATATAATATTTGTCTTAGGTCTTAGCTTATTCGGTATTACTTTGCTATTATACGCTTTAAATATTCTATATTTATTTGATTGGGCAAATTGGAGTGGTTTAGTTAATTTTACTATTCTATCGACTATAATAATGTTCATATTAACTTGGGTTTGTTTTTGGTGTTCTTATAATGATTTACAAAATGTTATCCAAATCATACCTATTGAGATAGAATTTTATTATGAATTACTTTTTTGGAGTGGCGGTCATTTATTGCAATTTATTTATACTCAAATAGCAATGTTTATCTGGATTATGTTATTTGAAAAGCTAATAGGCAAAGAATCAAAATTCCAAAAATTCTATCTGTTTTTGCTGTATTTAAATTTTGTTTTCAGCACTCTTATTATCTGGGGGCATATCTCTTACGATATTATTGATGGTAACTTTAAAGAATTTTATACAAACTATATGAAATATCTAGGCGGCATAGCACCTGGATTATGTGTGGGTGGTATAGTAGTTGAATCGTTATGTCACTGTAGCGTCATTGCGAGCGACTATAAGGAGCGTGGCAATCTCAGAATGTTTGCTGAGATTGCTTCGTCAATTGCTATGCAATTTCCTCGCAATGACAATATCATCAAATCCACCCTCCTCTGCTCTATTAGTCTATTCCTACTCGGCGGTTTG
The DNA here is from genome assembly GCF_965196655.1 of Rickettsia endosymbiont of Nabis limbatus. Lineage (NCBI taxonomy): Bacteria > Pseudomonadati > Pseudomonadota > Alphaproteobacteria > Rickettsiales > Rickettsiaceae > Rickettsia > Rickettsia endosymbiont of Nabis limbatus. Next base: position 797,085 of record NZ_OZ239771.1, read on the forward strand.
ATAGCCATGAATATATCAGGCATAAATGTAGTGATCCCTGCACATTATCATGGTTCTATCGTAGGAATAAGTATTGCTTGTATGGGGTATTGTTATCAATCTGTCATCTTGCGACTTGATCGCGGTATCTTAGAACACAATCTGCGGTACAAGATCCCGCGGTCAAGCCGCGGGATGACATTAATAACCGCACACGGGGTGACAATGACAACCACACTCTACCTCCTAACATTCGGGCAGATTTTGCATATATTAGGGCTTGCTTTTGCTGGCGGTTACGGCGTTATGCGTAAAGACCCCAATACTGTAATGCCGCTATCTGCTAAGCTATTAATGGGTATGATGGGCGGCGGCGGGCTTATTGCTATAGTAGGTGGCTTGATGTTTGTTTATATTTGTGGTAAAACAATCTTTTTGAAAAATAAACAAAATTATGACGATTAAAAAACCGACAAAAGAAGAAGCAAAAGAGGCAGTAAGAACATTACTAAGATTTATCGGTGAGGATCCCAATCGTGAAGGATTATTTAAAACTCCGGATAGAGTAATCAAAAGTTATGAAGAAATATTTTCAGGATATAGCAAAAATATTGAGGAAATATTAGAAACAAAATTTAGTGATACCGGTAATTTTCAAGATTTTATCTCATTAGAGGGTATAAAATTTACCTCTTTTTGTGAACATCATATGTTACCTTTTAGCGGTACAGTACATATAGCTTATATTCCGGATAATTGTATTGTTGGTATAAGTAAGCTTGCACGAATAGTAAACGCTTTTGCTAAGAGATTACAAATTCAAGAAAAAATGACAGTACAAATAGCTGAAAGCGTGCAGGAAAATTTAAAAACACTTGGTGTTGCAGTTAAAATATCAGCTTTACATAGCTGTATGTCAATGCGTGGTGTAATGCAAGATAACAGCATCATGAACACTATGCACTATACAGGAATATTTGCCGAACAGCAAAAATATCGTCATGAATTCTTAAACCTTACTTCGAAAAAATAATATGTTACTATCCAAATATTTCCTACCTGTTTTAAAAGAAGACCCAAGTGAAGCCCAAATAACTTCTCATAAGCTAATGCTTAGAAGTGGAATGATTAGGCAACAAGCTGCTGGTATTTATAGCTGGTTACCACTCGGCTTAAAAGTGCTTAAAAATATTGAGAATATTGTACGCTTAAATATGGATAAAGCAGATTGCCTAGAAGTCCTAATGCCTTGCATTCAACCGGCTCATTTATGGGTAGAATCCGGACGCTTTGATAATTACGGCAAAGAAATGCTAAAATTTCAGGATCGTCACGATAATACTTTGTTATTTGGTCCAACTAACGAAGATATGGTTACGGATATTTTCCGTAATAATATTAAATCATATAAGGATTTGCCAAAAAATCTTTACCATATTCAATGGAAGTTTCGTGATGAAATTAGACCACGCTTCGGTGTTATGAGAGGTCGAGAATTTCTCATGAAAGATGCCTATTCTTTTGATATCGATGAAGAAAGTGCGGTTAAGACCTATAACCAAATGTATAAAGCTTATATTAACTCTTTCAGAGATTTAGGTGTATTTGCTATTCCAGTTATTGCTGATAATGGTCCGATAGGCGGAAATTTAAGCCATGAGTTTCATATTATTGCCGAAACCGGTGAAAGCACTATTTATTATGACAAAAGATTTAAAACTTTAAGGGATAATACTGATATTGATATTGAAGAAATAAAAAGCTGGTATGCAGCTGCTGAAGAGAAGCACGATGCAAGTAAATTATCTTCTGATGAAGAAATAACTAGCAGCAAAGGTATAGAAGTTGGGCATATTTTCTATATTGGCACAAAATATTCTGTTAATATGAATGCTCTTATTAATGATGAGCATGGCAAATTAACACCTGTAGAGATGAGTTCATACGGCATAGGTATCTCAAGGCTAGTTGCAGCTATCATAGAAGCAAATAGCGATGCAAAAGGTATTATATGGCCTATCGCTGTTGCACCTTTTAAAATTTCATTAATCAACTTAAATATCCATGATAGCAAATGTATAGAACTTGCAGAAAGAATATATAATGAGCTACTTGCTCAAAATATTGACGTGTTATACGATGATACTGACGCAAGAGCTGGTAGTAAGTTTGCAACACATGATCTTATCGGCTCACCTTACCAAATAATAATTGGTCCTAAAAAAGCTGCAAATAATATTGTCGAACTTAAAAACCGCAAAAGCGGCGAAATAGAAGATATAGATTTAGATAAAAGAGCTTTAAATTCATATTTAACTTTTTTTAACACTTAACTAACATTCTTTATTGACTTTTATGTAAAACAAGTATAGCTTTTGTAGGAAAATTATGCTAGGTTACGCAAAAGAACAAACAACTTTAACCAGAGAGCAAAAGAAGCTGCTGGTATTTTATCTACTACCACCTTTTTAGAATATTTTGACTTAATGTTATATGTTCATTTGGCAGTATTATTAAATGAACTATTTTTCCCTAAATATGAGCCTAGCGTTACTTCTCTTCTCTCTGCTTTTACCTTTTGCTCTACTTTTATATTCAGACCATTAGGAGCATATATCTTCGGAAGAATTGGTGATAAATTAGGTAGGAAGTCCACAGTTATTATGACAACTACCTTAATGGCTTTATCATGTGTAGTGATGGCTAACGCTCCTACCTACGAGCAAATAGGTTATTTTGCTGCTGTGTTAATCACAGTTTGCCGTGCAGTTCAAGGTATGGAATCCTTAGGTGAAATAGTAGGTGCAGAGTTATATTTAACTGAAATTACAAAGCCACCTGTTCAATATCCTTTAGTTTCTTTTATTGCTGTAGCATCAGTAATCGGAACCACAGCAGCACTTGCTGTAGCTTCTTTAGTTACTACACATGGATTAAATTGGCGTATTGCTTTTTGGATAGGTGCAGCTATCGCAGTCATAGGTGGTTATGCTAGAACCAAGCTTAGAGAAACACCCGACTTTGTAAATGCAAGTGCTAGACTTTTACGAAGATATGAAAAGATCAATTTAGACACAAAAGAACTAAAACATGATGAAATTTTTAATCAAAAACCTAGTAGAAAGACAACAATATATTTCTTTATAATGAGTTGTGCTTGGTCTATATGTTTCTATTACACTTATATTACCTGCGGTGAAGTATTAAAGAATTCATTTGGATATAGTGCTTCTCAGGTAATTCGTCATAATTTTATTATCTCAATGTTTCATTTGGCTACTTTATCTTTAATATGTTTCTTAAGTTATAAAATATATCCTTTAAAAATTCTTAGAGTAAAATTAGTATTATTATTTATATTTATTTTATCTTCCCCATATCTTTTAGGAAATATAACCACACCTATACAACTTCTTTTAATTCAAATATGCATAATATCATGCTCTTTTGATACTGTTCCCGCTGTTTCTATATTCTTTAGACATTTTCCAGTTTTTAAACGTTTTACCTATAGCAGCATGATATATGCTATTTCTAGAGCTTTAATGTATGTAATTACTTCATTTGGAATTATATATCTAACTAAATATTTTGGTCAGTATGGGTTATTTATTGTTATGGTACCATTACTTGTGACTTGTATGTTTGGTCTTAATCATTTTCAGGAATTGGAAAAGAAAGCTGGTTATTTATAAATTATGATTTTCATCATAAAGTTTACTATCATTTAGAAATTTATAACATATGTTACTAAACTTTTCTTCAATCTCGTAACATTCTAAATGTATAGCAGAAACTAAAAATTTTCTTAGCGTTTCGTTAATTATCTTATAGGCTTTTTCAGGGGTCTTAGATTCTAAGGTTTGTATATTATGAATACGATCAAATAGTTTTATAAGTACAGTATCATATCTTTTTTGTTTAATTAGTAAATTAAGACTTTCTTCGGCACTTATTTTTCCACTAGGTTTAACTCTGGTTAGACCTTCTACATGCTTTGCAACTTCTGCACCAAAAATCTCAGAGTCTGTCTTGAAATTAAGGTTTAGTCAATTTTTTAAGCATAAGTGTAATCATATTGATATAAATAATATGTTCAGAAGTTTTATAGTTATGCTCATAGTCTTTACTCATACGACGAAAATTATTGAGCCAGCCAAAAGTACGTTCAACTATCCAACGCTTGGGAATCACTTTAAACCCCACTTGATCAACAATTTTACGAGAAATTGTCAGTAATGCTCTTACAGTTAAAAAACACCAAATTTGTAATGCTCCAGCATAACCACTATCTGCAAAAAATTTGATAATACTAGGATATTTTGCTTTTGCCTTGATTATTACATTTTTAGTACCATCTCTGTCTTGTATACCTGCTGAATGTACTTCACATGATAATACTAAACCAAGTGTATCTGTAACTATATGGCGTTTCCTACCCTTAATCTTCTTGCCTGCATCATATCCTCTAGCTCCCCTTTTTGGGTAGTCTTAACAGACTGACTATCTATAATCCCTACAGTAGGAGTGGATTTCTTACTTTCTTTCTCCCTTACTTTTTGGACTAATCTATCATGTATTTCTTGCCATCTACCATTCTTACGCCAACGTAAATAATAGTCATATACTGTTTGCCATGGGAGAAAATCTTTAGGTAATAATCCCCACTGACAACCACTCCTAATTACGTAACGAATGCCATTAATTATATCTCTTATATTATGTTTACGTGACCGTCCTATCTTGCAAGGACCAACAAATGGAGCTAAATGTATCCTTTCTTCTTCCACTATATCACTGGGATACATATTCCTACTTTATTATTTTTTGACAATATAAATTATCAAAACTTACGCTATGTTATCTCAAATGTAACTAAACAGCTTGACTGGAAGCTGTTTATTCATATTAGAGGATTTTAATAAAACCCCAGTATTAAACCATTTATCATAAAACATAGCGTAAGTTTTGTTATTTCTTATGTCTTTTCAAGACAGACTCTAAGTAATTATTTCTTCAGTAAGTTCCGTATCTTCAATAGTATCATGAAGCAATGCTGCTTGTAACATGATAGCGTTGTAAAGCTTTGGAGCATTATACGCTACAAACTCTGCAAGCATTATAGTTACCTCAATAGGGTGGGAATAGTACGGATCACCTGATTGACGCATTTGAAGACCATGATATTTACGAGCGTAATAAATACCTTTTTTAATTTCATCAATATCTATAGGGTTTTTTACTTTGGCGTTTAAATCCTCAATTTTATCAAGAAGTTTTTTAGCATATTCACAAACTTCATATTTTTCTTTCCAGCTGTTTAAATCTTCCATAAAAATTATTTACATATTAATATTAATTGTTCCAAAAATAAATTCACATTTTCTAGGTTAGCAAATAGTCCTCTGCTTTATACCATTCTTACATTTACGGAATAAGCTATACTTAAAACCCTAATATAATAAGCTATTTAAAGGTTCGACTTGGAAACATTTTTTAAATTTAATATAAAAGCGTTTTTCACACCCACTTATTCCTTGATCTGGTAGGGTTTTCTTGTTCCAATTCAAAAATAGTCCTCTATGGCAAGCCCTAGAGGACTCGAACCTAAAGTTTGTTAATAGAATTAAGGACTGTCTCTAAGATCATACTAGCTGCTACTGCATCATCATTATTATTACGTTCTTTTCGTTTAATACCAAATGATTTTAGAAAATTGTTTGCGGCTTTTGTAGTGAGTCGTTCGTCTTGTAGATATATAGGTAAATTTATAGATTTTGTCAATTCTTCAGCAAATTTTATCACTATAGCTGTTTGCTCCGTCTGTATTCCGCTCATGTCAATTGGCAAGCCTATTACAATACCACAAGCTTTATATTGTTCAATTTTCTCAAGTAAAGAAGCTATGATTGCTTTTTTATTTGCTTCAGTGATAATATTCAATGGCATGGCTATATTGCGTTCTTGATTAGATATAGCAATGCCTATTTTTTTGCTGCCGTAATCAATAGAGATAAGAGGTGCATTTGGTAATAAAAGCCGATAAAATTCTTGAAGATTATTTATGATCATGATAGGTTGTGTACAAAATTTATATAATTATTTTATTATATGCTAAAAAATATTCAAAAACATTTAGATATCAAATTAATTAAATTATCGGCAATTTTAGCCTTTATTTACTGCTTATTATTCAATAGCGCAATATTAATTTATAAATTTGATTATTATAAAGCAACAATCTTTAGAGGAATATTAGAACTATCAAAAGATTTTTGCTATATTTATATATTTTCTTTTATAGCATTTTTTGGTCTTAGCGTACATAGATTAGCGTTAAAATTTGGTTCATGCTTTTTATTTATCACTTCTGCAATAGCTAGCTATTATATTTATTTCTTTAAGGTAACTCCTACTAAACAAGTAATTGGTAGTTTTTTTTCAACAGATTTAAACGAAGTTTATGAACTTATAAGTATTAAATTAATAATATGGATAATTTTTAGCTTATTTGCTTGTCTTTATACTCTCAAATCTTTTGCCACTTCTGATACTAAATCTTTCATCACAAAACTATTATCAGCAGCTTGCTTACTTATCTTTTTATATAATGTTATTACTCCATCCTTTAAAATATTAAAAAACTACTTTCCTGTTCAATATTTACATAATACTTATCTTAATTTTGCTGGAAACCTAGGAGGTAAAAATCATGCTCAAATAGACATTAGTAAGCAGTATAATTTCGTGGATAATTCCGATGCAGATATTATTGGCGTTTTAGTTATAGGAGAATCAGCAAGATTTGATCGTTTCGGTATTAATGGTTATATGCGTGATACAACACCCCGATTAAAAAATATTAAAAATCTTACTTCCTTTAAAGCTAAATCCGCATCAAACTTAACTTATATTTCCGTACCGTCTCTGCTTTCCCGTTATCCGGCAAATCAAATTGAAAATAATAAATTTGAAAATAGTTTTTTAGCAGTTTTAACTAGTTTAGGATTTAATACTACTTGGATCGGTACACAAACTTTAATGAGAAATTTTGCAAATTTTGACTTAGGCACTATTTATAATGACGTTAATTTTACCATAGTACCTGGGGGCTCTGCTTTATTTTCCCTAAATGATCATGATGGAAAAATGCTTCCTTTTGTACAAGAAATAATTTCAAATTCAAATAAACAATTTATAGTAGTTCATACATCCGGTAGCCATTGGAATTACACCGCAAGATACCCTAAAGAATTTGAGCAATTTACTCCTATTTGCAGTGGTAAAATTAAGTCTGATGCAAGTAACTGCGAGCAGCTAGCACTTGTTAATAGCTACGATAATTCTATTTTATACACCGATTTTTTTTGTCTAATTTAATAGATTTGCTAAAAGATAAAAATGCATTTCTATTATATGTCTCTGATCATGGCGAATCATTAGGGGAAAACGGCTATTATGGTCATGGCGGACCACTAATTGCAGAACAAACAACCGTACCCTTTCTAGTCTGGATGTCAGATGAATTCAAGCAAAAACATCCTGAATCAGTAGCATCAATTAAAAATTATGCCAATAATGAAATTAGCCACGATTACGTTTTCCACTCTATACTTGATTGTTTAAATATAGATTCTGATGTTATTGACAAGGATTTAAGTTTATGTAAATCTAGCTAACTCTTTAAAAATTAATTCCAAGCTCGTCAGTTAAAATACTCATCAACTCTAGTCCGGTTTTATTCTTCCATTTCCCTTGCTCATAGAAAAAATGGTAAGGTCCGCTAACAGGAGATGATAACCAAATTTCCTTAGCTGCACTTTGTTTATTTATTACATATGTGCCGTCAGCTGTATCGATATTTAATATATCACTTTGTAGGTCTACATCTATGTCTTGATTTTGTTCTTCAATCCTATCTGCTATATGTGCAATTACTGTCTCAGCTATTTTACTAAATTCACTATTATTCATAATTTTCTTTTGGTTTTTCAGGGTCAATTATAGGGGGTTTTACTAAACTCTTCCTATACATCTCAACAAATCTATTATGATCATTAAGGTTATTAGAAAAATTATGCCCACCTTTTCCATCAACTACAAAAAATAATGCATCTGTTTTAGCAGGTTTTACCACTGCTTCTAGAGATTTTAATGAGGGACAGGAAATTGGTCCTGGCGGCAAACCTTTAATATAATAAGTATTATATGGCAATTCTTGCAATAAATCTTTTTTAGTTAAAGCTCTTGCTAGCTTAAACTTCCCTTCCGTTAAAGCATATATAGTAGTAGGATCAGCTTGCAGCTTCATATTCTTTTTTAAACGATTAATGAACACTGCGGCAATGATAGGTTTTTCTGCATCAGAACCCGCTTCTTTTTCTACTATAGACGCAAGCGTTAATATATCAAGTCTAGTTTTTAATGGAGAATCAGGTGAAAGATTTAACATCACTTTATCTAAGTTATTAGACATTAGATTTCTCATTTGGTCTATTATTCGTTCTTTTTGATCTCCGTATGAAAAGAAATAGGTTGATGGCATTAGATATCCTTCAGGTATTATTCCTTTTATTTCCCCCATTAAACGTTTTTCTTCATTAATTTTTTTTACAACTTCCTGAACTACAGTACCCTCAGGCACTATTATTTTATGTATTACAGACTTGCCGCTTGCTAAAACTCTTAAAGTTTGCAACGGCGATATATTATGCGTGAAAATATACTCTCCACTTTTAAGAGGATTTTTTATGGAGTAAATTTTAGCAATTATTTTAAAAACTTCCGGATATTTTATTACTTTATTAGAGTAAAGTTTTGTAACTATTTGGTTTATAGATAATTTAGGCTCGATAATTATTGTCTTAGTTTGAGCTAAATTACCCGGTACAAAAATATAAAATACACCAAAATTTAATATGGTAATAAATGTAATTAAAGATAGTATGGCTAAAAAAATTTGATTTTTAATATATTTTTTAACATTTTTTATAAAACTTAGAAAATAATAATGTTACCATGAAATATGGTTTTTCTTGACATTCAAAATAACATGTAGTAGAAATAACTTAAAGTTTGGTTAAGATCATATATTTGCTAAAAATTATATGCTTCTTATAAAAGAGATCAAGAGTTTTAAAAATTTAGCACTGAAATATTTGGATTATATTAAAAGATTATAGTAGATATCACTCTATTTTAGAAATTATGAACCTCCAAATTTGATGTATCAACTTTATTGCTTTTTGCTATATATACTGATCTTAATAAGAGGCATTATATAATATGACACAAGATCAAGACAACGATCCAAAAAATAACGAAAGCGATAAGCTAAAATCTTTGCATAATAAATTAGGAAGCATTTCAGGTTTCTTAATGACAATGCGTTCTGACACTATTGAAGAACAAAAGAAAATTTCGCATGATTTAAAAGCTTTAATGAAACAGATTCAGGAGTTTCGCACTTAGGAAAATTGCATATCAGTTAGAAGCCATCTAATGTTATTCTGAATTGATGTTTTTATAACTTCCCAAGTTTGTTGATATAAAGTAATTTTTTCATTTATCCTCCTTTTGTTCATATCAAGCCATGCCAATACAGCAAGGCAAATATGATTTCTTTGAGCTCGACCCGTGCGTGCCTGACAGCTTTCAATACCACAAGTTTGTTTTAATTCTCGATGATAAACTTCTATAGACCAACGTGCCTTAACAATTTTCTCTATTTGCTCACGTGTAGGGTTTTCTAAATTAGTTGTTATGTAATCAATGCGACCATTTTTTGCCACAAACTTAAATACCGTTACCCAACCGTATCCACGTAGATGAATTTTTAGCCCTTCATCGGGAATCTCCAAAGTGTCCAAGCTAACATTACGATTAACTTTTCTATTTCTTCTTAGGTTAGTAACCCATATCCAACCTAAATTACGTATATGTTTTAAATTATCCAAACCACTATACCAAGCATCCATGACTATGGCATCAGGATTGATACCTCTTTCTTTAGCTAAAGTAAGCATATCACAAAAATGCTCGTTCTTTGTTTTGCCATCAGTTTCTTTATCATATATTCTATAATCTACAGGAGTAGATTGATCAATTTGAGTATTGTAATGCAGTAAGTTTACCATTCCTATACCAGGTATAACATCATGTACAGCCCCAGAATATTGATACTTTACAAGCTCGATCCTCTTACTGTATTGCTTTGACAATAAGGTGTCATCTCCTACTAATAAACAAGGCTCCTCTAGATCAAGATATTTTGACACTTTGCTATAGATTTCGCTAGGGCGAAAATCTTTACTCTTTAACCATCGACTTGCACTATCGTGCGATAGATCTACTGGGCTTACTTCAGATAATGCTTTGCCAGTATATCTTACACTACTTGCTTGTAAAAACGATTGATATAAATCTTTGCTACATTTTGATCTTGTCATTTTTATCTAAAACTATTTTTCTCTAGATTACCATATTCTTTGCTAAGAGCCTATCTTGAAAGACGAATATGCTCATTAAATAGTACTGCAACATATTACTTTAGCACTGTTTGATGTATCAAAAAATTTACAATTTTTAGCAAAATTACTGCTTTTTTATACAAATTGTAAACTGCTTGCTATGAATTAGTGTATTGTTTTTGTTCTCAATACACTTTCAAGACAGGCTCTAAGTGCGAAACTCCTGAGATTAATACTATGCAAAAAAGTATAGAAATATATTTTATTGTTATATTAGTATTAATGTTTTTTATGACACAAAAAATGCTTTGGAGCGGTTCAAGCAAAAACCTTTCTCTTTTAACAAAATTATTTTAAGAATTCTTGTCTAATAATTTTTGTAGCTAAATAAGATGGATATATGTTTGATTTAAACCCTAACTCTTGTAAAATCTTGTGACTTTCCATTATTTGCTTATCAACTTCCTGAGAAGTTAACAATAACTCTTTTAATTTACCACTAATAAGATTAGCTTCACAATTAAATTGAATAAATTCCGGAATTATTTCTCTATTCCCTATTATATTAATCAAAGTAACATATTTGATTTTTATTAATAACCTAATAATAATAAAACTAAAAACATTAACTTTGTACGCTACAATCATAGGAGTAACGGAAGCTGCTATCTCTAAAGTATTAGTACCTGATTTGGCTAATGCTAAGTCAGAGACAGCATAGCTTTTTAATCTTTCATATGAGAATATATAATCAAACCTAACCTTTTCTAAAAAAGGCTTTATTATTCTTTCATGATCAGGATTTGCAAGCGGAAATATCACCATAAGGTTTTTATGGTTATCATAAACTTTTTCAATAGCAGGGATAAAAATTGGTAGATGCCTTAAGATTTCCACTTTTCTACTTCCAAGAGTAACGCATAAAACTTTTGTATCCTCATCTATTTCAAGCTCTTGTCGCAAAGCTGCCTTATCACTATAAAACTCCTGCTCCATTATTGGGTGACCTATATACCTACAATCAAGCCCAACTTTAGTAAAATATGGTGGCTCAAAAGGTAGTAGAGCAAATAAACAATTATAGATTTTTGCATATTTTGCTGCCCTGCCCTCTTTATAAGCCCAAACTGATGGTGCAACAATATGAATCATCTTAAGTGCTGGCAAACGCTCTCTTACCTTAGCTGCCACGCGGTAAGTAAAACCAGGCGAGTCAATAGTAATTAATATATTAGGTTTATTATTTATTATATCTTCAACTGTTTTATTAATTAATTTTTTTATCTTGAAAATATGCGGTATTACTTCAAAGAAACCCATAAAATTTATTTCAGATATCGGAAACAAGGTTTCAAAATTGCCAGCTTCTTCCATATTTCGTCCTCCTATTCCAATAATCTTTAATTCTTGATCATTTTTTAGATTCTGAATTATACGACCACCGATAAAATCTCCCGATGCCTCACCTGCTATGAAGTAAATTTTTTTCATTTTATTTAAAAGTTCTAAATTATTTCTTAAGTTTCTCAATCTCTGTTTTAGCTTTTCAATTTCCTCTATAAATGATACTCCTCGCAGCAGAGCTGCGAGGTATCTATCCAAAAAGTTTTAACTGTTTTTGTTGAAATGCTTTATAAGAAGGTTTGTCTGAACCTTGATTTTTTACATAATTACGTAATTTCCGCTCATCACCATGTTTACATACTGTGCTCATAAAATATCCTTTACTCCAAAACTCACTTCCCCATAATTTTTCTTTAAGATTTGGATATTTCTTAAACATTTCCTTAGATGTAATACTTTTTATGATTTGAGTTATTTTTGTTGGGCTATACATTGGTATTGACTGTAGTAAAAAATGTACATGTTCTTTATCTACTCCTATTTCCAAAAATCTAATTTCATAACGAGCTTCTATGTCCTCACAAATTTTACATAAATAATCGTCTAGTTCCTCATTGAATATTACTCTTCTATACTTTGCCGGTGTTACTAAATGATATATTAGTACTGTGACATTATCACTTTTATGTATATAACTGCTTTCTTCCATGCATCTAGTATATCACGAAGCAGAGCTTCGGGGAATTAAACCCTAAGAGATTAAATATTCCGCTATTTCAGCTTCCGGTAGAATATTCATAGAAGTAAGTATTGCACAAGCAATTGCAAGGTCGAAATGGCTACCTTCTTTTACTAAATCTGCTGAAGCTAAATTTATTAAGATTTTTTTGGTGGGTAATGCAAGCCCTATAGAAGATAAAGCTGCTTTAACTCGCTCTTTTGACTCAGCAATAGTTTTGTCAGCAAGCCCTACTATGGTAAAGGCAGGTATACCTGGAGATATTTGTACCTGCACATCAACATCAGTGATATCAATCCCGTTGAATGTAAGACTTGCTATATGAATTATCATTTTTTATGAGAACTACTTTTAATTGGAAAAGTATACTACAGAACAAACTTTGTTAAGTCAGGATTAGTTAGTATTTTTGACAATTGATTTTCTACAAATTTATCATCTATAGATATTTTTTCACCTTGCATTTCACTAGCTCTAAAGCTTATATCTTCAAGTAAATTTTCAAGTATAGTATGCAATCTTCTTGCTCCTATATCCTCGATTTCTAAATTAACTGTAGTAGCGTAATCTGCAATTTTCTCTATAGCGGAATTCGTAAATTCAAGTTCTACCTTTTCAGTACCTATTAAAGCCGAATATTGCTTTATTAAACTAGTTTCAGGCTCAAGTAATATCTTGATCATATCTTCTTTAGTTAATGAATTCAGCTCTACCCTAATAGGTAATCTTCCTTGCAATTCAGGTAATAAATCTGATGGTTTTGCAATGTGAAAAGCTCCTGAAGCAATAAATAATATGTGATCGGTTTTAACAGGACCATATTTTGTGTTAACTGTTGTTCCCTCAATCAAAGGTAGTAAATCCCTCTGCACGCCCTCTCTACTTATTTCAGAATTTTTTGCTCCAGAATTAGCTACTGAGGCAATCTTATCAATTTCATCAATGAATACTATCCCATCATTTTCAACTAGATTAATTGCCTGCTGGATAATTTTTTCCTGATCGATTAATTTTTCAGACTCTTCTGATAAAATTATACTCATCGCTTCTTTAACTAACATTTTTTTTGTCTTAGTTTTAGTCGTCCCAAAAGCTCTTCCTATCATATCACCAAGATTAAGCACTCCCATAGATGCTCCAGGCATGCCAGGTATTTCAAAGCTACCTCCGCCTACAGGTGCTGTATCAGCTACATTAATTTCGATTTCTGTATCATCAAGCTCGCCACTTAAGATTTTTTCTTGAAACTTTTCTCTCGTCTCGTTACTTGAAGTCTTACCTACTAGACTATCTAGTACTCTCTCGATTGCTTTCTCACGTGCATTAATATCTACTTCTGTTTTAGCTATCGTTTTTTGAGTATTAACAGCTATTTCTACTAAATCACGAATTATTGATTCTACATCACGCCCTACATAGCCAACTTCGGTAAATTTTGTTGCTTCTATTTTATAAAAAGGAGAATTAGTAAGTTTAGCAAGTCTTCTTGCAATTTCTGTTTTACCGACTCCTGTTGAACCTATCATTAAGATATTTTTTGGTACTATTTCATTACGTAAGTTTCCCTCTACTCTTTTACGACGACCACGATTTCTAAGAGCAATAGCAACGGCTTTTTTAGCCTTCTCTTGACCTACGATAAATCTGTTAAGCTCGTTAACTATTTGGGATGGGGTAAGCCCCATAGGGTCTTTTTTATTATTAGTAGTTTTAGTAGATTTCATACAACTTTTTCCGTTATAATATTATGGTTAGAAAATACACAAAGATCTGCTGCTATATTCATAGATTTTAAAGCAATTTCTTCAGCAGTTAGAGGATTATCGTAAGACATTAAAGCACGTGCTGCCGATAAGGCAAACAGACCACCTGAGCCTATTGCGGCAACATTATTTTCTGGTTCAACAACATCACCGTTACCAGTTAAAATTAATATATGATTACGATCAGCAACAATCATCATTGCTTCTAAACGACGTAAATATTTGTCGCTACGCCAATCTTTTGCAAGCTCAACTGCACTTCTAAGCAAATTATGCTTATGTTGCTCTATTTTTACTTCTAGCTTTTCAAATAAAGCAAGCCCGTCAGCAGTAGAACCAGCAAAACCTGCAATAATTTTATTATTTGCTATAGTTCGTAATTTTCGAGCAGTAGATTTTAATACTGTATTGCCGTGTGAAACTTGTCCATCTGCTGCTATAATTATTTCTTCGTTCTTTTTTAAACAAAGTATTGTAGTGCCATGTAAGGCTAAATTATCTGACATAATGTAAAATTTATTGATATTAATTTGCTGATTAAGTAATATATTCATTATTACTTAGACTAGTATACGAAGATCAACTTGGAAAAGAGCAAGGAGTTTATAAGTCAAGGAGCGGAGCATATACTTAATACGTGAGCACCGCAGATCTTATTGAGACGACGTAGCCAATTTTTCAAGTTCATCGAGTACAGTTATAATTATTCATTTTCCTGTGAATTTTCAAGATTTAAATAATGAATATATACGCAATATACATTAACCTTACACAAAAAAATAATAATTTTATTGTCATTAAAGAAAGTTTTTCATGGACAGCAGCTCTTTTAAGTGTATTCTGGGCACTATACCATAAAATGTGGTTACCTGTTATTATAGCTATAGCAATAAACATAGTAGCAATGACAATTAACATATTGGAGTTAACGCTTGCATTAAAGCTAATTGTTATGTTAATATTTGGTTTTTTTGCTGCTGATATTAGAGAAAATCATTTAAAAAGAAATGATTATACGCTTAAAGATATAGTAATTGCTGGTTCACAAGTAGAAGCTGAATTAAAATTTTTGGAGCGTAATAGTTATGTACAATAAAGAAAATATTTTTGCAAAGATTATCAATAAAAATTTACCGGCAGAAGTAATTTATGAAGACGAGCAGGTTTTAGCATTTAAAGATATAGCACCTGTCGCACCAGTACATATTATTGTTATACCTAAAAATGAATATATTGATTACGCCGATTTTATTTCTAAAGCTTCAGTGGAAGAAATAAAGCATTTTTTTGCTAAGATTTCTGATATAGCAAATAAAGCAGGTCTAGATAAAGATGGGTATCGCTTAATCACTAATAAAGGCGAGAAGTCCGGACAAACTATTTTTCATTTCCATTTTCATATTATTGGCGGTGAAAAACTTATTGGATTAATTAAGTAAAAATGACTAAGAAATATAATATTGCTGTTATCGGTGCTACTGGAAATGTCGGTCGTGAAACCTTAAATATTTTAGCAGAACGTAATTTTCCTATTAGTAAAATCTATGCTGTTGCCTCAAATAATTCTATTGGAAAAAAAGTTAGTTTTGGCGAACAAGTATTACAAACAAGCAGCTTAGATGATTTAGATTTTGAAGAAATAGATATTGCACTTTTTTCAGCAGGTTCAGAAGTATCAAAAAAATTTATACCAAGTGCTATAGCTAAAAATTGTGTTGTTATCGATAAATCTTCTTTTTTTAGGTTAAGCGAAGATATTCCTTTAATTGTACCTGAGGCTAATTTATCAACACTTAAAGACTTTGCTGTTAAAAATATTATATCGAATCCCAACTGCATTGCAATTCCTCTTGCAGTCGTACTTAAACCATTAGATAATGAAATAAGGATAAAAAGAGTTGTAATATCTACTTATCAATCAGTATCCGGAGCAGGTAAAGCAGGAATGGATGAACTTTACGATCAAACAAAATCTAAATATATCTATGAAGAGAAGGACCCCAATATATTTCCAAAACAAATTGCATTCAATCTATTTCCTCACATAGGCGATTTAAATAAAGATGGTTATACAAGCGAAGAGTCAAAAATTGCTTTAGAACTACAAAAAATCATTGGTGATCATCTTAAAGTTAGCGTAACTTCTGTACGAGTACCTGTATTTGTTGGTCATTCTATATCCGTTAATATAGAATTTAGTAGTAAAGTGGATGCTAAAGAAGTTGAGGAAATACTAGAAGATGCAGACGGGGTTATTACAATTTCACAAACTAAAGATGCTGCTTATATTTCACCTATTGAAGTAGTGGGCGAAGACGCTGTATATGTCTCACGTATTAGAGATGATGCGAGTAAAGAAAATGCCATAAATTTATGGATTACATGTGATAATTTACGTAAAGGAGCTGCTTTAAATAGCGTTCAAATTGCTGAAGAATTAATTAAATTATTTATAAAATAATTAATATGGATAATAAAAACACTGCCTTAAATAAAAAAAATCCTTTGATGATAGCACTTGGAGAGTGCCGAACAGCTTTCTGGATAGTTTTTTGGTTTGCCTTTGTAATTAATTTACTAATGCTAATTACCCCCCTTTATTCTTTGCAAGTTTTAGATAGAGTACTTGGTAGTGGTAATTTATACACCTTATTATATCTGTCGATAATAATTGCTTACATTTACTTTGTTTACGGCTTACTGCAAATTGCTCGTTCTTTTACTCTTATAAAAGTGGGGGAATGGCTTGATAGAACAGTAGCACCGGTGATTTTTGCTTCCTCGATTTCAGCAGCAGCAACACGTGCAAATATGGGATCTAGCCAGCTATTACGTGATTTTCAATCCGTTAAAACATTTCTAACAAGTACCGGAATTAATACCTTATTTGATGCACCTTGGAGTTTGATCTATATTGCTGTTATTTTCTCGATTCATCCATATATCGGTTTTATTACGGTCTTTGGTGCAATTGTGATAGTTTCAACTGCTTTTTTTAATGCGGCGGCTACTAACAAAACCTTAGGTGAAGCTACAGAATTCTCAATTAAAGGTATGACGCAAGCCGACATTGCTAATAGAAATGCCGAAGTAGTCGAAGCAATGGGGATGATGAAAAATGTCACAAAAAACTGGCATAAATTTAACTTAGCAGCACTTGATAAGCAATCAACTGCTAGCTATCGTAATGGCATTATTTCTAACTTTTCAAGATTTATCCGTAACATAATGCAAATGGCAGTTACTGGCGTTGGTGCTTATCTTGTTGTAGAAACTCATGGTGCGTCAATGACTCCTGGTAATATGATTATGAGCTCTATTATAGTTGGTAGAGCACTTGCTCCTTTTGATAATGCTATTGAGTTATGGAAAAGCATGAGCGGAGCTATTAAATCATTCAAAAATATTAACAACCTATTTAATACTTATGCTTCTCGTGACGAAGCAATGCCGATTCCAAATGTTGAGGGGCATTTAACTGTAGAAAATATTTATTATGCTCACCCTATTCCAAAATATATGCCACAACCACCTACACCAAAATATATTTTAAAAGGTGTAAGTTTTGCGGTACAACCAGGTGAAATTTTAGCAATTATTGGACCATCAGCAACCGGAAAGTCAACTTTAGCTAAAATCATAGTTGGTGTATGGCGAGAATCCTCAGGCTCAGTACGTTTAGATGAGGCTGAAATTTATCGTTGGAATAGAGAAGATTTTGGCAGACATGTCGGTTATTTGCCTCAAGGAATAGAGCTTTTCAGTGGTAGCATCAAGCAAAATATTGCTAGAATGGAAGAAAATGCTAATCCACAAAAAGTTATCGAAGCAGCTAAGCTAGCCGGTGCTCATGAAATGATATTAAGATTTCCTGACGGTTATGATTCAGATATAGGTCCTGCTGGCTCTAATTTATCAGGCGGACAAAGACAACGTATAGGACTTGCTAGAGCGTTTTATGGTGATCCAAAACTAGTAATTTTAGATGAGCCTAATGCTAATTTAGATGAAGCAGGAGAAGTAGCACTTGCGAGTGCTTTAAAGCAAGCAAAACTAAAAGGAATATCAGTCGTTGTAATTTCACATAGACCTTCTGTATTATCAGTTGTTGATAAAATATTAATATTACAGGATGGAGCTGTTGCAGTTCATGGAACACCAGATGAAATTCAAAACTACTTTAAAACTTTAAAAGGCGGCACAATTCATATTAATAATAAATAGTGCAAAATCGTCGTGAGCTACACGACTAAAAGGAGCGTATAGTGAAAATTAAAGTATGGCTCTGATGTCATTCCCGCATAGTCGGGAATCTCTAGCATAAAGCAAGATAAAATCGAGTTTTAGTTTTAAAAATTTATTGTATTTATGATATTTTTTCTGGATTCCCGCCTATGCGGGCAATGCCCTAAGCTCTTCACAATGACAAAAAATAATAATGATTGAATATTATGCAGGACTTAAAAAACAATAAACCTCAAATTACGCCGGAACAGTTAAAGCAATTACTGTCCTTGAGAGAAAATTCACTAAGCCTTAAAGGTCAAAGCTCTAAACGTAAAGCTTTAATCAATGGGGCGCTAAAAAAGACCTCACACGCAATAGAATTTTTACTTTTAAAGCTTGATAGGTTTGTTAATTTTGTCACCAAAAAAGCCGATAAAGATCGTAATGATGTTGCACAAACAGCAAGATCACCTATCCTTTTTGGTATTTATGTTATTATTTTCTTAGTATTAATCGGTGGTGTTTGGATGGCTGTCGCACCACTTGATAGTGGAGCTGTTGCAGTTGGAATATTAATGCCAAGCACAAATAAGAAGACAATTCAACATCATGAGGGCGGAATAATCAAAGCTATTTACGTGAAACAAGGCGATAAAGTTAAAGCAGGTGATAAGCTAATAGAACTTGAAGAAACCAGAATAAAAAGTGACCATGAGAGCACTTTAAGTCAATATCGCACTGCTTTAGCTACTGAAAATCGTTTAATTGCTGAGCGTGATAATTTAGAACAAATAGAATTTTCTGATTTTTTAATGCAAGATATTAATTTACCGGAAGTCGCTAAAATAATGCACACCCAGGAAAATTTATTTAGATCAAGAAAAGAAGTATTTAATTCAGAAAAAGATGCATTGCAACAACGTATTTCTCAACTTGAAAAGAGAGTTGAAGGCTTAGAAGCAAAAAAAGTTGCTGCAACTAAAACAGCCGAGGTTTATCAAGATCGCTTAAAAGCTTTAAAAACTTTAAAAGAAAAGGGTTTTGTACAGAAAGCTGCTTTATTAGAACAAGAAGCAAAAGTTGCTAGTGCAAAAAGTGACGTTGCGACGACTGACACGGAAATAGCAGGAACGCACCATTCTATTACTGAAGCTCAAATTAGTATTATAACTCAACAAAATAAATATACTGAAAGAACTTTAACCGAACTTCGTGAAGCCCAAGTACAGGCAGCAAGCTTAAGAGAAAAATATAACTCTTTAACTGATTCACTTAATCGGATAGTAATTAAATCGCCTGTTGATGGTATAATTAATAATCTAAAACATCATACAATTGGTGGTTATATAGGTCATGGACAGACTATTATGGAAATTTCACCTACTAACGATCCATTAATTATAGAAGCAAAAGTATCACAAAAAAATATAGATTCAGTACATGAAGGACTGGTTGCAAAAATACGCTTTAGTGCTTTTAAATCACGTACTACCCCAACATTTACCGGTAAAGTAGTCAGTATATCACCGGATATTGTTCAAGATGAAAGACAACATCCTGGTCAGCAAGATAACTACTATATTGCTAGAGTAGAGATTGATATGGATGAATTTAACAGAATTGCTAAAATAAAAAATTTGGAATTACATCCAGGTATGCAAGCCGAAGTACAGATCGTTACTGGAACTAGAACATTGCTTAGATATCTCCTTGATCCTGTAATTGACACAGCATTTAAGGCATTCAGAGAGAAGTAATTTAATTTCAACGTTATTGCGGAAAAAAACTGGTGGTATTGCATGGTTCGAAAAATGTCCTGTATGTCATTCCTAGCTAAAAGCAGGAATCCAGAAAAAAAGCATAAATACAGCAAATTTTTAAAATTAAAAGCGTAGGTTATCTTGCTTTATGCTGGATTCCTGCGATCAACGGAATAACATCAGAACCACGCAACAATACCTAAACAGGAATGACATAATATATTTTTCAACTCATATAACAACGCTATGTTCTCCTGCTTAAAATAAAAATATGATATTATCTTACATCGGTATATTATTAGTAATTATTGGGCTGTTTTCCATATTTTCAGGTATTATCGGTTTTTTTCGTTTTCCTGATTTTTATACAAAACTACACGCCGCAAGTGTTATTGAAAGCTTTGGAGTACCAATTTGCTTAATAGGTTTTGCATGCTTTACAGGAAACTTTTTTAATTGCCTTAAGCTGCTTCTAGCTGCTCTATTAATTTTCTTATTAAATCCGGTAGCAACTCACGCTCTTGGTAAAGGATCACTACTTTCAATGCTATCCTTGCGAAAGCAGGAATTTAGGAAAAAGTAAAACAATGTTTATGCATTTAAATTTTGATCTAAGCAATTACTTACTTAATCTTATTGTTTTTTTACTTGTTATCATTTCGATTAAAATCATTTTAGCTAAAGATTTATTGGAAGCAGTAATGCCTAGCTCAGCATTTAGCTTATTAATTGGTGTATCTTATTTACTTATGGATGCACCAGATGTTGCGATGACTGAAGCAGCCCTTGGAGCGTGCCTATCAACCTGCGTATATTTAAATTTATTACGCAAATTACCCTCTAACTTACAAATAATCCAAAGAACTAGAATTATTCCAGCAAGCTTTGTATGTTTATTATTTGTAGTAACTCTTACTTACATGGGGATTGAACTAACAAATTATGGTGATGAACATGCCCTACTTCACACACATCTAACTAAATATTATGTAGAAAACACTAGTAAGGATATTGGAATACCATCTTTTGTAGCAGCTATTTTAGCTAGTTATCGTGGGTATGATACCTTAGGCGAAACTAGCGTAATTTTAATTGCTGGAATTTCTGTGTTATTAGTATTTTCATCGAAAAAAAAAGAAGATGCTATAGAACATAATATACAACACAAGATCCCGTGGCGGGCTCACGGGATGACAGTTTTACTTAAAGAATACAAAATAATAAAAAACATCTCTATTTTTATAGTACCTTATATAATTTTATATAGCTTGTATATTCAGCTTAATGGGGAAGCATCACCTGGTGGCGGATTTCAAGCGGGCGTTATATTTGCCTCTTCTCTTATTGCTTATGATTTAGTATATGGTAGTCAAAAGTTAAATCGATATTTTTCAGTAAATACATTAATAACCATTGCTGCTTTAGGTGTTATGATATACGGATTTACTGGTGTAATATCACTATTTTTTAATGACAATTACTTAAACTATTATTCTCTAGCAAACTTTATTAACGATAGGCTAACTGCTCAACATATAGGAATATTTGCTGTAGAGATAGGCATAGGTTTAACAGTTTCTGCTATTATGTACTCAATTTACAACTCATTTAACAATTGTGAATAGCTTGTTTTTACTAATCAAACGTGAATTTATCGTGCAGAATCGTATTAATAATATGATTAAATATCTGATGATATTTTTTCTATTTTGTATTATTAGCACTACTTTAATCAACAGCCATGAAGATATCAAGAAATTTGGCTTAATTTTTTCTGTAATTTGTTTGTTAATTTCATTGATTGGTTTTTCTTCTATTATATTTAAGTCAGATTTAGAAGATGGAAGCTTAGAATTAATGTTATCTGTAGTTAATCCAACTAAAATAGTACTGGCTAAATTTTTTGCGATATTTATAAGTAGTACGATAGGGATAATTTTAACATTACCTATTATTTATGTTTTTTTCAGCCAAACCTTACTAGAAATAATATTTTTCTTTATCAGCGTCTGGCTTGTATTAATTTTATCAAGTAGCTTAGTAGTGTTATCGGGTAGTATGCAAAGCTATTTTAGGGTTAATGCTAATTTTATCGGCATATTTATTATGCCTTTGCTAATTCCCAGTATTATAATGACAGGGTTAGTGCTACAAGATAATAATTTACAATTAATTTTCATTATGACAGGTATTAATTTATTAATCTTACCTATTTCATTTGTCTTAAGTTCATATTTAATCAGAAATATTTACAGCATAATATGATTATTTTCTTTATTTTTAATAGTATAATAGTATAAGATAAGATAATAAATTTTTTTGAGAAAATAATATGTGGCAAGCTTTACGAAGGTTAGTTGCAGCTAACCCTATGGGCGTTTTTTTATGGGGCATTATTACTAAATGGTATATAATGATAGCTGTTGCATCATTAATAGTATTATTTTATGTAGTAAAAGGGCTTGAGAAAATCGGCTTTATAGACTATTTTGGCAGAACAACAGTTGAGATATTAGACACTAGTAAAGCTATTGCTCAAAATTGTACTGTAAAACTTGGTCCTGACTGGGATCATTTAGTTAACTTTTGGAATTGCTTAGGTGATCCAGGAAAATATGAGGTTAAAGAAGGTACAGGAGAAAAAGAATTACAGCAAGGTGTAGAAAAGCTTATTAAAAAGCCTGAAGATGGTGGCGAAGGTGATGGCACTGTTCCCGAACCGCATACTCCAATAGTAAATCCTTATGACAACAGTAATAATATGAATACAAACTAAATATGTCAGATACTGAAGATACTACTAACAATACAAAACAAACCTCTCGTCGTGATTTTATGGTCCTAACGGCTAGTAGCGTTGCAGCGGTTGGAGCTGCATGTACGCTTTGGTCTCTTATTGATTCTCTAAACCCTTCAGCCGATGTTCTTGCTTTATCATCAATCGAAGTTGATCTATCAAATATTGCGATAGGTCAAACAGTTACAGTTAAATGGCAAGGAAAGCCGGTATTCATTACCAATCGCACTCCGGATAAAATTGCTGAAGCAAGGGCTGTAAAAATGTCAGAGCTAATCGACCCTGAAGAAGATCAAGCACGTGTAAAAGCTGGGCACGATAATTGGTTAGTAACAATTGGTATCTGCACGCATTTAGGTTGCGTACCCCTTGCAAATCAAGGTGATTATGATGGCTGGTTCTGCCCGTGCCATGGTTCACAATATGATTCATCAGGTAGAGTAAGAAGAGGTCCTGCACCTTTAAATTTAGCAGTACCGCCCTACACTTTTATTAGCGACAAAAAAATTAGAATCGGGTAATTATCTATGAGCGACAACATTACCCCAAAAACTGGAAAGACTAATGCTATTATAGAGTGGATAGACTACCGTCTTCCGGTCTTCTCTTTTCTAAAGCATTTTAGCCATTATCAAACTCCAAAAAACCTTAGCTATTTATGGAATTTAGGCTCTATTGCCGGTATTGCGTTAGTAATTCAAATAATTACTGGTATTATACTTGCAATGCATTATACGCCGCACGTTGATCATGCTTTTGATAGCGTTGAAAAAATCATGCGTAACGTTAATTATGGCTGGTTACTGCGTTATACTCATGCTGTTGGTGCCTCAATGTTTTTTGCAGCCGTATATTTACACATAGCAAGAGGACTATATTATGGCTCGTACAAAGCACCGAGGGAATTACTGTGGCATATCGGTATAATCATTTTCCTAACTATGATGGCAACGGCTTTTATGGGTTACGTACTACCTTGGGGACAAATGAGCTACTGGGGTGCAACAGTTATTACTAATCTATTCTCAGCTATTCCGCTTGTAGGCAAGTCTATAGTTACATGGTTATGGGGTGGTTTTTCGGTAGATAACCCAACGTTAAACAGATTCTTTTCACTACATTATTTATTGCCGTTTATTATCGTTGCTCTTGTGATGCTTCATTTAGTAGCATTGCATCAACATGGTTCAAATAATCCGAAAGGTATTGATGTTAAAGGTCCTAAAGATACGATTCCATTTCATCCTTATTATACGATTAAGGATTTTGTTGGTTTCGGAGTTTATTTCATAATATTTGCCTATTTTATTTTTTATGAGCCGAATTATTTAGGTCATCCGGACAATTACATTCCTGCAAATCCATTAGTTACACCTGCTCATATTGTTCCTGAATGGTATTTTCTACCATTTTATGCAATATTACGTGCTGTGCCGTCCAAGCTTGGTGGTGTACTACTAATGTTTGGAAGCATATTCGTGTTGTTTTTATTACCTTGGCTAGATACTTCAAAGGTAAGAAGTGCCAACTATAGACCAATATATCGCATTGCTTTTTGGATATTTATGGCAGATTGCTTATTGCTCGGTTATCTAGGCGGACAGCCGGCAGAAGAGCCTTATATTACTATAAGTAGATTTGCTGCATGCTATTACTTCTTCCATTTTTTAGTAGCCTTGCCATTAATAGGTAAATACGAAAAGCCACTACCACTACCGGAGGAGTTTTAGAATCGTTATTGAAATATCAATCACTTTCATCTGAGAGATGAAAGTTTGTTTTATAGCGACTAGAAGTCGCATATCAAGCTAAAGCTTATTCAAGCCGTATGTGAGAGAAATCATGTCTGGTTCATGTACCTCAATATGTCTTTAATCATATAATCGGTACATTACCACTATTAGATCTACAGTCACTGCGTGCACAAACAATTTCTACCACACTGTGTGATAAAGACGATAGTAAACTGTTAGGTGATTTCCTGAAGTGTTGAACTCATGGTGCTTATGATGCAATGCATCATGGCGCACATGGCAAGCTAAAGCTTTTCCATCTGGAAGATGGAGGTTTTAACCACCAAAGGGACTATAAAAGTCATTGCGAGCCACTGAAAGTGGCGTGGCAATCTCAGAAAGTATAGCTCATGACGTTTTTGTATTATACAAATTTGTGAAACAACCAGCTGTATATATAACTACTAATAAAAAAATGATATACTTTATACCGGTGTAACCTCTAATCTTATAAAAAGAATATACCAACATAAAAACGAAAACATTAAAGGTTTTAGTAAAAACATAATTGTAAAATATTAATATTTTATGAGCTTCATCAAACTATGGATTCAGCAATAAATAAAGAAAAACAAATTAAGGCTGGTTCAAGAAATAAAAAGATTAAATTAATAGAACAAATAAATACAAACTGGGATGATTTATATAATGAAATTATTCTATAAATAAAAATATTGTTGGAATAAAAGATAAAACCTTGATACAACAATCTCATAAAACAATAATAAACTCCTGAGATTGCTTCGTCAAAATTTTCAATTTTTCCTCGCAATGACGGTCAAAAAAACACTATGAAAACTAAATTATTTATCTCTATAATCATACTATTAATTTCTGCTTTAAGTCTAGCCAATGAGGAAGTGTTACATCCCAAAAAGATGAAATGGCACTTTGAAGGATTGCGTGGTAGTGTTGATCGTGAAGCCGCACAAAGAGGGTTTCAGGTTTATAAAGAAGTATGTAGCGTCTGCCATAGCTTAAGCAATCTATATTATCGTAATCTTAAGGATATCGGCTTTTCTGAAGAAGAGATCAAAGAAATTGCTAAAAATTATACAGTAAAAGATGGTCCGAATGATGATGGTGAGATGTTTGACCGCCCTGCTATTCCCTCTGATCGTTTTGTATCGCCTTATCCAAACGAACAAGCAGCAAGAGCAGCTAATAACGGTGCTCATCCGCCCGATTTATCATTGATAATAAAAGCTCGTCATGATGGAGCTAATTATGTATATTCGCTACTTACCGGTTATGCTGAGCCGCCTATAGGTTTCAAGCTAATGAATGGTGCTCACTATAATCCGTATTTTCCAGGCGGGCAGATAGCAATGCCTCCACCTCTAATGAATGGACAGGTGACTTATATGGATGGCACTAACGCAACTATTGAACAGATGAGTCATGATGTCGCAGTATTTTTACAATGGGCAGCTGAACCGGAAATGGAACACCGTAAATCTATGGGACTTAAAGTTATGATGTTTTTAGTAGCGTTTACTATCTTTTTCTATATTGCCAAAAACCGCATCTGGTCGAATTTAAAATAGTGGATAATGTTACCCATACCTGAATAAAATATAACATTTTTTAAAAATGTCCGGTACTATTGTTACAAAGACGACATAGCCAATTTTTCAAATTGATACTATCGTCTATCAACTCTTCATTTATTAGCAGTATATATACCGCAAATACTTCAAAAGTTGGTAAGTCAAATAAGCGGTGAGTCTGCGGAACGTAGATAAACTAAGTGAGCAAAGACGAATCTCACAATTTGGCTTACCAAATCTTGAAGTATTAAAGGTATATAACTATCTTCCTCTATCTTGATCTTTATTCACCTTTACAGATTTAGACAAAGTAGTACGAAGTTGATTAATATTTTTTGTTGCAATTACTGCTTTACCAAAAGTATCTTTCATATGTGCTACTTTTTCTTTGATAAAACTTTTCTTTTTACTATTGCTCTGCTCTTCATTTTTAGAAGTAATAGGAGGTGTAGATTTGGTAATAGCACTTTCAGATGGTTTATTTTCTTGATATTTTTCACCAATATTATTAGCAATCTTTTTAACATTTTCGGTGGAAATATGATAAGAGGATTTGCCAGGCAAAGCAAGTGCAGCTTTTGAAAGCATAGTCTGCTTTTCTTTCAAGTCTTTAGTTATATTATTTATTATTTCTTCTTTATTTTCTGCTAATTTCGAAGCAGAAATATTTTGTAAAGACTCAGAAAGTGCTCCAGTAATCTTAGTTTTATGTTCTTCGTCTAGTTTAAAATTTTCATTTTCTAGATTTTTTAATGTAGCATCAACTATATTATTTGTTAAAAGTTTAGAAAATGGTTTGCTGATTTTAGAGATTTTTTCTTGAGCTTCTTTATCAGTAAGTTTTGTTTCATTAATTCCCATCTCTTTATCAGTTTTATGTTGAGGCGGGGCAGGAGTTTTATCGTTTAATTTATTTAACGCGAGTTTCGAATTAATATAGCATAGGATTTAGCATATCAAGAGAGATGTAATAGAAGGTTTATTATCAGACATTTGATAATTTATCAGTGCTGCAACCATATGCACAAAGGCATTTGTAACTGATCTATGCCTTGAATGCTCAAACTTCCCCAATAGTTTAATTTTACTAAACACAGATTCTATTAATGCTCTTTTAAGCAATAATATTTTATCCAACATAGACATAAGTTTATTTTTCATATTTTTCTTTACCCTAGTTACCATAAAAATTCCTTGCTCTAAAAGTTGTTGAAATAATTGTTGTGAAATATAACCACGATCTCCGAATACTTTACCAAAAAGATTTTTGATCATCAGTTCCAGCTGTTTTCTATCATCCTTATTGCCAGGGCTAAAAGATGCTTTAACTATACCACCGGCTCTATTAATTATTAGATGTAGTTTAAGTCCATAGAACCAACCTTTTGTTGTCTTACTGCGTGCTGCTATGCCGGCGAACACTTTATTCATTGAAATACGGTATCTCTTACATACCTCTATACTACTTGAATCTACAAAAGAAAGGCCATCACACTGATCCAAAATAGAATTGAATATCAGTACTAATAGTGGTAAATGTGGACCTATTATTTTTATAAATTGACTATAGCTTACTAATTGAAAATCTCTTTGATGATAAATCCATATTTGCTTCAGATAATAATTCTTAAAACAATCATAAGATGACTGCCAGTAGCCTATTATAATTGTTATTACCTCACTTCTGTTAAGTCGACTTTTAGGACCAGATTTGTTGTTATGGTTAGTAATTGAATTTGTATGCTTGTCTAATTCTTGAAAAAAATCATCGACGTAACAAAATATTTCTGTAAAATCCATTATCATAGGTTATTGCTCTTAAAGTTTTTTCAATAACGGGTTCATTTACATAAAGGTACGAGAAGTACCATAGGAATATTAGTAATTTGTAATATCCCTAACACGCATGATAGTTTGCCTGCTTGTATTAAAATACTTTGCAATAGCCGCAACGGCTTTACCATCCTGTAATTGCTCTATAGCCTCTTTTCTTTGTGCTTCTGATAAAACTTTCGGGCGTCCAAGAGTTTTACCGTTTGATTTAGCTCTGGCAAGACCAGACTGTGTACGTTCAATTAATAAATCACGCTCAAATTGAGCAATGATATTAATTACGCCCATAGTCATTTTTCCTGCTGAGCTAGTAAGGTCTACACCTCCAAGTGCCAAACAATGAACTCTGATCCCCATTGCTTCTAATTTTACAACAGTAGTACTTACATCAATAGCATCACGTCCTAATCGATCTAACTTGGTAACAACTAGCACATCGTTTTTTTCCATTTTATCCAGTAGTCTGGCAAATCCTTTACGTCTGCTAATCGGCACTGATCCAGACACTTTTTCAGTAATCACTCTGTGAGGTTCAATATTGAAACCCGCTGCTTCAATTTCTTTTGTTTGGTTTTCTGGAGTCTGTCCAATTTTAGAGACACGAGCATAAACGAAGATACGAGGCATTATTAGATATCAATTGTATTAAAAAGGCTGTCCTAAATATTATATATGTTCTAAAGTGTGTCAATATAATTTTTGGACATAAGAATAAGATATGTCCGGAAACGAACGGTTTTGGACAGATATAATTATTTTTATAGAGGAGTATAACTTATGCCAAGAATGCAAATATTGACCACGCAAGAGCAAAAGAAATTTAATAAACCCCCATTATTTGATCACATACAACGCAAACAGTTTTTTGATTTCCCAAAAAAACTACTAGATATAGCGCGTAGCTTAAGAAATCCAACCAATCAGATAGGTTTTTTATTGTTATGTGGATATTTTAGAGCAGCAAAACGATTCTTTTTACCGCAGGATTTTCATAAAAGGGATATTGTGGTCGTAGCCAATATACTAAGCTGTCCTGCCTCGAAGTTTATTGCATATGATTACAAAAAGGTAAGCAGAATGCGACATCAGCAGATTGTAGCTGAGCATTATGGATTTCAAACATTTAATAAAACTGCCAAAACTATGATTAAGCATGAGATTGAGTCGATG
Source organism: Rickettsia endosymbiont of Nabis limbatus (assembly GCF_965196655.1). Classification (NCBI taxonomy): domain Bacteria; kingdom Pseudomonadati; phylum Pseudomonadota; class Alphaproteobacteria; order Rickettsiales; family Rickettsiaceae; genus Rickettsia; species Rickettsia endosymbiont of Nabis limbatus. The sequence continues at coordinate 826,509 of NZ_OZ239771.1, forward strand.
TCATCTTACTATTTGAAACCAAGGTTGATCTTTGATAGATGCAGCGACCTCTTAATCCAAAAACATATTACACTCCCAGAATCAGGAACGGTATGTGCATTGATACGTCAATCGCTACAATCCCATAAGCAAGCTCTAGTATTACGAATGAATAATCAGCTCACTCCTGAGACATCAATACTTCTAGATTCTTTATTTACGCGTGATCAAGATAAACAAAGCTACCGACTGACACTACTGAAAAGACTGTCACAATCTATAAAACCTGCTAAAGTTCGAGAATGTGTAGCAGATTTTCACGTTATTGCAGAGTTGCACGGAAAATTGTCTGATACCCTAGATACGCTTAAATTAGGACAAATGGGAATTCGCTATTATGCTGGCAGTGTAATGAGGTCACAGATATTCCAGATACAGCAACGTTCTCAAACAGATCGCTATATTCATGCTGCAGCGTTTGTCGCTCATCAGTATTACCGTATGCAGGATAATTTGGTTGATATTTTCCTGAATGTTATGACCGCGTTCCAAACTACGATTGCCAATGAGTATAAAGAAAATGTACTAGAGCAACAGGTGATACAACAGAAGCAATTGCAGGTACTAATACACGAGCTGGAGACTGGTGTATTTAGCGTAATGCAGGAAATTCGTTCTATTGCAAATGATAATATTCTTCCAGACTGTGAAAAAGTATATCGCATCAAAAAAGCACTGAATCACGAGACACCTCATAATATCAAAAACATTCGTGAAGGGTTTTTAGAGTTATCTGATGACTTAGCTTTATATGATCTTCAGGAAAATAAATCATTGCATCTGCAAAACCGCCTAAGTCCAGTGTTAAAGGCTGTGGAACTTCAAGCTGAACAACAAAAATCGCCTTTAATAGAAGCAATTGACCATTTTCGTGACAGGGACGGTCATATTACTGCTCAAGCTCCTGCAGCATTTTTGGGCAAGCAAGAATACGCAGCACTCTACAGAGAAAATAGAACATTTCGTATCTCATTATATAAGGTCTTCCTATTTCAGCATGTGGCAGCTGCTATCAAATCCGGTAAGCTAAATCTAGTGTATTCCTATAAATACCGACCGTTGGACGAGTATATGATCAGCAAAAAACGCTGGGAACAAGAAAAATATCACCTTCTGGAGCGTGCTGAAATGTTAAATTTTCTTGATTCTAAAATCATATTACAACAACTAGACCAAACATTATATGATCAATATAAGTTAACTAACGCTAGAGTCCTAGAAAACGAATATCTCAGCTTTAAGGCAGACAAGTCGTTCCGTATAAAAACTCCACCACTGGATAAACAAGATACTGATCCATTGCAAGCATGGTTTCCTAAACGGTATTATATCTCACTGGCTGAAATATTGGAAACCGTACATCATCATTCCAATACACTATCAGCCTTCGAGCATTGGCAACAAACTAACACATCAAAGATTACCTCACGCCCTGCCTTACTGGCTGGTATCATCGGGCTTGGCTGCGGAATCGGTGTACGAAAAATGGCTAGAATATCTTCACACGTTAGTGAGAATGAACTGGATCATACTGTAAATTGGCGTAATATATCATTTAGTAACACCGGCAAAGTATAGAAGAGTAATATTCAATGAGGAACTAGACGATTATTTATGTAAAATTTGTGAGGACATAGAGGCTCGTTATGAAATTAGATTTTTGGAAATAGGAGTAGATAAAGAACATGTACATTTTTTACTACAGTCAATACCAATGTATAGCCCAACAAAAATAACTCAAATCATAAAAAGTATTACATCTAAGGAAATGTTTAAGAAATATCCAAATCTTAAAGAAAAATTATGGGGAAGTGAGTTTTGGAGTAAAGGATATTTTATGAGCACAGTATGTAAACATGGTGATGAGCGGAAATTACGTAATTATGTAAAAAATCAAGGTTCAGGCAAACCTTCTTATAAAGCATTTCAACAAAAACAGTTAAAACTTTTTGGATAGATACCTCGTAGCTCTGCTGCGAGGAGTATCATTGACTGCCCGGTACTATTTATTCACATGATCCAGTTAAAAATAATAATAAAATTAGTATTTTTTATTATTTTTTCTGGATTGCCACGCTAATTTCATTTGCCAAGCTTATGCTGATTTGGTATCCATGCGGGCAATGTCGCTACGGTATGACGCACAGAGGATATTTTTCGATCTATACAACAACCTCACTTAAATTGCAAAGATATGAAAACAGTAGGTAGACGAAGTTTAATTTGAAAAAGAGCTAGGAATCCGTAAGACAAAGAACGGCGGTAGTTACTTAATGTAGTTCGTACCGCAGTGCTTGTAGTTTTTTTAAGTTAAATGAGCATGATAATGATACTCCTCGCAGCAGAGCTACGAGGTATCTATCCAAAAAGTTTTAACTGTTTTTGTTGAAATGCTTTATAAGAAGGTTTGCCTGAACCTTGATTTTTTACATAATTACGTAATTTCCGCTCATCACCATGTTTACATACTGTGCTCATAAAATATCCTTTACTCCAAAACTCACTTCCCCATAATTTTTCTTTAAGATTTGGATATTTCTTAAACATTTCCTTAGATGTAATACTTTTTATGATTTGAGTTATTTTTGTTGGGCTATACATTGGTATTGACTGTAGTAAAAAATGTACATGTTCTTTATCTACTCCTATTTCCAAAAATCTAATTTCATAACGAGCTTCTATGTCCTCACAAATTTTACATAAATAATCGTCTAGTTCCTCATTGAATATTACTCTTCTATACTTTGCCGGTGTTACTAAATGATATATTAGTACTGTGACATTATCACTTTTATGTATATAACTGCTTTCTTCCATGCATCTAGTATATCACGAAGCAGACCTTCGGGGAATTAAACCCTAAGAGATTAACGAGAATATAGCTCGACTACTAAGTGAACTTCAGGAGTGAAAGGATATCTAACGTCGGAAATTGTTGGGACTCTTAGATATTTACCACTTAGCGAATCTACATCAAATGATACATAATCAGGTGTTGTTTGACCTTGCTTTGAAACTGATTCTTGAATGATGCCCATTTGTCTTGAAGCTTCTTTGATCTCTATAACATCACCTTCTTTGAGACGCATACTTGCTATATCAGCTTTCTTACCATTTACTTTGATATGACCATGTGATATTAATTGTCTAGAAGAGAAAATAGTTGGTGCAATATTCATTCTGTAAACTATAGAATCAAGTCTACTTTCAAGTAATCCAATGAAGTTTTCACCAGTATTACCTTTCATTTTTTGAGCAAATCCAAAGATATTTCTAAATTGCTTTTCAGTGATACGACCGTAATGGCATTTTATTCTTTGTTTAGCTTTTAAATGTAACCCATAATCAGAGGTTTTAACCATGGTATTGCGTCCATGTTGACCTGGGCGATAATTTCGGGTATTAAATGCATCTTTATCATCACCCCATAAGCTAACACCAAGTCTTCTACTAGCTTTATATTTAGAACGTACGATTTTTGTCACTGAAAATATCCTTAACTTTTAAATTATAATTACAAAAAAATATATACATTTCTTGCATTAAAGTCAATCGTTGATTTTTACCTTAAAACTTTTTATATTTAGTAAAAAAACTTTTATATGAACTCTTTAACAAAATCAATAGATTTAGATAAAGTTAATTACCATCAAAGTACAGTTAAAGACTATATTTTACTAATGAAACCACGCGTAATGTCGTTGGTTGTCTTTACTGGCTTTTCTGGAATGTGGCTTGCTCCTAATTCACTGCATCCTTTCATTAATATAATTGCTTTAATCTGTATAGCCATAGGTGCGGGTAGTGCTGGAGCAATTAATATGTGGTATGATAGGGATATTGATGCCTTAATGAAACGTACACAAAAAAGACCCATAATAAGAGGTGCTATAGAAGCTGATGAAGCATTATCATTCGGATTGATAATGGCATTCTTTTCAGTGTTTTTTATGGCATTATGTGTAAATTTCCTGTCAGCATTATTATTATTATTTACTATTTTTTATTATATTTGTATCTATACTATGTGGTTAAAGCGTAGTTCTATACAAAATATTGTTATTGGTGGAGCAGCTGGAGCTCTTCCCCCTGTAATAGGTTATGCTTCTGTAAGTGGCAGCGTGTCTTTGGATTCTTTTATATTGTTCCTAATTATCTTTATTTGGACACCGCCTCATTCTTGGGCTTTGGCTTTATTTTGTAACGATGATTATAAAAACTGTAGAGTGCCTATGATGCCTGCAATAAAAGGAGCTTTATATACTAAAAAGCAAATTCTAATTTATAGCATAATTTTATTTTTGGTCTCTCTTATGCCTTTTTTTATAGGTACGAGTAATGTTATATATTTATTAACTGCTGTACTACTTGGTTTAGGGTTTTTATATTATTCTATATCATTATTTTATGATAAGGCTGATAATAGGCAGGCAAAACGATTTTTTGCTTATTCGATATTTTATTTATTCCTCATATTTCTACTTTTAGATTTTTGCCAACTATAATTATATTTTATAATTAAACAGGAAAATATTATGACTCAAATTACTAAATTATTTGAAAAATGTTTAAATCTTCATAAAAATTATAAATATGTGGAAGAGAAAGAAAATTTAAAAAAATTTGCTGAATTTAGTTTGGATGAAGTTCTAAGCTTTATTCAAGCATATAAAAAGACTGAAAATTATAGTGATAAAAAAGCTGAAGTTTTTCATAGCTTAAGTTCTAATCTAATGGAAAGTCAACAAGATAATTCAGTTAAAGCATTAGAAAAAGCTATTGAACTAGATCCAAATAGAGCATTTTATTATGAAGAATATTTCAACATATTTTAAAAATCAAGCCAAAAGAATCTATTATTTTTATCAAAAATGCTATTCAAATGATACTCCTCGCAGCAGAGCTACGAGGTATCTATCCAAAAAGGTTTAACTGTTTTTGTTGAAATGCTTTATAAGAAGGTTTGCCTGAACCTTGATTTTTTACATAATTACGTAATTTCCGCTCATCACCATGTTTACCTACTGTGCTCATAAAATATCCTTTACTCCAAAACTCACTTCCCCATAATTTTTCTTTAAGATTTGGATATTTCTTAAACATTTCCTTAGATGTAATACTTTTTATGATTTGAGTTATTTTTGTTGGGCTATACATTGGTATTGACTGTAGTAAAAAATGTACATGTTCTTTATCTACTCCTATTTCCAAAAATCTAATTTCATAACGAGCTTCTATGTCCTCACAAATTTTACATAAATAATCGTCTAGTTCCTCATTGAATATTACTCTTCTATACTTTGCCGGTGTTACTAAATGATATATTAGTACTGTGACATTATCACTTTTATGTATATAACTGCTTTCTTCCATGCATCTAGTATATCACGAAGCAGACCTTCGGGGAATTAAACCCTAAGAGATTAATTCTGCAACCATTCCTACAGAACGCTTAACAGCCTTTTTTAAAACTAAAGAGGGGCAGTATGGTGAGTATGATAAATTTATAGGGGTGACTGTACCGACTTTACGTAAAATAGCTAAAATTTATTATAATTTAAGTAAAGATGATTTAGGCGGGATTATTAAATCAAGATTTAATGAAGAGAGGTTTTTAGCTTTGGTTATCCTTATCAATCAATATCAAAAAGCTTCTGATAACGATAAGAAAATTTTTTATCAATTTTATATAGACAATATAAAATATGTCAATAATTGGAACTTGGTTGATGCTTCAGCTCATCATATTATCGGAGCTTATTTATGGGATAAGGATAAGGAATATCTTTATAAATTAGCAAGATCTAAAAATCTTTGGGAAAGAAGAATAGCAATGGTTGCAACTTGGTATTTTATTCGCAAAAATGAACTCGATTTAACTTTTAAAATAGCCCAATTATTGTTAAATGATAAACATGATTTAATTCATAAAGCGGTAGGGTGGATGCTACGTGAAGCAGGAAAAAGGGACGAAAAGCAATTAATAGAGTTTTTAAATCGACATATATCACAAATGCCTAGAACCATGTTGCGTTATGCAATTGAAAGATTTTCTGAAGAAACACGTAAGCATTATAAATGAAAAACTTTGTCGCTATTTTTCAAATAAAACAAGTATAACCTTAAAAAACTAGATTTATAGAAAATTTATGCTAGTATTTTATAAAACTATTAAAAGGTATTAATTATGATAAAAACTTTATTGGCTGGTTTCATAGCTTTTGCTAGTATAACAAGCTATGCTAGCCCTAATACTCAGCCAACCCAAAATACTAATCCTACAGATTTATCTACTACTTTATCTAAGTTAAATGCAGCAGGAGCTGTACAATTTGCACAACCTTGGGTAAGACCTACTACAAATGTCGATAATGCACTAAGCAATTCTGCTATGTATTTTACATTAGCAAATACTAGACCGGCTAGCTATAATATAGTTAATATATCTTCAGATCAAATAGGTAGAATAGAGATGCACCAAACAGTTACTGACAGTAATGGTGTTAGCCAAATGGCGAAAGTAGATTATCCGTTTTTAATTTCTGGTAACCTTAAAGTTGGTTTTGTACCAGGAGGTATGCATATAATGCTTTATGATATAAGAAAAGATCTAAACGTAGGTGATACAGTTGATATAACTTTTTTCTTTGATGATAATAGTGTAAAAACTGTTACTGCTAAAGTAGCAAATGATAACCCTTATCCTCAACAGTAAAAGAAAATTTTAATAGCCTGTTCTTGCGAGGAGAATTACAAAAGCTTTCTCGCAATGACGAGTCTTTTAACTATTCTTATGCATATAACTATTGCATAATTGTATTATTTCTTCTTTATATCTTGGTTTTTGTAAATGTCTACTTTTTAGGCTTAAATTTTTAAAATCTTGTTCAGTTAAAGGTAGATATTTACATAGCTTCATTAAATCTTCATCTGAAATAAAATGTTTTCGTGGGATATTTATAGTTTGGGCTTTTTCTTCACGATAAGCTGCAAGCATTTGTATTTTAGTATTAAAATCTTTAATTTCAATTCTAAATTTTACTTTTTTCCAAGCATCCTCGGGCTTTATCTCATAGTTTTTAATATTAAATAAAAACTGGAGCATGTACTGATATTGATTCGTTAAATTATTATCCAAAATTATCTTATTTAGTTGTTTATATATTTTGTCCAAATATTCAACATCTAAAAATGCATAATTTAGCATATCTTCAGTAATAGGGCGTTTTAACCAGTTAGATTTTTGATGAGTTTTATCAATATTAATTTTAAAGAGTTTATAACAAAGATCATCATAGCTTAGTTGACTACCAAGACCACAAACATTTGCAGCAACTTGTACATCAAAAATATTGGAAGGCAGAGTTTTAAATAGATTATGAAAAATTTCGAAATCTTCACGAGGTGCGTGAAATATTTTAATAATATTACTATCTATAAGCAGCTTGTTAAAGGCGTTTAAATCTAGATTATTTATCGCATCAATTATTATACTGCAATCTTCTGCTTTTACTTGTATTATACTGAGTTTGGAGTAATAGGTATAACGACGTTCAAATTCTGTATCTATACTCAACCATTTTTTGGTGGATAATTCCTTACAAAACTCTTCTAATATTTTTTGACTATTAATAATTTGCATAAATGAAGCTATTTACAAAGCTCCAATAATTTTTAGAAAAAGATTGGTATGAGATAAAGATAATACTACTTCAAGACCGATTAATATAATAATAATCCACTCAAGTTTAGTAGAATGTTTATAATTAAGATCATTTGAAAGAATATCAAGTAACTCATGAATCATATTAAGGCGATGATTCATTATATTTTGTCTTATTTCTATGTCCTGAAATTCTGCCGTCATAAGATATAGAGGCTCATAGCTAGGACGACGCCAAAAAAACTCAGGCGTATCGAATATATCACTATGTAAACTGATTGAATAGCGTTCACTAAATAATATTCCTATTTGTTGTAATATCTCTTTTTTAGACAGAGAGACACTACCTGTTCTAGCTAGCTCTTGTTGTATAGGAGTGGTTTGAGATATCAAATTACTCACAGACTGCTCAAGAACGCTAAGTTTAACAGATTGAGCAAGTGCATGAGAAATAGACAGTTTAACAAAAACCGATTTATCAGCTAAAATTATTTTGTTTTTTTCTTCGTCAATAAAAGTTTTTTCGTGTTCTTCACTATATTCAAAATAAATATAATCGGATACAGGTTCGGCAAGTTTGTTTATTGTTACTGAATCAATATCATTTAAAATTACTTTTTCCTGAATTTCGTCACCACCCCAAATAGTTACACAACCAAAAGGGAAGAAAAATATATCTATATAATCAGAATCTTTATTTACTTCTTTCCGGATGTATAAAACATCATCAAAATGCTGAGGTTCAAGCCCTATCTTTTTTAAATTAGTAACTAGATCACTCATCTTATATTCAGAAGAAACACAGTAAGATGAACATCTCATAATTATTTAAGTTTAATTTACACAAATTTAAAGTATAGTGGTGTGAAGCATAGAAAGTCAATAATATTATATACTCGTTTAATTTGAAAAATTGGCTACGTCGTCTTAACAAGTACTCCGGTACTCACGTATTTAAGTATACGCTCCGTTCCTCGTCTTGTAGACTTCTTACTCTTTTCCAAATTAAACTTCGTCTATCTATTTTTTTATTTGTTGGGAGTAAATTTAATGTACGAAATATTAAACAATAGGAAGATTATTAAAATAGTAGGTTTGGATTCGGTAAAATTCTTACAAAACCTTACAACTAATGATATCAATAAGAGTAATTACTGTTATACTTATTTACTTAATAATCAAGGTAGATATTTATTTGATTTCTTTGTATACATACATAACCTTAAAGAAATTTATATCGATATTGATGAGAAAAGTAAAACTGCCTTAATAGATCACTTAAATTTTTATAAGCTCCGCTCTAAAATAGAAATAATAGATTGTAAAGATGAGTATAAAATTGCTTATTCTCATCAAGAATTAAATATGGATTCATTAGTCACAGCTCGTGATCCTCGATACCATTTACTTGGGTTTCGCTCAATAATACTAAGCCACTCATATGATTCCTACATAGGCGGGAATCTAAGTGAAAAATTATATTTAGATGATAAATATAATTTTGCCATAGTAGACGGAGTAGATGATTTGGCTTCAGGTGAGTCAATTCCGGTTATCTATGGTGCTGAAGAATTGAACGCTATTAGTTATGATAAAGGTTGTTATGTAGGTCAAGAAGTTATATTAAGAACTAAATATCAAGGTGTTATAAGAAGAAAGATATATAAAATTATAACTGAGAAAGAACTATCATCTTTAGTTAAAAATGAGGAAATAACTACGACCAAGAACAAAATTGGTATATTATGTTCCAGCTATCAAAATAAAGCTATCGCCTTAATTAGAGAAGAGAAGTATTTGGCTAATAAGGAAGAAGATATTACTGTGGGTGGGATTAGAGTAGATTTATCTCTTGCTCCTTGGTATATGTAAGTAAAACTTCAAAAATTGGTTACGTCGTCTTATAAAATCTGCGGCACTCACGTACTAAGTGTTACGCTCCGTTCCGAAAGTTTCAGACTTCTTACTCTTTTTGAAGTTGAGTCGAAGTATATATATTATTTATTTAAGGTATAATAATAAAAAATCAAAATATATGAATCTAAATTCTCCAAAAATATCAATAGTTTTACCAGTTTATAATAGGGAAGAATTATTACCGAAATCTATTGAAAGCTGCCTTAATCAAACATTTAAAGATTTTGAACTTATTATAATCGATGACTGCTCTAAAGATAAAAGTTTTGAAATAGCAAAAGAATATGCAAAGCAGGATCAGCGTATCAAAGTAATAAGAAATGAGCCTAATAGAAGATTGCCAGCTAGTCTTAATATTGCTTTCAAAGAGGCTAGGGGACAATATTTTACTTGGACTTCCGATGATAATTTTTTGCATGAAAATGCTTTAGAAAAAATGAATGATGTTTTAGATAATTCACCGGATATAGGTCTTGTTTATACCGATTATACTCTAATTGATGAGCAGGGCAAAATAGGTGCAAGGCTCTATCAAGAATCTCCGGAATTTTTGCCTATTCGTGATTGTGTTGGAGCATGCTTTTTATACAGAGCAGATGTAGCAAAGAAAGTAGGCGGATATAATGAAAACATGCATTTAGTTGATGATTATGAATATTGGCTTCGGTTTGGGCTTGTTACGAAATTTGCTCATGTACCAGAGTCGTTATATTTTTATATGGTGCATAATCAGAGCCTAACAACTGAACGTAAAGCAGAAGCCCAAAAAGCTAAAAGAGTTTTAAAAGAATTATTTAAGAATAAATATGTTATTCCTGATGAGATTAAGCCCATAGATGATTTATATAGCTGGTTTATTGAGGATAAAAATTTAAATTCTTATCTTAAATTATTAAAAATAATAATTTGTAATCCTATCATTACCCTTTCTTATATTCTAAAAAACCTTAAAAGAATTAGATAAATTTTTATTGATAAAAGCAGAAATGAAGATATTATTTAAGGACTTAGTGTCACCCCGTAGTGATGTTGTTGCATGGCTAAAAAAAAGCGTTCTATGTCATTCCCGCCTACGCGGGAATGACAATTAGAGTCGTGCAACAATATTGATCAAGCCATGGTATCACACATATTAAACAATATATTATATGCCAAATCACGATTTCCTACATTCATTAAACGAGCAGCAACAAAAAGCAGTTCTTCATACCGAAGGACCGCTTCTTTTGCTTGCAGGGGCAGGAACAGGTAAGACGAAAGTGCTAACCTCAAGAATTGCGAATATTATTCATCAAAATTTAGCATCCCCGCAGAATATTTTAGCTGTTACTTTCACGAATAAAGCAGCAAAAGAGATGCAGGAAAGAGTCCATAATTTGGTTAGCTCTTACGGTCTTAACATTGGTACTTTCCACTCAATGGCAGCAAGGATATTGCGTGATCAAATAGAGCATTTAAATCTCGGTTTGAATAGTAGATTCACTATTATTAATCAAGATGATCAACTAAGATTGATTAAGGATATAGTAAAGCTCAAAAATATTGATACTAAAAAATATGCTCCTAAATTAATACATATCGTAATCTCACGTTGGAAAGATCAAGGTTTATTGCCAAATAAGCTATCAAATTCTGATACTAATTTACCGCTGCAACGTGTAGCAAAACTTGTTTATGAGGAATATCAGCAAAATTTACTTATCTCCAACGTAGTAGATTTTGGGGATTTACTGCTTTATAACAATGAACTTTTCATTAAAAATCCTGAGATATTAAAATATTACCAAGAAAAATATCGTTATATTTTAATTGATGAGTATCAAGATACTAATGTCGTGCAATATTTGTGGGCAAGAATGCTTGCAAGCTTAAGTAAAAATATCTGCTGTGTTGGTGATGATGATCAGTCCATTTATGGTTGGCGTGGTGCGGAAGTAGGCAATATATTACGTTTTGAAAAGGATTTTTTAAACGCCACAATTATTAAGTTAGAGCAGAATTATAGATCAACTCTTCCAATTCTTGCGGCTGCTTCAAATGTTATCAATAACAATAAAAATCGTCATGGCAAAACCTTATGGACTGATAAGGAAAGCGGCGAAAAGATCAAAATTATATCTTGTTGGAACGATAAAGAAGAAGCAAGATATATTGCCTCCGAAATAGCTAGGTTAGTGCGAGAGGGAAGATATAGTGCAGGAAATATTGCTATATTAGTGCGAGCAGGATTTCAAACTAGAAGTTTTGAAGAAGCCTTTATAAATAGTGCTATGCCTTATAAGATTATCGGAGGTCTTAGATTCTATGAACGTATGGAAATAAGAGACGTGCTTGCTTATGTTCGTATTGCTTTAAACCAAAATGATAATTTAGCATTAGAGCGTATTATTAACGTACCGAAAAGAGCAATAGGGGCAGTGACGTTAAATAAAATTAAAGTATATGCTATAGAAAAAAATATCTCTAATTTTGCTGCTATTAAAGAAATGCTAGAGGATGGTGAGATAAAAACAAAATCCTATGAAACTTTGAAAGATTTAGTTACTAAAATCAGTAATTGGCACGAAAGATTTAGCTTTGATGCTCCAATTAATGTTGTTAAAGCAATACTCGATGATTCCGGATATTTAGAAATGCTTCAGGAAGAGAAAACTGAAGAAGCTTTAGGCAGAATCGAGAATATCAACGAGATGCTAAGAGCTATTGCTGAGTTCAACGATATTCACGATTTTATCGAGCATGCAAGCCTAGTTATAGAGAATGAAGTTTTAGAAACCAATTATGGTGGTTCTGTAACAATAATGACACTACACGGTGCTAAAGGTCTTGAGTTTGACGTAGTATTCTTGCCAGGTTGGGAAGAGGGGGTGTTTCCGTCTCAAAGATCTTTAGATGAAGAGGGTGAAAAAGGTTTGGAAGAAGAACGTCGCATTGCTTATGTCGGTATTACTAGAGCTAAAAAAGAGCTTTACATTACCCATGCTGAAAGCCGCAAAATATTCTACGAAATAGTCAGATCATACCCATCAAGGTTCTTAGCTGAAATCCCAGAGGAAATTATTATCCGCACATCTTCTATGAAAAAATATGATTCTTTTTATAAATTTTAACTAATTTTTTTTTCTAGAATTTAAAATTAATTTGGCATTTTTTTAAATATTTATTATTATTTAAAATAACTTAAAAAAGGAATAATATGATGGTGCTAGGCAAAGCGGGTAAATTACAGTTGGTGAAAATCCAACCTACGTAAAGTTTAGCCAACAGCGTAGAACCAAATTTCACATATATGGAGGTAACGAATTATGTGAAGCTGAGAGGAGGGATGTAGTGGGTTGTAACGCAAGTGAAGGATATAAGCTCCGAAATATACGATATCGTAGAGGTTGACATGCTTCATTTCATGGAAAACAGGATGTGTAGTTGCGGTAAGGCAAGCAACTATCGCTCTACCGGAGTCGCAGGCCATGACACGCTACAAGATGGAATTTACCTGAACCTAGGAGATCCATTGTATTCTTACGCAAGTTAGTACTTTAAAACAAGCTGTTAAGAGCAAGAATTAAAGGATGATACAATGGAAGTCGGACTGACTCATAGTACTCTGAGCATGGGAAAGCCATGTACATGGGGAAGGGGTCAGCAATATAGCGTTAGTATAAGTACGCTTAATTCACTAATACACGGAGGTTAGAGAGTAGAATGGAAAGTAAACTTAAACTTATATCTGCTAAAGCTAAGGAAGATAAGAAGCTAAAATTTACAGCACTTGTGCATCATGTAAATAAGGAGAATCTTATTAAATGTTACAAAGAGCTGAAAAAGAACAGAGCTTGTGGCATAGATGAAGTAACGGTTGAAGAATATGGCAAGAATCTAGAGGAGAATGTAGAAAACCTTGTGCAGAGACTAAAAGATAGAAGCTACAGAGCTAGTGCAGTTAGAATGGTATATATACCTAAAATTAACAGCAGAGAAAAGCGAGGGCTTGGTATTTCAACAGTTGAAGATAAAATAGTGCAATTAGCAGTGAAGAAATTGTTAGAAGCAATATATGAACAAGATTTTCTAAAATGCTCTTATGGATTTCGTCCTAACTTAAGCTGTCATTCAGTAATAAAAGCCTTAAATGAAGTAGTGATGAAAAAGCCAATCAACTATGTTGTAGAAGTTGATATTAGAAAATTTTTCGATAACATAAATCATTATTGGTTGCAAAGGTGTTTAGAAGAAAGAATATTAGACAAGAATTTTATGTGGCTAATAAGAAGGCTTTTAAAAGCTGGAGCAACTAAGGATGGTGTTGTTAGTAGCAGTGATCAAGGTACACCGCAAGGCTCAGTAGCAAGTCCAATACTTGCAAATATTTACTTACATTATGTCTTAGATCTATGGTTTGAGAAAGTCTTTAAGTCAAAAGCTAAAGGCTATGTAGAGTTAATAAGATACTGTGATGATTTTGTGGTGTGTAGTGAAAGTGCTAAAGATGCAGAAGAATTTTTAAACTTACTACAAGATAGGATAAAAGCTTTTGGATTAAGCATATCAGAAGAGAAAACAAGGAAGGTTAAGTTTGGTAGACGCCCTTGGCAACTAGCAAGTAAAAGGAAAGAGAAAGTGGAGACATTTAACTTTCTTGGTTTTACTCACTATTGTGGAAAAAGTAGGCAAGGATACTTTGTAATGGGTCATAAGACAATGAAGAGTAGTTTTGCAAGAAAACTAAAAGAAACTCAAGAATGGTTAAAGTCAATAAGATCTCAAATAGCTTTGAAAGAATGGTGGCCAACACTAAAATCAAAACTAACAGGACATTATAATTATTATGGTATTAGCGGTAATTTTCAATCGATCTCTAAGTTTTACTATAGAACTGTACAAATGGTACATAAGTGGATAAACCGAAGAGGTAGTAGAAAAGTAAGCTATAAATGGTTTAATAACTATTTGCAGTGGAATCCGCTACCAATGCCAAAAATAAAGTTTTCTTTATATGGTACTACTTCAAAGCAGAATAGCTATATTGAAGAGCCGTGTGTGGGAAAACCACAAGCACGGTTGTGTGAGGGCTATCATAGCAATGAAACTTTATTAATTAAAGGATGGTAAGAGCTATGATTTCTACTCGGCCAGATAATTTAAAAGTTGATGACAGAGCTCAGCAACTGAAAGACATAATGGATATTCAAGAAAAGGATTTAAATATTGATGATCAAGCTCAGCAATTATCAAAGAAAGATGTAGCTGATGAAAAAATTAATGAGATTGAAGAAGAAAAAAATTTAAAAATTGATAATAAGAACCAGCAATCATCAAATAGAAATATAGTAAATAATAAAATTAACGATATTACAGGAGTAATTAGAAAGTTTGATCAATATCAGTCATTAGTACCTAAAGATCTTTCTTTTTTTGATCAACCGCTTCAATATGTACAAAATTTTGGTGGAGCGTTAGATTTAGGTTATGATCTTATAAGATCCTATCTTAAAGAAGAGAAAATTCAAGATTTTGTTGATAGCATAAATGAAAATGCAAAACAAAATGCTGCAATAACTACAAAGCAAAATAGAGATAAGATTAAACTTTATGCTGCAAAAATTGAAGGTAACTTAAAAGGATTTAGGGTAAGTTTAGATTTAGAATCAATGAAACCTGTACTAAATGAATTTGATAATCAAGATATAAATACCTTAGCAAATGCAATTAATGAATCATTAGTTGAAGTGAGTAATAATAAGATTCCTACAGAGATATATACTGAAAAATTACTAGAAGCAGTTATAAAAAAATTACCTAATTCTTTATCGCAGCAAAAATTGCAACAATGTAAGGAATTTATTCTCAGTGGGAAAAAAAATAAAAAAACATACACAGAATCGGAAATGGATAGAACAGAAATTTCTAAAGCAGCAGAAGATTCAGTAAATCAATTGACAGAAAGGTTAGATAAAAACACTCGAGAAAGTAAAATATTAGAGCCTGTAATAAAACCCTTTTCCCCTTTATATGAAAGTACAAATGAAAAACTTATTGAAAAAACAGGAACAATTTTAAAGAATTTAGATTCTGCTTATTTAACTGACAACAATTCTAGAATAGTATCAGAGTTAAAAGAAATTAATGACAGAGGCACTTCTTTATGGGAAAAGTTTAAATCAATTTTTACAGGTAAAGATTATTTAGGGGAAAGATTAGAACAATCAGTAAGTAAATATACAGCGTTAAGTGATGAATATGTAAAAAAGGAAATTGATAATAAAATCTTTTCAAATGCTTTAACAAAGGAACAAATTGCTGCCGGCTTAACAAAATTAATGAATAAAACTATTGAGCCGAAAGAAGTTAATAATCCTAATCTTAATTTAGTTGAAATAAGAAAAGCAAATCCTGAAATATTTGATAAATTATTATTTGCCAAACAATCTCAAACATCTTCAAAAGGCAAGCCAGATATTCACCAAGAAAATCAAAAAGTAAGAACACGAGGACCTGGTTTTTAATTAGCTTTCTTTCCAAACTATTAAGATTTCTAAAAGTATCTTAAAATTGGATATATATTAGAGATTTTCATAGAATCTATCCTAGTTATTTTACACTGTTAATTTTTTAAATATTTCTATCAAAAGATAAAAAAGTTGCAAATTATGAAATTTTAATATTTAATATATCAAATGTTTTAATAATAGGTAACATATGGCTATAAAGTTACAGGAAGCACAATATGAGATTAGAAGTAATGATAAAGAAAATGATTTAATACAATTATTAAGAAACGACCTAAAAGAAACAAAAAACTATTTAGTACAAGCGTTAATTAACGAGGGATTTAAAAAGAAAGAAATTAATGTAAATGATCCTGATGTAAAAAAAACAATTGAAAATCTAATATATTCTGACCCTGATGACCCTAAAAATATATCTTCTAAGCCTAATGCGAAAAATGATGTTAAAAGTATTATTGCAACTATAAAAAATAACAACAAGCAAATAACAAAATGGGAGAAAGAAGGTTATAATCCTCAAGCTTTTAAAGAAATTAAGGAAGAAATGGAAAAGCTTCCTAAACAGTTAGAAGCAGAATTATCAAGTCAAAAAAATATAGATAATCTTGTAAATGAACGTGTAAAAAACCGTATATTTATGTATGCTAATTTTGCTAAAGAAAATCAGCCAATATTCAAAGATGAAAAAGACGCTCTTATAAATAAAATAAATAAGTATGTAGAAATATCGCAAGATACAGTTTCGGCTTTACTAAAAAATGAAAAGTTATTAGATCCATTAGTGCAGCAAATTACTAGAAATGCCAGCGATTTTTTTGGTAAAGATGGAGCTAATGTTAAAGGTGTATGTGTTCTAGATGAGAAAAAGTTGACTGATGAAAATATACTGAATTTTACTTATGAAACTAACCAGGCTATTAAGTCATTTGAAGCAGTACAAAAAGGGATTAGTAACTTAGATGTTGCAAAAAATAAGCAGATTACAGAAACATTATTATCTAAACTAGATACAGATTATACAACTAAATATAATAACACAATAATCAATGAGTTACAGGCAGTTAGTAATAAAGGTACTTCTTTTTTAGAAAAAATACAAGCAGTTTTTTCAGGAAAAGATTATTTGGGAGAAAAATTAGAAAATGTTTTAGATACTCATATTAAGGCAAATAACAAGCATATAGATAATAAAATTACTACTCTTTCAAAAGGTTTAAAAAATAATGAATTTGTTACGGGTTTAAAGCATTTTGTAGATGAAAATACAAAAAAAATATCAGACAACTCTAAACTTCGAAACGTAAACCTCAATGAAATACATAATAATAAAGCTGCTTTAGTAGAGCTTAGAAAAATTAATCCGCACAGATTTGATCAAACAGTATTTGAAGACTCAAAACGGCTTGCTTTAAAGTCTAAATCTTAAAATATCAAAATTGATTTACCTACAGCTACGCCTAATCTTTCTAATAAAAAAAGTCAAAATATAGTTAGATAAATATTATTATTGCTAAGCCTTTAGGCATATTTGATGGTAATAATGTTGGTTGTGAATGTTTTATAGTAAAGTGTTCCTTTTTAATATTTTGTCCTATTTTTTTGCAGATTTAAATGCTATTTTATACTTTATTAGATCTATTGCGGTATTAATAACTAATTTCAGTACATCTTTATCTGCTAATAACTTTAATACGCCTATAGTAGTTTTAAGATATTTTTTATCTTTATAATCTTTAGCTATAGTGGTAAGTTTGGGTAATTTCTGAGCTATTTGCTCAATAACTTTTTCTCCTTTAACATGGAATTTATTACCTGAAAAAGTATTGTGTAAATAATTATCTATTATTGTACCCAATTCCTTAGAGCCTGTCTTGAAAAGATATAAGAAATAATTTATATTGTCAAAAAATAATAAAGTAGGAATATGTATCCCAGTGATATAGTGGAAGAAGAAAGGATACATTTAGCTCCATTTGTTGGTCCTTGCAAGATAGGACGGTCACGTAAACATAATATAAGAGATATAATTAATGGCATTCGTTACGTAATTAGGAGTGGTTGTCAGTGGGGATTATTACCTAAAGATTTTCTCCCATGGCAAACAGTATATGACTATTATTTACGTTGGCGTAAGAATGGTAGATGGCAAGAAATACATGATAGATTAGTCCAAAAAGTAAGGGAGAAAGAAAGTAAGAAATCCACTCCTACTGTAGGGATTATAGATAGTCAGTCTGTTAAGACTACCCAAAAAGGGGAGCTAGAGGATATGATGCAGGCAAGAAGATTAAGGGTAGGAAACGCCATATAGTTACAGATACACTTGGTTTAGTATTATCATGTGAAGTACATTCAGCAGGTATACAAGACAGAGATGGTACTAAAAATGTAATAATCAAGGCAAAAGCAAAATATCCTAGTATTATCAAATTTTTTGCAGATAGTGGTTATGCTGGAGCATTACAAATTTGGTGTTTTTTAACTGTAAGAGCATTACTGACAATTTCTCGTAAAATTGTTGATCAAGTGGGGTTTAAAGTGATTCCCAAGCGTTGGATAGTTGAACGTACTTTTGGCTGGCTCAATAATTTTCGTCGTATGAGTAAAGACTATGAGCATAACTATAAAACTTCTGAACATATTATTTATATCAATATGATTACACTTATGCTTAAAAAATTGACTAAACCTTAATCTCTTAGGGTTTAATTCCCCGAAGGTCTGCTTCGTGATATACTAGATGCATGGAAGAAAGCAGTTATATACATAAAAGTGATAATGTCACAGTACTAATATATCATTTAGTAACACCGGCAAAGTATAGAAGAGTAATATTCAAAGAGGAACTAGACGATTATTTATGTAAAATTTGTGAGGACATAGAAGCTCGTTATGAAATTAGATTTTTGGAAATAGGAGTAGATAAAGATCATGTACATTTTTTACTACAGTCAATACTAATGTATAGCCCAACAAAAATAACTCAAATCATAAAAAGTATTACATCTAAGGAAATGTTTAAGAAATATCCAAATCTTAAAGAAAAATTATGGGGAAGTGAGTTTTGGAGTAAAGGATATTTTATGAGCACAGTATGTAAACATGGTGATGAGCGGAAATTACGTAATTATGTAAAAAATCAAGGTTCAGGCAAACCTTCTTATAAAGCATTTCAACAAAAACAGTTAAAACTTTTTGGATAGATACCTCGTAGCTCTGCTGCGAGGAGTATCATTTTCCAAAAATGAAAAATGAGGAATTAGCTAAACCTAATAATTACGGGAATACCCCTTTATATTTAGCTCTCAATAAAAAATTAGGACCAGTTTGTGAAGCACTTGTTTTAAGAATGTCTGATAAAGATATCAGTATTATTGAAACATATGTTGAACTAGATAATACAGAACAAAAGGAAACATATTTTACTTTAGCTGCCGCTAGAGGCTTTAAAAAAGTTTGTGAAAATCTTGCTCCAAGAATGTCTAAAGAAGCAATTAATGTTATAACTGCAAAAAAATACACAGCTTTAACATTAGCTGCCGCTAAAGGTTGGGGAGAGATTTGTATAGAGCTTATTCCAAAAATGGATTTTGAAGTTATAAATACTATAACTGGAACAAATAATACAGCTTTAACTTTAGCAGCTGATAAAAATTTGCCTCAAGTTTGTATAAAACTTATTCCTATAATGTCCGATGAAGTTATTAATGTCACTGAAAATAGACACAAGGATTCTGCATTAAGAAAAGCTATATGGAATTATTTAGATGTAGTTTGTCAAATGCTTATCCCAGTAACATCTAAAGAAAATATTAACTATATTGATAATAGTGATAGAACGTTTTTAATTTTAGCTGCACAAAAAGGTATGAGAGTAGTTTGTGAAATGCTGATTTCTAGAATGATTAGAAGATAAGTCATTAGATATTCTTAACCATGTTGTTAGTAAAGGTGAACTTGAAGGCGAGTCTGCACTAAGCCTAGCTATGGGGCGAAATCTTGAGACAGTTTGTCAAATGCTTATTCCAATGGCACCTAAAGAAAATATTAGCTATATTGATAATGATGACAGGACACTTTTAATTTTAGCTATACAAAAAGGTATGAAGCTAGTCTGTGAAATGTTGATTTCTAGAATGATTGAAGATAAGTCATTAGATATTCTTAACCATGTTATTAGTAAAGGTAAGCTTAAAGGTGAATCTGCACTAAGCCTAGCTAAAAAACAAGAAGGCTTTGAAGATATATGTAAATCATTACAAACGCAACAAGATGCATATGAAGATGAAGAAAAATTTGAAGAACCTCTACCAAAAAAAACGATTCTGGAAGATATTAATGAATTATCAATCAAAATGAAAGATAGTGCTAATATTAATAAAAATATAGTAGAATATAGTATTGATAATAAAATAAAAAAATTAAGTGAAGATTCTGATTTATCAAAAATACATAAAGATATACAAGATATTATAGATTATAATAACAATTCTAAAGAAAAATTATTGGCTTTAAAAGATCATCTTAATCAAATAATTGATGCTCAAACTATAAATACCGAGCAACAAATTAGTCTTGAAGCATTAGGCGATGTATCTGTAGAGTTCAGTAATTTTAGGGGAGTTTAATATTAAAGTATATTTCTGCTTCGAGATATTGCTGCGTGGATCAATTCAATCTTGTCATCCCGCAACTTGATTGCGAGATTCAGTTAAAAATACTACCAAAACTTACGCTATGAGTGGAAGAGTGATAAATTATTGTAAGAATAATTAAACATGTCAAAGAGGAACAGATTGCAAGCAATACCAATTAATAGAACAGATTACTGTCAATTTTTAACAATTAGCCAAAAGAATTATAGTTTAACCTACTACGCTGAACATGCCAAGAAATGTAGCCATGATGTTATTAATAGATTTTTAGAAAATGAAAAATATACTCCTTCTTTGTTATGGGAACACATTAAGAATGATGTTATCTTTTCATCTAACGGATATACAATATTTGATGATACGGTGTTAAACTGTCAACAGCGGTCGAAAAATGATACAGATTTTTAATATGCAACGGCTGAAAATTGATACAGTATCATAAAAAAATTATCTGATATTTAAGTCATAAAATTATCCTCCTGTTTATTAGTAATTTCTATTGGCACAAGACCAGCTTTCTTTTTATCCTTAAGTCTGAAACTATCACCTTTAATATTGAGTATAGTGGAGTGATGAAGCAGACGATCTAAGATAGCAGCTGTAAGAGCACTATCCTGAGCAAGACTATTATGCCATTGTCCAAATGGAAGATTACTTGTAAGAATTATGCTACCCTTCTCATAACGCTTTGCTATAACCTGAAATAATAGATTAGCTTGTTCCTGTTTTAACGGCAGATATCCAAATTCATCTATTATAAGTAATTTATATGGTAGTATGACTCTTTTGAATATGGAGTCCAGGTTTCCCTGGTTTAGCCCGGCATTCAGTACAAGCATCAAATCTGCAGCTGTTATAAATTTAGTCTTGATTCCACATTGTGTAGCTGCATAACCAAGAGCAATAGCTATATGGGTTTTTCCTACTCCAGAAGGACCAAGCAGAATAATATTTTCCTGTCTTTCTACAAAAGACAGAGACCTTAGACCTTCCAGAATCTTGCGTTTTATTCCTGTAGCAAAATCATAATCAAAATTATCCAGCGTTTTAATAGCAGGAAAACCTGCCATTCTGGTGAGTATTGATTTACTTCTATTCTGTCGTGCCAACAGCTCTGTTTTTAATATTGACTCAAGGAAATTCGTATAACTTGAGTCTTCTTTACTAGAGGATTGTGCAATATCAAAATAATTTTCAGCTATCTGAATAAGGTTTAAAGAGCGGCACAGCTCTTCTATACGTTGGTGCTGCAGGTTCATAATGCCTCCAGTATACTTTGGTATATGCAGAGGGAATGTTGTAAGGAAACTGTAGAAAATTGTTCCCTTTTATCTTCCATAATCTCTAGTGCTGCAGGATGACTACCACTATAATCCAATGGTAGTGGCTGAAGATTGCTCCTTTCAAACTTTAATCTTTCTGCAGGTATTTCGCCTGTTGTTCCATGTACACGCCGATTCGCAGTATCACGCAACCATTTTAGCACCTCTGAATTTGCAGTATCCACATCCAACACTAACTCTGCAGTTTTTAATTTTGTTGCTAATGGATTATAAAAGCTTTCTCTTATATATCTGTTAAATCGCTCAACCTTGCCCTTAGTTTTTGCTCTATAAGGCCTACACACTTTTAATCGGAAACTGTAATGTTTGGCAAAATCCAGCATACCTTTATTAAAGCGGTGTATGCCAGGACCATATGTATCCCTATCCAGTATTACTGTCTTCATGTTGTCATACAGTACTTCTTCTGGCACTCCGCCAAAATATTCAAATGCCCGCTTATGGCATTCTATTAATGTTACAAGCTTCTCATTAGTAACAAATTCTACATAGCTTGCTCGACTAAATCCTAATGTAGCCACAAAAGCTGATAGAGGACTTTTCCCCTTACGAAATTCAATCCAGTCAACTTGCATCTGTTTGCCAGAAGCAGTCTCAAATCTTATCATATCCTCCTGTTTAGCTGCAGGCTTTATACTCCTTAAATAATCCCTGAGTTGGGTCATCCCGCCTGTGTAACCCAACTCCTTTATCTCTTGAAACAGTACAGTACAAGGTAGAAGTACAGGATGGGCTGATTTTATTCTGTCACTCAAGTAGTCTTTATATGGGGCAAGCTTTGTTACCAACTTTGGCCTATCCTTATATTTAGGGTTACCATCACATTTTAAATATTTACGTACTGTATTTACTGATACACCTACTTCTCTTGCTATACTTCTTAAGCTTTTACCATGTTTATTCAATATTTTTATTTCCATTATTTGCTCCAGTATTATCATTATTCATTACCTCCTTATTCAGAAGATATTACTTTAATACTGTATCAATTTTCAGCCGTTGCATATTAAAAATCTGTATCATTTTTCGACCGCTGTTGACACTATCTGCTGCATTTGTTGTTGATAATGTTCACTATATTCTATAAAACCTGGGCATAGACGTTTATATTTGGCATAATGAGACGGATTAGTGGTAAATATTCCTTTGCCATCTGTTCTAACGTGCCTTGCTATTAAATCATTTTGGATAGAAAATATTTGAACAAGTTTTGGTGATAATTGTACCAGTACCTCACTGTATATATATTTTGCCGGTACGGAATAATAATTATTATCTATGGTGATATGACAATCTTTTGCTACTTTTCGATTATGCCACGATGACAAATCAAACGTTTCTAATGGTAAAGGCATTAAATTATTACTTTCTTCTTGCTCAAATAGTTCCTGAGGAATTTTTTTAGTAGTACCATGTATTCGGTTATTTGCTTTATTTAACCAGTTAGCAAGATCATGTGTTAATTCTTCATATCTATGAAATTTACGTCCAGCAAAAAAATTATTTTTGACATACTTTATTCCTGATTCTACTTTGCCTTTTTCTTGAGGTTGATATACACGACAAGGAGAAAGTAAAATTCCATAATGATCAGCTAAACGTTTGTATTCCTTCTGATATACGGGCTCATAGAAATTGCTATCTACCACTCCAGCTTTAAGATTATCAAGTTTTATTACTTTTGGACTGCCAGCAAAATAATTAAATGCATTGATATGACATTGTATCCATGTTTGACAACTTTGATCAAACACTACTTCATAATAATCAAGGCGACTATAACTTAAACGCATATTAAATACATATGCTTTAACTCTACGCCCCTTAGAATTATACTGTAAGCCTATGTCACCAAAATCTACTTGTGCTTCCTCTCCTGCTAAAGTATGAAAACGAATGCAACTGTTATTTTGTATCTTATATTTTTTGATATAACGGGTTAGCGAACCATAACTTTTTGTATAACCTTGAATTTTTAACTCTTCAAAAATTCTTATGTAACTTAGATTCTTTTCTAATAACTCAATTATTTGTTCGTGCCAAGAATCCAGTGCTGAAGATCGTTCATAGGGTGCAGGAGATTCTGTACCAGACTCTACATAACGGTTTACTATTTTTCTTACTGTTTTACGGTCTATTCTCGTTAGTTTGGCAATATTTCTTTGACTATTGCCTTGCTTATAAAGGGTGATAATTGTTGTGTACATATTTATTCTTATCATTGTATCACTAGATATTTATTTTAATTAATTATCTAGTGAATATTGCACATTATAACCTTATTAGGTTACACCAAATTCTCTGGTCCCTTTTTCGTGCAATTTACTGGTCCCTTTTACTTTAGCAATGACATAATAAAGAAGATTGGTTACGATTATAATATAGAAATAGTGGAGTTAGAGATACCTACTGATCATATTCATATGGTAGTAAAATCTGAGCCAAAAGTTTCTCCGTCGTATATTATGCAAATAATAAAAAGCATATCTGCAAGAAATTTTTTCAAGCTTTATCCAAAAATAAAGCGTAAATATTTTTGGGGTGGTAAACTTTGGACGCAAAGTTTTTTTGTAGAAACTGTAGGTAACGTTAATGATGAGGTAATTCGTGAATATGTACGAAATCAAATAAACGCAATGGATAAAATTGAAAAAGAAACAAAGCAGTTTAACCTGTTTTGAAACTCGGTCGCTTGCGGCCGAGTTCTTCATACCTTAAAATCAAATAAAATTAATATTTTTTAATACATCAGTAGTATGAATATTAACGTAACTTAAGAGATGATAATCCAATAAGGACAAATATGAGAGAGATAATCCAAAATCTTATTACGACTTTCGATTCTGCCCAGCCACTTTTTTCAAAGTGATGATGCAGCGGTGCCATCTTAAATATTCGCTTGCCTTTAGTGGCTTTAAAGTAATATACTTGCATAATCACCGATATTGTTTCGATGACAAATAATCCACCGACAATACCTAAAACTATTTCGTGTTTAGTAATAACGCTGATAATTCCAAGTACACCACCAAGGCTTAAGCTGCCGGTATCGCCCATAAAAACCTCTGCTGGTTGTGCATTAAACCATAAGAATCCAAGGCAGCTACCTACTATACTCGCACAAAAAATCGTTAACTCTCCGGTATTAGGTATATAATCTAATTGTAAATAATTTGAGTAAATTAAGTTTCCAACTAAGTAACTTATTAAAGCAAAGGAGCCGGCAGTTAAAGCAATAGGAACTGTTGCAAGCCCATCAAGTCCGTCTGTGAGGTTAACAGCATTAGAAGCACCGACTATAACGAATATAGCAAAGAATATATATAAATAACCAAGGTCCATACTTAAACTTTTAAAAAATGGTACGTTAAGTATGTGACTAGGGTTATCAATTGTATATTCTAGTAAAATACATACTATTAAGCTAATAATACCTTGAAGTAAAAGTTTACTTTTTCCCTTTACGCCATAATGATTATTTTTAGTTACTTTTGCATAATCATCAAGAAAACCTATAATACCGAAGCTAACAAAACCAAATAAGGTAATCCAAATATATTTATTGGTTAAATCAGCAAGCAATAAGGTAGAAAAACAGCTGGATAATATAATCATAATACCACCCATAGTAGGAGTCCCAGCTTTTGCTTGATGTGATTCAGGACCATCTAAACGTATCGGTTGACCATATTTTTGAAGAGCTTGTAAAAACTTTATTAATCTTGGACCGATAAGAAAACTAAGGCTAAGAGTAACTAGAACGGCAAGTCCACTACGAAAAGTTATATAATGAAATAAGTTAGCTATATGTGAATTATGAATGTAAGGTAATAAGAGGTTGTATAACATATTTTAGTTTAAATTTAAAAGTATAAGTTAGTTTAATTTACTATAGTGTAATAATCAATAATCTTGTCAAGTTTTATTCCTCTAGAACCTTTTATTAAAATAAGTTCATCGTTTTTGAATAAATCATTTGTAGATGTAATTAATTCATCAACATTTTTGAAATATGCTTTAGCTATTTTTTCAGGTAATAAATCATGAATATATTTGGTGTTTGTACCTACTAAAAAAACCTTAGAACAGCCTGAGTCTAATATATAAGGTACTAGCTCTTTATGTAACCTTTCTGAATTCTGACCAAGCTCCAACATCTCACCTATTATAGTGGTCTTATTTTTGCTAGGCATTTGTTCTAAATATTTTAATGCAGCTTTCATTGATGCAGAGCTTGCATTATAGTAATCACAAATAATGCGACTATTTCCTATGCTAATAATTACGCCTCTACCTTTTGTTAAACGAATATCGGCTAAGTAGCTAGCAGCTTTATTTAAATCTTGATTAAGCAAAAAGATGATCAATAATATACCGGCATAATTCTCAGCAAAGTGCTTAGGTATAAAAGGTACAGTAGTCTCTATAATTGCGTCATATATCTTGTATTTTAAATGAACCTGCTCACCAGAAACCCTATATAAAATTAACTCAGCTGAAGATGATTTACCAAAATTGTGTATATTATCAATAGATAGCTTTTTTAATGTAGATAAGATTTTATCATAACAATTAGTATCTGAATTAATAACAGCAATTCCATCTTTGTCAAAGCTCTCAAAAATTTCGCATTTAGCTCTAGCTATCTCTTCAAGAGAGTTAAAGAACTCCAAATGTGCTTCTGAAATATTGGTGATCACAGCTATATTTGGCTTTAATATTTGAACTAGCTCCCTTATTTCATTTTTATGGTTCATGCCAAGTTCAAAGATAGCAAATTCTGTATCATCAGGCATTGAAGCAAGATTAATAAGTAATCCTAAATGATTATTGAAATTACCTCGGCTAGCAAAAGTTAATGCATCATGCTCTAATAAAGTTTTTAAAGCCTCCTTGGTAGAAGTCTTACCAACACTACCAGTTATAGCAATAAATTTGGCGTTTGAATTTTTTCTTTTATATAAAGCCAGCTGTTCCAGGGCTTTCAGGCAATCATCTACTAAGATAATCTTGCTTGGGTCAGATATATCTACTTGCTTACTAACAATTACTGCGGATGCTCCTTGATTAATTGTATCCTGAATATAATCATGACCATCTCTATTACCTTGAAGTGCTATAAATAAATCACCTTTTTTAACATCTTTAGAGTTAAATTGTATTTCGTTAGTGATGATAGATTGCGGTACTGACACCCTTAAGGCATCGCTTAAAGTTTTAGAATTCCAAATCATAAGTTTTTGTTGTTATTTGTCAAGCCACGGGATGACAGTATTTTCGTATATTTCACAGCCACCTCAGCATCATCAAAGTCTATCTTCTTATCACCTATAATTTGATAGTTTTCATGACCTTTGCCTGCGATTAGTAAAATATCATTTTCTTTTAAATTATTTATCCCATATTTAATAGCTTTTTTTCTGTCAGCTATTTCTATGTAATTTGTTGTTGCTATCCCGCTAATAATTTCTTGCCTGATAGCTTTCGGGTCTTCATGGCGTGGGTTATCGTCCGTCACAATAACATTATCTGCTATTGAGGCTGCTATTTTTCCCATAAGCTTTCTTTTGGTATTATCACGATTACCGCCACAGCCAAAAATTACACTTAATTTACTACCTTGAACTTTAATATTTTTTAACTCAGTTAAAGCTTTTTCAAGAGCATCGGGAGTGTGGGCATAATCAATGAATATATTAGCATCTTTTATTCGATCCATTCGTCCTTTTACGGCTTTAACTTTAGTCAAAGCACTTATAACTTTACTAAAATCAAAATTAGTATAATAAGCACTAAGTCCAGCTATTAATAAATTACTAGCCTGAAAGCTACCTATTATAGCTGTATTTAAAGCATAGTTTGACTCCTTATAATCAAAGAAAATAATTTGATTATATAAAGAATGGGCAATTTTAGTAATTTTTATGTTATCTTTCTTAGAAGCTTTTCCCCCAACACATAAATATTTTATCTTATGCTTATCTAAATAGTCTTTAATAAAGTCTATCTCTTTTATATCAGAATTTAATATCGCAATACCATCTCCTGATAAATGATCAGTAAATAACTTTAATTTAGCAAGCAAATAATTTTCTTTGGTGTGATGATAGTCAAGGTGATCTTGGCTAAAGCTAGTGAAACATGCAATATTTACTTTTAAGTCACCAAGTCTTTGCTGATCTAAGCCGTGACTTGAGGCTTCAAATGCTAAATAGTTTATACCATTTTCAGCTAGTTTATGAGCGATTTTTCTAAAGCTTAAATAGTCAGGTGTAGTTAGTCCGCCTATGGGCTCATTAAAATTATCAATGCCAAAAACTTCCACGCCTATTGTACCTATTGATGCTGATTTCTGCCCAAGTAACGAATATATTTGAGCTATATATGATACTACCGAGCTTTTGCCGTTAGTGCCAGTTACGGCTATCATAGTTTTAGGTTTTTTAGGATAAAAAATTTCTATAGCTTCGTATAAAGCTGCTTGAGCATCTTTTACATAAATTATTTTATCTGTAGCGATAGTTTTTTTATCGTCAGTAATTACTAACGCTGCCCCTTTATCTAAAGCCTCTGCAATAAAAGCATTCCCATTTTTAATAGCAAAAAAGGCATCGTTTTTTTTAAGATTTTTAGAATTAGCTGACAAGCCAGTTAAGTTAGATTTCCCAAATAATAGTTTATAGTTCATAAATGAATGCGTTGAGCTAAATATTAGCCTTATTATATAACACTTAAAAAAATATGCTGTATTTTTTTGATTTGTTTTTAAAAAAATAATTTATTTAAACTCATTTCTAATAACATTTATTAATGATTATGTAAATAATACTTTAAAATTTATTGACAATTACCTTATGTTAATTTATATAACCATATTTCATGGTACTAAGCTTATAGTAATCAGCTTAGTTATCATGAATTTAATTAATATAAAAAAAGAGTTAACTAATGAATTTTAAATGCCTTGTTCCTTTATTTTCCAAAACAATTTTAACAAAAATCAATGATTTAATAGTGGGGACACATAGTTTAGCAAATGAAACTTTTTCATCTTTTTATAATTCTGAGCATCAAGATGGGATAATTATGAAAACTACTAAATGCGTTATAGATTATACTTATAAATTTTTAAATAATCATCCTTCAGTTAAACCTTGTGAAAATCCTGCTACAATTATAGGTATGGTTGATAAAAATTTATTATTGGAGCCTAAAGAAATTGTAAACGATACTACAAATATTTTTGGTAAAGAATATGATATTGCCACCGGCGGCGAATCATATAATACATTAACTTTAAATGATGTAGCCGAGTTTTTAGGTCTTGAAGATTGTTCTGCTACATCGGTAACAAACGCTCTACAGCAATGGGCTATTTCTCAAATTCCTAATAATACTCAATTATCCCCCAACGCTTCTCAAGATAATAATACTAATTGGTTTACACAAGAAATAGATATTTTAGGTGCTAAAGTACCTATTTGGAGTATTTTAACAGCTGTCGTAACAACAGTGGGATTAGTCGGTGCAGGTATAGGATACGGTATAGGAAAATGTACGCAAAAAAGTAATACTACAATAGATAATGGTTTAGAATTACAGTCTATGCTGGTACAACCAAGCCTAGAATTGCCATATCCATTTTCATACAATAATAAAGTAGATAGTTCATCATCAGCTGGTTCAAATTCTAACAAAGTAATACCTTCAGTGTTTAACCTATCAAATAATAGTCATTATTCTGTGCCGCAAGACAACGCACAAGAAGACCATGTTTATGCTGAGGTTAGTAAAATAAATAATGAAAATCAAAATATACCATTATTAGCTGAAAGTGCGGTTTTGAATATAGAAAATCAATAAGTACTCTAAATTTATTAAAGATAGAAGGCAGTTTTTTGTCTTCTATCTTTCAAGTTATAGAAAACAGTTTAAACCTCCGATAAATTCCATAGTAATTGATTCGCCTCAGCAATTATATTCTTACCTACTAACTTCTTGATAAATACTAATTTATTATCAGGTTTAATTTTTGCATTAGCTGTATAGGTGCTGACAAATTTTAAAATTTTATCAGCCATATCAGCGTTTTTATAAAATTTAATTACAAAACCGTTATCGCCTGAGTCTAGATTTTCAATGTTCAACTTAAAGCATAATAATTTTATTTTGACAATATCAAGTAAATTATTAAATTCAGTTGGCAGGCTGCCAAATCTGTCAATCATTTCATCTTTAAATTTCTCTACTTCTAGATCATCGTTTAGATTACCTATTCTTCTATATAAACCAAGCTTTAGAACTGAATCTGATACATAATTATCAGGGATAAAGACCGATAAACCTAAATTAATAGTCGGAATGAAAGGCTGCTCACCACTTATCGGCTCATCTTTAAAAATAGCTATCTGCTCTTCCAGCATTTCTTGATAAAGCTCTGTTCCGACTTCTCTAATTTGCCCTGATTGCTCTTCACCTATTAAATTACCGAAACCCCGTAAATCCATATCATGGCTTGCGATAGTAAAGCCTGAACCGAGAGCGCAGCTATTCTGGATTATCTCTAAACGCCTTAAGCTATGTGGCGTCATTTTCTTGTGACTTGGCAGGGTCAAGTAGGCATAACCTCGCATCTTACCTCGCCCAATTCTGCCTCGTAACTGATATAATTGACTAAGCCCCAGCATATCGGCTTTATGGATAATCATAGTATTAGCGTCTTGTATATCAATTCCTGACTCTATTATAGTTGTTGAGATTAATATATCGAATTTGCCGGCATAAAACTCGCTCATAATCTCATCAATTTTATTCGGTGACATTTTACCATGTGCGACTTTATAACTTAATTCAGGGACGATTTGCTTTAATTGCTTTTCAATATCTTCTATATCGTTAATTCTTGGAACGACAAAAAAGCTTTTACCGCCCCTAAAATGCTCACGCAGTAATGCATCCCTAATAATAACAGGATCAAACGGCATAACAGAGGTACGAACTTCCAACCTGTTTAGCGGAGGTGTTGCGATAATGCTTAGCTCTTTTAAACCAGTCATCGACATTTGTAAAGTACGAGGTATTGGAGTTGCAGACATTGCAAGCACATGGGTAGAAGATTTTAGCGATTTAAGGAATTCCTTTTGACCGACGCCAAAATGCTGTTCTTCATCTATTATTAATAGCTTAAGATTACAAAACTTAGTGACTTTATGCAGTAAAGAATGCGTACCTATTATTATATTTATCTTACCGCTCTTAAGTTCTGATCTTACAGTCTTTGCCTCTTTGGGGCTAACAACGCTAGATAATTGCTTGATATTTAAGCCAAAATCTTTAAATCTTTCCGTAAACCTTGCAAAATGTTGGCTGCATAGGATAGTAGTTGGCACGACAACCGCCACTTGTGGTAAATTCTCGTTTAAGGATTTAGCAACCATAAAAGCTGCACGCATTGCTACTTCTGTTTTACCAAAGCCAACATCACCGCATATTAACCTGTCCATTAACATGCCGGTATTTAAATCTTCTCTAATCTCATTTATTGCGTTTAATTGATCTTCAGTCTCAGTAAAAGGAAATTTAGCACAAAATTTATCATATTCTTCAAGGTCAAATTCAATAGCAGCAGTGGTATTAAGCTTTCTTTTGGCAGCTATTTGCATTAAGTGCAAAGCAATTTCCTTAATACGCTTTTTAAGCTTAGCCTTATTTTTTTGCCATGAGACACTCCCGAGCTTATCAATCTGTGCCACATCACTGCCATATTTCTTTATTACCTCAATATTTTCAACTGGTATATATAGCTTATCATTACCGGCATATAGAATTTTTAAGAAATCATGAAGCTTGCCTTTAATCTCTAAAGCTTCAAGCTTTAAGAATTGTCCTATACCATGATCCTTATGTACTATCAGTTCCCCTTCAGCTAAATGATCAAGCTCAAGTAAAATATTTTTGAGCTTTTTGTTAGTATTTGTGACGATTACTTTTTCTTCTAACAACTCACTAGCTGCAATAAATAAATATTCAGGAGTAGAAAAGCTTTGATTTAAAGGTAATATGGCAATATTTATTGCACCAAGTTTTGCCTCTTCCAAGTACTCTATTTCATTATAACTATATTCATAATTTTCGATTATACTTTTAACTCTTTCAAAGCTACTTAAAACGTTTGAGCATATAATAATTTTCTTACGAGAATTAGCTTTAATAACTTCAAACAGCTTATCAAAAATAGTTTTCTTTTCTACAAAGCTTGCAGCTGCTATATTTTCAACTATGCTAGCCTGCTCAGAATTTTCATAACTAATTAGGATATTATTTTCCTGCTCAAGTAATTCTATAGTTTCAAGAGAAGTAAAATATAGTGCAGAAGGCTGAAGAGTAGGGTAAAAACTGTTAAATTTAAGTTTATTGGCGTCTAGCCTTGCTTTATAAAAATCGTTATAGCTATGCTCGAATTCTAAAATAGCTTGCTTTGTTAGATTATCAAAGATAATGACTGGATTGTTAAGATAATCTGTTAGATCCGAATAGTTATCATAAAATAGAGGTAGTAACTGCTCATATCCTGAAAATTTTCTTCCGCCGGTTATTGCTTCATATAAAGGATTATCGGTATGGTTAACTCCAAAATTACGCAAGTAATTATCTTTAAAATTACTGATTGTTTCAGGATTTAAAACTATTTCATTTGCCGGACTAATAATTAGTTCATTAAATGATTTAGTTGAGATTTGTGTATCAATATCAAATTGTTTAATTGATTCGATATGATCCCAGCTAAAATTAATTCTATAGCCTTTAGATTCAGGTAGTATTAAGTCAACAATTTCGCCCCTAACTGCAAATTCTCCAACATCAACGCTACTTGCATTTCTTGTAAAGCTACTTTCTACCAAAAACTTACTAAGCTCATTTGCACTTAGCTTCATTTTAGGAAATAGTTTTAGATAATATTTAGCAAAGAAATCTCTAGGCGGTAATTTATTCAATAAGTTCGTTGCGTGAGTAATGACTAATTTATTTCCTTTATTGGTCGTAAGTTTGGTTAATGTTTCGGCTCGCTTAGATAGAATATTGCAATTTGGTGACGTATGGTCATAAGGAATTGTATCATAGCTCGGAAAATAATATATATTTTCGCTTGGTAAAAAAAATAAAGCTTGCTTGTATAATTGCAACGCCTCCTCTTCATTGCTTGTAACTAATATAAAATCTTGCTTAGAATTCTTTATAAAGCTATCAATTGTGAAGAAAGATTTAGCAGTAGATGGAAATTTTTGTTGTAACATGTATGATGGGAAATTATATTTTTATTATTTTGCGTAATTGCTCCATTATTTCGGCATCTAAATTAGAAGGAACGGAAGATTTATTAGTAATCCAATTATATAGATCATTGTCATTTTGATCAAGTATTAAAGCATAGCTTAAAAGTTTTTCTTCCGCCATGAAAGATAGATAAAGATTAGCAAAATTGCCTAATATATAATCCATTTCTTTGCAACCGCGATTTTTACTACGATAAAAAAGTTTCTTTTGTAAAGAGTTTTTATTTAATTTATTCATGCTATAAAATCTTGCAAAATTTTTTTATAATAATATTATTAAAACTATCAGAGACCAAGAATATTTTAAAAATATTTAAGGTTTTGCGAAAGCTATACTATCTAATAAATTCATCTTCGCATGAATAAAATCCAATAGTTTAAACATTTTTATTATATATAACAGCAATACAAGTAATAGGCAAAGTATGTTAGTTCAAAATATTTGTTCTAAAGAAGCTTATAATATGCTGATTTCGAATAATAATACCTTTCTTGTTGATGTTAGAACAGAAGAAGAATGGAAATATGTGGGTGTTCCAAGTTTGGATAATAAAGAAATAATCTTTTTAAGCTGGCAGCTATCGCCTTTTATGGAGCTGAATAGAGATTTTGAAGATAGATTTTTATCTATTATTGATGATAAAATATCTAACATTATATTTTTTTTATGCAGATCAGGGCATAGATCATTAATGGCAGCAAATTTTATGACTAATATAGGTTATAAAAATTGTTATAATATTATTGATGGTTTCGAAGGAAATCTTCAAAATAAAGGCTGGAAACAAAATAACTTACCGTGGCAGTTTTAAGTGAATACTAATCAAATAATTTTAACAAATCAAAACGATAATAGTGTAAATGTCTGGAGTAATGTAACCCAAGACCTTTATAATTATTACGGTGAGGCTTTATATAATAGCTGGTTTAGTAAGGTCAATTTTATAGAATCTTCACTAAATACTGTTATTCTTTGTGCTCCTACCAATTTTATTAGAGATTGGATAAAATCTAAATATTCTGTCGTTATATTGCAATTATTTCAGCATTATAATAATGCTATAAAAACAGTAGAAATAATTACTAAAGAATTGCCAGCATCTAATCAAGCAACTCTTGAGTTGCCTACTAAAACTTTTGCCGATATTGGTAGTAGCGAGCTTAATTCAGAAAATATTTTCTCAACGCTTGATATACGTTTTACTTTCGATAATTTTGTTGTTGGTGCTCCGAATGAGCTTGCTTATGCTGCTGCAAGAGCAGTAGCCGAGTCTTCAAGTGCAGTTTCCGAATCTAACCCTCTTTTCCTATATGGCGGGGTAGGGCTAGGTAAAACGCATTTAATGCATGCAATTGGTTGGTACATAAAACAGAATAATCCAAGCCGTAAGGTTATATACATGTCGGCAGAAAAATTTATGTACCAATTTGTTAAGGCTTTGCGTAACAAAGAAGTGATGTCTTTTAAAGAGAAGTTTCGCTCAGTTGATGTATTAATGATTGATGATATTCAGTTTATTTGTGGTAAAGATAGTACGCAGGAAGAGTTCTTCCATACGTTCAATACGCTGATTGATAATAACCGTCAGATGGTTATTTCTTGCGACAGGTCGCCCTCCGATTTAGATGATATTGAAGACCGAATTAAATCTCGTTTAGGGTGGGGTTTAGTGGCAGATGTTCATAGCACTACTTATGAGTTGCGCCTTGGTATTTTAGAGTCTAAAATTGAGCAGATGAACGTTAAAGTTCCAAAAGATGTAATTGATTTTTTAGCTTCTAAGATTGTTTCGAATGTAAGAGAGCTTGAGGGAGCGTTGAATAAGGTTATTGCCCACTCTAACTTTACTGCAAAAGAAATAACACTCGAAAATACACAAAATATTTTAAGAGATTTGCTGCGTTCTAATGAAAGAATAATTACAGTTGAAGATATCCAGAAAAAAATAGCTAATCGTTACAATATTAAATTATCTGATATGTCCTCACCTCGTAGAATGCGTACCATTGCAAGACCACGTCAGATAGCTATGTATTTAAGCAAAATCCTAACCCCTAAAAGTCTAGTCGATATCGGTAAAAAATTCGGTAAAAAAGACCACACAACAGTTATGCATGCCATCAAAAAAGTAGAGGAGCTACTAGAAAGCGATTTAGAATTACGTGAAGAAATTAATCTTATGATGAAAATATTGCAGAATTAGCCTATACTCGTTTTATTTGAAAAATTGGCTATGTCGTATTTGTAAATCCTCAGATGCTCACGTACTATTGTACGCTCCGCTCTTCTTCTTACAAACTCCACGCTCTTTTCCAAATTAAACTTCGTCTACCAATTATTCATTTACTTAAAAATGTTGTTAAAAAGAAAGAATTCTATCTATTTATTCTGTGCATGGATTAGTAGAGAAAATTCTTGAAGTTAGTAAAGAACCGTTAGAAGAATGCATTGCTCATGAAGAATTTTGGAAAAAATAAAATCTTTGCAGAAATCTCTGGGAAATACGATATTAAAAGAACCATAGAGAATTATGGTTATGGAGAAGGGTGTGCATATTTTTTAGAAATTAATTCTAACGAATTATTATATAAAGAAGAGCTAATTTTTAATTATTATGGTTGTAAATAAACAAATATTTGCAGTTAAAGAATATAAATATATTTTGGAAAATAATAGCATCATCAAATATTTTACTACTCCAGATAATAGCTTGTTTTATCAGTTAGATTTTATTAATTACACAACAGCTATAGGTAAGCATTTGTGCGGTAAAGATCACTATAATGCTACCTATATATTTCTAAATCCTGATTCCTTTATTCTTAATTATCAAGTCCTAGGACCAGAAAAAAATTATAATATTAATAGTAGTTTTACAAGGATATAGAACTGCTATCTTCTCCCATTATCTTATAATATTCTTTTATTACATCATCTAAACTTGAATCATAAGTTTCTTCATTATAAGTTTTTAAAAGTTTGTTATTAATATTTTCAGTACTAACTGGTTTTCTTTTAACAGGAGGTATTGAAAATTTTAATTTATCTCCGGATTGAGAAAATATAGAATTAGAGTTATTTATTTTGGCTGTAATATCTTTTAATACTTCTTTGTTTTTAAGTTCTTCTACTGTTTTTACATTTGTGATATATTCAGGTGCATCAATATTATTACCATTCTTTTATCTTCGTGCATAAAATTTGTAAAATCTCAGGGATAATTTTCTTGATATCCTTTTTTAAATCTGCTTGTACTTTAACCAAAAAAGAATCAAGTTTAGGTAATATTTTTTGAAATTCAAAGAATGTATTTTCTATCAAGTTCTTAACTTTCTTTGAAAATATGGTTTTTTTAATAGTGCTTCTTTAAATAATAGTAAATATTGTTCTGGTCGACTGCCAAAATGAGGAATTAAATTATACAAAACTTACGCTATGAGTGGAAGAGTGATAAATTATTGTAAGAATAATTAAACATGTCAAAGAGGAACAGATTGCAAGCAATACCAATTAATAGAACAGATTACTGTCAATTTTTAACAATTAGCCAAAAGAATTATAGTTTAACCTACTACGCTGAACATGCCAAGAAATGTAGCCATGATGTTATTAATAGATTTTTAGAAAATGAAAAATATACTCCTTCTTTGTTATGGGAACACATTAAGAATGATGTTATCTTTTCATCTAACGGATATACAATATTTGATGATACGGTGTTAAACAAAAGGAACACAAAGAAAATAGAGGTTGCTAGATCGCAGTATAGTGGAGCTACAGGTGGAGTTACTACCGGTATAGGAGTAGTGAGTCTTGTATATTATAACCCCGATATTGATAAGTTTTGGGTAATAGATTATCGCATTTTTTCACCTGATCATGATGGAGCGACGAAACTAGATCACCTACTAAAGATGTTCAATAATGCTGTTTATAGTAAAAAGATTCCTTTTCAAACTGTACTTTTTGACACATGGTATGCTACACACAAAATTATGCAACATGTTGACTCCTTGGGCAAATATTATTATGCCCCTATTAAAGCCAATAGAAATGTTAGTAAAACGTGTGATTACGAGCCTTATAAAGCTGTTAGCAAGTTGATGTTTTTAGATGAAGAAATTAAGAATGGAATGGAGATTCATATAAAAGGATTTGCCAAAAATAAGCATGTTAATTTGTTTAAATTTACTGTTTCTACCAACAGAGTTGATTATGTTGTTACCAATAACAAAACTCAAAAATCTTCTAAAGCTGCACAAGATGAGTTTGGCTTGCGATGGGTAATTGAGAGCATGCATAGAAAAATTAAGCAACTGACTGGTATAGAACGTTGCCAATGCAGAAAACAGCGTATCCAACGTAATCACATTAGTTGTGCATTTCTAGTTTGGGCTTTTCTCAAAAGAACTGCAAATAAAATAGGTAAAACGGTCTACCAAATAAAGTTAGGGCTTTTAGATGACTATATGCAACAACAGCTTCGTTCTCCATCTTTACGATATTTAGAACCAAACATAGCGTAAGTTTTGTATGTTCAATATAAATCATTAAAAAGCTCTGCTCTATTAGTTCAATATTTAGATATATTATGGACTATTGACGATCAAACCATCTTTGCAGGTATTATTAGCTTTTATTTTGGTCAACGTACTTTCAACAAGCTTTGGAAATATAAGACTTGAATTTTAATAAAATGAATTTATATATTTAGAATA
Source organism: Rickettsia endosymbiont of Nabis limbatus (assembly GCF_965196655.1). Taxonomy (NCBI): domain Bacteria; kingdom Pseudomonadati; phylum Pseudomonadota; class Alphaproteobacteria; order Rickettsiales; family Rickettsiaceae; genus Rickettsia; species Rickettsia endosymbiont of Nabis limbatus. The sequence goes on from NZ_OZ239771.1 coordinate 864,684, forward strand.
ATAAATATATAAGAGGGCTAGTATCATGAAAATTAAAGCTTACATCCCAGCTATAGCAGCTGTTATTTTATCTAGTAGTGCTACATTAGCAAATCAAAATCAAGAACATAACTCTAATCATACAACTTCCTTACATCAAGCAATAGAATTACTAGACAATCAGATTACAAATATTGATAATCTATTTAAAAATAAGTTACCTTTTTATGAATCTAGTAGTATTAAGAGTAAATTTATTACTAAAGACACACAATATATTATTATTATGGAAGTACCAGGCTTTGATAAAGATCATATCAAAATTAAAATAAATAGTAATAAATTGTTTGTTAAAGGAAACATTGAAGATGAAAATAAAGCCAATGATTCAAATAATTATATGAATAAGAATTTTAATTATATAATATCTTTATATGAGGATGTAGATCAAAAAAATATTTCTTCAAGTCTAAAAAACGGTATACTTACTATTACCTTGCCACGCATAGAGGTTAAAGAGCAGGACGCAAAAGAAATACCGATTAATTAAATATAGCTTTAAGAAAGGTTAAATCATATGAATAAAACTTTGAAATACTCACTTATTATATTTATCAGTATAATATTATTGTTAATTATTATTCCTTTCTTTATTCCTTTGAACAATTATAAAGGGATAATAATAAGTAAAGTCAAAGAAACGATAAATAGAGATTTAACTATTAATGGCGATATAAAATTATCTTTATTGCCAAATCCTGCAATATCCTTACCAGAAGTTAAGCTATCCTCAATAGATAAAACAAAAGATCCTTATTTAGTATCTGTTGAAAACGCTAAAGCTTCACTTAAGCTTCTACCACTTTTTAGAGGAGCAATTGAAGTAGCATCTGTAGAGTTACAAAAGCCAGTGATAAATCTTGAAGTTTTAAATAATGGACAAAAAAATTGGGAGTTTTCCACGCCTAAAAATAAAGCTGAAATAAATCAAGATACTCCTATACCTACAGTTTCTAATGCCAAAACCGAGCTAGAACTTCCTATTCTTATCAATCATTTTAAAATTTCAGATGGTAAAATTATATATAGAGAGAATGGTAATGAAAAAATATTTAACAATATTAATTTAGATACTAAAATTAAAAGCATCAAAGGTCCAATAGATTTTACTTTAGCGTTAGAGGCTCTAGAGCAAAAAATTTATGTAGATGGTAATATTGAAGAAATTGGAAAAGTAATTCCATTAACTGCAAATATCAATATTGCGGACGAAAAAATTAAAATTGAGGGAAAAATCGATAGTGAAAATAATTCTTTTATAGGTCTTGCGAATATTAAGGGTAATACTAAAACTTTAGGGCTGCCAAATGATTTACAAAATGATTATGAGTTAACAGCATCCATAATTGCGGATAGCAAAAATCTAAATTTAAAAGATGCAAGGCTCAACTATACTAATATAGAATTACTGGTAAACGCAAATTATGATATAGAACATAGTAGTTTAAAGGCAAATATTATTGCAAATCCGGGTAATATCGTTGGTGATATTAACTCTAATTTAGATAAGACAAATATTTTCAATGGTAATATTAAAATAGTAGTAGATAATCTAAAACCTTTACTTAATGCTTTAAAAATAAAAACTGATAAATTACCTCCTATTATTAACCAAAAAATTTCTCTTATTTCCAATGTAGTTTATAATTCACAAGCTTTAATTTTACATAATATCAATTTAATTTCTGGAAATAGTAATTTATCTGGTGATGTAACGCTGAAGAATCTAAAACAAGACATATCTGCTATTCATAATTTAAAAATTAATAATTTTGAGTCATTTATGGCTTTGCTTGGTGTTAATAATCTAAATCGTGTTGGAACATTACAGTTAAATGGAGAAGTACAAAAAACCAAGGATATATTACATATAAATGATAAAATATCAGCTTTTAATACTAATATAGCAATTAAAGGCGATGTTAATTTAGCTTCTCAAAAAACTAATTTTAACCTTAATATATACAGCCCATTAATTAGCCTAGAAAAAATTACCTCAGGCAGTCCTACTCCTACCTCTAGTTCTAATCCTGCTGCAACTAATATAGGTCAGGCGTCTGCTCCTAAAAGTAGCACCCCTTGGTCAAATAATCCTATAGATTTAGCTTTTTTAGATAAAATTGAGGGACAGCTATCCGCAAATATAGATAAACTAACCAATGATTCATTGGTAATAAATAATTTTAAAGCAAAATTAGCTATTACCGGAGGTAAGTTAAATATTACTTCAGTTAGTGCAAATATTTATGGTGGTGATCTTAACGCAACTGGTTATGTAAGCTCAGGAAAAGATCAAAATGCAGCGATTAAAATTGATTTAAAAAATGCTTATGTTAAAAGCTTAACTCCGCAAAGTGGTAAAATAAAAATAACCGATGGACGATTAAATTTTACCACCGAACTTAATTCTACTGGTAATAGTGTTTACACATATGTTAATAATTTAAATGGACAATTTAACGTAAATAGTAGTAATGGAAAAATTAGCGGATTTGATTTAAACCGCATTGTGGATGTAATAAATAATGCTAAAAATACTGAAGGAGTGCTACGCCTTATGAATGGCTCTTTTAGTGGCGGTACTACATCCTTTTCTAATTTAGTAGCAACCGGTAATATAGAGCGTGGCACAGTACTACTAACTGAATGTCATTTAGATGCTAGCCCTGCTAAAGCCAATGCTCATGGTCAAATCAACCTACCACAATATATGATGGATGTTGGTGCAAGTGTCACTATAAATAATTTTCCTCCTCTAGGGGTTAAATTTTATGGTTCTATAAATAATCCACAACATAAATTAGATATAGAAGCTCTTCAAACATATTTAATAAAAAATGTATTTAGCAGCGTCATCAAAGATCTAAAAAGCGGTGAAAAGAAACCTGAAAATATTATAAAAGATGCTTTGGGTTTAAGAAACAAAAAGGAAGATAGTAGTAATAACGAGCAAAATAATACAGAGCAACCGCAAAACCAACCTACCGATCCTGTTAATAAACTGCTGCAAAAAGGATTAAAGAAACTGTTTTGATTTGTAGTATTTATTATACAGTTATGTTATAAACTTAAAAGATAAGTATAATTATTTATAATTATGAATAACAAACAAATAAACAAAACCATTAGTTGTTTTGATGTAGCTAATTATTTCTTAGTTCTAGTAGATAGAGAAGCAGGAGATACTATAACTCAGTTAAAACTTCAAAAGCTAATATATTTTGCTCAAGGTATTCATCTCGCTTTATTTAATCTCTTAGGGTTTAATTCCCCGAAGGTCTGCTTCGTGATATACTAGATGCATGGAAGAAAGCAGTTATATACATAAAAGTGATAATGTCACAGTACTAATATATCATTTAGTAACACCGGCAAAGTATAGAAGAGTAATATTCAATGAGGAACTAGACGATTATTTATGTAAAATTTGTGAGGACATAGAGGCTCGTTATGAAATTAGATTTTTGGAAATAGGAGTAGATAAAGAACATGTACATTTTTTACTACAGTCAATACCAATGTATAGCCCAACAAAAATAACTCAAATCATAAAAAGTATTACATCTAAGGAAATGTTTAAGAAATATCCAAATCTTAAAGAAAAATTATGGGGAAGTGAGTTTTGGAGTAAAGGATATTTTATGAGCACAGTATGTAAACATGGTGATGAGCGGAAATTACGTAATTATGTAAAAAATCAAGGTTCAGGCAAACCTTCTTATAAAGCATTTCAACAAAAACAGTTAAAACTTTTTGGATAGATACCTCGTAGCTCTGCTGCGAGGAGTATCATTTTAGAATATCTCTAATTTGTTGTAAATTTTCTTTCATGTTCAATAAGCCATTTTTTACGATGTAGTCCTGAAGCATATCCGCCAAGCTCGCCATTATTATTAATGATACGGTGACACGGAATAATTATGGCAAATCTATTTGCTCCATTAGCATTTGCAACAGCTCTATAGGCAGTTTCTTTGCCTACTGCTTTAGCTTGAGTAAAGTAACTTCTTGTTTCACCATAGGGTACGTTCATTAACTTTTCCCATACTAACTTTTGAAACTCACTTCCTACAAGACACAACGTAGTATTAAATTTGTGCAAAGTACCATCAAAATATAATTTAAGTTCTTTTTCAACTGATAAAATAGGTTTAGTACTACCTGAAGCAATATCTGACTTTGCTGCTACTTTAAGCTTTTTAATTTTACGTTCTAAACCTTTACTTTCAGCAAAATCAAGCAAATAAAGCTTTTCTTCATCACTAATAGCAAGCATTGAACCAAGAGGAGTATCAATAAAAGTGGATTTTAAACTCATTTTTTTACCTAAAATTTTTTTAGTATTATATAGCTTAATGCGATAAGGTAGTGACTTTTTTAAGAGCATAGTAAACCGCATCAAAAAAGTGCTCAAAATTAGAAACAGTTTTTCTTATTTCGTTCTTGATTTTAAACCAGTAATGCTCAATAGGATTTAAATCTTACTATTACCCACAAATTTTACCACTAACAATTGATAGCATCATTACGCTCTCTTGAAGGATTTCATATCCCCGCCATAAAGACATTGCTCCGGGCAACCCATCACTCTTTCTTGCCATAAAGCCTCCTAATTTACCAAGCAAAATAATAGCTTCTTTTATATTTGGAGGCTTGCCAGGAGTATTATTTGTTCTGTGCACGCGCATATAAAGCGTTTTCCATTCTTGGGTGGTAAGTATGCTATCGCAGCTCTCTTCAGGACAAGTTGAGGCTATTTTTGATAAATATAAAATTTTAAAAGCAATGAGGCTTTTTATGGCAATTAATTTTTGTAGCTTTGTTTCGGCAGATAAGCGAGAGGCTTCTATCTTGCATCCTGATTTCAGAACTCTAAAATATTCTTCTATTTTCCATCTTAGCTTATACCAAGTTATACGCTCAACAGCATCTTCAAAGCTACTCACGGGGATGTTGGTCAGTATAGTCCAATCGATTGCCTCTACTCCAACAGGGGCATTAATTTCTTTAGCGCTTACAACATAAACAGCTAATTTGTCACTGATTTTGTGATCAGTATTTTCAGGGCCATATAAAGATACAGACCTAATTGGTATGTGCCCATATGTGTATTTAATTTCAACATTTGCTTTTCTTGCTTTATGAAGTCCATTGCCTGGGATTTTCAGTCTAATCTCTTTCTTGGACTGTAGCTTACTTATTTTCGTTTGTATTTTTGTTTTACCATTTTCCGGGCAAATAAATTTCCTATCCTGTCTGTTGCGAATTACAAATTCTGCAGCTGATTCTTCAATTTTCCATAACAAATCAAAGATATCTGCTTCTCTATCTCCAACCGTAATAACTCTAGTATTTTCAGGAATATTGGCAATTGTTTCCTCAAACGCGTTAATCCATTTATAGCTTTCTTTATCTTTGATGTGAGTGATATACTTACGCCTTGCTTTTTCCTTCTGATCCTCTTCCCTTGCGATACGTGCCCAACATTGCTGAGAGGTAAGGCCTAAAGGCAGACCTCCTGGCGTCACTATAATAGTACTATGCATAATAAGACCCTGTTTGTGCTTTGTATAAGCTTTGGAGATACTGCCTAGCCCTTTTGTCTTAATATGAGTGTCATAATCCAGGTAAGTTGTATCCTGAATTGCAAACACTAAATTTTTGCCTTGGATTCTATTTTGTGTTTCCACATGATGCGAAGAATAGACTTCATCTATATCAAACTTATCATTGCTAAATAGTCTGTAAGCTCCCTTCGCATCTTTCCAGGATCTGCAACTTTGATTTATTGTGCCGGATGCTTTGCTATCAAGTAAGTTACTGGTTTTAATAAGCCGATTTATAAGTCTTTTATCTTTAAAGTCAACATGCCTGAGCTCATTCTCTAACCAACCAGTGCTTGATATATTTATCCCGTATGTTACTATATCTTGCATATCGCCTATCCTTCTTATTTAAAATGATCAGTGAATACTCTAGCAGCATTTTATAATTGTGGGTAATAGTAAGGATTTAAATCAGGAGAGTAAGTTGGTAAAAATAAAATACTGCAACCAAAAGATTCAATTAACGTTTTCACTTTTGTACTTTTATGAAAATTAATATTATCCATTACTACTATCTGACCAGGCTTTAACTCTTTGATCAATATCTCTTGTACATAAGTTTCAAAAATGTCCTTATTACATGTCCCATCAAATATTATTGGGGCAATAATATCTTTGGCAGACACCCCAGCAATCATACTAATCTGTGATTTATGTTGATAGACCCTTTCACCATAACATCTTTGACCGATAATGCTCCACCCGTGTTCTCTACAGCTATTATCTTCTATCCCAGATTCATCGATAAATACTAAATCTTGTTTGTCTATAGTTTTTAGTTTCAATATAAACTCATTCCTTAGACCAACATCTCTTTTGGGATGAAGAAAAGTTTTTTTTATAACTATAACCTAATTTATTAAGCAATCTTGATATCGTACTTGCAGATACTTTTTGACTCCAGTTGTTAGCTAGTTCCATGGTGGTTTTATCAAAATTTAATTCTATAAATTTTTTAAATCCCTCTATGTCTCTTATTATTCTACGATGTCCTGTATGATAACCACTTTTTGCTTTGATATCGCCGGTTTGTTTCTTTAATTTTTTCCATTCTATTATAGTCTTCCTACTAATAGAGTATATCTCAGAAGTCTCTTTTATTGTTTTACCATCTGTTAAACTTTTTATTACTCATATTCTTAAATCGTATGAATATGCCTTTGCCATAAGTTTTTCATTTAGTATAATCTAACTCATACTCTAAGTCACTATCTTATCGCATTAAGCTATATATTGATTTTTTTTATTTAACAATTTTATTTTTTTAAACCAATAATTTCAAGTAATTAAAACAGATAGAACAGAATTTAGTGAGTAAAGTAGGGAGATAAGTATTTAAGCTAAGTGACGTCATTGTGAAGAAAAGCCGACATTGTTTTTCTGGATTCCTGCTTTTAGCTAAGAATGACATTAAGGGTATTTTTCGATCCACGCAAGAATAACATTATGCCACAATAACAGCGACAATCACCCCTCTACAATGCTTGCAAGTCTAGTGAATAAAGCTTCAATCATGTCCCAGCCTTTTTTTTGAATATTAAGCAGTAAAAGATCATTAACATTTAACTGTTTCAATAAATCTACTCCCATTTGTTCATGCTCAGGGTCAAGATGCATGTGGGTTTTAAAGTGCTTTTCTGCTTTTTTACAGCTTAAAAATACCGAGCCTAACTTCTCATAAAATATAGTAGCACACGATTCTATTATCATATGCACAAGCACTGCCCGCTCACTATCCCCAAGTGTCATCATTTTCAAAGTAAACCAAGAACCAAGTGCCTCAAAGATAGGGTCTTCCACTTCTGTATTATTTTTTCTATCTTTTGTAAGTTCTATATTATGACCGAATTCATCAAGTAAATGTTCCCAAGCAAGTTTTGTAAATTCTTTATGTTCTGAAAATACTAATCTTGCAAGTACCATTTTTTGGAATTCGTTTGACCAGATTTAGAAGTAATCAAGAAATTTATTTTTTTGTGCGTCACTTTCTAATTTAATTTTAAATAACTTATTTTGTTTAAATCTTTCTTTATATTTTTCATTATCTAAGATTAAACGATCTATTACATTCATCGTTATTAATATTAATTAGTTGCTCAAATATACTAATATCAATAAAAAATAAATACCACCAAAATTGTTGATTTTTATCTACCAATTTTTAAAACCATATGTGTAACTATAGACAAATATAAATTGCAAAATAATAATTTGTGCACAATATATATATATGACATTTCTGCTAACCCATTTTAAATTTATAAATAGTCTTTTTGAATAGTTGCCTATGATCATTAATATATATGTAACTGTTAATAAGATAATATCTAATATTAAATCAAAATTTGAGAAATTAAGATCGCTAAAAGAAGTAGTAAGCACGAATAGAACTGAATTTACCAAAGTAATGAGAATTGTTACAAAACAACAAAGTTTTAGGTTTTTGGGTTCATGTCTTGCAATAAATCCAAGTATCATAATTGCAATTACAACCGTACCATAATCAATGATAGCCCAGCTTATATACCATAATATTACCATTATAATAACATGACAGTAACCGCTATAGAAAAAACGAGTTAATGACTTATGAAAATAATAAATATAGCACTGCCCCAAATAAATAGAGATTAAAATATTTGTAGTGATAAACTGCTTGAATAATATTGTAGTGTAAATTTGTAGTAAAACACCCCATATTAATATTCGTAGTTTTGGCTTATCATGAAAATTATAGCCAGCAAAAAAACAAAAAACCGGCATAGCAGTACGACCGATTATTCGTAAAACAATAAGATCAGGATATAGATACAAACCTATATGATCGATGATCATGGCTATGATTGCTAAGGTCTTTAGCAAATCTTGATAATTAGATTTATTTTTACTACTTTCTAACATGCTTAACTACTTTTAATAAATAAGCTACACCAAAAAAGACTATAATGCCAATTGAAATAGTACCTCCTAATGCACAAATTCTAATTAGTAAATATTTTGAATAAAAATATTCCACACAATAGTGTTTTATTGATCCAATAATAATAGACATAATTAGGCAACATACTAAAACTTTACCACAAAAAGATTTTATATCTTGCTCTATATGTAGCATATTCTGCTTTTTAGTATAGCTGTATAATAAACCTAAATTATACCAAGCTGCAATAGAAGTACCAACCGCAATACCGATATGTTTTAAAGAATCCATTAATAATAAATTCATACTTGTATTAATTATTATTGAAAATAGAGTTATTTTCAAAGGTGTTTTAGTATCACTATTAGCATAAAAAATGGGGGTTAGAATTTTTGCCAAAATAAAAGCAGGCAGCCCTAAAGCAAAAGCAGAAATAGCCTCAGCCGTATTTGTAGTGTCAAAAGAAGTAAAAACGCCTCTTTCGTAAATCACGTTAATGATAGGATGCGATAAAATTATAATTCCAAAAGTTGCAGGAAGCGACAAAAATAGCCCCATTCTAATTGCATTATTCTGTACTTTCGTTGCAGCTACTATATCATTTGATTTATATATTTTTGATAATTCAGGTAATAAAATAGTTGAAAAGCTAGTGCCTATTATTGATAGAGGAAATTGATATATTCGGTCAGCATATGATAATATGGATATAGCTCCCTCAATAAAGCTAGCAATAGATTGAGAGATAAAAAGGTTTAATTGCTGTACGCCTGAGCTAATGGTCGCCGGTCCCATATTAATTAAAAGCTTTTTTACATCCGGATCATTTGGCTTAAAAATAAATGGAAAACTTAAATCCGCTCTTTTAACGCAAACAAACATAAAAGAGACTTGTAATATTCCGGCAATTATTAAAGATAAGCTAATTGAAATGGTAGACTCTGTATAATTATCTAACATTAAAGTACATAGTATTACACATACGCTTAAGATAACAGGTGAAAAAGCAAAAGCAGCAAAGCGTTTTACTGAGTTTAAAATTCCACCTAATAAAGCTGTGAGTGATACAAATATTAAGTAAGGTATAGTGATTCGGCATAGAAATACTGTGAGCTCAAACTTCTCTTTTTTACCGTGAAAACCAGGAGCTATAAATAGCATTAATTGCGGCATAAATATTTGCATCAATACTATTATAACTATTAATGAGAGTAGTAAAAGTGTAAAGACCTCACCAGAAAATCTGCCAGCTGCTTTCTTAGAAATCAGCATTTTTTCGTTATAAATAGGGATAAAGACGTTCGATAATGCTCCCTCGGCAAAAATTCTTCTAAATAGATTTGGTAGTTTAAAAGCAACATTAATACTATCGCCCATAGTTGTGGAGCCGAATAATGATGCAATAAATTGTTCACGCACAAGCCCAAATATGCGAGAAATTAATGTGAAAAATGCTACTACAATCCCTGATCTGAATAATGTCACTGGTTTATAATTTTATTGTTTTCATAAGCACGTCATTGCGAGGATATGTATTTTTGGTGGTTCCGATGTCATTCCGTTGATCGCAGGAATCCAGCATAAAGCTAGGTAACCTAAGCTTTTAATTTTAAAAATTTGCTGTATTTATGCTTTTCTTCCTGGATTCCTGCGATCAACGGAATGACATCGGAACCACGCAACAATGCCGCCACGAGATGACACCCATGCACTTGGCAGGAATGACATAAAACTAACCTTTAATCCTATCTATCCCCTCATTAATCAAGCTATCAGCTTTGGCTTTATTTTCCCAGCCGGTAACTTTAACCCATTTACCTTTTTCTAGATCTTTATAATGCTCAAAAAAATGAACTATACGTTTTTTAAGCATCTCACATACATCATATAAGTCTTTGATATGATTAAAGGTAATATCAAGCTTAGAGGTTGGTACTGCAATAATTTTCTCATCAAATCCGGATTCATCTTCCATCATGAGCACTCCAACAGCTCGGCACTTAATTACTGAACCAGGCACTACTGGATGATGCGATACAACAAGCACATCTACCGGATCGTCATCATTAGAAAGAGTATGCGGAATAAAGCCGTAATTACATGGATAACTCATCGTGGTTTGCATGAAACGATCAACAAAAACCGCTCCCGATTCTTTATCGAATTCATACTTAATCGGACCACTATTCATCGGTATTTCAATGATTACATTTATTTCGTTATTATTTGCTTTTGCTTTAATTTTATCTATAAGCATTTTTTGTTATAATTGTTTTATGTTATTTAATAGCTCATTTGTCATTCCCTCAAAAGCTGGAATCCAGTCAATTATATTGTCATCCCGTGACTTGATCACGGGATCTTGTGCCATAGAATGTGTCCTGAGATACCGCGGTCAAGCTGCAGTATGACAGATTTTTTCTAGATTCCCGCTTCTGCGGGAATGACAGTATTCGGAGGTCGATAATTCTCGTCATGCTTTGCTAGCAACTCCCTTGCTATAAACTTGTCGTCTGATAGTTTACCAATAGCAATGATTCCTTGCCCCTCTCTAAACAAAGCAGGTAACACCCCTTGATATAATATTTCTAAATCTTTAATATTATCCGTAATAACAAAGCTTATTTTATTAGCCGCAATTTTATTTATTGAATCTACTTTAACTAGCCCGCCAACTCTTAGCTCTTTCCCCTGCTCTACTTCATTAATCTTTGATGGCTGCACGAAAAATACTATACTTTTTTCTAAATTATAAAGTATTATACTAACTCCGATTACTGCTGAACAAAAACAAATAATGATAGTTATTAACCTATTTTTTGCTCCTTTTTGCATCAATATTTTTTTTCTCTTTCTTATAACTTGTAAAGCTACTAACTAACAATACTCCCAAACTTAAAAAGGTAAATATATATGCTACCAGTAAATAATTATTCATCAGTTACTTTTTAAAAATTCCATAATTTCTTTAGGAGCAGAGTCTAAATAAAAATGCTTTAAATATTTTCCATTTTTATCCATTAGATAAGTAAAAGAAGAATGATCTAACATATAATCTTGGTTATTATCACTTTCACTAGCAACCTTAGCATAATAAACCTTAAACTTATCTGCTACTTCCCTTATTTGCTTCTCATTACCTGTAAGTCCAATAAATTTAGGATGAAAATGTTTTAAATATTCCTTTAATACTGCTGGAGTATCACGGCTTGGATCAATAGTAATAAAAACCGGTACTATATCTATCTTATTTTCGCTTAAAATTTCCACTGCTTTTGTTATTTTATTTAAAGAAGTTGGGCATATATCAGGACAGCTAGTAAATCCAAAATATATAAGGCTTAATTTATCCTTTAATTCATCACTGTTAAATAGTTCACCATTTTGATCTATTAATTCAAAGTCACCACCGATTTCTGCATTATCTTCATAAATATTTACCTGACCGGCAAGAGGTTTATCAGGAGTCTTTAAAGATAATAATAAATATAATGCTCCAACGCCTATTAATAGACTAACTCCAATAATAATTTTTATAACATTTGATTGCATTTTTTATATCCTTAAATCTTATACAAGACCTAGTTTTTTAGGTTTAAAATATTTTACCCAAATATCTATTAGTAATTTAGTAATAATAATTGCTGAAAACATCGATGATATAATCCCGATTGTTAATGCCACAGCAAATCCTTTTATTGCTCCAACTCCAAATATATAAAGCAGAAAAGCAACAATCAAAGTAGTAAGATTAGAATCTAAAATAGTAGCAAAAGCTGACTCAAACCCAGTTTTAATAGCATAAAGATTTGAAGTTCCTTTATTCAGCTCTTCCTTTATTCGCTCGTAAATCAATACATTAGCATCAACAGCCATACCCATAGTAAGTATTATTCCAGCAATCCCTGGCAGAGTTAAGGTAGCTTGGAAAAGCGACAATAATGCTAAAACATATAGCATAGCAAGGCTTAAAGCTATATTTGCAAATAAACCAAGTAAGCCATAAGACCATACCATAAATATACAAACTGCTGCAAAACCAATTATCCCTGCTTTTTTTCCTGATTCTATAGAATCAGCCCCAAGATTTGGTCCTATACTTCTTTCTTCGATAATCTTAAGCGGTGCAGGCAGCGAGCCAGCACGAAGCAATAATGCAAGTTCATTTGCCGATTCAACAGTAAAATCACCTGAAATTATACCACTACCGCCCATAATTGGTTGATTTATTGTCGGAGCACTAAGTAACTTATTATCTAAAACTATAGCAAGGTTCTTTCCCACATTATTTTTGGTAATTTCACCAAATAATTTACTACCAAAACTATTAAAGGAAAATGATACAACTGCTTGTGAATTCTGATCAAAAGATGCGGCGGCAGTTGTTAATGAATCGCCACCTAAAATAGCTTTTTTCTTTACAACTAAATAACCAATTCTATCTCCTTGAACAAGCATTGAACCCATAGGCATATGCCCTTTTACCGCTTCTTCAACATTGGCATTTTCATCAACTAAATGAAAAGTTAGCTTAGCAGTTTTACCTAAAATATTTTTTAAATAAGTTGGATTTTCTTCCCCTGGAACTTGTAATAATATATGCCTATCACCTTGTTTTTGCAGTATAGGCTCTTTAGTACCGGTACTATCAACCCGCATTCTGACAATCTCAATAGATTGATCGACTACTTTATTAAGTAGCTCACTTAATCTAGATTCACTATAGGAAAGCTTTATTCTATTGTCATTCGCTTCAACATTAATCTCAGGATCAATTTTGCTAATTATTCTTTTTAACGGCTTTAATTCTTCCTGCGATCTCAGCTCTAGTTGAATATTATTTTGCTTAACTAACAGGTTTTTATAACCGATTTTATCCTCACGAAAGCTTTTACGTAAAGTATCGGCTAAATTTTCCATAGTGTCATTAAGATAAGTATCGAAATCAACATCAAGTAATAAATGTGCTCCGCCCCTAAGGTCAAGTCCTAAATTTACTGAATCATGAGGCAGATATTTGGACTTTACCTGTGTAAAATTTGGTAAAGCACAAATAACTGCAAAAATCGTACATATAATTGAAAGGAAAATTTTCCACTTAGGAAGATTTTGCACCACTTACCTTCTTATCTTTTTTGTTATTTTTATTATCTTCCTTTTTAACTGCTACATCTTTGAAACGGCTAGTTATATCAACAATAGCACTTTTTAAAACTTTAATACGCATATCTTTTGCTATCTCAACTTCAATGTTAGGTTCGCTTTCGCTAACTTTAGTAACGATCCCGTAAATACCACTATTTGTTAGAACTTCTTCACCCTTTTTAACTTCACTTACTAGCTTTTCTCTCTCTTTACGACGTTTTTCTTGCGGACGTAATAGTAAGAAATAAAAAACAGCAAAAATTAAAACCATCGGTATTAAGCTTGTTAACCCCGATTGTAAAGAATTTGTAGTCTCTACAGGTACAACTTCAGTTTCTTGTATTTCTATTGTATCATTATTATTTGCAGTACTGTCCTGCCCGTTTGTCGACATAAATTATTTCCTTTAAGTTTTTTATAAAAAATTCAATAAAATAAAAATAGCTGTCTGCTAGCTTTAATGCAAGGGTAAAATAAAAATATAGAAAAAAAAGAGAGATTATTAATTGCTTTATCACTTATAGAGAATAAAGAATAAGTGATTTTATTAGAAAATCTCAAATTTATGGCATCGTTTTTGAATTATTTGGGGGTTTTAGGACTTCTTTATAGACTTCAAGATTCTTTCGGAGCATTAAATCAAGGGAGAAGTCATTAATTACAGTATGTCTTGCGGCGGTTTGAATTTTCTTGGCTTCTTCAGTATTTAAAATAGATAAGCAGTGATCAATTTTTTGAGCTAAATCTTCAGCATCATTCGGCTTTACGTGAAAACCTGTTACATTATCGTTTATTGTTTCGGTAGCTCCACCAATATTAGTGGCAATAACAAGCTTTTCCATAGCCTGCCCTTCAATAATAGTACGCCCAAAGGCTTCAGGCTCAATCGAAGCAGAAACAATAATATTAGAAATACCATATAGATTTATGATATCAGAATCATTACCAAAAATTTGAATTTTATTTTGAAGTTTTAAATTTGCGATAAGCTCTTTTACTCTATTAGTAAAACTAGGATGTCTTGATAAATCACCGATCATTAAACAATAAAAATTTCTGTGTTTTAATTTGCTTAATGCTTCTACTAAAACAAGATGCCCTTTCCAATTGGTCATTCTAGAGGGCATTGATATTATCGGTACATTATCTGGAGCATCATATTTATCACGACATTTTTTAAGCCTTTCTGGCGTTAAATTTGCTGGATCAAAATAATCACAATTTACACCCCGCTCAATTACTACTATTTTATTTTCATCAACATTATAATTTTTAAGTAAATGTTGCTTCACAAAATTGGAGACGGCAATAACTTTCTCTCCCTTTAACATTATACTATTATAATATTTCTTTAAATCATTAGGAGCGTTATAAATACCATGAAAAGTTGTTAAAAACTTAGTATTCGTCCATTTTGCTGCTAAATATGAACTCCATGCCGGAGCTCTTGACCTTGTATGGACTATATCAACTTTATATTTTTTGATTATTTCAGCTATTAACCTAGCATTACTTAGAATTACAAAAGGGTTTTTACTACTACTATTCATTTGAATATGTAGTATATCCTCATTATCTAACTCTTTAACTAAAGTACCACCAGCTGAAATTATAATTGGAGTATGACCAAGAACTTTAAGATATTTTGCAACTTCTATAGTCCCTCTTTCAACTCCTCCCGAAACTAGAGCAGGAACTACTTGCAAAATAGTATATTTATTATATCGTTTACTTGAATTTAATGAAGGCATTATAATTTCATCTGTTTAAATAATTATTTAAAATGCACAAGCTTTATACTAGAACACAAGACAAATTTGTTGTCTATAATAATTATAGAATTGTTAATACAAATATTCCACCTGTAATTTTTTTACACGGCTTAATGTCAGGTATGCATTCATCTAAAGCTCTCTATTTAATAGATTATTGTAAAAAAAACAATTATAATTTTACTATTTTTGATAATTTTGGTCACGGTCATGCTACAGGACAATTTACAGATCAAACTATTAGTAGTTGGTTAGAAGGAGTAGCTCTAGTTTTAGATGAATTAATTGATGATCAAGCCATAATAGTCGGCTCAAGCATGGGAGGATGGCTTGCACTTCTTGCAGCTTTAAAGTTTCCAAATAAAGTTAAAGGACTTATCTGTTTAGCCCCCGCAGCTGATTTTACAGAAGATATTTGGTACAATCTATCGCCGGAAGATCAATCTAGAATGCAAAAAGAAAGTGTGTTAGAAATATCAGGTAGAAGTTGTGAATATAGATACCCTATTAGCTATAAATTAATCGAAGATGCAAAAAAGCATTTACTATTGACAAAGAACGAAATTGATATAAATATTCCGGTGCATTTAATCCATGGTATGTTAGATGAAGATGTGCCTTATGAAATTTCTCTTAAACTATTAGAAAAAATAACAAGCAAACAAATGGTACTGAAATTAATTAAAGATGGAAGACATAACCTATCTAGAGAAGAGGACTTAAAGGTTATGACAAATTCTTTAGAGGAAATAATAAATATTATAAAAAACGAAAAATATGTTTAGCAAAATAAATAAAATCCATGATTTTAAAGAAGTTATAGAAGCAATAGAAAAAGCTGATGAAACTTATCTAGTGCTTTTTGATGTTGATGAGGTAATAGTGATGGATTCAGATGAATCTAGATTAACGCATGATTACCGTAAAGTATTAGTAAATGATATCGAAAAAAGACTCACGATAGAGCAATGTAAATTATTGATGAGTGTAGTTTTAAAAGACCGCAAAGCTAGGTTTGTGAATAATGATATTTTAACCATATTTGCTTTACTTAAAGAAAAAAATATTCCAGCAATGGGACTTACAAAACTTCCTACTGGTAAATTTGGTATAATTGAGGATATGATAAAATGGAGAGGACAAGAATTAACTTTATTGAAAGTGAATCTTCAAGAATTATCACCTTTAAATGATGAGATCATAATAAAAGATTTTAATGCTGGTTATGGTGATCCTATTTTAAAAGATGGAATAATTTATACCGCAGAATATGATAAGGGAGCGGTGCTTGAATATGTGTTGCAAAAAACAAATTATTCTCCAAAATCAATAATATTCATAGATGATATAGAAGAAAATTTATTATCATTACAAGAGATATGTAGTAAACTAAAAATTAATTACCAAGGATTTGAGTTTATGGGCTCCGCAATCGTCCCTGAACCTGATCTTAATGAACAACTAGAAAAAATTAGATTTGAGGTTCTAGAAAAAGAATTAAAATGGTTAACAGATGAGGAGCTAAAAAAGCTAAAAAAATAATTTATGTCTACAAAATTTATCGGTTTTTTTATCTTGTTGATTTCACTTTCTACTATTGCAAGTAAAAAAATAGAAGAAAAAATAACAGGTGTAAAAGTTGCTAAAGCCCATATAGCAGAACTTTATGAAGTTTTTAATATCGTAGGGCGATGCCAAAACAATAATAGCCGTGACTATTATGCTAATGCTGCTGGTACTGTTGAGAAGGTTTCAGCTATGCAAGGACAAATAGTAAAAAAAGGTGATATATTATTAGTTATAGATAAAGATGTAGCGGAAACTACTAAATCAAAAGCTGCAGCTTTACTAAATACTAAACAAGACGAATATGACAGAAAAAATGCTTTACTTGCAAAAAAATATGTAAGTAGTCAAGAATATGAGAAATCGAAAAGTGATCTTGAAGAGGCTAAATTTAATTATACGATGGCTCTTAAAACCTATAATGACATGATAATTACCGCACCTTTTAATGGTAAAATAGGTGTGATAAAGCCTATGGTTGGTGGTGAAGTAATAATAGGTGACTATCTTTTTAGTATTACAGGAGCTGATAAATCACAAAGTGTTTTTATTGAATTACCAGAATCTTTAAGCGGCAAGGTCTTTGCCGGTACAAAAGCAATAGTTAATGGCAAAATCCATAGTGAGGTTTTTGCTATCTCACACTATTTATTAAATAACGGTTCTATAACTGCTAAAATTGCCTTACCAAATAATACAAATATCTTACATAATAGCTACGTAGATGTTAAGTTGATAATCAACCCACATGAAAATTTAGCTGTACCAGAAAAATCTATACAACGTAATAATCAAGGCAATTTTGTCTATAAAATAGATGGTGATACAGCAAAACAACTATATGTAAAAACTGGTTTACGAACCAACGGCTTAATCGAAATTACTTCTGATAACATCAAAGACAGCGATATAATCGTTACAGACGGCATGCCTCAAATAAGCGATGGTGCAAAAGTAAAAATACTGGGAGAATAAGTTAAAATCTTCTATGTTTCTTAAACCATCTTTTTATTTTAGATATAGTTGCACGCATTCCATTATATTTTATAGAATAAATAGCTAACCTGAGTAAACTTGGTATATTAGAAAAACCTAGTTCTATTCTTTTCATACCAATAGAGCCGTTCTTTGTAACATCCATATCTTCTTTTAATAATTTTAATTTTGTTATAGCTTTTGATAATAAACCAACAGTTAGGGAACTATATTTGTTTAAATAATGATGACTAATAATATAAGATGCTGTGTTTATTAAACTTTCTGCATGTTTTCTAGGATTTGACAAAGTATTAGTACTAGTTATTCTTACTTGTGACAATTCTTTATCAATACCACCTATCAGATTCTTACTTGCAATAGAAATCCATACACAAAAATCTTCACCATTTCTAATATTTTCAGGAAATAAATTTTGTTTAAATACAGAAGTTTTAGCCATAACTGTCGGTACTGCTATTGGACAGTAATTAATAATTTGGGGAAAGCATTGTCCAGAAAAAGTACCTGAATCATCAGAAGAAAGATATTTTCCTTGCCCATCTACTTTTTGATAAGAAGTATGAGAAAATGATAAATCATTTTCTGCCATATACCTTAATTGAGTTTCTATTTTGTCTGGCATAAATAAATCATCAGAATCAAGAAAAACAATATATTCGCCGGTAGCTTTTTCAATTCCAAAATTACGAGCTGAACTAACACCCTTATTTTCCCTACGAAAATATTTTATTCTCTTATCTTTTTTACATGTTTCAGTTAATTTTGATATATCATCAGTTGATCCATCATCTATTACTAAAACTTCAAAATTTTGATGAGTTTGAATAAGTACGCTTTCTATAGCCTCTATAGTCCAATTTATCCTATTATATAGAGGAATGATCACAGTAACTTTTGTATTATTTAAATATTTATTTGCCATCTCTAAGGCTAATTGTCCTGATTTTCTATAGGAGGTATAACCTTTCAAAAAAGCTACAAAATCAAATAAAAATACCGTTATAGAACCGCCGCCCATTTCTAGCATTTCTTCTTCTGTTAACTCTTTTAAAAATCTTGACCACAATTCTTCACATTCTTCTAAACTTTTAGGAACAACACGACTACTTTGTGTTGAATGTTGACGGCATTTTACAAGAATTTGAGAATCGAAATGAATTTTTGCTACCCGAAAAATCTTAAAAAACAAATCATAATCTTGAGTATGCTTTAGAGATTCATTAAATAATCCAACTTTTTGAAAATATATAGCTGGTATTAATAAAGTGCAACCATATGCTAACCCACGTAAAAGAGCAAATAATGGTATATCTAATTTTTCTTTTGGATATTTATCATTAGGTTTTATAAAACGTAAAGAACGGGATTTTTCATCAATTAACTCATAACCGCCATAAATTATAGTATCTTTGTTATCTAATTTATTTAATATATTAATTTGATGTTCAATTTTACTAGGATAATATAGATCATCATGACTAAGCCATGAAAAATATTCCCCTTTCATATTTTTTATGCCAACATTTAAAGCTGAACCACATCCACCATTCTCTTTGGAAAAATAACGTATTTGATCGCCGTATGATAAAGCGATTTCTTCCGTTTTCCTATTATCTTTTGAGCCGTCATTAACAACTATAACTTCGATATTTTTATATGTTTGAGCTAAAGCACTATCTATTGATTCTTTTAAATAGTTAGCACCGTTATATACAGGGATAATAATCGAAACTAGTGGGGAATATATATTTTGTCTCATCCGACTAATTTTTGAGAATGAGGAATTAGTCTAATTGACATGCTAACCAGTAAACTAAATATGAAAGTAGCAATACTCAAAATCAAACCATCAACTACTGGATAAATCATTATATCATTACTAAAGAAATTTGATGTTAAATATTGTAGTCTATCTAATATCCACACATGCACAAAGAAAATAAGAAAACAGTTTTCAGAAATGCATTTTAATAATTTATTATATTGAGCAGGTATATTAATATTTTGCAATGCTAAAAACATCCCTACAGATGCTATAACAACATTCGGAGATAAATACCAATAAGCTGTTTCATCAGCATTAACAGAATCTATATTTAAAATCCAGGTTATAACAAACGTAACACTACTTACTAGCAAGGATAAAATTAACCAATAATATCTAGGAAGCTTTAACCCAATATTTTTTCTTATTAAATAAGCTCCTAAAACAGCATAACCAGAATAACTAAGAAAATTACTAATTACCATCCAATTTATTATTGAAAATACATAATAGTAATTAATAGAATTAATTGCGAACCATAATATTAGAAAATAACAAGCAAATTTTGTATTTTTAAGCATTTCATTAACAATTAACGAAAGAATTGGAAATAGTAAATAAACTCCTAGCATGTAATAAACAAAAACTAGATGATACATTGCAGGTTCACGAAAGATACTTTCTAATACGGAAAAAATATTAAATGTTTCGTTATTATTATATAAAATCCAATATTTATATAGGATGCTCCAAAATATTAAGGGAATTAATAACCTTTTTATTTTAGACCATAGTTTTTCTATCAGAATATTACCTTTAAGTGCTAAAAAACCCGAAATTATTATAAATAAAGGAACAGCTACCCTACAAAACGAATCTATAAGATTAGATAAAATAAAACTTTTAGAAAAAGGGATAGATGAATATTTGTAGAATAATGGAGATATAGAATGAAGTAATATCACCATAATAATAGCTAGAGTTTTTACTAAATCTACCCAAACAATACGGTTATTATTTATTTTCATTGTCATTTACTACCATTTATATTTAAAAATTTTAAAAAATTTTCTTTTATATTCTCTAATGTAAAATCTTGCAAGAAACAATTATGTCCATTTTGAGCAAATATACTATAAGATTCCTTATCTGATATTGCTTTTTCTAAAACATTTATTATCTCGTTCGTATCTAGCGAACCGCATATATACCCTGCATTATGTTTAATTATATATTTGCTAGGAGACGCATATGGAGGAGCATGACAAAAAACTGGTCTACCTGAGGCAAAATAAGTTACTAATTTTGAAGGAAAACTTGTACTAGATTCTTTGTAAAATTCTTTTGAAAACCAATATGGCATATAGAGGAGATCTGACTCTGCAAGTAATTTTATAGCTTCTTCTTGTGAACGCCATCCTAAATATTCAAAATTAGTGGGTGACTGTACAAACGCTTGAAAACCCCCTCCCATTATCCTAAGTTTAATATTTTTTCCTGCAATTCTCCAATTAGTTTGATTTAGGGCATTAATAAGGCTTAGCCATTCATTTTGTGCATATAATTGCCCTGCTATACTAATTATAAATTCATTATCATTCCTATAAGAAGTAGCAGGCAGACTTGCCAATTCCTTTGGTAACCCAGCAATTACCGGTATAGTTGGTATATTATATTTAGCTTCATATTCTTCAGACATAGCCCAAGAAGCAGTAGCACAACAAGTACTATATTTCAGTACTTCATCGAATTCTTTTAAAAGTCTTTTTTGAGTAAGCTTATCAGTTTTACAAGCACGAAGCCACCATTCAAAAGAATCCCATACTTGAGCAAATAATGATACTGATAATTTTTTAGCCAAAGGTCGTGCTAACCTAACTATGGTTTGACCTTGCAATACAACCCATATAGTGTCAACTTTATGCTCTTTAGCAAACTTAATAATTTTAGGAAGTAAATAATATCTCACTTTTATAGCATTAAATAACTCTAGGCTATAAGTAATTAGTCCTCCTGATTTCATCCTTTCAATAGGTTTGAATAATTTTAAATGAGGAATTTTTTCTAATTCTGGTGGTATTTTAAATTCTAAAACCGGATACGAAACCGTACACATAACGATTTGATCTAGAGATAGAAATCTTACTAAAGGTTTTAATACCAATCCTGCAGTATAATTTTCACAAGGAGGGATATCGGTTAAAAGTAAAATTTTCATTTGTTTAAAACTTCCTTATAAATATTTATTAAATTTTTTACATGCATATTTTGATCATAATGTAGTTCAGCTGCCTTTCTTCCTTTACTACCTCGTTCTAAACGCTCCTTAGGATCATCAACTAAATGCTTTATAGCCTTTGATAAAGCATTACTATCACGCATAGGAACAGAAATACCGATATTAGGTGCAAAAGTTACTTCAGGTAATGATGTTTCATCAAAAACTATTACTGGCTTACCACATGCCATTGCTTCTATTGCCATAACACCGAACGCTTCTGCAATAGAAGGCATTAAGAAAATATCGGACGCAGCTAAAACATCTCGGAGTAACACATCATCATTAGTCCAGCCATGTTCTATTATTTCAAATCTTCCTCTAAATCGTTCTAATAAATTATGTCTGCCAACTGTTAATAAGCATATAGGTTTTGTGGTCTCCAGCCTTTCTAATGCATCCATAATATATCGATAACCCTTAAAAGGATTATCCTCCGAACGGAAACAGATCACTATTTTGTCATCACTAATATTAAAAAGTTCTCTTGCTTTTTTGGTATGATCAGGAGAGAAAAACTTTAAATCTAAACCAAAAGGTATATGATGAACCTTAACTTCTCTATTAAATAAAGGTGAAGTACTAACCATATTCTTCATCCATTTTGATGCTACAATTAAATTAAAATTAGATTTCTCATATATTTTGCGTTTGTGATCAAATAAAAATTTACTATTATCTACTATCATTGGAAATGGAGTTTTAAGGTCAGGACAAACACCGCAATTTTTTTCCCATCCGCTACAACCCATTGGATAAACACAACGTCCAGTCATTGCCCAAGGATCATGCAATGTCCAAACTGTTGGTTTCAACCCAGTTATTTCAGGTAAATGATTTATACTAAAAAACCGAGAATGAATAATATGAAGATGAATAAGATCGGCTTCTTGAAACTCTGGCATTTTCATCATCTGCAAAGCGTTACGATATAAAATTGATTGCAAAGATAAAATTCTTTCTGTTACATACAAAAAATTATTTATTATATGATCTTTTACGCTAAAAGATAGGATTTCAGGATTATTAGTGTCTCTTTTCCAAATCAGATGTTTAGAATCTATACCATATTCTTTTAAAAGAGGCGTAATAGCAAGCCCATGAAAACGGCTTCCCGGAGATTCGTAACCATTTACTTGTAGTATTTTCATTTTAAACTTGCTTCAAAAGAGTACACTAACCCTGCCATACAACTCTCACAAGGAAGAATATCGGTTAAAAGTAAAATTTTCATTTATTTAGAACTTCCCTATAAATATCTACTAAGTTCTTTACATGCATATCTTGATCATAGTGTAATTCAGCTGCCTTTCTTCCCTTATTACCCCGTTCTAGACGCTCCTTAGGATCATCAACTAAACGCTTTATCGCATTTGATAAAGCATTACTATCACGCATAGGAACAGAAATACCAATATCAGGTGCAAAAGTTACCTCAGGTAATGATGTTCCATCAAAAACTATTACTGGCTTACCACATGCTAATGCTTCTATTGCCATAACACCGAACGCTTCGGCAACAGAAGGCATTAAGAAAATATCGGACGCAGCTAAAACATCTCGGAGTAACACATCATCATTAGTCCAGCCATGTTCTATTATTTCAAATCTTCCCCTAAATTGCTCTAATAAATTATGTCTACCAACTGTTAATAAGCATATAGGTTTTGTGGTTTCTAGCCTCTCTAATGCCTCCATAATGTATTGGTAACCTTTAAAGGTGGTATCCTCCGAACGAAAACAGATCACTATTTTTTCATCGCTAATATTAAAACGTTCTCTTGCTTTTTTAGTATGATCAGAAGAGAAAAATTTTAAATCTAAACCGAAAGGTAGATGATGAACCTTAACTTCTTTATCAAATAAAGGTGAAGTATCAACCATATTTTGCATCCATTTTGATGCTACAATTAAGTTGAAGTCAGATTTTTTATAAACTCTACGTTTGTAATCAAATAAAAACTTACTATTATCTTTTCTCATTGCAAATGGAGTGTTAAGATCAGGACAAACACCACAATTTTTTTCCCATCCACTACAACCCATTGGATAAATACAGCGTCCAGTCATTGCCCAAGGATCATGCAAAGTCCAAACTGTTGGCTTTAAACTAGTTATTTTAGGCAAATGCCTCATACTAAAAAAACCAGAATGAATAATATGAAGATGAATAAGGTCGACTTCTTGAAACTCCGGCATTTTTATCATCTGCAAAGCGTTACGATATAAAACTGACTGTAAAGATAAAATATTTTCTACCCCCTGTAAAAAATGATTTATTTTACGATCTTTTTCGCTAAAAGTTAATACTTCAGGATTGTTAGTATCTTTTTGCCAAATTAGATGTTTTGATTCTATGCCATATTCTTTTAAAAGAGGCGTAATAGCGAGCCCATGAAAGCGGCTTCCTGGAGATTCATAACCATTTACTTGTAATATTTTCATTTCAAAATTATTTCAGATTAATAATATTTCCTTGTAAGATTTTTATCTTTATTAGTAAAATCATGCTTTTTCCATAAAGCTCTATGCGGCTCTTTTATAATATCATTAGCTTCATCATGCGGAGCTTTAGTATTAGTAATATAGTATAATAGATTTATGATATTCACCTTCAGGAAAATTTAATGGATCAGGAATAAGTTTCGGAATTTTAAAAAGCCCTACAAGTGCATAAAGCATATCCGATGAATTAAATAAACGTATTGTATCAACAATGCCATCTGGTATATCAAATTCAGATTTCCAAGTTGATCTTTTTTTAATTTCTATATCTTTATCATTTGCTATGTCCCATTGCTTTTCTTTAGGATTTGGAAAATCATCTAAACAACTTTTAGCGAGCTCTAAAGATAAGAAATTATCAATTACTAAATGTTTAAAGGGCGATAAAAAATACTCTTTTTCTTTTGCTGCATTTATTATTTTCTTTATGCTTTCTTCTGCAAAATTTTTCATTTGCTGCTGTAAAAATCTTTTGGTATTCATAACCCTCCTACTAAATTTAAAGTCTTCCTAGTCCTTCTAAAAAACATTTTTTAAATATGTATTTATCAGTATTTGGAGCTTCTAGGTAATTATAAATAAAACAATCTAATAACTTAAAATCGTGTTCTTTAAATTCTGAACCATCTTTTATCCCGCTTTGAATAAGATCTTTTAATTTATTTTGACGTTCTATTGGGGGACCAACATCACTAAAATTAGAAACATTTACTAATTTATTTATAGTATATTTTAAAGATACTATACTTAAAACTACAGTAACAATATAGAACCAAATTAAATTTTTAAACTTCACATTTAAATTATAAAAGGAATTTTTAATAAAACTTATTATTACAAAACAAAATATAATAGTATAACTATTTAAATATCTTGAATAACAAGCTGCCATTTCTGCTTCTTGTTTTACAAAATGAGTTAAATATAATTCTACTCTAAAAATGAAATATAAAATAAAACCTACAAGCGAAATAAGCAATGTTTTTACAAAATTTTGTAATTGCTCCCTCGAGTTTTGCCAAATAAAAATTATAGCTACAATAGTTAAAGTATAAATATATAGCATTTCTTTTATATATATAAGGCAAAATACTTTTCAACATTAATTTTACAGTAGCTAATTGCTCAGAATTAATTAGTAAAAGATTAATGATAGAAACAAAAGGAAGTTGTTTATATGAAGAACATTTAAAATCGTATGTGCTTGCTCTACATAGTTCATCTACATAATTACACCATATGAATTTACTTATAACAGGTGGTAATAATAAAATTATTATTGCATATAAATATATATTGCTTGTTAATAATCAGGTCAACAGTAATCATGAAAATTAATACATAAGAAAACCAGTAACCAGCTTCTTTTATATTAGGCAAAATAAATAATGATGGTGCGATTAAACTTAATAAAGTATTGTTATATTTTTTGGACTGAATATAAATAGCGATAACTGCACCAAATATACATCCTACTGTAGTATCGGGATAAATTGAGTTAAACCTAACTATATTATTTAGCATCGGAAATAAAAGTAACATTAAGCATAAAACTATACTTAAAAATGGTCTCTTTTCTACAAATACTACTGTACAGAAAATAAAACAGAGAAAACCATTGGCAAAAATATTAAAACTTTCTTTAAAGCCTAAAATTTTACTCATACTATACTGAAAAATAGCTACTAGTTTCACATATGTATTGAATTGTGCTGCAACAGCTGATTCATTTTCAGGCAATCTAAAACCATGGTAAATATTTATTTCTTTCAAAAAAAGTCCCCAGTGAGAATATTCATCCCAAAAATAATAACTAGGATAGTCCTTCACACATAGAAAATATATAATCATTGCTGTGATAAAAATTATTACGTCAACTCCAAATAAATCACTTATATTTTTTATATTATTTTGCTTTAAAAAATCAAAAAGACTATATAAAAATAATCCTATGCCTAGAGCAAATGAAGCATAAATAATTGGATCTAAAATATATAAAATAGATGCTATAAAATATATTGATAAGATAAATGATGTAGAAAATATTAAAGCATGTGAAAACTCTATCTTAAATAATCTTCTAAAAAAGAAGCTATATCCTAAAAAAATGCTAAATAATAATGGAAGACTGATCATGTTTTAATTATGATTATATTATATATTTCTTGATCATTTAAACCATACTGTGCGGTTAATGTAATCTACATAACTTAAAACTATACGCAATATTTTTTTCGATACAAGCCCTGCTTCATTATAATCCGGCACTATTGCTTGTGTACGTTTGTTGTTATCATGTTCTCTAGTAATAGTTTCTACCGCTTGCAATACCCTCTCAGCTTTAAAACCGGACATAATTAACGTGCCAGCATCCATACCTTCAGGACGCTCATGAGCATTTCTAATAT
The DNA here is from genome assembly GCF_965196655.1 of Rickettsia endosymbiont of Nabis limbatus. Taxonomy (NCBI): domain Bacteria; kingdom Pseudomonadati; phylum Pseudomonadota; class Alphaproteobacteria; order Rickettsiales; family Rickettsiaceae; genus Rickettsia; species Rickettsia endosymbiont of Nabis limbatus. The sequence goes on from NZ_OZ239771.1 coordinate 891,687, forward strand.
TTAAGGCAGGTAAATTAAGTATTGATGCTTCTTCAGTGATAGTACCGCTATCGGATAAAATACAAAACGCATTCATTTGTAATTTTACGTAATCGGTAAAACCAAACGCCGGCAGGAATCTTATTTTATCTCCTAGCTCTTTAAATCCTTCTAAATCTTCAAGCCTTTTTTTAGTTCTCGGATGCGTAGAAAAGATTATCGGAAAATTATACTCTTTAATAAGAGTTTGTAAACTATTCAATAATTCTTTTAAATTATTTTTGACATCTACATTTTCTTCACGATGTGAGCTAATTAAAAAATATTGTTTTGATGTGAGTGATAATTTATCTAAAATATCTGATTTTAATATTTTAGGCATGAAGCGTTCAAGTACTTCCGGCATATGTGAACCTGATTTAAAGGTAAGTTCAGCCGGCAATCCTTCAGCAATTAAATAGCGTCTTGCATGCTCGGTTAATGTAATATTAACGTCACTAGTATGATCGATTATTTTGCGATTAATTTCCTCAGGTACACGCTGATCAAAGCAACGATTTCCTGCTTCCATATGAAAAATGGGAATCTTACGACGTTTAGCAGCAATTACAGAAAGGCAGGAATTAGTATCACCATAAAATAGCACCGCATCAGGCTTTTCTTTTTCAAGAACTTCGTCTACTTTTTCAATAACAAGCCCGATAGATTTTGCTGTATTATCTGCTACAACTTCTAAAAAATAATCAGGTTTTCTGATTCCCATATCATCAAAAAAAACCTGATTTAATTCGTATGCATAATTTTGACCGGTATGAACTAGAATATGTTTGGTATATTTATCAAACTCAGAAATCACACAATACAGCTTAATAAGCTCTGGGCGAGTACCGACAATAGTCATTACCTTAAGCATTTTTTAGCTCCTCTTGTACATAATCAAGATTTAGTAATAACTCTTTAACTTCCTCTAGATTTAAACGCTTTGTATTATGTGAGGTATAATCCTCTAGAAGTGCTACTTTCTTTTCACCTTCAACAAAGTATTTTGCATAATTAAGATCACGTCCATCCATAGGAATGCGGTAATAATTGCCTAAATCTTCAGCTTTAGCCATTTCTTCTGAAGATACTAACGATTCATAATGTTTTTCACCATGACGTGTACCAATAAAACGTATTTTGTTTTTACTGTTAAATATTCCTTGTAATGCCTTAGCTAACATCTCAATAGTACTAGATGGAGATTTTTGTACGAAAATATCACCTTGGTGACCATGCTCAAATGCATATAAAACTAAATCTACAGAATCTACAAGTGACATTAAAAAACGCGTCATTGAAGGCTCTGTAATAGTTAAATCCTTATTTTGCTTAATTTGATTAATAAATAAAGGAATTACCGACCCTCTTGATGCCATAACGTTACCGTATCTAGTAACACAAAATACTGTCTTATCTTTTACATTCATACGTGCTTTTGCTATTGCTAACTTTTCCATTAATGCTTTAGACAATCCCATCGCATTAATTGGATACACAGCTTTATCAGTACTAAGTACTATAACTTTTGCAACTTTATTAATTATTGCTGCCCTTAAAACATTTTCAGCACCTAAAATATTGGTATTTATTGCTTCCATAGGATAAAATTCACAGGTTGGAACTTGCTTTAAAGCAGCAGCATGAAATGCGTAATCTACACCTTTCATTGCGTCATCAATGCTGTGATAATTACGCACATCCCCGATATAGAATTTAATTTTTAAATTATTCAAAGCAATACGCATATCTTCTTGCTTTTTTTCATCTCTACTAAAAATTCTGATTTCTTTGATATCTTTAATAATATCATTTTTAAGAAAACGAGAAAGTACTGCATTACCAAATGAACCGGTACCTCCGGTAATCAACAAAGTTTTATCTACAAACATTATCTATAAATACCTATTTTATTAATTTTTAAGAATAATGTCATACCGCAACTTGATTGCGGTCTCAGGACATAACCTGTGACACAAAACCCCGTGGTCAAGCCATGGGATGACACACATCACCCAAAATCATACATACGCTTCACAAGTTCCCTCCACTCAGGCGGGTTATAACCTGTTATCCCATTAAAACGTGCACTATCTAGTGAGCGGTCTATTATTAACTCATCTGATGGAATAATATCAATTTTTTTATTATATATTTCTGCTATTAGCTTTAGCAATTCTAGCTTATTAATCGGTTTTGATGCAACATGATAAAGACCATGCAGTTCTTTATTAGGTAGCACAAAATCCTTTATTATTCTTGCAAGCTCTACAGTCGGAAAACCTGAATATATAGCTTTTTCAAAACCTTTTACTGACCTTTCTGAACTTAAAAACCAGTTAGTCAAGCTTCTATTTCCTGAAAGTTCATGACCTATAATCGAAGTACGAAGCGTAATAGCATGTGGATAATCTACCTCACCAAGAAATTTAGAACGACCATATAAATCATAACAATCCGGAAAATCACTTTCCTTGTAATTGCCTTTTTTTCCTGAAAATACACAATCAGTACTAATATGGATTAACCTGCTACCAACAAGTTCACATAAACCAGCAAGCCTATGTGGCAGTAAGCTATTAATCGGTAATGCTTTTAAAGGATCATTTGCATCAGCGAGCTGCTTTACCAGTCCTATACAATTTATTACTACATTAGGCTTTACTTTATTCAATACTTCAACTAACGAATCGTGATTCTCAACATCTACATTTGGAACTATTTTATTTGCTAAATTTTTAGAAAAATAAGAACGAGCTGAGCTGCTCCGGCTTGTCGCATAAACATCAAGATCTTTATCAGTGCTCAAAAACCTAAACATACTATTACCAAGCATGCCGGTTGCACCTAAAATCAATATTTTCATAATAAAGTTACTTTGTTTTATGGCATCGTTTTTACTATAAATAATGTATTATTACAATAGGTTTTATAGGGTATTTATGTTATTTCTGTTTTCTCAAAAATCTATTACTATCCTATATATATTAAGAACAGGTCAACCTTTTTACTATCTCTTCTCTATCAATTAAGGGCAACACCTTAGCAATCTCGGGTCCGGATTCCTTACCTGTTAGAGCAAGACGTAGCGGCAAAAATAATTCTTTACCTTTTTTACCCGTATTATCCGCTATTTTCTTTGTCCAAATACTCCAAATTTCAGTTGTTATTTTCCCTGCCGGTAATAATTTTGCAGCTTGTTTTAGGTATTCTTTATCTAAATTCAAATCTTTTATGTTTGGAGTTTTATGACAAATCTCCCACCAATCTTTTGCATCAAATAATTTTTTTAAATTAGACCTTACTGACAGCCAAAAATTTTCATCAATATAATCTGCTTCTATTTCTTTAAGGCGATCTTTTATCTCAGAAAATTCTAGACTTATCAATAATTTATGATTTAATCTTTCTAAATCTTCCGGCTGATAAATAGTTGGGCTTTTAGAAAAACTACCTATTTCAAAATGTTTCACTAACTCATCCATCTTTTTATAAGGGATAATTTGTGCTGATGATCCAAGCAAACTAAAGAAGCTAGCAATTGCCATTGCTTCTAATCCCACTTCTTCTCTTAAGGTTGCAATCTCAAACCCCCCTACTCTTTTTGAAATTTTTTCATCCTTATTAATGATTAAGCTTAAATGCCCAAAAGTTGGCGGAGATTTATCTAAAGCTTCAAACATCTGAATTTGAATAGCAGTATTACTAACATGATCTTCACCTCTAATAATATGAGTGATCTCATAATCAATATCGTCAATAACCGAGCATAACATATAAGTCATACTTCCATCTGCTCTTATTACTATCGGGTCACTCAAAGCCTTACCCTCATACTTAACTTCGCCTTTGATCATATCATGCCAAGTAATCGGTTCATGATTTACTAAAAACCTATAATGCGGCTTTCGTCCTTGTTCTATATATTTTTGTATCTGATCTTCTGTTAGATTCAGGGCTGATCGATCATAAATAGGAGGCAATCCTTTAGAAAGCTGAAATTTACGTTTTAATTCAAGCTCTTCGGGCGTTTCATAGCAGGCATATAATCTTTTTTTATCCAATAATAGTTTTTTGATCTCGTCATATCTATTTAAACGACTTAATTGATTAAATGTTTGATCCCAATTAAGGTTTAAAAACTTTAGATCTTTTTCGATAGCGTCTTTGTATTCTTGTTTGCTACGCTCTAAATCCGTATCGTCAAATCTTAAAATAAACTGCCCATCATACTTCTTCGCATATAGCCAATTAAGTAGTGCTGCTCTTATATTACCAACATGTAACATGCCTGTCGGTGATGGAGCAAATCGTGTTATAACTTTTGTCATTTTTACTTATTTTTTGTCTTTTTAACTTTTATCTTCTTATCGACAAGATTAGTTACCTCATCCATATTCAAAGGATTTGGTTGTTTAGCAGCAATTGCACTTAGTTTTTCTTCAATTAACTTCATTGCATCATCTAAGCTTAAATTTAAGAAATCATATTTTTTAGGTATTGAAATAAACTTGCCCATATATTTTATATATGGACCGAATTTACCATATCCAACTAAAATTTCTTCACCACTATCTTTATGCATACCTATTTTAAGCGGTAAACTCAAAAGCTTTAACGCTGTATCGATAGTAATTTCATTCTGGTTTATAACAAGGGGCAACGGGACACGTTTTGGTTTTGTTTTACTATCTATTTGCTCACCATATTGGATATAAGGTCCATAAGGTCCTTTTTTCAAATATATCTCTATTCCCTCTTTATCCTTGCCTAAAACTTTATTTTCATTAACAATATCTTTAGCCTCTCCATCAGTTTCATTATTATCATTACCACTAACAATAGATTTTCTAAAATTACATTCAGGGTAATTGCTGCATGCTAAAAATGCTCCAAATTTACCAAGCTTTAAACTTAGCTCACCAGTTTTGCATGATGGGCAAACTTTAGAGTCTTTATTTTCTCCGAATATATGATAATCAAGAGCTTGCTGCACATAGCTAATAATTTCTGTAATGTTTTGTTTACTTACAGATTCTATATTGTGGTTAAAGCCATTCCAAAAATTACCTAAAGCGGATTTCCATTCAAGCTTGCCAGCAGCTATTTCATCTAGCTCATTTTCAAGTCCTGCTGTAAAATCATATTCAACATATTTTTTGAAAAAACCAACTAAAAATACTGTTACTAGACGCCCTAGTTCTTCAGGCATAAAACGCTTTTTCTCTAACGTCACATATTTACGATCTTGTAAAACTGACAGAATAGTAGCATAAGTTGATGGACGACCAATTCCAAGCTCTTCAAGCTTTTTCACTAAGCTGGCTTCTGAATATCGTGGCGGTGGTTCAGTGAAATGCTGATTTGGAATGATCTCTTTAGTTTTTAAATGTTCTTGTTCTTTTAAAGGCGGCAGCATCTTATTTTCTTCTTCAGCCTCATCGTCTATACTTTCACGATAGACTTTATAAAACCCATCAAAAGCTATAGCCATCCCGTTCGCTCTTGCTAAATATTCCTTATTTTCTGAAACTAAAGTTGCATTTACTAGATCCATTATGACATTTTCAATTTGGCAGGCTATAGTCCTTTTCCAAATTAATTCATAAAGCTTATAATAATCTTTCTCTAGCTTTTCCTTTAAATCATTAGGGGTATAGTTAATATTTGTCGGTCTTATAGCTTCGTGAGCTTCTTGAGCGTTTTTTACTTTCGATTTATAAATGCGGGGACTGCTTGGTAGGTATTTATCACCGTAATCTTTATTTATTAATTTACGTATTGCATCTACCGCATCATTTGATAAGGTAACGCCGTCAGTTCTCATATAAGTAATAAGTCCGATAGTTTCCTTACCGATATCTACACCCTCATACAATTTTTGAGCTATTTGCATGGTTTTTTTAGCACTAAAACCTAATTTTCGTGCAGCTTCTTGTTGAAGAGATGAAGTAATGAAAGGAGGCTGCGGCTGACGTTTTTGCTGCTTCTTTTCTATCTTATCAACATGAAAATTCTGAGATTTAAGCTTTTCAGTTAAATCTTTTGCTTCTTTATCATTAGTAATCGAAAACTTTTCTAGCTTCTGATCGTTTACGTGAGTTAGTTTAGCAGTAAATAGCTCTTTGTTACTATTTAGCATTTTAAGGCTAATATCCCAATATTCTTCTGACTTAAATCGCTCTATCTCATCTTCACGCTCGCATATTAAACGTAATGCTACAGACTGTACACGCCCCGCTGATTTACACCCAGGAAGCTTACGCCATAAAAGCGGTGACAATGTAAAACCGACTAAATAGTCTAAAGCTCTTCGTGCTTGTTGAGCATTTACTAAATTATTGTCAAGTTTTCTAGGATTTTCTATAGCATGAGTAATTGCTTTTTTGGTAATTTCGTTAAACGCTACTCGCTTAAAAAAATCGTCAGATTTGACTTTATTTTTTTCTTTAATTACCTCTGCAATATGCCACGAGATGGACTCACCCTCACGATCTGGATCGGTTGCAAGATATACTGACTCAGCTTTTTTTGCATCTTTAATTATTGCATCCACATATTTACCTGCTTTCTCTGAAATATCATATTTCATTGAAAAATTTTCATCAGGTATTACAGAACCTTTTTTAGATGGAAGATCTCTAATATGACCAAATGAGGCAATAACTTTAAATTCATCACCTAAATATTTATTTATTGTTTTTGCCTTTGCTGGCGATTCTACTATTACTAATTTCATCAATTATTATTATTTATTATATACTTATCTAATTTGTATAATTTTATTATAAAAACAACTATTTTTACTTATCAGCGTTATAAATTAACGATATTTTATTGCTGGGGTGTCGCATTGCTTTACCAGCAAGCTCTAATTCTAATATTATTGTATATATAATAGGCAATGGTAATTCCGTCATTTTTTGTAAATAATCAAAATCTATAGGTACTGCAGATAATAATTCTATAACAACAGCACGCTCTTTTTCTGATGGTTCTTTTATCTGCATTGTATTTAGTGGTTTAAAATTAGCATCTAACTCAGCAAAATCTTTAAATAAGCTTTCATCTTTCTTGATAAATTCTTTATATTGCGGCAAATTAGCTACAATATCATTAACCGATTCTACTAAATGTGCACCTTGTCTAATAAGTTTATTTGTATAGCTTAATGCGATAAGGTAGTGACTTTTTTAAGAGCATAGTAAACCGCATCAAAAAAGTGCTCAAAATTAGAAACAGTTTTTCTTATTTCGTTCTTGATTTTAAACCAGTAATGCTCAATAGGATTTAAATCTTACTATTACCCACAAATTTTACCACTAACAATTGATAGCATCATTACGCTCTCTTGAAGGATTTCATATCCCCGCCATAAAGACATTGCTCCGGGCAACCCATCACTCTTTCTTGCCATAAAGCCTCCTAATTTACCAAGCAAAATAATAGCTTCTTTTATATTTGGAGGCTTGCCAGGAGTATTATTTGTTCTGTGCACGCGCATATAAAGCGTTTTCCATTCTTGGGTGGTAAGTATGCTATCGCAGCTCTCTTCAGGACAAGTTGAGGCTATTTTTGATAAATATAAAATTTTAAAAGCAATGAGGCTTTTTATGGCAATTAATTTTTGTAGCTTTGTTTCGGCAGATAAGCGAGAGGCTTCTATCTTGCATCCTGATTTCAGAACTCTAAAATATTCTTCTATTTTCCATCTTAGCTTATACCAAGTTATACGCTCAACAGCATCTTCAAAGCTACTCACGGGGATGTTGGTCAGTATAGTCCAATCGATTGCCTCTACTCCAACAGGGGCATTAATTTCTTTAGCGCTTACAACATAAACAGCTAATTTGTCACTGATTTTGTGATCAGTATTTTCAGGGCCATATAAAGATACAGACCTAATTGGTATGTGCCCATATGTGTATTTAATTTCAACATTTGCTTTTCTTGCTTTATGAAGTCCATTGCCTGGGATTTTCAGTCTAATCTCTTTCTTGGACTGTAGCTTACTTATTTTCGTTTGTATTTTTGTTTTACCATTTTCCGGGCAAATAAATTTCCTATCCTGTCTGTTGCGAATTACAAATTCTGCAGCTGATTCTTCAATTTTCCATAACAAATCAAAGATATCTGCTTCTCTATCTCCAACCGTAATAACTCTAGTATTTTCAGGAATATTGGCAATTGTTTCCTCAAACGCGTTAATCCATTTATAGCTTTCTTTATCTTTGATGTGAGTGATATACTTACGCCTTGCTTTTTCCTTCTGATCCTCTTCCCTTGCGATACGTGCCCAACATTGCTGAGAGGTAAGGCCTAAAGGCAGACCTCCTGGCGTCACTATAATAGTACTATGCATAATAAGACCCTGTTTGTGCTTTGTATAAGCTTTGGAGATACTGCCTAGCCCTTTTGTCTTAATATGAGTGTCATAATCCAGGTAAGTTGTATCCTGAATTGCAAACACTAAATTTTTGCCTTGGATTCTATTTTGTGTTTCCACATGATGCGAAGAATAGACTTCATCTATATCAAACTTATCATTGCTAAATAGTCTGTAAGCTCCCTTCGCATCTTTCCAGGATCTGCAACTTTGATTTATTGTGCCGGATGCTTTGCTATCAAGTAAGTTACTGGTTTTAATAAGCCGATTTATAAGTCTTTTATCTTTAAAGTCAACATGCCTGAGCTCATTCTCTAACCAACCAGTGCTTGATATATTTATCCCGTATGTTACTATATCTTGCATATCGCCTATCCTTCTTATTTAAAATGATCAGTGAATACTCTAGCAGCATTTTATAATTGTGGGTAATAGTAAGGATTTAAATCAGGAGAGTAAGTTGGTAAAAATAAAATACTGCAACCAAAAGATTCAATTAACGTTTTCACTTTTGTACTTTTATGAAAATTAATATTATCCATTACTACTATCTGACCAGGCTTTAACTCTTTGATCAATATCTCTTGTACATAAGTTTCAAAAATGTCCTTATTACATGTCCCATCAAATATTATTGGGGCAATAATATCTTTGGCAGACACCCCAGCAATCATACTAATCTGTGATTTATGTTGATAGACCCTTTCACCATAACATCTTTGACCGATAATGCTCCACCCGTGTTCTCTACAGCTATTATCTTCTATCCCAGATTCATCGATAAATACTAAATCTTGTTTGTCTATAGTTTTTAGTTTCAATATAAACTCATTCCTTAGACCAACATCTCTTTTGGGATGAAGAAAAGTTTTTTTTATAACTATAACCTAATTTATTAAGCAATCTTGATATCGTACTTGCAGATACTTTTTGACTCCAGTTGTTAGCTAGTTCCATGGTGGTTTTATCAAAATTTAATTCTATAAATTTTTTAAATCCCTCTATGTCTCTTATTATTCTACGATGTCCTGTATGATAACCACTTTTTGCTTTGATATCGCCGGTTTGTTTCTTTAATTTTTTCCATTCTATTATAGTCTTCCTACTAATAGAGTATATCTCAGAAGTCTCTTTTATTGTTTTACCATCTGTTAAACTTTTTATTACTCATATTCTTAAATCGTATGAATATGCCTTTGCCATAAGTTTTTCATTTAGTATAATCTAACTCATACTCTAAGTCACTATCTTATCGCATTAAGCTATACCTTGACATCTTTGATCTAAAGGAAAACCTGGAACGGCAAAAATTTCTCTATTTTGCTCAAGAGCAAATCTTGCTGTAATTAAAGAGCCAGATTTTAGGCTCGCTTCTATTACTACTGTAGCAAGAGCAAGACCAGATATTATTCTATTACGTTGCGGGAAATGCTTACCAAGTGGCGTAGATCCTACAGGTAATTCAGCTATTATAAACCCCTTTTCTGCCAAATTTTCAAATAATTTTTTGTTTTCTGGTGGATATATATGATCAATACCGCCAGCAATAACTCCAATAGTTTTAGAAGTTGCTGCTTGATGCACACTGCTATCTATTCCTCTTGCTAAGCCTGAAACAGTTACATACCCCTCTTCTGCTAACTCGGCAGCAATTTTATGAGAAAAGCTTCTCCCATTTGCTGAGGCGTTTCTAGCTCCAACTATCGCAATACATTTATGATGATTTAGTAAATCTATATTACCTTTATAGCTTAATACTGGCGGGGGATCATAAATTTCAAATAATAATCGTGAATATTCTAGAGATTTATATGTGATAAGTTTAGCATTATTTTTTTAAGCAGTTCTAATTCTTTCTCAGCATCACTTTTACTAAAAATCTTAATCGGCTTTGATTTTCCACCCCTTAGTGAAAAATCCCCAATATTTTCTATGCTAGTTGCTGCATCACCAAATAACTTTATTAAGCTATAGAAAGTTTTAGGTCCTACATTTTCACTTCTAATAAGCCGCAAAATATTAATTGTTTCAAGATCACACGATATTTTAGAAGTAGGAGCAGAAAATAGTTCTTTTAGCATTAGGTAAAGTACTTGATGAACGTCATTGCGAGCGACTAAAAGGAGCATGGCAATCTCAGGATGTTTTATGAGATTGTAACAAAGCTTCGCTCCTCGCAATGACGGGAATAATTACTATACTATAATTTCTCTGCATGTGAGCTTAAGTAATGTGCTATACCATCATGCGATGGCGTAATAGCTTCTTCACCTTTATGCCAACCTGCCGGGCAAACTTCACCATGTTTTTGATTATGAGCTAATGCATCAATTACTTTCAGCGTATAATTAATATCACGACCTATAGGCAAATCATTAACTAACATATGACGCACTACAAAATCTTCATCTATTAAAAAAGTACCACGTAATGAAATACCGCCATCATTAAGCACGTTATACATTGAAGAAATTTCTTTTTTAAGATCAGAAACCATTGGGAATTGAACCTGTCCAAGTCCACCTTTACTATGAGGAGTATTTTTCCAAGCTAAATGGCTAAAATGTGAATCAACACTAACTGACACTACTTTAGTATTTCTTTCAGTAAACTCACCAAGTTTATTATGAAATGCTATAATTTCCGATGGACATACAAAAGTAAAATCCAAAGGATAGAAGAACAATATAATTTTATGTCCTTTAGCATAACGACTAAGAGTAAATTCACCTTCTACATTATTATTAGGCATAATTGCTGTAGCTGTAAAATCTGGGGCAGGTTTGCCAACAAATACTTTCATATCTTCACAAACATTCTCATTTTTTAGCATATTCTTACCTTTTTAGTTAACAACCTGATTATGATATATAAAACTAATTATTATTACAACAATAAATCTTCACAAAATATTACTTACTTTCTTTCTTATCTGAAAAAGTTTTTAATTGATTAAATATACTTAGGGTTTGAGTGATAAAACTACTTGGCTCTGAAAGATTTGCAGGTAAAATCACTGTATTAGTATCTTTAGCTAAATTACCGAATGCGTTAATATACTGCTCGGCTATTTTAAGAGATACCGCCTCGCTACCGCCAGTTTTTTGCATTGCTGATGCTATAGTCTCAATACTTTTAGCTGTAGCGGTTGCAACTAGACCAATCGCCTCCGACTCACCTTTTGCTCTATTAACTTGATCAGTATAAGAAGCTTCTGAATTTAGAACAATCTGTGCTTTTTCTCCTTCCGCATGGTTAATCTTTGCTTGTCTATTACCCTCAGACTCTAAGATTTGTGCACGTTTTTGACGCTCTGCCGCTACTTGTAACTCCATAGCTTTAAGGATAGATTGCGGTGGCTGAATATCTTTGATCTCATAACGCATACATTGTATGCCCCAGTTTATCGCTGCTTGGTTAATGGCTGCAACAATAGCAACGTTTAAAGTTTCACGTTCTTCAAAAGTTCTATCTAACGGTAATTTACCAATTTCCGAACGCATAGTAGTTTGTGCAAGCTGAGTTATAGCGTAATACGGATTATTGACACCGTAAGAAGCTGCCATTGGATCAATGATTTTAACATATAAAACACCATCAATAGATAATGTTACGTTATCGTTTGAAATAGCAGTTTGTGCAGTAACATCTATTGCTTCTTCTTTTAAAGTATGTTTATAAGCTACTCTTTGAATTACTGGAATTAAGAGATTCAAACCAGGTTGCAACACCTTATCGAACTTCCCTAATTTCTCTACTACCCAAGCTTGTTGCTGAGGCACAACTTTAACCATTTGTATTATAACCAAGATAGCTATGATACTAAAAATTAATAATGCATATTCCATATTAACACCTTTTTTATTTTCGTTTTTATCTTATATTGAAATTTTGGAAATTACTAGAGATATTATTGTAGGTTGGGAGTTAGGTGTCATTGCGAGGAGGCGAAGCCGACGTTGCAATCTCAGGAGTCTAAATTTTATGAGATTGCCAAGCTCACTTTGTTCGCTCGCAATTACACAATCTAATAAGACCTATCTAAAATAAACCTAATAATAGAAAATAAATATTCTTTATAAATATTTTGAACTGGGATTTTGTTAAGAACGCTAATAGCTTCATTTTCTAAGCTATTCAGATGATTTATAATATCCTTACTAATTTTATGCTTTACCATCAAATCACATACTTTTACAAATTCTTCTTTAGTACGATTATCTGACTTTATCATATTTTTAAGATGGGCTTTATCGTCTTTCTCTAATTTGTCATATAAGAAGATTAACGGTAATGTAACTTTCCCTTCTAAAAAATCATCACCGATATTTTTCCCTACCTGCTTATCATTGCCAAGATAATCAAGCAGATCATCTATAACCTGAAATATAGTGCCAAGTAATCTTCCAAACTCTTCTATATCTTTAGAAATATCATCACTCTGATTTGCTATGATAGCTCCAACAGAACAAGAGGCACCAAATAATTCAGCAGTTTTAGACTTAACTATTTGCTGATATTCTTCTATATTTATAAGACGACGCTCGTTTAGCTTAACTAGCTGCACTACCTCACCTTCTGAAATTATTGCTGAAGCTTTTGCTAAAACATTCATGGCTTTAATAGAGTCAGAAGATACCATTAATTTAAATGATTGACTAAAAAGAAAATCACCGACTAAAATACTTGTTTTACTTCCCCAAATAACATTAGCAGTTGGCTTAAATCTTCGAAGCGTACTGTCATCTACTACATCGTCATGAAGTAGTGTTGCTGTATGAATAAATTCCACGGCACTAGCAAGCTTTATATGACTATCGCCATTATAATCAAACATTTTAGCAGTTATAATAGTTAATAGCGGACGAATTCGTTTGCCACCTGCTTCCAGTAAATATTTACCAACTTTCTCTATTAACTCTTCATCACTTTTTAAACAGCTAATAATCAAGTTATTTAACTGGGTTACTTCATCTTTTAAATCCTGCTGTATTTTTACTATAATATCCATTATTTTGTAATCTCTTGCCACATAGTTTCATTAATATCTTGAAACCCTGGTAGCATACATTTTTCTAGTATTTTTTGATGTTCTTTAAAATCCGGTATTAGTTCCATGATTTTTTCTTTTAAATTATCACCTGTTTTAACTTCTTTTACTGCTGCTTGGTATAAAGACAAATAATATAAAGGTAGAATTTTATTTATATCATCTATAGTACCTATTTTAGTTTTATTTAAATCTGATAAATCAAAATTATATTCAAAACTAACATCAGTTAAGTTAGAAGAATTTGGATGATCGGAAATAGTTTTAAAGAAAGATATAAAAGCATTTTTATAGATTTCTTTACTTTCTTCCGAAAGATTTTTATTTATATAAGAGCTTAGCACCTCCATTATTTTAGGATAATTATTGGCTATGATATCACCCTTACTATAAGAATCTTTAAATACACTTACTAATGTTTCGTTTGTTATATTAAATCCTGTTCTATTTGAATACAAACTTAGAGCATTTATTTGAGCTCTAGTTAACTTATTTAACTCAGTAAATAAACTAGCATTTAATTTAAAATCATATTCTCGGTTTTCCAAAATACTAAAATCAAACTCCTGATTACTATCTAAAACATAGCTTAGTTTAGAGTTTAAACTTTTATATGACTCATTATCTGAAAGTGTAAGCAAATAGTTTTGCCTGTCATAATATTTTCTTATGAAACTCAAGAAGCTTGTTATAGAGTCTTGCTTTAGCTTAAATTTTGAATCTATCAAAAGATTAACGTTATTATTACCTAAACCATCTAACTTACCTTTATACAGTAAATTAATATTATTTTCAAAACTATTACTATTTATTTGTGCATTAGTAATTTCAATTGTTAAATCTTTAGCAAAGTCTTTAAAATTTGGGTTACCCGCAGTAATTAAAAAATTAGCTGAAAATTTAAAGTTATTATGCCATGCTAATCTATATAATAACAGCCCTGCCGGAATTATTCTATCTTCAAGATCACTATGTATTATTTCTGTATCATAATTAATTTCTAATTTTTGTGGTATATTATCAAGAAAATCCTGTTTACTTGTATAGTATTTACTCTTATCAAATTCTAAATTAAATAGAGTATGATCTTCTTCATATAGCTTTTTATTATCTACCAAATCAAAAATTTCTGCTTTATTTAAAGTAAATTTAACATCTTCTATAAAATTTATTATTTCAAAAAAATCCTTTTTCTCTTTTACAATTTTAAATAATCCAAGACTTAAAGGCATTTTTGCGGATAATATACAATTATCATTATAAAATTTTACTCCAAAGCCTCTCTCAATTGGTTTAAATCTGCCAACTGCCTCTCCTGAAAAATCTACAAATATTTGCTGCTTTAATAAATCATAACCAATATTTATAGGTGAATTAAATTCGATTTTTCTATTAACGCTTTCTTCTTGCCAATTAATAATTGAAATACCAAATTTAAAAGGAAAACCATACGGCTTAGCTTTAGAAAATTTAACAAAATATTGCTGAGAATCATCGATATTAAGATAAGTATCAGAATATTTTTGATTTATAGAATTTGATAAGGAAAATAGGATTGCAAACCATAATATGCCATAAGTTAATACCGCAAGAATAGATACAAAAAATATTATTTTTAAAGTTTTTTTCATTTCTTTAAATTAAAGAAATATTTAATTTCATTCCTAGAGCAATCGCAGCACGATCAAGGGTATCAAGAGTAACATTAGGATTGTTAGGGTTTAGAAGTCTATTTACGGCTGATCTACTAGTTTCCATTTTTTCAGCCATTTCTGTTTTTGTTATATGTTTTTGTTCCATAATTTGCTTTATTTGTTCAGCAAGAATACGCTTATGGGCTACTGCTGTAACTTCTTCTAATATTCCTATTTCATTAAGAAAATTATCAAAATTAGAACCAATATACTTTTGATTAAGTTTATTCACAATTCTACCTCTTTTTTTCTTTTAAATGCTAAATCTAACTCTTTATTAGGAGTTTTTTGAGATTTTTTTATAATCCATGTAACAGAATCATTTCACTATCTACTATACAAAAAAATACTCTTCCTATTTTACCATCTGTTAAATTTGATCTTACTTCATACATTCCTTTACCTAAAGATTTACATAGGCATTCCAACTGGCCAAGAGTATTCTATAGTTTTAATATCTGTACCAATAGTTTTACAATCTTTAGGTTCTAACTCAAGCAACCACTCACGTACTGGTTCTTTTTCACTGATAGATCGATAAAATTTTACATTAAGAGTTTTTGATATATTAAACATTATATTAATGTACTATAATTGGTACAATTTGGCAATTAAAAGTTTTTTTATATAATAATTATTATTGTCATCCCGCGACTTGATCGCGGGATTCAGTTAAAAATACGCTAGTATTTTTTATTGTTTTTCTGGATCCCGTGGACAAGCCACGGGATGACATCGAAGCCCCCTCATAGGACGGCATTATTAATATTTTATTTACACAACTCAGTATATTCTTTATTCAACTTTACAACATCCCAAATCCATAAGCTAATCATAACTATAAAAATTACTAATAGATATATTATTATAGAGTCAAAAGTAGCAGTAGGAATAATTATAAATATTAAGGACTGAATAAATGCACCGAGTGATTTACCAAATTTTGTACCTATTACCTCCACGGCAGCTTTACCCTTAGTTCTAAGTTCAAGCGATAACGGAATATACGCCATTTCTTTTGTTGAATCAAAAAGCGAGTATTTAGATGATTTACTCAGGATATTTTGAATTGCTCCAACAATTATTGCTGCATATAAAAGGTTAAAATTACCAAAACATGATCCTATTTCTTCGATAAAGATTATGAAAATAAAAAACATTAATCCGGTTATAGATAACATAATAGGTGTTAATAATGCAGAAACAAACCAACCGAGCCTTCTAAGAATATTGCTTCCTATGATCATGAAAGTGACGCATGATACACCCATCAAAATATTAAATCTGCCCATAAAATGAACATAATCTATAGTATTTGGATATAGTTCTTTTACTTTTACTTTCCAAGGTCCTTCTACAATATTAATCAATAACCCGTAGCAGATTATTAATAATGCGATACGACCTATATATTTCGAGTTAATTACCAACTTAATACTTTCCAAAACTGAAAGTTTAGTTTTTGTTTTAGTCTTAACTTTCTTTGAATCTAAAACATTTATAGAATCAGTCAAAATAGATTTATTTATTATTCTAAATAGCAGCATAGAAATAACACCCGCTGCAACAATTATTGACATAATAGGTTGTAGCATCTCTGTTGTTTGAGAGGTTAAATTAACTGATGCATCAAAAGAATTAGGTAATAATTCAGGGTCAATTATTTTGTTACCTGAAAAAAATACTAAAACGCTACCTGCAAGTATTAGTCCCATATTACCAACCATCCCAAGGACTGGATAAAATCTTTTTGCTTTATTAGTATCAAAAATATGGTTAGCAAACTGCCAAAACATTAAGTTTATAACTACAGCACTCCATAACTCTGCAAAGATATACATAAGTCCATAGCTCCATTTACTGGCTATTTTAATAAACCATTTGAAGTTAGGGTAAGATGTTATTAAGTTATTTATTATTTCATTATTAGGGTGATAAGCTTCCTGATTTGGATAAATAATATATGCAAAAAATAAGAAAAATAATAAAAAGCTACCAACTATAATATAAAAAACATATTCAAAATTGAATTTATTACTGAGCTTAACGTAAAGTATTGTAAAGATCACACATGCGGGTAATACTAGCCATAATTTTAAAAAGCTAATAATCTCTGCCCCCATAGAGGGTACTACTAAGCTATCTTTTATAGAACGCAATGCTCCGAAATTGAAAAGGATACATAGCATCATTAATGCCATAGGTATGAAAAGCTTTAATTCCTTTCTTTCTATTGGCCAAATTATTTCCTTAACTTTCTCAAAAAAGGTTTTGGGCGGCAACATTTATATTGTAACCTTGCATAAAAATTAAATTAAATTCCATGAATCTTTTTAAATATTCATAGAATCTAGACTTTTAAATCTCTTACTCATTAAAGTCAATTAAAATCTTCATTACCCCAAGGAGTAAACTCTCTATATCGCCAATAATATTTTTTAATCTCTTGATACTTTTCTATAATATCTATAATATCTTTTGTCCATTTTATTTCATTATTATTCCATGGTTTTTTTTTACCAGCATAATGTATAATAAAATATGAAAAATAAGTATCTCTATCTATAAAGTAGGTATAAAAATTCCATCTCATAGATAATGGATATATGTAATCATGAAAAGCAATATTTAATAAGTCTTGATCAGGATAAGCAAAACTACATTTTGAATTATGTATTGCATCTAAAATCATATTCTTTGCTTGCTTTTCACGCATATTTTGTAGATTTAGAAATACTATACCACTATTTTTATAAAAATAATTTATTTTCCTATTACACTCTTCTTCTACTTTTAAAGTACAATAAGTAAGAGCTGTATCCATACAGCCAGCAACTATATAGTTTGACATATCTAACTTTTTGAAAGAATTTAAATCACGCAACACAATAATATCTGCATCAAGATATAATACAGAGTCTAAGTTTGGAAAGACTTCATCAAAATATAACCTATACATTACCAAAGGAGGCCACATATCTAAAAATTCTATTTTTTCATTAACTAAATTTAAGTCTAATACAATTTCAGGAAAAGGAATAAAATCTATAGAATAGTCCCTTATATGTTTCATAGAAGCTAATTTTTTCATTGATTCTTCTGTAAGCGAATCTTTTGGATTCATCACAATATGAAATTTATAAAAACTATCTAAATCACTATTTATTAAACTTGAAGCGATAACTGTCGCAGCGTGCCGAGCAAACTTATCATTAATAATCAATGCTATATCTAATACATTATCTTGTTTTATGCCAGTTAACTTAATTACATTTTGCATTTCCTCTATGGCAAGCTTATAATCAAGCTTTATATCCTGCTCATTAAGTGAGGGTCTACCAAGTAGGTGAATCATGCTAAGCCTATACAAACATCTTGCTGTAAGCTCAGCTATATTAAGAGAAATTAGACTTTTTAGAGCAGGAATTTCATCTTTTGTATAACCACTAAAATATTTTATTAAGTCAGAATCATTTTTTATATTCAAATGTTCTTTTACTTCTTTTTCATAACCTGAAATTATTAATTTTGCTAAATTAATCGCAGCATTTTTAGTATATAAAGTATCAAGCCCATAACTACCATTCTTAATTGCTTTATATTTCTCTACTAAAGTAGCATCCTCACCCGAATATAGCCGTAGCAAACAATCATAACCTTTTGCAACTTCTAAACGCACCTTTCCGTCTTCTATTTTGAAAGTACAAATTTTTTCTAATTTTACCTTATCTTTAAAGCTTAGCGGCTTATCTTCTAGCTTCTCAAGTGCTGAATCAAAACTGAATAGATCTTCACGCATAACACTATAAAACTTTTGATAGCTGTAGGTAGAGATATCCCTAATACAATAATTTTCTGAATGCATTTTATGATTACTCGTGAAAAATCCTATAACAACTATAAACATTATTAAAATTAGAAGAAGTAACAGAGGAATTTTAATGGTAGCAAAAATATTTTTTTTAGACCTTTTTTTGAACATTTAAATTTATAACTAATTAGTTTAAAAGAATTTATCAATTAATAATAAAACCCGCAATAATTATATTAGCAAAACTTACGCTATGTTTGGTTCTAAATATCGTAAAGATGGAGAACGAAGCTGTTGTTGCATATAGTCATCTAAAAGCCCTAACTTTATTTGGTAGACCGTTTTACCTATTTTATTTGCAGTTCTTTTGAGAAAAGCCCAAACTAGAAATGCACAACTAATGTGATTACGTTGGATACGCTGTTTTCTGCATTGGCAACGTTCTATACCAGTCAGTTGCTTAATTTTTCTATGCATGCTCTCAATTACCCATCGCAAGCCAAACTCATCTTGTGCAGCTTTAGAAGATTTTTGAGTTTTGTTATTGGTAACAACATAATCAACTCTGTTGGTAGAAACAGTAAATTTAAACAAATTAACATGCTTATTTTTGGCAAATCCTTTTATATGAATCTCCATTCCATTCTTAATTTCTTCATCTGAAAACGTCAACTTGCTAACAGCTTTATAAGGCTCGTAATCACACGTTTTACTAACATTTCTATTGGCTTTAATAGGGGCATAATAATATTTGCCCAAGGAGTCAACATGTTGCATAATTTTGTGTGTAGCATACCATGTGTCAAAAAGTACAGTTTGAAAAGGAATCTTTTTACTATAAACAGCATTATTGAACATCTTTAGTAGGTGATCTAGTTTCGTCGCTCCATCATGATCAGGTGAAAAAATGCGATAATCTATTACCCAAAACTTATCAATATCGGGGTTATAATATACAAGACTCACTACTCCTATACCGGTAGTAACTCCACCTGTAGCTCCACTATACTGCGATCTAGCAACCTCTATTTTCTTTGTGTTCCTTTTGTTTAACACCGTATCATCAAATATTGTATATCCGTTAGATGAAAAGATAACATCATTCTTAATGTGTTCCCATAACAAAGAAGGAGTATATTTTTCATTTTCTAAAAATCTATTAATAACATCATGGCTACATTTCTTGGCATGTTCAGCGTAGTAGGTTAAACTATAATTCTTTTGGCTAATTGTTAAAAATTGACAGTAATCTGTTCTATTAATTGGTATTGCTTGCAATCTGTTCCTCTTTGACATGTTTAATTATTCTTACAATAATTTATCACTCTTCCACTCATAGCGTAAGTTTTGCCAGTAATAAACAATGCCTACGCGGGAATGACATTAAGGGTGTTTTTCGATCCATGCGGGCAATACCCCACAGCTGTCGAAAGTAGAAGAGAAGAAATAAGTATGTAAAAAAGTATTAGGAAGAGGTAAACAGGTAACTAAAAAATTAAAAAGGTTACCCTGAATGGAAATAAAAGAAATAATGAACTTAATTAGTGATAAGAGGCTGATAGAAGTAGGGGAAAAATATACCGTAGATAAAGCCAATCATAAAATAACGGGAGCATTTATTTTAAAAAGTTTTGTTAGGTCATCACTACTTGGTAGACCGATTAGCTTAAGGACATTAGAGGAAATAGTACCGGCAACTTTAGAGTTAAGTAGTCTTCTTAAAACAAAAAAGGTTGGTAAAAATAAAATAGACCATAGTTCTATTGGTAAAAGATTAAAAACAATAAAGACAGAATATTTCAAAGCAATTTATGATGAACTAGTAGAAAAGTATAATAGCCATTTTAATAAGATAGAAAGAAAACAATTACACATATTTGATTCAACAACTATTAATCTTTCCGGCAGAGTAATTAAAGATGGATTAAAAATAGGAGGAAAAAAGAATGATAGTCAAGTAAAGCTTAGTGTAGGTTTAGAGGGACAAATACCATCTAATATAACGCGAGTTTCGTATTCAAAAAGTCGCTGTATAGCTGATAAACAGTGGGTTACGGGGATATTGATAATACTGTTTTTGTTATAAAGTGAGTACAAAATACAAATTGCTAATTAAAATATGGTATTTATAGTATAAGAAAAAAGTTTATAGGTTATTGAAAAAACTTTAAGAGCAATAACCTATGATAATGGATTTTACAGAAATATTTTGTTACGTCGATGATTTTTTTCAAGAATTAGACAAGCATACAAATTCAATTACTAACCATAACAACAAATCTGGTCCTAAAAGTCGACTTAACAGAAGTGAGGTAATAACAATTATAATAGGCTACTGGCAGTCATCTTATGATTGTTTTAAGAATTATTATCTGAAGCAAATATGGATTTATCATCAAAGAGATTTTCAATTAGTAAGCTATAGTCAATTTATAAAAATAATAGGTCCACATTTACCACTATTAGTACTGATATTCAATTCTATTTTGGATCAGTGTGATGGCCTTTCTTTTGTAGATTCAAGTAGTATAGAGGTATGTAAGAGATACCGTATTTCAATGAATAAAGTGTTCGCCGGCATAGCAGCACGCAGTAAGACAACAAAAGGTTGGTTCTATGGACTTAAACTACATCTAATAATTAATATAGCCGGTGGTATAGTTAAAGCATCTTTTAGCCCTGGCAATAAGGATGATAGAAAACAGCTGGAACTGATGATCAAAAATCTTTTTGGTAAAGTATTCGGAGATCGTGGTTATATTTCACAACAATTATTTCAACAACTTTTAGAGCAAGGAATTTTTATGGTAACTAGGGTAAAGAAAAATATGAAAAATAAACTTATGTCTATGTTGGATAAAATATTATTGCTTAAAAGAGCATTAATAGAATCTGTGTTTAGTAAAATTAAACTATTGGGGAAGTTTGAGCATTCAAGGCATAGATCAGTTACAAATGCCTTTGTGCATATGGTTGCAGCACTGATAAATTATCAAATGTCTGATAATAAACCTTCTATTACATCTCTCTTGATATGCTAAATCCTATGCTATATTAATTCGAAACTCGCGTTAATATAAGATTTTGCAATGATAAATCTGAAGCAAGTGATGATGTAGCATTAGTTAAAGCTATAAATGAATCTAAGCTAGATAAGGAAGATATATTAATATTTGATAGGGGAATTTGTAAAACAACTACCTATGAAGATTTCAGTAACAAAGAAATAAAATTTGTTACTAGAGTACAAACTAACAGACGCTATAGAGTTATTAAAAAGTTAGAGATCAAGCAGAATCAAAACAATCATAGTAACTTACAAATACAAAGTGATGAGATTATTAATTTATACAGTGCTAACAAAATAATCAAATGTAATTTAAGATTAATAAAAACCATTGATTATAAGAACAAAGAAATATGGTTTTTAGCAAATTTATCGGATAGTTCTGCTGAAGAGATAGCAGAGATATATAAGAAAAGATGGGATATAGAAGTATTTTTTAAATTCATAAAACAGCATTTACAGTTTAAACATTTTATCAGTCATTCTCAAAATGGCATGATAGTATATTTATATAGCATATTAATAGCTGCAATTCTATTTACCATATTTAAAAATATAAATAAATTAAAGGGTTTTAAGATTCCATTATTACGATTTTGCTTATTACTAGAGAAGGAAATAATTCGTGATATTGTAATATTGTCTGGGGGCAATATTGATCTTATAAAGTTTAGATTATAACTATATCTACTTTCGACAGCTGTGGGCAATACCCCCCTTGCAATGACGATAACAAAAACTTACTCCAACACCTCCCCTATTTGCTCTATTGGCTCTAAGCCGTACAGTGATATCATGCGTTCAAGTACTCTTCCGGCAGTAGGTGCAGCAGTCCAACCAGCTGTTGCAAAGCCAAATGTTTCTTTAGTCGGTTTTGGCTCATCAATCATAATATAGATAACATATTCAGGCTTTGAGGCTGGTAGTAATCCCAAAAATGAAGTAGTACGGCTATTTTTAAGATATTTCTTTTTACCAGCATTGCTTGATAATTTTTCAGCAGTACCGGTTTTTCCACCAATCAAATATCCTTTTACCTCTGCCCTTTTACCTGTCCCATCTTTTACCACAGTTCTAAATAACTGCCTCATTTGCTTTGAAGTATTTTCGCTAAATACTCTTGTCCCTTCAACCTTTTCATCATTTCTTTTTAACAAAGTAAGATCATATAAAATACCACCATTTACAACAGGTAGCATTGCCCTGACAAAATGTAAAGGACTAATTGAAATGCCATAACCATAAGACATAGTAGCACTAGTTAGTTCGTTCCATCTTTTTTCTGAAGGGAAAAGAGGAGTACCACGTTCCGGTAATTCTATTTGCACTTGATCTAGCAAACCTAATTTCTTTAAATATTTCCTAAAATTATTTTTACCTATTTCAAGCATAATCTGACTTACACCAATATTTGAAGAATACAGAAAAATATCCGGTACACTATGCCACCCTTGCTTTGGAGTATAATCCTTAATCTGAAAACCGCCGACTTTCATATAGCTTATATCATAAGCATCATTCATATTTATCGCACCAGTATCAAAACCGACCGCCATAGTCAAAGACTTAAACACCGAACCTATTTCATAAATTCCAAGGCTTGCCATATTAAAAAGCTGCTGAGGCTTTGCAATGCTTGGATAATGAGGATCAAAATCCGGCTTACTAACTAACGCTAGAATCTCACCATTATTAGGATTTGCAATAATACCCACCGCTCCTATAGCACTAAATTGCTTTAAAGTCTTGTCGATTTCTTCGCTTAAGATACTTTGCAACCTAATATCAATCGATAATTTAAGTGGCTCTTTCTGTTTTCCTGGCTTGTTTAAATCAAGATCGGAATTAGTTAAATATTTATCATAAGCAAGTTCGAGTCCACTAAGCCCCCCCATATCCCTACCAACATAACCCACGATATGAGATGATAAATTAGAAAATGTATAAATACGCTTTTGTTCTTCTTCAAAATCAAAACCCAGCAAACCAAGACTCATTATTCTCTCTTGCTGACTAGGCAATAAATCTCTTTTAACCCATACAAAACTTTTATTGGATTTAAGATCAGCAAGTAGCTTAGCCTTGTAGATATCAGGCAGAATGTCAGCTATTTTTTTTACGGAAGTTTCGGGATCAATTACCATTTGCGGATTGGCGAATAATGACGCAGATGGTAAGTTTACAGCAAGCAAATTATCGTTACGATCGACTATTTCTTTTCTAAACTGGCTATTCTTTTTTAGAGCGTGGAGATTTTTATCATAAACATTAGTAGCAACTATTACGAGCCTGTAAGATAAAGTACAGAAAAGAAAAGAAAAAGCACCAATAACTATAAATAATCGGATTCTTGTATTTTTACTACAAACATTCCAGAATATTAAACTCTTAATATCAGGTTTCCACTTTTCTAAAATCTGTTTCATATTAATTTGTTTTGTTTCAAGCAGATTAATGTCATTCCCGCGTAGGCGGGAATCCAGCATAAAGTGAGATAAATCAAACTTTTAGTATTAAAAACTTACTGTATTTAAGATTTTTTCTGGATTCCCGCCTACGCGGGAATGACATATGACACTTACTTCTCTCTACTTGAAACTGTCTGTATATATTTATTATTTGTAATTTTTTTATGTCTCCACTTACTATTGCTTTTAAAAATATTAATATCATGATCAAATTTAATATTTGAGGCAGTAATCGGTGATAACGGATCTCTTACCATTTGACAAGGTTTTACCGTTTGTAATTGTAAATAAGCAGTTGCAAGATTTTTTAACCTTGCTGGCGAGATGAGATAAGCTTTTTCTGCTTTCAAAATATGAATATTATTATTTTCGCTATTTATTTGTTTTAAAACACTACTTAATTGGTAATCAAGAGTTGAGACTCGTTCCTTAATAGTAAACAAGCTGCAAACTACTACAATTATCACTGGCAATACTAAATAATGAAATTTCTTAATACTCATAATTATATTTTCTTTGCTGCTCTTAGCTTTGCTGATCTTGCCCTTACATTTAAAGATATCTCTTTATCTGATGGTATTTCTGCTTTATTAGTAATAATTTTAAGCCATTTATCTGGGTTCAATATAACATCCTCTTTAGCATATTTTGACCTTGCTACCGGCTTTTCTGAATTTTCTTTAAAAAAATTCTTAACTATTCTGTCTTCTAACGAATGAAACGAAACAACAACTAAACGACCATCTTTTTTTAGTATATTTTTTACATTCGCTAAGAACTGCTCAAGCTCTCCAAGTTCGTTATTTATGTAAATCCTGATGGCTTGAAAAGACTTAGTTGCAGGATCAATTTTACCTTTTCTAAAACCTATACAGCTACGCACTATATCAGCTAATTTTCCAGTACTATCAATTCTTGTTGTTTTTCTTGCTTCTACAATTTTCTTAGCAATTCTTCTAGAAAAAGTCTCATCGCCATATTTATAAATTATATCTGCAATCTCTTTCTCTTCTGCGGTATTTATAAATTCTTCAGCACTAAGCCCCTGCCCGCTCATACGCATATCTAAAGGTCCTTCATGTAAAAACGAAAATCCACGATCTGGCATATCAAGTTGCATAGAAGAAACGCCTAAATCAAGCACTATGCCATCAAATTTTTTTGATTCAAGCTTTGCAAAACAATTACCAAAATTTGTTTCTACAAAATCAAATCTATCTTTATAATTATGTTTTATCTCTTCTGCTTTCTTAATGACATTTGGGTCACGATCCAAAGCTGTAACATAACAGTCACAATTTTCTAATATTGCTTTACTATATCCACCCGCTCCAAACGTACAATCTAAATAGGATTCACCAGCTTTTGGTGCTAAAAACCTTAGCATCTCGTTTAACATTACGGGTATATGAGGCTGTTGCATCAATTCGTATTCCTTAAAGTTAAACGTTTCTCATGAGCAAGTTTTTGAGCAGAAGCTAAATAATCTTTGAAATTCTGTGGTTGCCAAATCTCAAAAATTACTCCTTTACCTACAAAACATACTTGTTCTTCAATCCCCGCATGCTGCATTAAAGATGCAGGCAATATCACTCTACCCTCTCCATCAAATGAAAGCTGTACAGCTTCACCAAATATTATAGTTTCAAAAGCGTCTCGCTCTTCAGAGTACGGATCAAGCGACTCAATCATCTGTCTTAGCTTCTCAATATGCGAGATACCACAAGCTTCTATACAATTATTTCTGATAGATGGATAAGCAATTATCCCATTAAATGCTTCTTTCCCTAATACCGCTCGGTAATTTGCCGGCACTGATACCCTACCCTTTTTATCAATATTATTATTGATAAATTTCGATAAAAATATATTCATTGGTATTATTTGGGTTATCTTGGGATTTAATGGTAAATTATAGGATATTATTGGAATTAACCTAAGTCAAGGGATTTTAATTAATTGACTTGAAATATAAAATAAATTAAATAAAAATAATTAAGAAATATTAATAGTTTTTAAAGTGAGAATATAATCAAAACTTACGCTATGAGTGGAAGAGTGATAAATTATTGTAAGAATAATTAAACATGTCAAAGAGGAACAGATTGCAAGCAATACCAATTAATAGAACAGATTACTGTCAATTTTTAACAATTAGCCAAAAGAATTATAGTTTAACCTACTACGCTGAACATGCCAAGAAATGTAGCCATGATGTTATTAATAGATTTTTAGAAAATGAAAAATATACTCCTTCTTTGTTATGGGAACACATTAAGAATGATGTTATCTTTTCATCTAACGGATATACAATATTTGATGATACGGTGTTAAACAAAAGGAACACAAAGAAAATAGAGGTTGCTAGATCGCAGTATAGTGGAGCTACAGGTGGAGTTACTACCGGTATAGGAGTAGTGAGTCTTGTATATTATAACCCCGATATTGATAAGTTTTGGGTAATAGATTATCGCATTTTTTCACCTGATCATGATGGAGCGACGAAACTAGATCACCTACTAAAGATGTTCAATAATGCTGTTTATAGTAAAAAGATTCCTTTTCAAACTGTACTTTTTGACACATGGTATGCTACACACAAAATTATGCAACATGTTGACTCCTTGGGCAAATATTATTATGCCCCTATTAAAGCCAATAGAAATGTTAGTAAAACGTGTGATTACGAGCCTTATAAAGCTGTTAGCAAGTTGACGTTTTCAGATGAAGAAATTAAGAATGGAATGGAGATTCATATAAAAGGATTTGCCAAAAATAAGCATGTTAATTTGTTTAAATTTACTGTTTCTACCAACAGAGTTGATTATGTTGTTACCAATAACAAAACTCAAAAATCTTCTAAAGCTGCACAAGATGAGTTTGGCTTGCGATGGGTAATTGAGAGCATGCATAGAAAAATTAAGCAACTGACTGGTATAGAACGTTGCCAATGCAGAAAACAGCGTATCCAACGTAATCACATTAGTTGTGCATTTCTAGTTTGGGCTTTTCTCAAAAGAACTGCAAATAAAATAGGTAAAACGGTCTACCAAATAAAGTTAGGGCTTTTAGATGACTATATGCAACAACAGCTTCGTTCTCCATCTTTACGATATTTAGAACCAAACATAGCGTAAGTTTTGTAATTAAAAAAACAATTTTTATTTTCTTGAAATTTTAGGTTATTTAATATATTAGCTTTTGGTTAATAATTAGTTATAGGCATTTTATGTTTGGCGATTCTTTATTTACTGAAAACTATGAAAATAATGATGATAAAATTATTGATCTTAACAAGATTTAAACTTTAACCGATCCTATAAAACCAAATATTTTATCATCAGATTTAGAAGATAAACTTGCAGAGTTAGGTTTAGTTGGCGAAACTATAGTGTCATTGTCAAATAAAAAGGGACCAGTAAATTGCACGAAAAAGGGACCACTATATGTAAAAATTTTTATGTCAAATGACCTCCAAATTTATAGTTATTAATACGATAACTTTTACCTGTGATGTTTAGTATATGTGCATGATGTACTACTCGATCAATAATTGCATGAGTTAATAACTCATCAGCAAATATTTCATTCCATCTTTCAAAATCCTTGTTTGTGGTAATAATGGTAGATTTATTTTCATATCGTTTAGCAATAATATTAAAAAAATCATCTACTGAATGTTTTGGTAATTGCTTAAAACCTAACTCATCAAGAATTAATAAGTCAAATGATAAGAGTAATTTAACTTTTTTGTGATAGCTATTATCTGCTCTTGCAATATGTAAATTATAAAGCATATCCGATACCGTAGTAAAATATACAGAGTATTCTCGTGTTAAAGCTTTTAATGCTAATCCAATAGCAAGATGAGTTTTGCCAGTTCCAGAATTACCTATGAATATGACATTGCCCTTAGTATTAATATAATCACAAGTAGATAAATCACTTATTACTTTGGCATCAATACTTGGTTGGAACTGAAAATCAAAGTCTTCTAAATTTTTAGTGACTGGTAATTTAGCAGCACTTTTACGACGACGGTAATTATTATCCTTACGGTGAGATTTTTCATCTTCACATAATAGTGAGAGAAATTCTTTAAATCCTAGTTTATTATTTTGAGCATAAATAATCCTTTCATTTAAGCTATTGACTATACCTGATAATCTAAAACTACGTAGGTCATTAAGCAAGTTCTGCATTCTGACCTCCAAACTCTGGCAATGGTAAGTTTACTGCATTACTATTTAAGATATTTTTAATTTTAGAGTAAGAACTTATACCGTAATGTAATGCTCTATGACAAGCTTTATCTATTAACTCATCATTGTAAACCTTACGTAAAGAAATAATACCTCTAGCACAACGTTGCCAATCATTTACTCGTGTTTGTTGTAATAACTCTAATAATAAACTGCAATTATTTCCTATCTGCTGCATTTGTTGTTGATAATGTTCACTATATTCTATAAAACCTGGGCATAGACGTTTATATTTGGCATAATGAGACGGATTAGTGGTAAATATTCCTTTGCCATCTGTTCTAACGTGCCTTGCTATTAAATCATTTTGGATAGAAAATATTTGAACAAGTTTTGGTGATAATTGTACCAGTACCTCACTGTATATATATTTTGCCGGTACGGAATAATAATTATTATCTATGGTGATATGACAATCTTTTGCTACTTTTCGATTATGCCACGATGACAAATCAAACGTTTCTAATGGTAAAGGCATTAAATTATTACTTTCTTCTTGCTCAAATAGTTCCTGAGGAATTTTTTTAGTAGTACCATGTATTCGGTTATTTGCTTTATTTAACCAGTTAGCAAGATCATGTGTTAATTCTTCATATCTATGAAATTTACGTCCAGCAAAAAAATTATTTTTGACATACTTTATTCCTGATTCTACTTTGCCTTTTTCTTGAGGTTGATATACACGACAAGGAGAAAGTAAAATTCCATAATGATCAGCTAAACGTTTGTATTCCTTCTGATATACGGGCTCATAGAAATTGCTATCTACCACTCCAGCTTTAAGATTATCAAGTTTTATTACTTTTGGACTGCCAGCAAAATAATTAAATGCATTGATATGACATTGTATCCATGTTTGACAACTTTGATCAAACACTACTTCATAATAATCAAGGCGACTATAACTTAAACGCATATTAAATACATATGCTTTAACTCTACGCCCCTTAGAATTATACTGTAAGCCTATGTCACCAAAATCTACTTGTGCTTCCTCTCCTGCTAAAGTATGAAAACGAATGCAACTGTTATTTTGTATCTTATATTTTTTGATATAACGGGTTAGCGAACCATAACTTTTTGTATAACCTTGAATTTTTAACTCTTCAAAAATTCTTATGTAACTTAGATTCTTTTCTAATAACTCAATTATTTGTTCGTGCCAAGAATCCAGTGCTGAAGATCGTTCATAGGGTGCAGGAGATTCTGTACCAGACTCTACATAACGGTTTACTATTTTTCTTACTGTTTTACGGTCTATTCTCGTTAGTTTGGCAATATTTCTTTGACTATTGCCTTGCTTATAAAGGGTGATAATTGTTGTGTACATATTTATTCTTATCATTGTATCACTAGATATTTATTTTAATTAATTATCTAGTGAATATTGCACATTATAACCTTATTAGGTTACACCAAATTCTCTGGTCCCTTTTTCGTGCAATTTACTGGTCCCTTTTACTTTAGCAATGACAACTATAGTAATTTAAATTAAAAATTTGGGTGTTGAAAAAATAAAGTATTTGCTTGCTGATCGGGAATTTATGAATAAAGAATGGTTAAATTTTCTGATAAATAATCACATAAAATTTGCTATTCCCTTAAAAAGAGATAACAAAATTCGCCTTGAAAAAAGTTTAAAAACTCTAAGCATTGTAAAAATATTTAATGATCTTAAAGCTTTAGAATATAAGGTTTGTAGCGGTGTATTGTGGGATAAAAAAGTTAATTTTGCTGCATATAAAAACGATAAAAGTGAACTAATGGTGTTGGTATCATCCATTGAGATTGAAGTTGATATTTTCGCTTTATATAACGCGAGTTTCGAATTAATATAGCATAGGATTTAGCATATCAAGAGAGATGTAATAGAAGGTTTATTATCAGACATTTGATAATTTATCAGTGCTGCAACCATATGCACAAAGGCATTTGTAACTGATCTATGCCTTGAATGCTCAAACTTCCCCAATAGTTTAATTTTACTAAACACAGATTCTATTAATGCTCTTTTAAGCAATAATATTTTATCCAACATAGACATAAGTTTATTTTTCATATTTTTCTTTACCCTAGTTACCATAAAAATTCCTTGCTCTAAAAGTTGTTGAAATAATTGTTGTGAAATATAACCACGATCTCCGAATACTTTACCAAAAAGATTTTTGATCATCAGTTCCAGCTGTTTTCTATCATCCTTATTGCCAGGGCTAAAAGATGCTTTAACTATACCACCGGCTCTATTAATTATTAGATGTAGTTTAAGTCCATAGAACCAACCTTTTGTTGTCTTACTGCGTGCTGCTATGCCGGCGAACACTTTATTCATTGAAATACGGTATCTCTTACATACCTCTATACTACTTGAATCTACAAAAGAAAGGCCATCACACTGATCCAAAATAGAATTGAATATCAGTACTAATAGTGGTAAATGTGGACCTATTATTTTTATAAATTGACTATAGCTTACTAATTGAAAATCTCTTTGATGATAAATCCATATTTGCTTCAGATAATAATTCTTAAAACAATCATAAGATGACTGCCAGTAGCCTATTATAATTGTTATTACCTCACTTCTGTTAAGTCGACTTTTAGGACCAGATTTGTTGTTATGGTTAGTAATTGAATTTGTATGCTTGTCTAATTCTTGAAAAAAATCATCGACGTAACAAAATATTTCTGTAAAATCCATTATCATAGGTTATTGCTCTTAAAGTTTTTTCAATAACCTATAAACTTTTTTCTTATACTATAAATACCATATTTTAATTAGCAATTTGTATTTTGTACTCACTTTATAACAAAAACAGTATTATCAATATCCCCGTAACCCACTGTTTATCAGCTATACAGCGACTTTTTGAATACGAAACTCGCGTTTTATAGATATCGATGGTCAATCGAACGGTTGTTTAAGCATCTTAAAAGTGGTGGTTTTGATATTGAAAAAAGTCATTTAGTAAATTTGGACAGATTTGAGAAATTATTAGTGGTAGCTGCTATCAATTCAGCCTTAATAATCAAGAATGGATTAATACAAAATGCACTAAATCCAATTCGTATAAAAAGCTATAAAACCATTGAAAAACAACTATTTTCATTATTTACTTATGGCTTTGATTATATTAAAAATGCCTTCTATCAATCTATAATAGCTATAACTCAACTCATAGATACCTTATTACTACCTCCAAAAAAAGAGCTTTTTCACACTCTCAACGCCCCATTACAAAAATTGTAGGGTACTATTAAGAAAAACTGTTTCTAATTTTGAGCACTTTTTTGATGCGGTTTACTATGCTCTTAAAAAAGTCACTACCTTATCGCATTAAGCTATAGCATAATAATTAATATTCCAATATATCCAAAATATGACCATACGGACCAAGTACATTGTATTGCGAAATATGAAAAGAAAGTTTTTAAATTTGTTTTTTGTTTTATAATATCATTATTATTAATTTGCTTTAAATCTAAACCGGTTTTTTCTAAGCTTACAAAACTTACGCTATGTTTGGTTCTAAATATCGTAAAGATGGAGAACGAAGCTGTTGTTGCATATAGTCATCTAAAAGCCCTAACTTTATTTGGTAGACCGTTTTACCTATTTTATTTGCAGTTCTTTTGAGAAAAGCCCAAACTAGAAATGCACAACTAATGTGATTACGTTGGATACGCTGTTTTCTGCATTGGTAACGTTCTATACCAGTCAGTTGCTTAATTTTTCTATGCATGCTCTCAATTACCCATCGCAAGCCAAACTCATCTTGTGCAGCTTTAGAAGATTTTTGAGTTTTGTTATTGGTAACAACATAATCAACTCTGTTGGTAGAAACAGTAAATTTAAACAAATTAACATGCTTATTTTTGGCAAATCCTTTTATATGAATCTCCATTCCATTCTTAATTTCTTCATCTAAAAACATCAACTTGCTAACAGCTTTATAAGGCTCGTAATCACACGTTTTACTAACATTTCTATTGGCTTTAATAGGGGCATAATAATATTTGCCCAAGGAGTCAACATGTTGCATAATTTTGTGTGTAGCATACCATGTGTCAAAAAGTACAGTTTGAAAAGGAATCTTTTTACTATAAACAGCATTATTGAACATCTTTAGTAGGTGATCTAGTTTCGTCGCTCCATCATGATCAGGTGAAAAAATGCGATAATCTATTACCCAAAACTTATCAATATCGGGGTTATAATATACAAGACTCACTACTCCTATACCGGTAGTAACTCCACCTGTAGCTCCACTATACTGCGATCTAGCAACCTCTATTTTCTTTGTGTTCCTTTTGTTTAACACCGTATCATCAAATATTGTATATCCGTTAGATGAAAAGATAACATCATTCTTAATGTGTTCCCATAACAAAGAAGGAGTATATTTTTCATTTTCTAAAAATCTATTAATAACATCATGGCTACATTTCTTGGCATGTTCAGCGTAGTAGGTTAAACTATAATTCTTTTGGCTAATTGTTAAAAATTGACAGTAATCTGTTCTATTAATTGGTATTGCTTGCAATCTGTTCCTCTTTGACATGTTTAATTATTCTTACAATAATTTATCACTCTTCCACTCATAGCGTAAGTTTTGCCTGATTACCAGCATTATCATATGCTGTTGCTATAAGCTGGTTTAAATCTTGCCCATTAAATATATCTTTCCGAAAGTTTGTTTGTGTCTCTTCAAAGCAATATGCGGCTGTTTCATAATATTGCTTTTTTTGAACTGGCTCTCTTTCTTTTTTAGCTAGCTCATTATAAACCAAACCCGACTTATAGTCACAATAGTAGCAACTCCAAGTGCAACTAATACCCCTAGAGTACCAAAGAGGGTAATTAACGCTACAGCAGGATACTGCACTGGAGGCTTTACCATCTCTGTAATATAAAGTTCAGCCCCTGTAACTTCCGTAGCAGAAGATATACCTTGCAACCCTCTAAGAAGCGTAATAAACACTGTTGCAGTAAAACCTATTTCCTCATAAGAAGGTAGGATAACCATACCTATACAAGTACATGCCATCATTATGGTTGTAATTATAATTGTCGGTTTACGTCCGATATTATCCCCAATCCAGCCGAATAATAAAGCTCCAAACGGTCTAAATACAAATGTTGAACAATAAGCAAAAGCGGATAATACTTTTACTGAATAAGGATTATTAGGAGAGAACAATATTGTATTAAGTAGCACAGCCATATGAACATATAGCATCAAATCAAAATATTCTAAGAAAGTTCCTATGGATAGTAAACTTATTGCTTGTTTTTGATTTTTAGTTAAAGTTCTTTGTTCTTTTTGATATCCCAACATAACTTCCTTATAAAAAATAAACTGCAAAAAGGGTTATATTTTTTATATGCAAGTCAACAAAAAAGTTAAAGAATTAATAAGAAATATTTACAAAGCTTAAAGCTTCTTTAACTAATGGAATAGTTATTTTTCTCTTAGAAGTTAGTGCAAAGTTATTGATATACTCCAATTTTTCTAAAATTTTGTTATATTCTCTAGGCAAATTCACTAATAAAAAATCTATTACTATTTGTGATATTGTCACAGAAGATATAGCAAAATGTTTAAATATTAAAATTTTAATTAATTCATCATCAGGAGGATAAAGTATAACGTTTAATACAGAATTAATACGTGATGATAGATCAGGTAAAATAAAGTTTTTGCCTTTATTATTAGATGTAAGTAAAAGATATTTTTGTTTTTCGTTAATAAGGTTAAATAGATGAAGCAATGCCGTTTCCTGCCAATTTTCTATATCCTCAATAATGAAAGCATTATGATTTGCTAAAATTTTGTCATCAAAAAAAATATCTTTAATGATGTAAGCATTGCTTAAATTTTGCCATATTTTGGTTAGATAAGTTTTACCTGAAGAGGCAGGACCTTTTATTAGTAAAGTAAATTTATAAGGATTAACTCCAAAACTATTTTGCCAGTTTTGTACAGCATTATAAGCTAGAGCATTAGACTCAGAAACAATAAATTCCTCAGGGTGATACTTTGAAGAATTATTAAAAGGAAATATATATTGCATTTATTGAATTGAATAATTGCTCTTAATTTATAAATGATACTCCTCGCAGCAGAGCTACGAGGTATCTATCCAAAAAGTTTTAACTGTTTTTGTTGAAATGCTTTATAAGAAGGTTTGCCTGAACCTTGATTTTTTACATAATTACGTAATTTCTGCTCATCACCATGTTTACATACTGTGCTCATAAAATATCCTTTACTCCAAAACTCACTTCCCCATAATTTTTCTTTAAGATTTGGATATTTCTTAAACATTTCCTTAGATGTAATACT
The DNA here is from genome assembly GCF_965196655.1 of Rickettsia endosymbiont of Nabis limbatus. Classification (NCBI taxonomy): domain Bacteria; kingdom Pseudomonadati; phylum Pseudomonadota; class Alphaproteobacteria; order Rickettsiales; family Rickettsiaceae; genus Rickettsia; species Rickettsia endosymbiont of Nabis limbatus. The sequence continues at coordinate 926,787 of NZ_OZ239771.1, forward strand.
TTTTATGATTTGAGTTATTTTTGTTGGGCTATACATTGGTATTGACTGTAGTAAAAAATGTACATGTTCTTTATCTACTCCTATTTCCAAAAATCTAATTTCATAACGAGCTTCTATGTCCTCACAAATTTTACATAAATAATCGTCTAGTTCCTCTTTGAATATTACTCTTCTATACTTTGCCGGTGTTACTAAATGATATATTAGTACTGTGACATTATCACTTTTATGTATATAACTGCTTTCTTCCATGCATCTAGTATATCACGAAGCAGACCTTCGGGGAATTAAACCCTAAGAGATTAATTGCTAATTGATACTCTCCTTCAACTAATCCTTGTTTTGCTGCTAATTCAAAATAATAATTTGATTTTTCATGAGTATGCTCTACGTCTAATCCTACAAGATGCATGTAACCCATATATAAATAACCTAAAGGCTCTCTTTCTTTTCCAGCAGCATCAAATAGTTCATATGCTTTTTTATAATCTTTGGAAACTTCAAACCCATGAAAATATTTTTTACCCAGAATTAAATTATTATTTTCTTGATTATTTTTTGCAATAACAGGTAAGGAAATTATACTTATAATAGTTAAAAAATTATTATTTTTATCTTCATATCATTAATCCTCTAAAGATATTTTTCATTTTCTTCCTTAACGAGTGCTATCAACTGCTCAACCGATAATACTTCCTGCTCGGTAGCTCCAAGTTTTCGAATAGTTACTTGTTTATTCTCTTTTTCTTGTTTTCCGATTACTGCAATCATCGGTACTTTTTGGTTAGAAAACTCACGGATTTTATAATTAATTTTATCCGGTGATATATTAATATCGACTCGCACTCCACTTTCAATTAAAGCTTTCTGCACCTCTAAAGCATAATCGTTTAAATCGCTTGTAATGGTAGCAATTGCAACCTGCACAGGAGCAAGCCACAAAGGAAAACGTCCTGCATATTCTTCGATTAATATCCCAATAAAACGTTCAAGCGAGCCAAGTATTGCTCTATGTAACATTACAGGTCTTTTTTTCTCACCGCTTGCTGCAACATAGCTAGCATCTAAACGCTCAGGCAAAACAAAATCCATTTGCAGAGTTCCGCATTGCCATTGACGCCCTATTGCATCTGTTAACACAAATTCAAGCTTAGGACCATAAAATGCCCCCTCACCCGGGTTTAATGTATAGCTATAACCTGCTTTCTCTACTGCCTCTTTTAAAGCATTTTCAGCCTTATCCCAACTCTCATCGCTACCAGCTCTAACGTCAGGACGATCAGAGAATTTTACCTTTATATCAGTAAAACCGAAATCCTTATAAACCTCTGTTAGTAATTTACAAAAGCTAACTGTTTCCTCGGTAATTTGTTCCTCAGCACAAAATATATGTGCATCATCTTGCACTAAACTCCGTACTCTCATCAAACCATGTAAAGCACCGGATGCCTCATTACGATGGCACAAGCCGAACTCAGACATACGAAGCGGCAAATCACGATAACTTTTGATACCTTGCTTGAAAATCTGTACGTGACAAGGGCAGTTCATCGGCTTTAAAGCAAGCGTCTTGTCGTCCGTTTCTAAAGCGAACATATCATCACGGAACTTTTCCCAATGTCCAGAAAGCTCCCAAAGACTTTTATCAACTAAAACAGGAGTCTTAACTTCAATATAACCATTTTTACGAATCTTTCTTCTGATATATTGCTCAATAGTATTATATATACTCCAACCCTTATCATGCCAAAATACCATTCCTTGAGCTTCTTCCTGAAAATGGAACAAATCAAGTTCTTTTCCTAATTTTCTATGGTCACGCTTTTCAGCTTCTTCAAGCATGAATAAATAGCTATCTAGCTGCTCTTTAGTAGCCCAAGCCGTACCATATATACGCTGCAATACTTCATTTCGGCTATCACCACGCCAATAAGCTCCCGCAACTTTCATTAGTTTGAAATGTTTAACAAAGCCGGTAGATGGAGCGTGCGGACCTCGGCATAAATCAATAAAATTACCTTGCCTATATAAGCTTATAGGCTCATTTGACGGAATTGAGGCGGTAATTTCAGCTTTATAATGCTCACCTATCAATTTAAAAAATTCTACAGCCTTTTCTCTATCCCATAACTCTCTTGTTACTTTTTCATTTTTTTTAGCAAGCTCATGCATTTTAGCTTCTATAACTGCTAAATCATCAGTGGTAAAAGGTTTACTTCTTGCAAAATCATAATAATAACCATTCTCGATAGCAGGACCGATTGTTACTTGCGTTTCAGGGAATAACTCCTTTACTGCTTCCGCTGTTAAATGTGCAGCATCGTGCCTTATAACTTCAAGACATTCAGGATCTTTAGCAGTTAAAATACGTAAGCGGCAATCATTATCGATTTGAGTACTTAAATCCTTAAGATCGCCATTTACTTCAGCAATCATTGCTGCTTTAGCAAGCGATGTTGAAATAGACTCAGCTATCTCAAACGCTGTAATATTTTTTTCAAACTGCTTTGCACTCCCATCAGGGAAAGAAATATTTATCATTTTTTATTCTAACTTATTTTTCTTTTAAACGATCAGCTATTAATTTATATGATTCATAAGCTTTAGCTGGGTCTTTTTCTAGCAATTCAAATCCTAGTCTTTCATTACTATTAATATGCCATAATTTACAAGCATCAGGACTAATTTCATCAGTTAACATTACCAAAGATTCCTCACCGGTAAATACTCGCCCGAATTCAAGGCTACATTCAACAAGCCGAATACCAATGCCGATGAACAAACCGCTTAGAAAATCATATATACGCAAAGCTTGCTTCTTAACTGTATTAATTTCATCTTTAGTTAACCAACCAAAATTTAATATTTGATGTTCATTAACTATCGGATATTTAAATTCACGACTTTTTACTTTAAAGTCAATTATTGGCTTATCAAATACAAAGCCTTCATCCATACCAAATTCTTTTACAAACCTACCGCACGCAACAGAAGATACGACTACTTGCAGAGGAAACATCTCAACATATTGAATTAACTGCTCTCTCATATTTAGCTTTTCAATAAAATGATTTTCAATACCAATCATTTCAAGCTTATTCATTACAAAAGAAGATATATTATTATTAAGCACTCCTTTGCCTGATACATCAATAATTTCACCATTTTCTAAAGTAGCTTTATCAGAAAAAGCCATTACAAGCAAAAACTCTTCTTCAGAAGTATATAGGGTTTTACTTGAACCTTCATATAGTTTTTTTTTCATATATTATTTTTTAAAATTTATTTAGCGTCATTGCGAGGAAAAACTACAAGTTTTGATAAAACAATCTAGTTAAAAATTGCTATAAATTAGCATTTTTTATTATTTTTCTGGATCTAGTTCCCAAGCCACGGTATGACTAAAGGCTTCTGAATCCCCGCCTATGCTAAGAATGACATTGTGGATATTTTTCGAACCATACAACAAAACCCCTTTGTACAATAATATATAAAAGAAGTCTAAGACTTTTTTAGCAACTTAATTGCTTTCGAAAAGTCCAATATATACTCTTCTTGTTTTTCTAAATCTTTGATTTTGAGATTTTTACTTGCTTGTTCTTCGTCACCGATAAAGACAATAAATTTGGCATTATCATTTAAGGCTCTTTGCATTCTTTTTGCCATTTTACCGCTTATTTCTATCAATGCAGGTATATTATGTAAACGTAATTGATCGGCTATTTTTAAAGAATACGAAATATTATTCTCGCCTATTGGCAATACAAATATTGGAGTTACCGAGTTTATATTATATTCCCGCATCAAGGCTATTCTCTCAATTCCTGCTGCAAAACCTATTGCCGGTACTTCATCGTTATTACCCATAATGCGGCTAAGCCCATCATAACGCCCGCCGGCAAGAATAGTGGATTGGCTTCCTAGCTTTGTAGTTGTGAATTCAAAAGCAGTATGGCAATAATAATCAAGCCCCCTAACTAGGCGTGCATTTATGGCGTATTTCACGCCTAAAATATCAAGATATTTTAATAACTCTTCAAAATATTCTTTTGACTCATCAGTATAATACTCTGATAAAACAGGGGCGTTAGCTACTATTTTTTGATCGATTTCACTTTTAGAATCAAGAATCCGCATCGGGTTTTTAGTTAGCCTTATTTTGCTATCTTCTGATAACTCATCCTTAAAGTTGTTTAGATATTCTACTAATTTTTGCTGATAAGTAGTGCGGGACTGACTGCAACCAAGAGAGTTTAACTCTAAAGTAGTATCGGCTAAAACCTCTAAACTTTCAAGTATATCTGCCGCTAGCTTTAAAGTTTCAGCATCAGAAATAGCCCCTTTAGCTCCTAAATATTCATAATTTAGCTGGTGAAATTGTCTTTGACGCCCTGCTTGCGGTCTATCATAACGAAAAACAGGACCAGTAGAAAATAATTTGAGGGGTAGTTTATGTTGTAAGCCGTTTGAGATAAAAGCTCTTACAACCCCTGCTGTAAATTCAGGACGTAAAGCTACAGATTCATTGCTTTTGTCTAAAAAGCTGTAGATTTCTTTGCTAATTACGTCAGAGCTTTCACCCATCGAGCGGTTGAAAACTTTGGTATATTCGAGTATTGGCACACTCATTTGCTTGTAGCCGTATAATGCTCCAACCTCTTTTGCTTTATTGATTATATAATCATGAACTTTATAATCATCCGGCAAAAGATCTTTCATTCCTCGAAGTGGCTGGAGTTTTTCGGTCATTTTGATTTATTTAATGCTATTTAATTAAATTAATTATATTATATAGCGAAAAGTATTAGGATATAGACTTTAAATTTTAGAGCGAGCTTGCGGAGCGTACATTTAGTACGAGAGCATAAGCGAGTCTCTTAAAATTTGATGTATATATCCTAATAATTGAAGCTATATTTCTTTCTTCATAAAAAATGATCTGACTATATATAAAGCAAATATCGTAACAACCCAAATTAATAAAGCACGTCCTGCTGTAAGTAAATTAAACTCACCATCATACATTTGAATGAACAATAAATAAAAGCATACTATTAAAATAAACGGAGCAATAATATATACTAAAGGACATTTAAATGGTCTTTGAGCATTAGGCAACCTTGTTCTAAATAATAATACTATTATTGCAACTGTTATATAATCAATAATTGCTCCCATTGAAGTTAATTGAGTTAATAACTCTGTCGAACAAAATCCTCCAAGAATAGCAGCTAAAGATGCAAATATTATAATTGTAATATATGGGCTATCATATTTAGGATGCAATTTTGCAAAACTTTTCGGTAGTAATCCGTCACGTGCAATAGCATAAAAAATACGAGAAGTACCATAAATATTCATCATCAGCACCGTCATCATACCGCATACAGCACCAGTTGCAACTATAGCTGAACCGATCTTACTGTTATTGATAGTTAAAGCATAAGCAAGCGGTTGATCGTTGTTTAACTGATCAAAAGGTGCAATACCGGTAACAAGCCCTGCCATTGCAACATACACTATAGTAGTTAGAACAAGCGAGCCGATAATACCAATCATTATATCACGCTTTGGGTTTTTACACTCTTCAGCAGCAGTTGCAATTGTTCCAAATCCTGTAAAGGCTAAGAATAAAATAGATGCACCGACTAAGACGTTACTAAAACCGAACGGCATAAAATTGCTCCAGTTAGTTGCATCAAAATGTGGAGCAGCAGCAACTATAAAGACGAATATCGCAGCCATTTTAACAAATACTAAAATAGCATTTAATTTTTTACTGTCTTTAGTACCTAAAAATAAAATAAACCCAATAAATACCGAAATTAAGAATGCAGGTAAATTTACTATACCGCCATTTGTCGGCACTGTGGTTAAAACTTTTGGCAAGTGGATTCCGCCGGCTTCTAATATCCCTTGTACGTAACCAGACCAACCGGCTGCAACTATTCCAGCAGCAACACCTAGCTCTAATATTATAACACTGCCTATCATCCAAGCAAATACCTCACCGAATGCAACATAAGAATAAGTATAAATACTTCCGGATGTTGGAAGCATTGCCGCAAGTTCAGTGTATACAAGAGCTACAAAAATACAGGTAATACCTGCAATCGCATAAGATACCATAACAGCCGGACCGGAAAATTTAGCAGCAATTATTCCGGTAACAACAAATACACCTGTACCGATCATTGCACCGAGTCCAAGTAGTATTAAGTCAAATGCTCCAAGAGTCTTACTAAGACCACTCGAGCTACCTATTTCTTTGACTGATTCAAAGCTTTTTTTTCTTAAAAAACTCATTTATTTCTCCTGTTTTTAGTGAGCTTATTTTTTATGAATTATGTATCATACTTAATGTCACCCCGTAGACAAGCCACGGGATGACAATTTATATCCCTAGTAATCCAGCCGCCGCCAAGTACTCTCGTGCCGTCATAAATAACACATGCTTGCCCAGGGGCAACGGCTTTTTCCTCGGATAGAAACTTTACTTTCATTCTATCACCCTCAAGCTTACTTATTTCAGCTAAACGAGGGGGTCTTGTTGAGCGGACTTTTACACTTACTTCCAGCTTCTCGCCATCCTTTAGACTATGGGCTAGCCAATTCAAGTCTTTAATTACAAATTCCTGCACATTTAACGCAGATTCTGGACCTACATATACTATATTACTACTAGGATCAATTTTTATCACATATAAGGGCTCGTGGTAAGATATTCCAAGACCACGACGTTGTCCTATAGTATAGTTAATTATGCCGCTGTGAGTTCCTAACTCAAAACCATTTATATGCAGAATTTTACCGCTTTCGCTGCTATTCGGACGTATTTTATTTATTACGTTCTTATAATTTCCATCAGGTACAAAGCAAATATCTTGACTGTCAGGCTTATCTGCCACCTCAAGCCCAAATTTACTAGCAAGTTTTCTTGTTTCATCTTTAGTAAGGTCTCCAAGCGGGAAATCTAAATATTCAAGCTGCTCTTTGGTAGTTGCAAATAAAAAATAACTTTGATCTTTTAAAGGGTCAAGTCCAATATGAAGTTCTGGACCATTATCACCATTTATTTTTCGTACGTAATGACCTGTAACAAGTTTATCAGCTCCAAGTTCTTTAGCAGTTTTGATTAGGTCTCTAAATTTTACTGATTTGTTGCATTGTACGCATGGCAGTGGCGTCTCACCTCTCAAATAGCTATCAACAAAATTATCTATTACCGATTCTTTAAATTTACTTTCATAATCAAGCACATAATGAGGTATGCCAAGCTTATTTGCTACCATTTTAGCATCATAAATATCTTGACCTGCACAGCAAGCATTTTTCTTAGCCGTAGCCATACCATGATCATATAATTGCAGGGTAATACCTATTACTTTATAGCCTTGCTCGCACAACACTCCAGCAACCACTGAACTATCAACGCCTCCGGACATCGCAACGACTAAAGTAGATTGTCTATCGTTTGAGTTAATCATAAAAACTTCTAAACAAACAGCAAATTATACTCGATTTACGATAAATTACAACCAATTATTTATAAAAAATTTTAAATTTTAATGTTACTTTTTTTCTGCTATTATTATACATGACTGAATAAATACTAATGTGCAGATGTTTAAAAAATATTTTAAAAGAATTAAAAGAAGTTATTTTGGTTTCTTAAAAGGAACAGTTAGAATAAATGATGATATAGTAAATTGTTCTTTCGAATCTGATTGGAAAATAAGCAATGATTAGCATAAAAACTAGAAAACCATTATACTAAACTTTAATTCAAATTAAAAGCTAATAATATGTCGTTGCAATATAAAAAACCCCTTAAAACTTTATGTAAAACAGTTGCTATATTAATATTTATTTATTTGGTGCTGGTTATTTTAGAATATGCCCATCAAGGTTTTATAAATGATTTATCGATGCAGAAAGTAGATCTATCAATTCAAAATTCTATAAAAGAACCTATTTATTTAGTTTCTTATGCTGATGGTACAGAACATATTTATCGTAATCAGAATGCAACAAGTCATTATGCTATTAATAAGGGCATAGATTTTATATTTAATTATAAGAAAAAACATATTGATGAGACATTTATAGAAAAACATCAAGAAATTTTTAGTGAAAAAGCAGGGGCAGGTTTATGGTTATGGAAGCCTTATATCATACTTGAAACAATGAAAAATGCTCCGGAGGGAGCTATTATAGTATATTTGGATTCAGCTTTTGTTATTAAACAACATATTAGCAATCTGACTAATCTGTTAGGTACTAATGATGTATTACTAGTGCATGATCGTGATCGTAAGAATGGCAGTTTTGTAAAAGGTGAAAGTTTTGCTTTGATGAATTGCCTTACTGAAGAATGTAGAAATGATGATCATATTTGGAGTGCGGTTATTGTAGTGCGGAATACTGAGCTTGCTCGCTCTTTTATTGGAAAATGGCTAAAAAGTTGTGAGGATATTAGAGTCCTTTCAGGTAAAGATTATAATATTCATCCTAATTATGATGAATATAAATGGCATCACTCAGATCAGTCAGTACTTAGCCTTGCATATCACCAAAATCCGCAATCGGTTAAAGTAATAGAATATGAAGAGACTACGCCATTTTTAAGTTGGTTTCATCGTAAAAACTCAAATAGTTCGCCATTAAAAGCCTGGTATAGTATATATGGTATAGATCCAATAATTAACTTTAATACTAATGGTAAAGCATTACCGTCTACTGCTCTTGTAAATACTTCACCAATAGTTAAATTACGTAAATGGATTATTGAAAACTTTTATTAACGAATCAATCTAATATTAGCATTTTTAATTTTTAATTCTGCCCATATTTTATCAGTAGTATATATAGCAATGTTATGGTATATACCGGTAGCAATGCAAGCTCTATCACCTAAAGATAAACCATATTGCTTAGTATAACTCATTAATTTATCCGCTTCTACTGCAATCTCTTTTGAAAAAGGAATAATCGACGGAATGATATTTATAACTTTTCTCTTTTTTTAAAAGTGCAACTACTGCGGAAGTATCAAGTAAAATATGTTCTGATTTTAACAATATTTTATTCTTTTGCTGCATCTTCTTTTCTCATAAGTTTTAATTCTTTGTTTAAGTCAACATGTTTATATTTATCTAATATATTTCGTGCTTTTTCTATATTTGAATAAAAAGTTGATACTATTAATAAATTTTATATTTCGATAGTTTCTCATTTTTTCACATCACGTACTTTGAAAAAGCTATAAGATAAAGTAAGTACTTTTACATCTCTCATTTCAGGATCGTTTTCGAAATCCTTATCTATATAAAACGTGACTGGCATTAAAACTTTTTCACCGGCTTTTAATAATTGTTCTTCGAAACAAAAACAATGAATTTTTACAAAATATTTTCCTGCTTTATTAGGAGTAACATTATAAATTGAAGTTCCTATAATATCGTTATTACTTAAATTTTCTGTTTCATAAAAAACTAAGGTGTTTTGTCCTGGAACAATCTGGACTCGCTGCTGTCTTGGAATAAAACGCCAAGGGAGATTTTTATCGACATTAGCATCAAACTCAATAATTATAGGTCTGGTTCCTTTGACTTTAGAGTAAATAGTTGCTGTTTCTCTGTTAGTAGTACCGCCATATCCCGTAACTTTACAAAATAAGTTATAAAGCGGTACGGCAGCAAAGCTAAGTAGTACCATACTAACTATTAGTCCTAACAAGGAAAACGCTAAGCTTTTATTAGATTTTTTAGACATTATTTGATTTTATTTAAAAATACTCTAGAAATAGTTTATTTTAGAACATATATATGATATTATAAATAAAAAAATATGCGAGGTTAATAATGACCAATATTAGTAATGCATTAGCAATCTCTAGTGAATCAGGCTTTTACAGCTACTTACAGAAAATTAACAAAATCCCTTCGCTAACACAAGAAGAAGAATTTTTACTGGCTAAATCTTATTTAGAGCAGAATGATCTGCAAGCTGCACATAAGCTAGTAACTAGCCATCTTAAGTTAGTTGCAAAAATTGCAACTGGTTATAGAACTTACGGTCTTCCTGTTACTGAACTAGTATCAGAAGGTAATATAGGGCTAATGCAAGCAGTGAAAAAATTTAACCCTGAACTTGGTTTTCGTTTATCAACATATGCTATGTGGTGGATTAAAGCCGCTATCCAAGAATATATATTAAAATCTTGGTCATTAGTAAAGATGGGTACGACTGCTGCACAGAAAAAATTATTTTTCAGCCTTAGTAAAATTAAAAATAAAATCACTAATTTATATTCAAGAGCTATTACAAGTGATGATTTTGTTCAAATCGCTGATGAGCTAGGCGTTTCAGTTAGCGAAGTTTCTGATATGAATATAAGACTTTCTGGTTCTGATTTATCGTTAAATAATACTATAAATAATGACAATGCAAGCTCAGGCGAATTGATAGAACTATTGCCTGAAACACGTCCAAGCCCTGAAACTATAGCCATTAACAAAGAAGATATGACTCATAAGAGAGCTTTATTGTCTAGTGCTATGAAAGTTTTAAACGCCAGAGAATTACGTATTTTAACAGAACGTAAATTACAAGATACCCCTAAAACCCTAGATGTTTTGAGTAGTGAATATAATATTTCTAAAGAACGTATTAGACAAATAGAAAACACCGCTTTTGAAAAGATAAAGAAATTTATTTTGAGTAGTGATGCTATTAAAGCTAACTAGATTTTTAATAGGAAAACATAATGGAAGCATTAATTTCAGAAGAAGATTATCGTAATATGGAAGAAACTTTGTACTTACTATTCTATTCCAAATATGCATAAGTCTATAGTTGAAGGGCGAAAAGAACCAATAGAAAAGTGTAGCGATAAACTAGATTGGTAATTTTTTATAAATGTATATAATTCGTTACACTAAACAAGCACAGAAAGATGCTAAAAAAATAGCACGAGCTGGTTTAAATATGTTCGTCATCGCGAGGAAATTACGCCAGTAATTAACAAAGCAAGGAAGTATAAAAAATGCTAATTTTTAGCATTTTTTTTTATTATTTTTCTGTTTCTACACTCCTTTTTGCTCACAATGACATTATTATGAAACAACCAGTAGTATACATTATTACTAACAAAAGAAATGGTACTTTGGTATGTTGGAGTAACTTCTAATCTTACTAAACGTATATATGAGCATAAAAATGAACTTTTAAAAGGATTCTCTAAAAAGTATGATTGTAAAATGCTGGTGTTTTAGTTACATGACACTATGATATCAGCAATCACAAGGGAAAAGCAAATATACTACTAATAAATGAAGAATTGGATAGACGAAGTTTTATTTGGAAAAGAGCAAGGAGTTCATAAGACGAGGAGCGGAGCGTATACTTAATACGTGAGCACCACAGTACTTATGGACGACGTAGCCAATTTTTCAAATAAAACAAGTATAAAAGGCGGTTCAAGAAAAAGAAAGTTGGAACTTATTGAAGAAATAAATCAAGAATGGATAGATTTATATGAAAAGATTATTTATACTTCTTTGCTTCGTCAATTACTGACGTAATTTCCTCACAATGATGGTGTAAGTATTATGACTAAAATCTCAGCTTTTATCATTACTAAAAATGAAGCTGCAAGGATAGAGCGGGCTATAAATAGCGTAAAAAATATTGCTGATGAGGTAATAGTAGTAGATAGTGAAAGTACTGATGAGACTGTAGCAATCGCTGAAAATTTAGGAGCTAAGGTAGTAGTCAAGCCATGGCTTGGTTATGTAGGGCAGAAATCTTTTGCTGAAACTATATGTAAAAATGATTGGATTCTTAATATTGATGCTGATGAAGAACTTTCTAAAGAGCTGCAAGACGAAATAGAATATATTTTTGCCTCTCAAAATCAAGATCGTTATTTGGCTTATCAAATAAAGCTTTTAATAATGCATCGTAATGATATACGCCCTAGAATTTTTGCTCCTTATAATAAATGCACCAGATTGTATAATAAAAATTTTGCTAGTTTTGCAAATACTATGAATAGTACCACTCATGATTCGGTAGTATTTAACAAGGATGTTGATTTTGCAAATAAAATCTATACATTAAATGAAGCTGCTTATCACTATTCAGGTACTTCAATTGAGCAGTTAGTAGCTAAAGCAAATTTTTATTCCGGTGAGCAAGCAAAGGATTTGATTAAACAAGGTAAAAACCCATCAAATATTCGGATAGCAACCGAAATGATATGGTGGTTTTTCAAAGCATTTTTTATTAGAAGATATTTTGTATTTGGCTTTGATGGTTTTGTAGATTCAATGATTTTTGCTTTTGCAAGATTTTTGCGACTTGCGAAGTTGAGAGAGTCAAAAAATGTCATTGCGAGGAGCAAAGCGACAAAGCAATCTCGTTAATCATCCCGAGATTGTGCACGTACAAAACTTGCAGTTTCTCCTCACAATGACGATTTGGAAAATAAAAAAGTAATTATGAAAGAAAATTTTAACGTTAGTAAATTAAAAAACGGCTTAACGATTTTAACATATAATATGCCTTATGTTAATTCGGTAGCAATAAATTTGATAGCCAAAGTTGGTAGCCGTTATGAAAATCTAGAAGAAGAAGGAATATCTCATTTTCTTGAACATATGGCTTTTAAAGGCACTAAAACCAGAACAGCAAAACAAATAGCTGAAGAGTTTGACTCTATAGGGGGGCATTTTAATGCTTATACTGGTCATGAAAAGACAGTATATTATTCAAGAGTGTTATATGAAAATTGTAATAAAGCATTAGCAATAATTGCTGACATAGTGCAAAATTGTGCTTTTGCTGAAGAAGAAATAGCAAAAGAGTATCAGGTAATTTTGCAAGAAATAGCACATGCTCAAGATAATCCTGATGATTTAGTATATGAGAAGTTTTATAATAGTGTGTTTAAAGACCAACCACTTGGTAAACCGATACTTGGAACAAGCAAAACGCTTGAGACTTTTAATAGGGATCATTTCTTAAACTTTACAGGTAAGCATTATAATGCTGAGAATTTTTATTTATCGATTGCAGGTAATGTTGATCACGATAAAATAGTAAAAGAAGCTGAGAAGTTATTTTCTTCTTTAAAACAAGGAGAGAAAAGTAATTTTTCGCCTGCAAAATATATAGGTGGTCATAGCTTTATAAATAAAGATTTAGAGCAAACCACTTTAATAGTAGGTTTTGAAGGAACATCTTACATTGATTTAGCAAAGCTTTACCAAACACAGCTACTTGCTATAATATTTGGTGGTGGGATGTCTTCAAGATTATTCCAGCATATTCGTGAAAAATTAGGGCTTGCATATGCAGTAGGTAGTTATAATAGTCCATATTTTGATAGCGGAGTATTTACTATTTATGCGAGTACCGCACATGACAAATTAGAGCTATTAGCCGCAGAGCTGAAGAACGAAATAAAGAGAATGACAGAGCAGGTAAAGCAAGAAGAGATAGAAAGAGCTAGAACCCAAATCCGTAGTAATTTACAAATGGCTCAGGAAAAAGTAGCCTATAAATCGGAAGAAATAGGCAAAAATTATGCTGTTTTCGGTAAATATATTTCACCTGAAGAGATAATGGAAATTATTATGAATATAAAAGCCGAAGATATTATACAAACAGCAGACCGAATATTTAGTACTAACTCTACATCTGCTATTATTGGTCCTAATAGCCTAAGCGGGTTTTAGTGATTTTGTTACGTAGATACCAAATTAAAACTGATCTATACGGAGCAAGCCTTAAGTAAGAATGACACCAATAGATCATCAATCCACATTACAAAATTCTAATTGATGACCAAGAATAAATTTTTTTACTTCCTCATGATTACCATATTCATCAAAAATTAAATGATACTCCTCGCAGCAGAGCTACGAGGTATCTATCCAAAAAGTTTTAACTGTTTTTGTTGAAATGCTTTATAAGAAGGTTTGCCTGAACCTTGATTTTTTACATAATTACGTAATTTCCGCTCATCACCATGTTTACATACTGTGCTCATAAAATATCCTTTACTCCAAAACTCACTTCCCCATAATTTTTCTTTAAGATTTGGATATTTCTTAAACATTTCCTTAGATGTAATACTTTTTATGATTTGAGTTATTTTTGTTGGGCTATACATTGGTATTGACTGTAGTAAAAAATGTACATGTTCTTTATCTACTCCTATTTCCAAAAATCTAATTTCATAACGAGCTTCTATGTCCTCACAAATTTTACATAAATAATCGTCTAGTTCCTCTTTGAATATTACTCTTCTATACTTTGCCGGTGTTACTAAATGATATATTAGTACTGTGACATTATCACTTTTATGTATATAACTGCTTTCTTCCATGCATCTAGTATATCACGAAGCAGACCTTCGGGGAATTAAACCCTAAGAGATTAATTGCTGTATTAGAAATTGTTTAACTTCTATAGCTTTTTTATTATCAAAACTTACGCTATGTTTGGTTCTAAATATCGTAAAGATGGAGAACGAAGCTGTTGTTGCATATAGTCATCTAAAAGCCCTAACTTTATTTGGTAGACCGTTTTACCTATTTTATTTGCAGTTCTTTTGAGAAAAGCCCAAACTAGAAATGCACAACTAATGTGATTACGTTGGATACGCTGTTTTCTGCATTGGTAACGTTCTATACCAGTCAGTTGCTTAATTTTTCTATGCATGCTCTCAATTACCCATCGCAAGCCAAACTCATCTTGTGCAGCTTTAGAAGATTTTTGAGTTTTGTTATTGGTAACAACATAATCAACTCTGTTGGTAGAAACAGTAAATTTAAACAAATTAACATGCTTATTTTTGGCAAATCCTTTTATATGAATCTCCATTCCATTCTTAATTTCTTCATCTGAAAACGTCAACTTGCTAACAGCTTTATAAGGCTCGTAATCACACGTTTTACTAACATTTCTATTGGCTTTAATAGGGGCATAATAATATTTGCCCAAGGAGTCAACATGTTGCATAATTTTGTGTGTAGCATACCATGTGTCAAAAAGTACAGTTTGAAAAGGAATCTTTTTACTATAAACAGCATTATTGAACATCTTTAGTAGGTGATCTAGTTTCGTCGCTCCATCATGATCAGGTGAAAAAATGCGATAATCTATTACCCAAAACTTATCAATATCGGGGTTATAATATACAAGACTCACTACTCCTATACCGGTAGTAACTCCACCTGTAGCTCCACTATACTGCGATCTAGCAACCTCTATTTTCTTTGTGTTCCTTTTGTTTAACACCGTATCATCAAATATTGTATATCCGTTAGATGAAAAGATAACATCATTCTTAATGTGTTCCCATAACAAAGAAGGAGTATATTTTTCATTTTCTAAAAATCTATTAATAACATCATGGCTACATTTCTTGGCATGTTCAGCGTAGTAGGTTAAACTATAATTCTTTTGGCTAATTGTTAAAAATTGACAGTAATCTGTTCTATTAATTGGTATTGCTTGCAATCTGTTCCTCTTTGACATGTTTAATTATTCTTACAATAATTTATCACTCTTCCACTCATAGCGTAAGTTTTGTTATCTAGCTGTTTAAATAAACATGCTATTGTTTCTATAGCCGCACTTACAAGTGGTATAGATGAAAATTTCTCACTTATTTCATTTATTTCTTTTGGACTAAACTTCAGAAAATCTTTTCTAAACTTTTTTATATTATTTTGTGAAAGTACATTTTTAGTATTACAAATCTCTTTAATATCAAATAAAAATTCATTACCCATAAATTTAGGCTATTAAGCCTTTCACTTGTGAATTCCATAATTTTTGGTAAAGCTTACTATTTTTTAGCAGCTCTGCGTGGCTACCATCTTCAGTAATACTACCTTTATCAAAAACTAAAATCCTATCCATATTAAGCAGAGTTGATAACCTATGAGCGATAACTATCACAGTTTTATTTTGCATTAAATATTCCATTGATTCTTGGATTAAGCTTTCTGTTTCGCTATCTAGGCTACTTGTTGCTTCATCAAGAATTAGGATAGGTGCGTTTTTTAAAATAGCTCTTGCTATAATAATTCTCTGACGCTGACCACCCGAAAGATTATTTCCTCGCTCACCACACATAGTATCGTACTCTTCTGGCAACTTACTGATCACATCATGTATGTGGGCAGCTTTTGCTGCTTCAATTACTTCTTCAAGTGACGCTTCTTTACGACCATATCTAATATTTTCCAAAATGGTACGATGGAAAAGTATCGGCTCTTGTGGGATAAGGCTAATAGCTTTTCTTAAAGAATCTTGCGTCACATTTTTAATATTTTGACCATCAATTAAAATCATTCCTTCTTCTATATCATGTAATCTAGTAATTAAGCTGATAAATGTAGTTTTACCTGAGCCAGAAAAACCAACTAATCCTACTTTTTGCTTACTTGGAATTAATACTGATTTATTATGAAACAAATTATTATTGTGATGATAATTAAAGGTAACATTTCTAAATTCAATGATGCCGTCTTTTATATCTAAAGGAGATGCATTTTCTATGTCAGTTATAATATGCGGTCCCATCAACGATAGACCTTGGTTAAAAGCTCCTACTTGCTCAAACATATCACCGATTTCTTGGGTTAAATCCCAAATATTATCCGATACGTTTATGCATAATGTTAATACTAGCACACAATCACCTATGGTTATAGCTAGCTCGCTACGTAGGGTTGACAGGTAATAAATCATGACAAAAATCATTATAGAGCAAGAAGTGCCAAGAGCGTAACGTAGTTTGAACATAAAAAATTGCATAGTTTGCTCATCAGCTACAGCATTCTCTACCCTTGTTTCTAAATGTTGACGCTCGAATTTATGAGAGGTAAACATCCTGACCGCATTAATATTGCTAATTGCATCAACAATACTACCAGCAACAAGCGATTGGCTTCGTGCATAATTTAGCGAATATCTATTAATGTTACCTGAAAATAAAACGCTAAGCCCTAAGAAAACTGTAATCCATATAATAAATATGGTGGCAAAAATATAATGTACTGAATATAAAGCAACTAATGCAAAAGCAATAATTGCTAGTTTACGGAGAATTTTTTCACCAAATATTGAAATGATCATTTCAAATGATCTAGCAGTTTCGGTAATTCTATTGCTAATATGCCCTGCTAGATTGTCTTGAAAGAATTTATGGCTGTGATATTGAGTATAATTATAAAGTTCGTTTAATATTTTTCCTTTAATAACAGGCATGGTTTTTAGATATAAATAATCGTATGAGCGGTAAGCGATATTAATCCCCTCCCACCAAAGAGCATAAAACACTGCCCAATAAATCATTGAAGATAAAAGATTATGTGCATTATCGTCACTGAATGACTCAATTAAATCGATAATCTTTTGCAGTAATATACTATCAACTGCCGGAATCATACCAAATATGATACAACTAGCAGTTAATAAGAGAATTTTAACTTTATCGAATTTTAAAAAATAAATACCTAAACTAAGCGTCGATTTGGATAAAGTAGGATATTTTATCACTATAATGTTACCTCATATTTTAAAAAATCAGTGTATTTAACTTAATTTTTTTGTAAAAATATACCTAAAACTATTAAATATATTGAAAAGTCTTGCTTCTTGCTTTAAATAGTGTTACAAAAATCAGAAAATAAACTCAAAATCATTAGAAATGCAGGAGAAAGAATTATCTAATAATTTTTTAGAAGAACAAGAAGACATGAAAGATGATAATTCTCCATTCTTCGATGTAAAATATATTTGCCAAGCAAGTCTGTTAATTACTGATTCTATCTGTAAAGGATATGATGTTACGCAATTGCCAAACGGTGATGTTAATGTTACAGAAGTAAGAATAGTAAATGTTCATTATAATTGGAACTCCGAAAAAGGAAAATTTGTTAAAACTAATCAGATAGAATTTGATAATAGCAAAGGCGGATAATTAAATCAAATACAGAAGTTTTTAATTATGGTTTTGTAATATATGGAATTTGATCAAGTATTATTATCAAGAATTCAGTTTGCTTTTACCATAAGCTTTCATATCATATTTCCGGCATTTACTATAGGTCTTGCAAGCTTTTTGGCAGTCATTGAAGGTTTATGGTTAAAAACAGGAAAAACTGTTTATCAGGAAATATATAAATTCTGGGTAAAGATTTTTGCAGTTACTTTCGGTATGGGGGTAGTTTCTGGCGTTGTAATGTCGTATCAATTTGGTACTAATTGGTCGAATTTTTCTTATAAGGTAGGCAACGTACTTGGTCCATTACTCGGCTTTGAAGTTTTTACCGCTTTCTTTTTAGAATCCTCGTTTCTTGGCATCATGTTATTTGGCTTTAATAAAGTCAGCAAAAAAGTACATTTTATTTCTACTTTAATAGTTGCTATCGGTACTGTTATCTCAGCTTTTTGGATACTTTCAGCTATTAGCTGGATGCACACACCTACCGGCTTTGAAATTAAGAGTGACGGGCTTTTTTATCCTTTAAATTGGCTTGAAATTATCTTTAATCCCTCTTTCCCGTATCGTTTTTTTCACATGCTTACGGCAGCTTATCTAACCACTTCGTTTGTTATTGGCGGCGTAGGGAGCTTTTATTTGTTAAATAACCGATATAAAGAACATGCTAAAATTATGTTTTTTATGGCAGTATTAATGGCATTATTTGTTGCTCCTGTTCAAGTATTTATTGGGGATCAGCATGGCTTAAATACTCTTAAATATCAGCCTGTTAAAGTTTCAGCTATGGAAGGAATTTGGGATACAGAAAAAGGAGCAGCTTTAAATATTATTGGCTTTCCGGATAAAGAAGAGGAAAAAACAAAATATGCTGTGCAAATACCATATGCTAGTAGCTTAATCTTAACTCATAGTTTGAACGGTGAAATAAAGGGACTAAAAGAGTGGTCAAAAGATGAACGTCCACCGGTTGCTACAGTATTTTATAGCTTCCGTATTATGGTTGGGATTGGTTTCTTAATGGTATTTACAGGAATCGCTGGATTATATCTTTATTTAAAGAAAAGATTATATAATGCTAAATGGTTTCAATATTGGTATATGTTAATGTCACCATCAGGCTTTATTGCAGTACTAGCCGGTTGGTTTGTTACTGAAGTAGGCAGACAACCTTATATTGTCTATAATATTCTAAGAACTGCCGATATGGCATCGCCGGTGCTAGGCAAATATGTATTTATTTCCTTAATGGCTTTTGTAGTAGTATATGCTATTGTTTTTGGTGCAGGAATGTATTACATATTACGCCTAATCAAACAAGGAATAAAAGTTATAGATAATTCAGAAACATATGGAAAACTTGGTTTAAATAATCCGTTCTAAATTTCTGGTCTAAAACAATCTTCATAAATGATTTGTTCTTTATTAGAACTTTTTTATTTGTTGGACTCCTCTATTTTTCTTTTCAGTTTTTCTATTTCTTCTGTTGAAAGTTTAGTATACTTAATTATTTTTTCTATAGGTTCATTATATATTAGCATTTCTTTTGCTATCTCAGCAGCTTTTTTCATTTCTGCTTTTTTTAAGGTATTAGCCTTGATCATAAGCCACTTTAAGCGATCTTCATAAGTGTTTCGCTCTTCCTCCTCGTTAAAATTCATACTTTTAAATACCACTTATTTGTTGGACTCTTCTATTTCTTTTTTCAGTCAAAACTTACGCTATGTTTGGTTCTAAATATCGTAAAGATGGAGAACGAAGCTGTTGTTGCATATAGTCATCTAAAAGCCCTAACTTTATTTGGTAGACCGTTTTACCTATTTTATTTGCAGTTCTTTTGAGAAAAGCCCAAACTAGAAATGCACAACTAATGTGATTACGTTGGATACGCTGTTTTCTGCATTGGCAACGTTCTATACCAGTCAGTTGCTTAATTTTTCTATGCATGCTCTCAATTACCCATCGCAAGCCAAACTCATCTTGTGCAGCTTTAGAAGATTTTTGAGTTTTGTTATTGGTAACAACATAATCAACTCTGTTGGTAGAAACAGTAAATTTAAACAAATTAACATGCTTATTTTTGGCAAATCCTTTTATATGAATCTCCATTCCATTCTTAATTTCTTCATCTGAAAACGTCAACTTGCTAACAGCTTTATAAGGCTCGTAATCACACGTTTTACTAACATTTCTATTGGCTTTAATAGGGGCATAATAATATTTGCCCAAGGAGTCAACATGTTGCATAATTTTGTGTGTAGCATACCATGTGTCAAAAAGTACAGTTTGAAAAGGAATCTTTTTACTATAAACAGCATTATTGAACATCTTTAGTAGGTGATCTAGTTTCGTCGCTCCATCATGATCAGGTGAAAAAATGCGATAATCTATTACCCAAAACTTATCAATATCGGGGTTATAATATACAAGACTCACTACTCCTATACCGGTAGTAACTCCACCTGTAGCTCCACTATACTGCGATCTAGCAACCTCTATTTTCTTTGTGTTCCTTTTGTTTAACACCGTATCATCAAATATTGTATATCCGTTAGATGAAAAGATAACATCATTCTTAATGTGTTCCCATAACAAAGAAGGAGTATATTTTTCATTTTCTAAAAATCTATTAATAACATCATGGCTACATTTCTTGGCATGTTCAGCGTAGTAGGTTAAACTATAATTCTTTTGGCTAATTGTTAAAAATTGACAGTAATCTGTTCTATTAATTGGTATTGCTTGCAATCTGTTCCTCTTTGACATGTTTAATTATTCTTACAATAATTTATCACTCTTCCACTCATAGCGTAAGTTTTGTTACTAAAAATAAAATATTAATATCTGATTTCCCAAATTTCCAGTTTGTTCGATCTATTGCTACAACATAATTTTCTATACAAAAAAAGCTTAATATCAATGATGCAACTTTCATATAATCAAAAGTAAATTCTTTCAAAAAACGATAAATCCTATGGGTTTTTGATGATATTTTAGCATCACCTACAATACCAAGGGCTAAACCTTTTTGATAAATAGAACTTCCAGTCATTAGACTGATTATCATTCCAGACAAACATTTTAATCTTGATTTATTTCTATCTATATATAAAAATGATACTCCTCGCAGCAGAGCTACGAGGTATCTATCCAAAAAGTTTTAACTGTTTTTGTTGAAATGCTTTATAAGAAGGTTTGCCTGAACCTTGATTTTTTACATAATTACGTAATTTCCGCTCATCACCATGTTTACATACTGTGCTCATAAAATATCCTTTACTCCAAAACTCACTTCCCCATAATTTTTCTTTAAGATTTGGATATTTCTTAAACATTTCCTTAGATGTAATACTTTTTATGATTTGAGTTATTTTTGTTGGGCTATACATTGGTATTGACTGTAGTAAAAAATGTACATGTTCTTTATCTACTCCTATTTCCAAAAATCTAATTTCATAACGAGCTTCTATGTCCTCACAAATTTTACATAAATAATCGTCTAGTTCCTCATTGAATATTACTCTTCTATACTTTGCCGGTGTTACTAAATGATATATTAGTACTATGACATTATGACTTTTATGTATATAACTGCTTTCTTCCATGCATCTAGTATATCACGAAGCAGACCTTCGGGGAATTAAACCCTAAGAGATTAATTCTCGAAGTAGTATTTGGTGCATTGTTTTCCAAAAAATCCACCTTATACTACTTTATTACCCTTTAAATCAACCTTTCTTCAACATCTCTACAAAATTGTAGGGTACTATGGCTCAAGAGTTACATTAAACCGATTAAGCTTAAGTGTCCTAGGACTAAACATCGAACTAATAAGAGATTAAATAATCGCGTTGAGAATGCACATCAACCAACTAGGCGAAAAGAGAAGATATTGATTAAATTTAAGCATCCTAATGCAGCACAATGTACATTATCACTGATGGGAAAAGTTAGAAATATATTTGCCGTAAATGTTGGAAGATATACTAAAACAGCACCTGACCAAAGAATTGCATTTGCATCCGCTAAATCCATTTGGGATGAAGCTACTCAAAGACTTCTTGCTGCCTGAAATCTAAAAATATTACTCTTTTTGACACTATGTTACTTAACTTGATGGTATGGACGCCAATGATAAGAAAGAACTTATCAACGGTTTTAAGTGATATTAAGATATCAAAGAACCAAAACCTAAGATAGGTTTGTAATTTTTAATAATTTTATAAAGGAGTCCATACCATGAGTAATTATAAAGTAATAGGAATTGATTATCCAGCTGATGGTTCAAACCTCCACCTTCAGGTGGAGAAACTTTAGTTTGAATAAGTCATAGTCGTCTTATATAAAATAAGTAAGTAGGACTTATTTTATAGGATGACTATGACAGAATATGAAAAAGGGAAACATACGGTATATTATCACAGGTATCACATAGTATGGATAACAAAATACTGTTATAAAGTATTAACCCAAGTTATCAAAGAAAGGATTAGGGAAATCATAGCTCAAGTTTCAGAGGAAATGAATATTAGGATAGTAAATGGGGTGATATCATCTGATCATGTACATATTTTAGTATCGATACCTCCTAATATAGCAGTAAGTGAATTTGTACAAAGAGCAAAAGGTAGAACTTCACGTAGAATACAACAAGAATTCCCAGAATTAAAAAAGAGATATTGGGGGAAGCATTTTTGGGGAAGAGGTTATTTTAGTACAACAAGTGGTCATATCACAGATGAAGTAATTAATGAGTATATAAATAACCATACAGAAGCTCATAAACCAACTTCTATTCCTAACATTAGATTGGAATAAGCTTTAGCTTAAACTCTACGGCACTTCTAGTGCCTATCATCAACCTACCGGCTCTCAGCCGGTAGTGGTTGATTTAGCAAAAAGAAAGTTGCATTTTGCAGCAATAAATTTAGACAATAAAGTTGTATTAAAAAAAGCAATGGATCGAAGAAGCTTTTTTGAAAATTTATCAACAATGTTTCCAGAGTCAGAAACCTTTGTATTTGAAGCTTGTGGTGGAGCTCATTATATGGCTCAAAGGCTTGAATCAATAGGACATAAAGCCATCTTGCTTAAACCTAAAGATGTGAAAGCATATGCAAAAACTCGACAAAAAAATGACATTAATGATTCAATTGCAATTTGCAAAGCATCATGTGATCCCGATTTAATACACGTCAAAGCTAAAACAATAGAAGAGCAAGAAATATCTTACCTGCATAAAGCAAGACAAAATATAATACAACAAAGGATTCAGTACAGCAACTCTCTGATGACTTCATTATTTGAATTTGGCTATTTGGTAACATGCGGAAAATCTACATTTGCAAAATCTTGTCAAAATTTTGTAAATTTTGCCCTAGAAGAAGGATTTATTAACAACACTATTGCTGAACAAATGTTGCTGGATTGTAAAGAAATTGAACAATTGATGATTCGTGAACAAAGCTTAGATAAAGAATTAGCAGCAAAGAATCGGAGTTCCAAGAAGGCAAAAATTTTAGAAACTATTCCAGGAATTGGTACAATTAACGCAAGTATTTTAAGCATCAAACCGGTTGAAGCATACGATTCTGCTAAGGATTTTGCTGCTTCACTTGGAATTGTCCCGAAACAAAATAGCACTGGAGGTAAGATTATTCTAGGAAGAATAACCAAGCAAGGTGATAGATATGCAAGAACAATGCTAATACAGGCTGGTAGGTCTTTATTGATGAGAAGCTATAAAACTAATCAGACATCAGGAGCGTTATCAGAATTTATTGAAAGATTAAAAGAAAAAGGGAAATCGTTCAATGTAATTGCAGTAGCTACAGCTAATAAATTGGCTAGAATCGCTTATGCCTGTCTGGTAAAGAACAGAAATTACCAATTGGTATAATAGTACTTAAGATTTAGGATAAATTATAAACTATATAATTTTTAAACTAGATAGGGGTAAAGAAATAAAAACAAAGTAGAATAATAAAACGGCGGGTTAAAGAGATAATACATAATCATTCTGGATGAAATCCGAGCTAACGTCATGGTACCTAGATACCGCTAACTTGAGTGAATCTCTCTAGGATCTTAGGCAGAATGCAGAAACCATTATGGCACTTTGATGCCGAATATATGACTGCTTCATTTATCATTAACTGTTTTTTATTTTTAGTACTTGTTTTTAACCAGGCGTCCATATATGACGATGCCGTTAGCATTGATGACATTGTACAATGATATCACAGCATAAAAACAAAAGTCGTCTTTCCTTGCTCATCATTTTCTGCCCAGATTTTTCCGCCATGCAGCTCTATTACCTTTTTACATAAGGCAAGCCCCATTCCTCTACCGCCTGCAGGTGAGCGGGTTTTTGAGCTTACAACGAACACGCCGAATATAGTTTGTAGTTCCTCTTTTGGAACGCCTATTCCATCATCTTTAATAGTAAATAAAATATTATTTTCCTGCTTTTGTAAATCAATTTTTATTATACCATCATTACAATAGCTAATAGCGTTAATTATCAAATTATCGAATGTATGGCTAATATAATGAAGACCACATTTAAATATTATATTTTCTTCAATCTCAGATATAAATTCTAACTTCTTATTATTTAAGTATAGTTTTTTACATATTTTAATTCGCTCATGCAATAGCTCACTTAAATTTATGTTGTCTTTATTTAATTCATAACCAAGACTAGATAATTTTGAAAAATCTAAAATATTACTTATCAGACTATTTAATCTAATAGAACTTTTAGCTATTATCTCTACTGCATTACGGCGTTGATCATCGCTAAATCTATCGTAATTAGCCCATAAAGTTTCACCAAGGCTAATAATACCGGTTAACGGCGTATTTATTTCATGGTTTATATTACGTAAAAACTCATGTTTTAGATCAAGCAATTTTTCAAGCTCTTGCTCTCTAAAACTAACCATATCCCCTAAATGAGTATTTTTTAGGTTAACTAATCTTTCTTGTTCTTGCCTCGGTCTTAAGAAAACAATTAACAAACCACTAAATAAAGTAATGAAATATATCACTTTAAACTGAAAACAATCTATACTAACTAAAAGCTTCTCATCCATAAAATATTTATAAAACTCTATGCTGGCAAATACTCCAATAATAGTCATAAGCAAGGTGGTATGCCATCTAAATAATGTCGCAATTATTAGCAGGTTAATTATTGAACTCATTAATTGTAATTGATAGAAGTTGCTTGATAAAACAAGCAAACTACTAAAAAATATCAATATCCCGAAATTAGCAACAAACCAGAATAATGATATGATATATTTCTTCTGGAATTTCAAAGGCCATAACGGATAGGTGATGAGTATTGCAGAAGTTACAAGCGTGCAGTGATAAATGATATTATATATATTTAGATGGTTCATTATCCTGCTGTTAGGCGTAAGATATAAGGATGAAAAAATAGAGATTAAAATAAATATCCCAACATAGCTATAAGTGATTTCCTGGCGTGGTAATGTATTATTCCAATATATTAAAGGATTAAAATTCTTGATTAAGCGGAATAAACCCAAGAATCTTCTTCTTCGCTCTTGCTTTATCAGTCTTACGCTTAGAGGCTCTTTTAACGAACCAAAGCCGCCTGGCTGTTTTAAAATATAATGACTACCAAGGAAAAAGATTAAGTTTATGATTGCAGCCGGTAAGATCGGATAAATCCCTATAATCTGCCTTAAAGAAAATAATTGCCATGCTATGATTGTTAATAATGCTGCTACCGCACCGATAAAAAAGGTTTTAGCAGTTGATTTAAAGCCATATATTAAGAGAATCAAAGGCAAGGTAATTATAGGTAAATAGATGCTGGTAAGTAATAAAAATATATTAATTAGGTCTTTCGTATAAAGTGAGATAACGAACCCTATTAAACCTATGATGATTGCAGTTATGTAGCTATATCGCAGTGAGGTTTTTTTATAAATATCATACGTCAAGTTTACTGTCGCAACGTTAATATAAGAGTTAGTACTTGAGATTATCATTGCCATAATAACGCCGACTATTAAGCCTTTAAATCCTATGTAGCTTTTAGTAATCTGAAAAAATAATTGACTAATATCGACAGTATTTTGGGAAAACAATAATATCGCAATCCAAATGAATAAAACAGATAAACAAAGGCAAATAATCGCTGAAATAAAAAAGGTTCTTGATATCTGGTGTATGTCCTTTGCCATCAATATTCTTTGAAAAATCGAAGGACCAAGTGACGGAATGGCAAAATATATAAAGATATTTAAGGATATCCAAAATTTAGGGTTCGTATAATTAAATACCATACCTAAATCGGTAAGACGATGCTGCACATTTGAGTCGATAGAAATAGTAGGATCACTAAAAACATTCCACACTATAATCCCTATTACCGGAATAACGGCACTATAGGTAAAAAACTGTACGGCTTCGGTAAAAGTAACCGATTTAACGCCACCGAAAGCCGAATAGCTTATTACGAAAGTTGCTAAACACAAATCCACATAAAAATTTGAAATGCCAAAAAATAACTCTAGCACTAAACTAGCTATATGAAACTGAATAGCAATCCTGCCTATAGCCATTAATATGCTAACAATAGAGGTAAGATTCCAAACTTTATTGCCGTAAGCCTCTCCCATTATTTCGGCTACTGACCTACTGCCTAAAAAACGCTCGAAACGAGGAGCAAGGAAATAGGCAATTAATAACCAACTAACAACACTACCAAGTATGCTAGGAAGCAGGTAAAACAACCCGTCAGTATATATTCGTGAATTATTGATTAGGAAAGTACTAGTACCGATCCAAGTAGCAATTAAGGTTGCGACTATTGTACCGGTTGAGAAATTTCTTTTTCCGATCGCATATTCCCGAATATTTTTTATATTTTTAATATCCAAAAATCCAACGATTAAGTTAATCGCTAAAAAACTGGCAAAAATAAGAATGTCTATATTTGGCATAGAATTAAGTTAATTTTCTATGCGATAATAATCACAAAAAGTAAAACAAACAATAACTTTGTGGGCATCGTCATATATGGACGCCTGGTTAAAAACAAGTACTAAAAATAAAAAACAGTTAATGATAAATGAAGCAGTCATATATTCGGCATCAAAGTGCCATAATGGTTTCTGCATTCTGCCTAAGATCCTAGAGAGATTCACTCAAGTTAGCGGTATCTAGGTACCATGACGTTAGCTCGGATTTCATCCAGAATGATTATGTATTATCTCTTTAACCCGCCGTTTTATTATTCTACTTTGTTTTTATTTCTTTACCCCTATCTAGTTTAAAAATTATATAGTTTATAATTTATCCTAAATCTTAAGTACTATTATACCAATTGGTAATTTCTGTTCTTTACCAGACAGGCATAAGCGATTCTAGCCAATTTATTAGCTGTAGCTACTGCAATTACATTGAACGATTTCCCTTTTTCTTTTAATCTTTCAATAAATTCTGATAACGCTCCTGATGTCTGATTAGTTTTATAGCTTCTCATCAATAAAGACCTACCAGCCTGTATTAGCATTGTTCTTGCATATCTATCACCTTGCTTGGTTATTCTTCCTAGAATAATCTTACCTCCAGTGCTATTTTGTTTCGGGACAATTCCAAGTGAAGCAGCAAAATCCTTAGCAGAATCGTATGCTTCAACCGGTTTGATGCTTAAAATACTTGCGTTAATTGTACCAATTCCTGGAATAGTTTCTAAAATTTTTGCCTTCTTGGAACTCCGATTCTTTGCTGCTAATTCTTTATCTAAGCTTTGTTCACGAATCATCAATTGTTCAATTTCTTTACAATCCAGCAACATTTGTTCAGCAATAGTGTTGTTAATAAATCCTTCTTCTAGGGCAAAATTTACAAAATTTTGACAAGATTTTGCAAATGTAGATTTTCCGCATGTTACCAAATAGCCAAATTCAAATAATGAAGTCATCAGAGAGTTGCTGTACTGAATCCTTTGTTGTATTATATTTTGTCTTGCTTTATGCAGGTAAGATATTTCTTGCTCTTCTATTGTTTTAGCTTTGACGTGTATTAAATCGGGATCACATGATGCTTTGCAAATTGCAATTGAATCATTAATGTCATTTTTTTGTCGAGTTTTTGCATATGCTTTCACATCTTTAGGTTTAAGCAAGATGGCTTTATGTCCTATTGATTCAAGCCTTTGAGCCATATAATGAGCTCCACCACAAGCTTCAAATACAAAGGTTTCTGACTCTGGAAACATTGTTGATAAATTTTCAAAAAAGCTTCTTCGATCCATTGCTTTTTTTAATACAACTTTATTGTCTAAATTTATTGCTGCAAAATGCAACTTTCTTTTTGCTAAATCAATTCCTATTACTTTATAATTACTCATGGTATGGACTCCTTTATAAAATTATTAAAAATTACAAACCTATCTTAGGTTTTGGTTCTTTGATATCTTAATATCACTTAAAACCGTTGATAAGTTCTTTCTTATCATTGGCGTCCATACCATCAAGTTAAGTAACATAGTGTCAAAAAGAGTAATATTTTTAGATTTCAGGCAGCAAGAAGTCTTTGAGTAGCTTCATCCCAAATGGATTTAGCGGATGCAAATGCAATTCTTTGGTCAGGTGCTGTTTTAGTATATCTTCCAACATTTACGGCAAATATATTTCTAACTTTTCCCATCAGTGATAATGTACATTGTGCTGCATTAGGATGCTTAAATTTAATCAATATCTTCTCTTTTCGCCTAGTTGGTTGATGTGCATTCTCAACGCGATTATTTAATCTCTTATTAGTTCGATGTTTAGTCCTAGGACACTTAAGCCAAAACTTACGCTATGTTTGGTTCTAAATATCGTAAAGATGGAGAACGAAGCTGTTGTTGCATATAGTCATCTAAAAGCCCTAACTTTATTTGGTAGACCGTTTTACCTATTTTATTTGCAGTTCTTTTGAGAAAAGCCCAAACTAGAAATGCACAACTAATGTGATTACGTTGGATACGCTGTTTTCTGCATTGGCAACGTTCTATACCAGTCAGTTGCTTAATTTTTCTATGCATGCTCTCAATTACCCATCGCAAGCCAAACTCATCTTGTGCAGCTTTAGAAGATTTTTGAGTTTTGTTATTGGTAACAACATAATCAACTCTGTTGGTAGAAACAGTAAATTTAAACAAATTAACATGCTTATTTTTGGCAAATCCTTTTATATGAATCTCCATTCCATTCTTAATTTCTTCATCTGAAAACGTCAACTTGCTAACAGCTTTATAAGGCTCGTAATCACACGTTTTACTAACATTTCTATTGGCTTTAATAGGGGCATAATAATATTTGCCCAAGGAGTCAACATGTTGCATAATTTTGTGTGTAGCATACCATGTGTCAAAAAGTACAGTTTGAAAAGGAATCTTTTTACTATAAACAGCATTATTGAACATCTTTAGTAGGTGATCTAGTTTCGTCGCTCCATCATGATCAGGTGAAAAAATGCGATAATCTATTACCCAAAACTTATCAATATCGGGGTTATAATATACAAGACTCACTACTCCTATACCGGTAGTAACTCCACCTGTAGCTCCACTATACTGCGATCTAGCAACCTCTATTTTCTTTGTGTTCCTTTTGTTTAACACCGTATCATCAAATATTGTATATCCGTTAGATGAAAAGATAACATCATTCTTAATGTGTTCCCATAACAAAGAAGGAGTATATTTTTCATTTTCTAAAAATCTATTAATAACATCATGGCTACATTTCTTGGCATGTTCAGCGTAGTAGGTTAAACTATAATTCTTTTGGCTAATTGTTAAAAATTGACAGTAATCTGTTCTATTAATTGGTATTGCTTGCAATCTGTTCCTCTTTGACATGTTTAATTATTCTTACAATAATTTATCACTCTTCCACTCATAGCGTAAGTTTTGCTTAATGTTCA
Organism: Rickettsia endosymbiont of Nabis limbatus; assembly: GCF_965196655.1. Lineage (NCBI taxonomy): Bacteria > Pseudomonadati > Pseudomonadota > Alphaproteobacteria > Rickettsiales > Rickettsiaceae > Rickettsia > Rickettsia endosymbiont of Nabis limbatus. Next base: position 956,770 of record NZ_OZ239771.1, read on the forward strand.
TTTTATCTAAATGCCATTTATCAGTTGGCTTCCGCTCTCTCCTTCTGATAACATCTTGAAAATAAACTGCAAATTTATTGCATCAAAATCTTACTGTCTCATGACTCAAAATAATACCTCGATATGCCATCTGTTCTTGAACATCTCGGTAGCTACTATTAAAACGATGATATAACCATACTGCATGGCTAATGATGCTTGCTGGAAAACGATGTCTCTTCGGAGCTTGAGTAATACGCATAATGGTGAAATTTAGAGATAAATGGTTACTGCTATTCTATAAATTATTCCATGCATTTGCTCAATACTTAATTTACATCTCTCTTAACTTGATGGTATGGACGCCAATGATAAGAAAGAACTTATCAACGGTTTTAAGTGATATTAAGATATCAAAGAACCAAAACCTAAGATAGGTTTGTAATTTTTAATAATTTTATAAAGGAGTCCATACCATGAGTAATTATAAAGTAATAGGAATTGATTTAGCAAAAAGAAAGTTGCATTTTGCAGCAATAAATTTAGACAATAAAGTTGTATTAAAAAAAGCAATGGATCGAAGAAGCTTTTTTGAAAATTTATCAACAATGTTTCCAGAGTCAGAAACCTTTGTATTTGAAGCTTGTGGTGGAGCTCATTATATGGCTCAAAGGCTTGAATCAATAGGACATAAAGCCATCTTGCTTAAACCTAAAGATGTGAAAGCATATGCAAAAACTCGACAAAAAAATGACATTAATGATTCAATTGCAATTTGCAAAGCATCATGTGATCCCGATTTAATACACGTCAAAGCTAAAACAATAGAAGAGCAAGAAATATCTTACCTGCATAAAGCAAGACAAAATATAATACAACAAAGGATTCAGTACAGCAACTCTCTGATGACTTCATTATTTGAATTTGGCTATTTGGTAACATGCGGAAAATCTACATTTGCAAAATCTTGTCAAAATTTTGTAAATTTTGCCCTAGAAGAAGGATTTATTAACAACACTATTGCTGAACAAATGTTGCTGGATTGTAAAGAAATTGAACAATTGATGATTCGTGAACAAAGCTTAGATAAAGAATTAGCAGCAAAGAATCGGAGTTCCAAGAAGGCAAAAATTTTAGAAACTATTCCAGGAATTGGTACAATTAACGCAAGTATTTTAAGCATCAAACCGGTTGAAGCATACGATTCTGCTAAGGATTTTGCTGCTTCACTTGGAATTGTCCCGAAACAAAATAGCACTGGAGGTAAGATTATTCTAGGAAGAATAACCAAGCAAGGTGATAGATATGCAAGAACAATGCTAATACAGGCTGGTAGGTCTTTATTGATGAGAAGCTATAAAACTAATCAGACATCAGGAGCGTTATCAGAATTTATTGAAAGATTAAAAGAAAAAGGGAAATCGTTCAATGTAATTGCAGTAGCTACAGCTAATAAATTGGCTAGAATCGCTTATGCCTGTCTGGTAAAGAACAGAAATTACCAATTGGTATAATAGTACTTAAGATTTAGGATAAATTATAAACTATATAATTTTTAAACTAGATAGGGGTAAAGAAATAAAAACAAAGTAGAATAATAAAACGGCGGGTTAAAGAGATAATACATAATCATTCTGGATGAAATCCGAGCTAACGTCATGGTACCTAGATACCGCTAACTTGAGTGAATCTCTCTAGGATCTTAGGCAGAATGCAGAAACCATTATGGCACTTTGATGCCGAATATATGACTGCTTCATTTATCATTAACTGTTTTTTATTTTTAGTACTTGTTTTTAACCAGGCGTCCATATATGACGATGCCGTTTTATTTGATAGCTATTACCTACTACCCCAATAAATAAGCAGGAGCTTAGTAATTCATAAGCTGAATCAGGATCAAAACTACCAATGATTTTACGTTTTAACTGAGATTGCTTGCTAGTATCAGTGCTGCTTTCTATCTTATCTAGATATCGGTCTTTGGCTTTGTTTACATCGCTAGATTTAAACTGAAATGCACTATTATTAGCTTTAGTAGTTTCACGTAACTCATGAGCTAAAGCTTTAGCCATATAGTTTAGTAACACTTTCTTATGGCCAAAATGGTGATTGGAATATTCTCCTGCAAGCTTTAAGAGTAATTTATTAATAAATTCCAGATTAAATTCACGATTTGATTTTACTTGCAGTAAATCAGCATCTTCTTGGCTTAATGGATAAAAATCTGCTAATTTCTTTCTTTTGAACCAACTTTTATGATTAATAGCAGTAATTGCAGCATTATTGCTACTTGATTCTGTAGGATTATATTTTTTAGAAATGTTATCAATAACTGCTTGCAGTGCAGTATTAATCGGTGTAGCACCTGTTGTGATATTAGCACTAGATGAACTGATATTATCACCTTGTTGTTGATCATTGATTGATTTTATGACATTGCATTGTAAATTTGCTTCAGGTTTTTGTTGTTGTAACTGAGTTTGGTTATTGTAGTTAGATTCATTTTTTTTATTTTGAAAAATTGTAGATTCGCTAGATCTAGATTTATTAGATATATTTTTATTATTATCTATATATATTGTCCCATCCAAACTTTTTTGGGGTTGAGGTAAAATTTCTTTGGGTTTGACCCCAAAGTTTTTTGGAGTTGGTACAAAATTTTTTTCATTTTCAACGCGAGTTTCGAATTAATATAGCATAGGATTTAGCATATCAAGAGAGATGTAATAGAAGGTTTATTATCAGACATTTGATAATTTATCAGTGCTGCAACCATATGCACAAAGGCATTTGTAACTGATCTATGCCTTGAATGCTCAAACTTCCCCAATAGTTTAATTTTACTAAACACAGATTCTATTAATGCTCTTTTAAGCAATAATATTTTATCCAACATAGACATAAGTTTATTTTTCATATTTTTCTTTACCCTAGTTACCATAAAAATTCCTTGCTCTAAAAGTTGTTGAAATAATTGTTGTGAAATATAACCACGATCTCCGAATACTTTACCAAAAAGATTTTTGATCATCAGTTCCAGCTGTTTTCTATCATCCTTATTGCCAGGGCTAAAAGATGCTTTAACTATACCACCGGCTCTATTAATTATTAGATGTAGTTTAAGTCCATAGAACCAACCTTTTGTTGTCTTACTGCGTGCTGCTATGCCGGCGAACACTTTATTCATTGAAATACGGTATCTCTTACATACCTCTATACTACTTGAATCTACAAAAGAAAGGCCATCACACTGATCCAAAATAGAATTGAATATCAGTACTAATAGTGGTAAATGTGGACCTATTATTTTTATAAATTGACTATAGCTTACTAATTGAAAATCTCTTTGATGATAAATCCATATTTGCTTCAGATAATAATTCTTAAAACAATCATAAGATGACTGCCAGTAGCCTATTATAATTGTTATTACCTCACTTCTGTTAAGTCGACTTTTAGGACCAGATTTGTTGTTATGGTTAGTAATTGAATTTGTATGCTTGTCTAATTCTTGAAAAAAATCATCGACGTAACAAAATATTTCTGTAAAATCCATTATCATAGGTTATTGCTCTTAAAGTTTTTTCAATAACCTATAAACTTTTTTCTTATACTATAAATACCATATTTTAATTAGCAATTTGTATTTTGTACTCACTTTATAACAAAAACAGTATTATCAATATCCCCGTAACCCACTGTTTATCAGCTATACAGCGACTTTTTGAATACGAAACTCGCGTATTTTCAGGTGGTATTTTGCCAGAAGCAGGTTGAAAATTTCTAGCTAGCTTAATACAAGGAGTATTACGGCATTTAATGCCATATTTTACTACTGTTGCTTTATAAACTTCAATAAAGCCGCTCTTGTTTAACTCAATTAGACACTGTCTTACACGTTCTTGACAGACTCCCAAGTGTTGTTCAAAGAAATGATAGGTTTCCTGAAGCTCGTCGATAGAATTGTTATAATAGATTTGCATGCGGAAGACTATAAGAGATAGTAGCTGTCTTGCAGTCTTACTTAATATCTTACCATTACTCGAGACCAGATTACTCCATTCAGGAGGGATGAAATTACCGACAAAATTATAGAATATAGTGGGATTATTATCTCCATTATTAACATCTATTTTACTAGGAGTGGAAAAAGAGGAGAATATATTATGCATAATATTCCTCCTGAATATCAGTTATAGAAGAGATTTGAAAGCAATTATAGCTCTGATAACTTAATCTCAAAGGAGAATATATGGAGCATAAGAATTTTTGCTTGTATTTCAGAAAGTCTTGAAAGTCTGATTGTAAGGTGGTGGGTGATAGTGGACTCGAACCACCGACCTTTACGATGTCAACGTAATGCTCTAACCAACTGAGCTAATCACCCTTATATTTTTAAATTCTATATTTATTGTATAATATTCTGGATTTCAAGCATTATTTATATTATTTTATTATTTATTTATTTATTATGAATTTAAAATCTAAAGCTTTTGACTTTACTCAAAATTTTATTATTGCACTTGATGGTCCTGCTGCTTCCGGTAAAGGTACTATTGGGCTTATGCTTGCTGAAAAATTTTCTTTAAAATATGTTCAATCAAGTATCGTTTATAGGAAGCTTGCTTTGGATTGTATTAGTCAGAAAATAGATATCGCAGATATAAATAAAGTAATTGCTTTATCTAAAGAAATAGATATCACAGGTAAATTTGACTTAGAGGACGAAAATATAGGAGCCATTGCTTCGCAGATTGCCGTAATAGCTGAGGTAAGAGATAATCTAAATAAGCATTTAGTAAAGTTAATTAATACTACACCTCGAATTCTTATGGAGGGTAGAGATATAGGGACAATAGTTGCACCTAATGCCGATTTTAAAATATTTATAACCGCAAACCCTGAAGTTAGAGCTGAGAGACGATATAAACAGTTGCAAGCTAAAGGGAAAGCATGTATACTTGACGAGATTTTACAACAGATAATTTTGCGTGATAAAAGAGATAAAGAGCGAGAAGTAGCACCTTTATTACCGGCTTTGGATGCATTAATTATTGATACTTCCAAACTTTCACCCTTATCGGTTGTAGAACAAGTAACGCAGTTTATATTGCAAGAATAAAATAGCTTGGTGCTTATAGTTTATTTTATTTATTAACCCTTTAAAAAAGATTATCTATTAGTTCGGCACCACTAATATTTACGAGAAAAATATGACAACAAAATTAAAACAAAGATTCGTCCCACAACTTGCAGCAGTTAATCATGAATTTGAAGATGATTTTTCTAAAATGCTTGAAACTGTTGATACGAGTCATATAAAACCTGGAACAGTAGTAAAAGGTCAAGTAGTTGATATTAATGAAGTAGTGGTTGTTGACGTTGGATTAAAAAATGAAGGTAGAATACCTAAATCCGAATTTTTATTATCACCAGCACATAAATTACCTGAGATTGGTGATTTAGTTGATGTTTATATTGAAAAAACTGAAGGGCATAGCGGTAAAACCCTAAGCCGTGAGAAAGCGATAAAAGAAGAATTATGGGATCAGCTAGAACTCATGTGTAGCAAAGGTGAGTTTGTTGATGGTACAATTTTTGGTCGTGTAAAAGGTGGATTCACTGTCGATTTATCCGGTGTTGTAGCGTTTTTACCAGGAAGCCAAGTGGATGTTAGACCAATTAAAGATCCTAGCTCTATAATGAATATTAGGCAGCCGTTTAAAATCCTTAGTATGGATAAAAAGCTTGGTAATATAGTTGTTTCAAGAAGAGCTATATTAGAGGAATCACGTTCTGAAGCTAGAGACGAAATGCTATCTAAAATCAAGGAAGGAATGATCCTTGAAGGAACAGTAAAGAATATTACAGATTATGGTGCATTCATTGATCTTGGTAGTGTTGACGGCTTATTACACTTAACTGATATTTCTTGGGGTAGAGTTAACCATCCATCAGAAGTGCTAGAATTTAATCAGAAAGTTAAAGTAATGGTTATCAAGTTTAACGAAGAGACTAAAAGAATATCTCTCGGTATGAAACAACTTGATTATAACCCATGGGAAAAAATTAAAGAAGAATTCCCTGTAGGTAAAAAAATGACTGGAAAAGTCACAAATTTTGCTGATTATGGTGTGTTTATTGAATTAAAAGACGGTCTAGAAGGGCTTGTTCACTCAAGTGAAATTAGTTGGCTTAAATCTAATCAAAATCCTAGAAAGACCCTTACTATAGGTCAAGAAGTAGAATTCATGGTATTAGAAGTTGATACGGAAAAACATCGTGTTTCTTTAAGTATTAAGCAATGCCAGCAAAATCCTTTAATAAAATTTGCTGAAACTAATCCTGTTGGAACAGTGATTAAAGCTCCAATTAGAAATATTACTGATTTTGGAATCTTTGTTGCACTTAGTGATAATTTAGATGGTATGATTCATGAAGGTGATATTAGCTGGGAAGATAATGGCAATGAGTTACTTAAAACATACAAAAAAGGTGATGAAGTAGATTGCAAAGTTCTAACAATCAATATTGAAAAAGAGCAGATTAGCTTAGGTATTAAGCAATTAACTCCTAATCCATATCAAGGAATTGCTGATGAATATAAAAAAGGAACAGTAGTTAAAGCTGTTGTAACAGCAATAAAAGATGACGGATTGGAAGTATTAGTAAACGATAAAGCAGCAGGATTTGTTAAAAAATCTGATTTATCAGATGAAAAAGAAGAACAAAAATCTGAAATGTTTGCAGTAGATCAAGAAATCGAAGCAAAAGTTGTTTCTATCGAAAAGTCAACCAATAAAATCTTATTATCAATAAAAGCCCATAAAATAGCAGAGCGTCAAAAGGCTCTTAAAGAATATGGTTCTAGCGATAATACAACCAATATGGGCGACATACTTGCTAATGCTTTAGAAGATAGTAAGAAGTAGGATTGTTAGTCAACCTCCTAGGTGTAATCCCGTGGCTTATCCACGGGATGCCTTGTTGCGTAGATCATTCTTCCCCTGTCATCCCGTGATTTATTCACGGGATCCAGTTAAAAATACTAATAAAATTAGTATTTTTTACTATTTTCTGGATATCGTGGACAAGCCACGGTATGACTACCTTGGGGCGTTTTTCGATCCACGCGGGCAATGCCTCCACGGGATGACACATATCCTTCCAACAAAAAACTTTAAGGAAAAATATCCAATGTCCTACGTACCTATAGTAATTGAACAAACCTCTAGGGGTGAGCGTGCTTATGATATATATTCAAGGTTATTAAAAGAACGGATAATCTTTGTATGTGGTCCTATTGAAGATCATATGGCAAATTTAATTACGGCTCAATTATTGTTTCTTGAGGCAGAAAATCCTGAGAAAGACATATATATGTATATAAATTCTCCTGGAGGAGTCGTAACAGCTGGTCTTGCAATTTATGACACAATGCAATATATCAAGCCTAAAGTAGCTACACTTTGTATCGGTCAAGCTTGTTCTATGGGGTCATTTTTACTTTGTGGTGGTGAAAAAGGAATGAGATACAGCCTGCCGCATAGCCGTATTATGATTCACCAACCATCCGGAGGCTATAGAGGACAGGCAACAGATATAGAAATTCATGCTCAAGAAACTCTGAAAATCAAAAAGATCCTTAATAGCTTATATAGTAAACATACCGGACAAGATGTAAAGCATGTTGAGAAAAGTATGGAGCGTGATAAATTCATGTCACCTGAAGAAGCAAAAAAATTCGGCATAATCGATAAAATAATTACACATAGAGATATTAAGTTGTTAAAGGATAAGGAACAAGGTCAGTAGCAAATCGTCATTGCGAGGAGAAAATGAAAGTTTCGACGAAGCAATCTTAGGATGTTTGATGAGATTGCTGTGTCAATGCTTTGCATCCACGAATTTGTTGCGTAGATCGGTTTTCCAATTGTCATCCTCTGATTTATTCACGGACCTGCATATTATTTTTTCTGGATTGCCACGTTCATTTCATTCGCTCGCAATGACAGTATCTTAATACAACACATAAAAAACTTATAGATTTAGTATCATTATTAGAGTATAAACAATTATCTTTTTATTGGGGTCATAGCTCAGTTGGTAGAGCGTTTGAATGGCATTCAAAAGGTCGGGGGTTCAATTCCCCCTGGCTCCACCAATTATTTTCAGGTATTTCAGGCCGAGTAGAAATCATAGCTCTTACCATCCTTTAATTAATAAAGTTTCATTGCTATGATAGCCCTCACACAACCGTGCTTGTGGTTTTCCCACACACGGCTCTTCAATATAGCTATTCTGCTTTGAAGTAGTACCATATAAAGAAAACTTTATTTTTGGCATTGGTAGCGGATTCCACTGCAAATAGTTATTAAACCATTTATAGCTTACTTTTCTACTACCTCTTCGGTTTATCCACTTATGTACCATTTGTACAGTTCTATAGTAAAACTTAGAGATCGATTGAAAATTACCGCTAATACCATAATAATTATAATGTCCTGTTAGTTTTGATTTTAGTGTTGGCCACCATTCTTTCAAAGCTATTTGAGATCTTATTGACTTTAACCATTCTTGAGTTTCTTTTAGTTTTCTTGCAAAACTACTCTTCATTGTCTTATGACCCATTACAAAGTATCCTTGCCTACTTTTTCCACAATAGTGAGTAAAACCAAGAAAGTTAAATGTCTCCACTTTCTCTTTCCTTTTACTTGCTAGTTGCCAAGGGCGTCTACCAAACTTAACCTTCCTTGTTTTCTCTTCTGATATGCTTAATCCAAAAGCTTTTATCCTATCTTGTAGTAAGTTTAAAAATTCTTCTGCATCTTTAGCACTTTCACTACACACCACAAAATCATCACAGTATCTTATTAACTCTACATAGCCTTTAGCTTTTGACTTAAAGACTTTCTCAAACCATAGATCTAAGACATAATGTAAGTAAATATTTGCAAGTATTGGACTTGCTACTGAGCCTTGCGGTGTACCTTGATCACTGCTACTAACAACACCATCCTTAGTTGCTCCAGCTTTTAAAAGCCTTCTTATTAGCCACATAAAATTCTTGTCTAATATTCTTTCTTCTAAACACCTTTGCAACCAATAATGATTTATGTTATCGAAAAATTTTCTAATATCAACTTCTACAACATAGTTGATTGGCTTTTTCATCACTACTTCATTTAAGGCTTTTATTACTGAATGACAGCTTAAGTTAGGACGAAATCCATAAGAGCATTTTAGAAAATCTTGTTCATATATTGCTTCTAACAATTTCTTCACTGCTAATTGCACTATTTTATCTTCAACTGTTGAAATACCAAGCCCTCGCTTTTCTCTGCTGTTAATTTTAGGTATATATACCATTCTAACTGCACTAGCTCTGTAGCTTCTATCTTTTAGTCTCTGCACAAGGTTTTCTACATTCTCCTCTAGATTCTTGCCATATTCTTCAACCGTTACTTCATCTATGCCACAAGCTCTGTTCTTTTTCAGCTCTTTGTAACATTTAATAAGATTCTCCTTATTTACATGATGCACAAGTGCTGTAAATTTTAGCTTCTTATCTTCCTTAGCTTTAGCAGATATAAGTTTAAGTTTACTTTCCATTCTACTCTCTAACCTCCGTGTATTAGTGAATTAAGCGTACTTATACTAACGCTATATTGCTGACCCCTTCCCCATGTACATGGCTTTCCCATGCTCAGAGTACTATGAGTCAGTCCGACTTCCATTGTATCATCCTTTAATTCTTGCTCTTAACAGCTTGTTTTAAAGTACTAACTTGCGTAAGAATACAATGGATCTCCTAGGTTCAGGTAAATTCCATCTTGTAGCGTGTCATGGCCTGCGACTCCGGTAGAGCGATAGTTGCTTGCCTTACCGCAACTACACATCCTGTTTTCCATGAAATGAAGCATGTCAACCTCTACGATATCGTATATTTCGGAGCTTATATCCTTCACTTGCGTTACAACCCACTACATCCCTCCTCTCAGCTTCACATAATTCGTTACCTCCATATATGTGAAATTTGGTTCTACGCTGTTGGCTAAACTTTACGTAGGTTGGATTTTCACCAACTGTAATTTACCCGCTTTGCCTAGCACCACCATTTTTACACCTTTATAAAAATTTTATATGTTCCAAAATACTTAATTTTAATATTGAGACAGTATAAAAAAATAATCAGCTCATAAGCTATTCTTTTCCATACTTACTTAAAACATAATCAAGCAATGCCAAGCTATCGGCTTCGTTATTATCAACCGGCTTAAATCCTTTCTTTTAACAGCTTCTATTACGTCATATTTAGTAGCGTTACCTTTACCAGCGATATGTTTCTTGATAGTACCAACTTACTATTAACTAAAAGCCAATAGTCCATTTTAATTTCATTTATCTTCAACTGATGCTGGAGGGCATTTCAAGCATCAACATTGCGGCAAAAAATCAACCGCCGCCAATGAGTTACTGCGATGGGTAAAAACTAAAGGTGGTGTTACGCTGCAAGGCTTGGTGAAACGCCGTAATGTAGAGCGATTATTGTTTTTAAGTGAAACAGCATAGTACCCTACAATTTTTGTAATGGGGCGTTGAGAGTGTGAAAAAGCTCTTTTTTTGGAGGTAGTAATAAGGTATCTATGAGTTGAGTTATAGCTATTATAGATTGATAGAAGGCATTTTTAATATAATCAAAGCCATAATGTCATTGTCAAATAAAAAGGGACCAGTAAATTGCACGAAAAAGGGACCACTATATGTAAAAATTTTTATGTCAAATGACCTCCAAATTTATAGTTATTAATACGATAACTTTTACCTGTGATGTTTAGTATATGTGCATGATGTACTACTCGATCAATAATTGCATGAGTTAATAACTCATCAGCAAATATTTCATTCCATCTTTCAAAATCCTTGTTTGTGGTAATAATGGTAGATTTATTTTCATATCGTTTAGCAATAATATTAAAAAAATCATCTACTGAATGTTTTGGTAATTGCTTAAAACCTAACTCATCAAGAATTAATAAGTCAAATGATAAGAGTAATTTAACTTTTTTGTGATAGCTATTATCTGCTCTTGCAATATGTAAATTATAAAGCATATCCGATACCGTAGTAAAATATACAGAGTATTCTCGTGTTAAAGCTTTTAATGCTAATCCAATAGCAAGATGAGTTTTGCCAGTTCCAGAATTACCTATGAATATGACATTGCCCTTAGTATTAATATAATCACAAGTAGATAAATCACTTATTACTTTGGCATCAATACTTGGTTGGAACTGAAAATCAAAGTCTTCTAAATTTTTAGTGACTGGTAATTTAGCAGCACTTTTACGACGACGGTAATTATTATCCTTACGGTGAGATTTTTCATCTTCACATAATAGTGAGAGAAATTCTTTAAATCCTAGTTTATTATTTTGAGCATAAATAATCCTTTCATTTAAGCTATTGACTATACCTGATAATCTAAAACTACGTAGGTCATTAAGCAAGTTCTGCATTCTGACCTCCAAACTCTGGCAATGGTAAGTTTACTGCATTACTATTTAAGATATTTTTAATTTTAGAGTAAGAACTTATACCGTAATGTAATGCTCTATGACAAGCTTTATCTATTAACTCATCATTGTAAACCTTACGTAAAGAAATAATACCTCTAGCACAACGTTGCCAATCATTTACTCGTGTTTGTTGTAATAACTCTAATAATAAACTGCAATTATTTCCTATCTGCTGCATTTGTTGTTGATAATGTTCACTATATTCTATAAAACCTGGGCATAGACGTTTATATTTGGCATAATGAGACGGATTAGTGGTAAATATTCCTTTGCCATCTGTTCTAACGTGCCTTGCTATTAAATCATTTTGGATAGAAAATATTTGAACAAGTTTTGGTGATAATTGTACCAGTACCTCACTGTATATATATTTTGCCGGTACGGAATAATAATTATTATCTATGGTGATATGACAATCTTTTGCTACTTTTCGATTATGCCACGATGACAAATCAAACGTTTCTAATGGTAAAGGCATTAAATTATTACTTTCTTCTTGCTCAAATAGTTCCTGAGGAATTTTTTTAGTAGTACCATGTATTCGGTTATTTGCTTTATTTAACCAGTTAGCAAGATCATGTGTTAATTCTTCATATCTATGAAATTTACGTCCAGCAAAAAAATTATTTTTGACATACTTTATTCCTGATTCTACTTTGCCTTTTTCTTGAGGTTGATATACACGACAAGGAGAAAGTAAAATTCCATAATGATCAGCTAAACGTTTGTATTCCTTCTGATATACGGGCTCATAGAAATTGCTATCTACCACTCCAGCTTTAAGATTATCAAGTTTTATTACTTTTGGACTGCCAGCAAAATAATTAAATGCATTGATATGACATTGTATCCATGTTTGACAACTTTGATCAAACACTACTTCATAATAATCAAGGCGACTATAACTTAAACGCATATTAAATACATATGCTTTAACTCTACGCCCCTTAGAATTATACTGGGACTGTTGCGAGATGAGAGGGTAGCAGGTATAATAAAAAAATAAAAAATATGTTTATATGTCAGAGTATCAAATGCTAATGGTAAGTTTAGATGAGTTAGTAAATGCGGATCATCAATATCGTAAATTCAAAAGTTTATTCAAATTCAAAGCAGTTGAAGCTGAGTTATTAGCATTAGAATGCGAAGCTAATTATAAAGGATATGGTATAGAGAGGCTGTTTAAATGTTTGCTGCTACAATTTATGGAAGACTTATCTGATCGGGAATTAGAACGTTATTTAGCTGATAGCACAGCGGCGAAATGGTTTTGTAATTTTGCTCTTACAGAAAAGACACCTGATTATAGTGTATTTAGTAAAATACGTAAAAAAATAGGTACTAATTTACTATCAAAAATATTTACAAAATTCCGCGATCAACTACGAGTACAAGGCTATATGGGTGAAGTATTTACCTTTGTAGATGCTTCTCATTTAATCTCAAAAGCTAATCTCTGGGAGGAACGTGATAAACTAAGAGCACAAAAATATGATAATTTGTAGATGCTTCTCATTTAATCTCAAAAGCTAATCTCTGGGAGGAACGTGATAAACTAAGAGCACAAAAATATGATAAATTGAATAATGAGACTTTGCCTAAGGTTGCAAAGGATAAACAAGCCAAAATTGGCTGTAAGGGAGGGAATAAATTTTGGTATGGTTATAAAAAACATGTGAGTGTTGATATTCAATCAGGCATGATCAATAAGGTTGCAGTTACCCCTGCAAATGTTACCGATAGCAAAGGTTTTAAGCATGTTATGCCAAGTTCTGGTGCTACATATGTTGATAAAGGTTATTGTACAATCTCTACCAAGAATGCAGCAGCTAAAAAGGGAGTCCATCTTTGTGCAATAAAGAAAAATAATATGAAAGATAAGAATTTTGACCTTGATAAATATTATACGAAAATCAGAGCACCTTTCGAGATGGTATTTTCAAAAGATAATAAGCGGGTTAGATATATAGGAATTGCCAAAAATCAATTCTCCGAATTTATGAATGCCATATGTTTTAATTTAAAACGATTAGTGGTTTTAACAACTTTAATGGCTTAAAGAAATTTATTAATAAAAATTCTAACTCTGTAAACAAATCTCTATTAAATTACTACACTATTGAATAACATTTATCTCTATATTAAACAGAATTTCTTTTTTAAAATATTTATTACCTCCTTTCCTCTTATTTTACTATCAAAAATTATCTTTCAACGACCCCATACTGTAAGCCTATGTCACCAAAATCTACTTGTGCTTCCTCTCCTGCTAAAGTATGAAAACGAATGCAACTGTTATTTTGTATCTTATATTTTTTGATATAACGGGTTAGCGAACCATAACTTTTTGTATAACCTTGAATTTTTAACTCTTCAAAAATTCTTATGTAACTTAGATTCTTTTCTAATAACTCAATTATTTGTTCGTGCCAAGAATCCAGTGCTGAAGATCGTTCATAGGGTGCAGGAGATTCTGTACCAGACTCTACATAACGGTTTACTATTTTTCTTACTGTTTTACGGTCTATTCTCGTTAGTTTGGCAATATTTCTTTGACTATTGCCTTGCTTATAAAGGGTGATAATTGTTGTGTACATATTTATTCTTATCATTGTATCACTAGATATTTATTTTAATTAATTATCTAGTGAATATTGCACATTATAACCTTATTAGGTTACACCAAATTCTCTGGTCCCTTTTTCGTGCAATTTACTGGTCCCTTTTACTTTAGCAATGACAATAATAAGTAAATAATGAAAATAGTTGTTTTTCAATGGTTTTATAGCTTTTTATACGAATTGGATTTAGTGCATTTTGTATTAATCCATTCTTGATTATTAAGGCTGAATTGATAGCAGCTACCACTAATAATTTCTCAAATCTGTCCAAATTTACTAAATGACTTTTTTCAATATCAAAACCACCACTTTTAAGATGCTTAAACAACCGTTCGATTGACCATCGATATCTATATAAAGCGAAAATATCAACTTCAATCTCAATGGATGATACCAACACCATTAGTTCACTTTTATCGTTTTTATATGCAGCAAAATTAACTTTTTTATCCCACAATACACCGCTACAAACCTTACAAAACTTACGCTATGAGTGGAAGAGTGATAAATTATTGTAAGAATAATTAAACATGTCAAAGAGGAACAGATTGCAAGCAATACCAATTAATAGAACAGATTACTGTCAATTTTTAACAATTAGCCAAAAGAATTATAGTTTAACCTACTACGCTGAACATGCCAAGAAATGTAGCCATGATGTTATTAATAGATTTTTAGAAAATGAAAAATATACTCCTTCTTTGTTATGGGAACACATTAAGAATGATGTTATCTTTTCATCTAACGGATATACAATATTTGATGATACGGTGTTAAACAAAAGGAACACAAAGAAAATAGAGGTTGCTAGATCGCAGTATAGTGGAGCTACAGGTGGAGTTACTACCGGTATAGGAGTAGTGAGTCTTGTATATTATAACCCCGATATTGATAAGTTTTGGGTAATAGATTATCGCATTTTTTCACCTGATCATGATGGAGCGACGAAACTAGATCACCTACTAAAGATGTTCAATAATGCTGTTTATAGTAAAAAGATTCCTTTTCAAACTGTACTTTTTGACACATGGTATGCTACACACAAAATTATGCAACATGTTGACTCCTTGGGCAAATATTATTATGCCCCTATTAAAGCCAATAGAAATGTTAGTAAAACGTGTGATTACGAGCCTTATAAAGCTGTTAGCAAGTTGACGTTTTCAGATGAAGAAATTAAGAATGGAATGGAGATTCATATAAAAGGATTTGCCAAAAATAAGCATGTTAATTTGTTTAAATTTACTGTTTCTACCAACAGAGTTGATTATGTTGTTACCAATAACAAAACTCAAAAATCTTCTAAAGCTGCACAAGATGAGTTTGGCTTGCGATGGGTAATTGAGAGCATGCATAGAAAAATTAAGCAACTGACTGGTATAGAACGTTACCAATGCAGAAAACAGCGTATCCAACGTAATCACATTAGTTGTGCATTTCTAGTTTGGGCTTTTCTCAAAAGAACTGCAAATAAAATAGGTAAAACGGTCTACCAAATAAAGTTAGGGCTTTTAGATGACTATATGCAACAACAGCTTCGTTCTCCATCTTTACGATATTTAGAACCAAACATAGCGTAAGTTTTGATTATATTCTAAAGCTTTAAGATCATTAAATATTTTTACAATGCTTAGAGTTTTTAAACTTTTTTCAAGGCGAATTTTGTTATCTCTTTTTAAGGAAATAGCAAATTTTATGTGATTATTTATCAGAAAATTTAACCATTCTTTATTCATAAATTCCCGATCAGCAAGCAAATACTTTATTTTTTCAACACCCAAATTTTTAATCTCTTAGGGTTTAATCTCTTAGGGTTTAATTCCCCGAAGGTCTGCTTCGTGATATACTAGATGCATGGAAGAAAGCAGTTATATACATAAAAGTGATAATGTCACAGTACTAATATATCATTTAGTAACACCGGCAAAGTATAGAAGAGTAATATTCAATGAGGAACTAGACGATTATTTATGTAAAATTTGTGAGGACATAGAAGCTCGTTATGAAATTAGATTTTTGGAAATAGGAGTAGATAAAGAACATGTACATTTTTTACTACAGTCAATACCAATGTATAGCCCAACAAAAATAACTCAAATCATAAAAAGTATTACATCTAAGGAAATGTTTAAGAAATATCCAAATCTTAAAGAAAAATTATGGGGAAGTGAGTTTTGGAGTAAAGGATATTTTATGAGCACAGTATGTAAACATGGTGATGAGCGGAAATTACGTAATTATATAAAAAATCAAGGTTCAGGCAAACCTTCTTATAAAGCATTTCAACAAAAACAGTTAAAACTTTTTGGATAGATACCTCGTAGCTCTGCTGCGAGGAGTATCATTGCGGTGGCTGTATAACGCATTTTAGTAGCAAATAAACGTGATAATATAGGCATATAGCTAGTAAAAAACAGGGCAATAAATAATTGATAGATTATAAAAAATATCTGTAGTGACCAAAAAGTACCCTTATTAAGTAAAGTCGGTGATAAAAATAGAAATATGGTAAAAAATAATAAAGTTAACAATAAAATTTTAGATTTTGAAATATAATCTGATAACCAACCGGTGATAATTATAAAGACAAAAGAAGCAATCATGCTAATTTGTAATAGTTGAGATTTTATCTTACATTTAGTAAAATAAATTAATTATTAAATGGAGATAAGAAATGAACTTAAATCAAAAAATAATAAAGCCAAAATTAGGATTACTAGAACTCGCTAAGAGTCTTGGTAGCATATCATCAGCATGTAAAGCGATGTGATATAGTAGAGATAGTTATTACAGATTTAAAGAACTGTATGAAACTGGTGGTGAAGAAGCGTTGTATGAGATTAGCCGGAAGAAGCCAATAATAGCGAACAAAACTTACGCTATGTTTGGTTCTAAATATCGTAAAGATGGAGAACGAAGCTGTTGTTGCATATAGTCATCTAAAAGCCCTAACTTTATTTGGTAGACCGTTTTACCTATTTTATTTGCAGTTCTTTTGAGAAAAGCCCAAACTAGAAATGCACAACTAATGTGATTACGTTGGATACGCTGTTTTCTGCATTGGCAACGTTCTATACCAGTCAGTTGCTTAATTTTTCTATGCATGCTCTCAATTACCCATCGCAAGCCAAACTCATCTTGTGCAGCTTTAGAAGATTTTTGAGTTTTGTTATTGGTAACAACATAATCAACTCTGTTGGTAGAAACAGTAAATTTAAACAAATTAACATGCTTATTTTTGGCAAATCCTTTTATATGAATCTCCATTCCATTCTTAATTTCTTCATCTGAAAACGTCAACTTGCTAACAGCTTTATAAGGCTCGTAATCACACGTTTTACTAACATTTCTATTGGCTTTAATAGGGGCATAATAATATTTGCCCAAGGAGTCAACATGTTGCATAATTTTGTGTGTAGCATACCATGTGTCAAAAAGTACAGTTTGAAAAGGAATCTTTTTACTATAAACAGCATTATTGAACATCTTTAGTAGGTGATCTAGTTTCGTCGCTCCATCATGATCAGGTGAAAAAATGCGATAATCTATTACCCAAAACTTATCAATATCGGGGTTATAATATACAAGACTCACTACTCCTATACCGGTAGTAACTCCACCTGTAGCTCCACTATACTGCGATCTAGCAACCTCTATTTTCTTTGTGTTCCTTTTGTTTAACACCGTATCATCAAATATTGTATATCCGTTAGATGAAAAGATAACATCATTCTTAATGTGTTCCCATAACAAAGAAGGAGTATATTTTTCATTTTCTAAAAATCTATTAATAACATCATGGCTACATTTCTTGGCATGTTCAGCGTAGTAGGTTAAACTATAATTCTTTTGGCTAATTGTTAAAAATTGACAGTAATCTGTTCTATTAATTGGTATTGCTTGCAATCTGTTCCTCTTTGACATGTTTAATTATTCTTACAATAATTTATCACTCTTCCACTCATAGCGTAAGTTTTGCGAATAGAGTTGATCCAGCGATAGAGAAGGCAGTAATGGATATGGCAATAGAATATCCAGCATATGGACAGATTCGAGTATCAAATGAGCTTAAGAAGAGCGGTATACTTGTATCACCTGGAGGAGTGAGATCAATTTGGTTACGTAATGATTTAAACAATATCAATAAAAGGCTTAAAGCATTAGAAGCAAGGATGGCTCAGGATGGTATTGTACTTACTGAATCTCAGTTACAAGTACTAGAGAAACGACGTAGCGAAAAAGAAGCCCATGGCGAGATTGAGACACAGCATTCAGGTTATCTAGGATGCCAAGATACATATTATGTAACGCGAGTTTCGAATTAATATAGCATAGGATTTAGCATATCAAGAGAGATGTAATAGAAGGTTTATTATCAGACATTTGATAATTTATCAGTGCTGCAACCATATGCACAAAGGCATTTGTAACTGATCTATGCCTTGAATGCTCAAACTTCCCCAATAGTTTAATTTTACTAAACACAGATTCTATTAATGCTCTTTTAAGCAATAATATTTTATCCAACATAGACATAAGTTTATTTTTCATATTTTTCTTTACCCTAGTTACCATAAAAATTCCTTGCTCTAAAAGTTGTTGAAATAATTGTTGTGAAATATAACCACGATCTCCGAATACTTTACCAAAAAGATTTTTGATCATCAGTTCCAGCTGTTTTCTATCATCCTTATTGCCAGGGCTAAAAGATGCTTTAACTATACCACCGGCTCTATTAATTATTAGATGTAGTTTAAGTCCATAGAACCAACCTTTTGTTGTCTTACTGCGTGCTGCTATGCCGGCGAACACTTTATTCATTGAAATACGGTATCTCTTACATACCTCTATACTACTTGAATCTACAAAAGAAAGGCCATCACACTGATCCAAAATAGAATTGAATATCAGTACTAATAGTGGTAAATGTGGACCTATTATTTTTATAAATTGACTATAGCTTACTAATTGAAAATCTCTTTGATGATAAATCCATATTTGCTTCAGATAATAATTCTTAAAACAATCATAAGATGACTGCCAGTAGCCTATTATAATTGTTATTACCTCACTTCTGTTAAGTCGACTTTTAGGACCAGATTTGTTGTTATGGTTAGTAATTGAATTTGTATGCTTGTCTAATTCTTGAAAAAAATCATCGACGTAACAAAATATTTCTGTAAAATCCATTATCATAGGTTATTGCTCTTAAAGTTTTTTCAATAACCTATAAACTTTTTTCTTATACTATAAATACCATATTTTAATTAGCAATTTGTATTTTGTACTCACTTTATAACAAAAACAGTATTATCAATATCCCCGTAACCCACTGTTTATCAGCTATACAGCGACTTTTTGAATACGAAACTCGCGTTATGTAGGAAATTTTAAGGGTATAGGTAAGGTTTATTCTCAGGTATTTATTGATAGCTATAGCAGAGTAGCTGATGCTAAACTATATACTGATAAAACAGCTTTAACTGCTGCTGATATGCTTAATGACCGCGTGTTACCATGGTATGAAACTCAAGGCATACCAATACTTCGTATTCTGACAGATTGTGGGTCAGAATATAAGGGAAATATAGAGCATCATGCTTTTGAATTATTTCTAAGTATCGAAGGTATAGAACATACTATTACTAAAGCATATTCTCCTCAAACAAATGGTATGTGTGAACGTTTTAATAAAACTATGAAACAAGAATTCTTTGATACAGCTATGCGGAAAAAGATCTACACTGATCTTGATGATTTACAATTAGATCTTGATATTTGGTTAGAGCATTTCAATAATGAGCGACCACATTCAGGAAAATATTGTTATGGTAAAACGCCTATGCAAACTTTTAAGGATAGTAAGAAATTAGCTATTGAAAAGAACAATGAAATCTTATATCTTGAATACTCATCTGACAGTCATAATTTATCAGATATTCAGATATAATTTTTATAGTGCCTGTAAGATCAAATCTTGACTTCTACAGCTAATTGTCATACTACTGTAAATATCAGCTAACTCATAATTAAAATATTTATTGATATAAAAAGGAAAATATAAATTTATAATAACCAAACTAGCATGGAAAAATACTAATCCCAAACCTATGGCTATTGCGGATAAATTTTGTGATAATAATAATTTCAATGGTACTAATAAATTAATATCAGTTTTTTCCTTATTTTTTTCTTGTAAAAATTCAGGAGTTTCGCTTATATTTTTACGAATAAAATAAGAAATTATGGCTAATATTCCTCCTAATATAAAAGGTATTCGCCAAGCCCATTCAATAATTTCTTGATAAGTATAGAGTTTATTTAACATAGCTACCATAGCTGTAGCCATTAATGCTCCTATACTGATACTTGATAACATGACGCTACATAATCTGCCTAATTTGGTTGCTGGAGTATATTCGCTAATAATAGTGGTAGCACCTGGTAGCTCAGCCCCTAATGATATACCTTGACATAAACGACATATTAATAATCCGATAGGGGCTATAATTCCTATTTGATTATAAGTAGGTAATAAACCGATTCCCATTGTAGAAAATCCCATTGACAACATAACTAAAATAAACGTTTTTTCCGTCCATAAGTGTCAGCTATCATTCCTATAATAGTTCCTCCAAACGGTCTAATTAAATAACCTATGGAAAAAACTATAAAGGCTTGAATCATACTGCTCAAACTATCATCTACAGAAAAGAAAATATCCGATAAATATTTAGCCATCATTCCATATATAACAAAATCATAATATTCAAGCCCTGACCCCAATGAAGTAAATAAAGCTACTTTTAAAGGAGTATTACTATTATAAGATTTTTCTGAAATATTATTATTTATAATTAACATGCTTATTACTCGATTCTAATCCCTAATCTTTTAAATATTGAAATACTAAATTTAACTCTATTTTCTTCCTCTTTTTCTAATATCGGTAATAATTTTGATTCATATGGATCATTAGCATCTAATAATTTAGAAGAACATTCAAAATGCACACCCGAAAGAATAGCTATTCCTTTATTGCATTTAATTTCCACAATTGCCGGTAAATAATTATTATCTTTCTCAATATGATAATATGCTAATACATTTACATCTTTATAAGAGTCAGCATTATAAAAATACCCTCCTCCATTATAATAAAAACTTATATTAGTAAAGTCATTTTCATCAGATATATTTAATTTGAGTAGTGCAGACTTAGCCCCGCTATTTGTTTTATAATCGTATTTAGCAAGAATAGGACCAACAGATTTATCAGGAAAAAATGCTAACTCCCTTTCACCTAGAACCTCTGATTCACCATTTTTATCAAACTCAACAAAATTAGAACCATAATATGCTCCTGCACAAAATCCTAAATAACTTCCGCCACTTTTTACATATTCTTTAATAATTTTATTTCCCTCACCATTAAGTTTTTTAGTATAAGGTATATCTGCACCACCGGGCATTACTAATAAAACAGCATTTTTAATCCATTCTTTAGCTAAAATATCTTGGGCATTTATAAAATTAATTTTATATGCAGTAGCAATTTTTGTTAAGGTATCAAGAACATACTTTACGGAATTTTCACCTGCCCCCTCATCATTATATATGTATATAGTATTTGGCGTAGATTCTATATTATTTAAAACCTCTTGTTCTTGCTGCCTGGTAGCTTCTGGTTTTAACATAACTCATCATATTTTGTGTAAAATTCTGTATAATAACTCAATTTGAATAAAACTTATACTTATATATTTATGTCTCAATAAAAATTTCTTTTTACGTTAAAAATGATACTCCTCGCAGCAGAGCTACGAGGTATCTATCCAAAAAGTTTTAACTGTTTTTGTTGAAATGCTTTATAAGAAGGTTTGCCTGAACCTTGATTTTTTACATAATTACGTAATTTCCGCTCATCACCATGTTTACATACTGTGCTCATAAAATATCCTTTACTCCAAAACTCACTTCCCCATAATTTTTCTTTAAGATTTGGATATTTCTTAAACATTTCCTTAGATGTAATACTTTTTATGATTTGAGTTATTTTTGTTGGGCTATACATTAGTATTGACTGTAGTAAAAAATGTACATGTTCTTTATCTACTCCTATTTCCAAAAATCTAATTTCATAACGAGCTTCTATGTCCTCACAAATTTTACATAAATAATCGTCTAGTTCCTCATTGAATATTACTCTTCTATACTTTGCCGGTGTTACTAAATGATATATTAGTACTGTGACATTATCACTTTTATGTATATAACTGCTTTCTTCCATGCATCTAGTATATCACGAAGCAGACCTTCGGGGAATTAAACCCTAAGAGATTAAAAATGCCTTCTATCAATCTATAATAGCTATAACTCAACTCATAGATACCTTATTACTACCTCCAAAAAAAGAGCTTGTTCACACTCTCAACGCCCCATTACAAAAATTGTAGGGTACTATGCTATTAAAGCTTTCTACTATTTCCCTTTATCCCTTATTAACCCTTATATTTCTCAAAGGCACCGTCATATATGGACGCCTGGTTAAAAACAAGTACTAAAAATAAAAAACAGTTAATGATAAATGAAGCAGTCATATATTCGGCATCAAAGTGCCATAATGGTTTCTGCATTCTGCCTAAGATCCTAGAGAGATTCACTCAAGTTAGCGGTATCTAGGTACCATGACGTTAGCTCGGATTTCATCCAGAATGATTATGTATTATCTCTTTAACCCGCCGTTTTATTATTCTACTTTGTTTTTATTTCTTTACCCCTATCTAGTTTAAAAATTATATAGTTTATAATTTATCCTAAATCTTAAGTACTATTATACCAATTGGTAATTTCTGTTCTTTACCAGACAGGCATAAGCGATTCTAGCCAATTTATTAGCTGTAGCTACTGCAATTACATTGAACGATTTCCCTTTTTCTTTTAATCTTTCAATAAATTCTGATAACGCTCCTGATGTCTGATTAGTTTTATAGCTTCTCATCAATAAAGACCTACCAGCCTGTATTAGCATTGTTCTTGCATATCTATCACCTTGCTTGGTTATTCTTCCTAGAATAATCTTACCTCCAGTGCTATTTTGTTTCGGGACAATTCCAAGTGAAGCAGCAAAATCCTTAGCAGAATCGTATGCTTCAACCGGTTTGATGCTTAAAATACTTGCGTTAATTGTACCAATTCCTGGAATAGTTTCTAAAATTTTTGCCTTCTTGGAACTCCGATTCTTTGCTGCTAATTCTTTATCTAAGCTTTGTTCACGAATCATCAATTGTTCAATTTCTTTACAATC
Source organism: Rickettsia endosymbiont of Nabis limbatus (assembly GCF_965196655.1). Taxonomy (NCBI): domain Bacteria; kingdom Pseudomonadati; phylum Pseudomonadota; class Alphaproteobacteria; order Rickettsiales; family Rickettsiaceae; genus Rickettsia; species Rickettsia endosymbiont of Nabis limbatus. Next base: position 980,259 of record NZ_OZ239771.1, read on the forward strand.
CAGCAACATTTGTTCAGCAATAGTGTTGTTAATAAATCCTTCTTCTAGGGCAAAATTTACAAAATTTTGACAAGATTTTGCAAATGTAGATTTTCCGCATGTTACCAAATAGCCAAATTCAAATAATGAAGTCATCAGAGAGTTGCTGTACTGAATCCTTTGTTGTATTATATTTTGTCTTGCTTTATGCAGGTAAGATATTTCTTGCTCTTCTATTGTTTTAGCTTTGACGTGTATTAAATCGGGATCACATGATGCTTTGCAAATTGCAATTGAATCATTAATGTCATTTTTTTGTCGAGTTTTTGCATATGCTTTCACATCTTTAGGTTTAAGCAAGATGGCTTTATGTCCTATTGATTCAAGCCTTTGAGCCATATAATGAGCTCCACCACAAGCTTCAAATACAAAGGTTTCTGACTCTGGAAACATTGTTGATAAATTTTCAAAAAAGCTTCTTCGATCCATTGCTTTTTTTAATACAACTTTATTGTCTAAATTTATTGCTGCAAAATGCAACTTTCTTTTTGCTAAATCAATTCCTATTACTTTATAATTACTCATGGTATGGACTCCTTTATAAAATTATTAAAAATTACAAACCTATCTTAGGTTTTGGTTCTTTGATATCTTAATATCACTTAAAACCGTTGATAAGTTCTTTCTTATCATTGGCGTCCATACCATCAAGTTAAGAGAGATGTAAATTAAGTATTGAGCAAATGCATGGAATAATTTATAGAATAGCAGTAACCATTTATCTCTAAATTTCACCATTATGCGTATTACTCAAGCTCCGAAGAGACATCGTTTTCCAGCAAGCATCATTAGCCATGCAGTATGGTTATATCATCGTTCTAATAGTAGCTACCGAGATGTTCAAGAACAGATGGCATATCGAGGTATTATTTTGAGTCATGAGACAGTAAGATTTTGGTACAACAAATTTGCAGTTTATTTTCAAGATGTTATCAGAAGGAGAGAGCGGAAGCCAACTGATAAATGGCATTTAGATAAAATGAACATTAAGATTAAAGGTGAAGTATTCATACTATGGAGGGCTGTTGACTCTGAGGGACATGAATTAGAAGTATTGCTACAGAAGCGACGCAACAAGAAATCAGCTATTCGCTTTTTATTAAGATTATTGGGCAATTACCCAGCTCCAAGAGTAATTGTTACTGATAAGCTCAAGAGTTACATTAAACCGATTAAGCTTATGTGTCCTAGGACTAAACATCGAACTAATAAGAGATTAAATAATCGCGTTGAGAATGCACATCAACCAACTAGGCGAAAAGAGAAGATATTGATTAAATTTAAGTATCCTAATGCAGCACAATGTACATTATCACTGATGGGAAAAGTTAGAAATATATTTGCCGTAAATGTTGGAAGATATACTAAAACAGCACCTGACCAAAGAATTGCATTTGCATCCGCTAAATCCATTTGGGATGAAGCTACTCAAAGACTTCTTGCTGCCTGAAATCTAAAAATATTACTCTTTTTGACACTATGTTACTTAACTTGACGATGCCTAATGCCATCTGAAATTATGAACCTAGAAGATCTTACCTGCTATGTAAAACTTGTGGGTAATTTCCCTATTAACGCGAGTTTCGTATTCAAAAAGTCGCTGTATAGCTGATAAACAGTGGGTTACGGGGATATTGATAATACTGTTTTTGTTATAAAGTGAGTACAAAATACAAATTGCTAATTAAAATATGGTATTTATAGTATAAGAAAAAAGTTTATAGGTTATTGAAAAAACTTTAAGAGCAATAACCTATGATAATGGATTTTACAGAAATATTTTGTTACGTCGATGATTTTTTTCAAGAATTAGACAAGCATACAAATTCAATTACTAACCATAACAACAAATCTGGTCCTAAAAGTCGACTTAACAGAAGTGAGGTAATAACAATTATAATAGGCTACTGGCAGTCATCTTATGATTGTTTTAAGAATTATTATCTGAAGCAAATATGGATTTATCATCAAAGAGATTTTCAATTAGTAAGCTATAGTCAATTTATAAAAATAATAGGTCCACATTTACCACTATTAGTACTGATATTCAATTCTATTTTGGATCAGTGTGATGGCCTTTCTTTTGTAGATTCAAGTAGTATAGAGGTATGTAAGAGATACCGTATTTCAATGAATAAAGTGTTCGCCGGCATAGCAGCACGCAGTAAGACAACAAAAGGTTGGTTCTATGGACTTAAACTACATCTAATAATTAATAGAGCCGGTGGTATAGTTAAAGCATCTTTTAGCCCTGGCAATAAGGATGATAGAAAACAGCTGGAACTGATGATCAAAAATCTTTTTGGTAAAGTATTCGGAGATCGTGGTTATATTTCACAACAATTATTTCAACAACTTTTAGAGCAAGGAATTTTTATGGTAACTAGGGTAAAGAAAAATATGAAAAATAAACTTATGTCTATGTTGGATAAAATATTATTGCTTAAAAGAGCATTAATAGAATCTGTGTTTAGTAAAATTAAACTATTGGGGAAGTTTGAGCATTCAAGGCATAGATCAGTTACAAATGCCTTTGTGCATATGGTTGCAGCACTGATAAATTATCAAATGTCTGATAATAAACCTTCTATTACATCTCTCTTGATATGCTAAATCCTATGCTATATTAATTCGAAACTCGCGTCTATTACTAAATTACAAATGAATTTACAGAGTTGATTTAAATCTAAAAACATAAAAGCCATTTTAATGGTATTTTTAAAAGATTTTAATTGTTTGATAGGGAAGATACCTTATAAAGAAAAATCCTATTATAATAACCCTTTAAATTACTAATTTAGTATTATGAGTTTTAGAGGTAAGCCGTGTATAAAAAACTTTTTTGTTATTTCAGAATTTTTTATAAATGATTTTTTAAACAGCAGAGTAAATTTTACAAGAAATATATTTACTCTAAAGAACTAATAAAAGCTTCATCAAGACCGGTTACACTAGAGATTAAAGCAATATTGTAACCTTGGGATAATAGTTTTTTTGCTATTTCTGTTTTTACTCTGATATTTTCTTCAGCTTTTCCTTCAGCTTTTCCAATTTGGATACCTTGAGCTTTACCAACTTGTAAACCTTCAAGAATACCTATTTCTTTCCCTTCTTGTTGCCAATGCTCTACTAAACTTCTCATAAGCCTTGTCCCTATTTCTGGATTTAACTTTGTTGATAATAAATTCTCTAGTTTTATTTTATCAGCTTGCTCTATCTTCGTCAATGTATAATATAATATCATTTCTAGATAATCATAGCCTATCGTTATTTTGGTTAATTCCGGTAATATATCTGATATTTCTTGCCATCTCTTTAATAATTCCCGCTCATGTATATGCTTGAGAAAAAATTCTAATATCCCTGACCATATCCTTTGTTTAAACTCTTCATCTGGTATTTCATGGACATTCACTAACTTGTAATCATTAATCCATAATTCTTTTGCTAATTTGTTATTAGCGAACAAATCCCATAAATTCCTTGAAACATTATATTTTTTCTGACTATTGTAAAATATCATCGGGTATATTAATGGTAAAGTCTTAGATTTAGGATTTTGTATTAAATATCGCTCACAAATATTAATCATATATTTAAATAGCCTAAAAGCCATGAAATGATCTGCTTTTGATTGATGTTCTACAAGCAAAAATAAATATCCGTCTTGTTTATCAAATTTGCATGAGAATAAAACATCAGAGATAGAATCTTTTAAAGAGCTTTCTACAAATGTGGTGTTTTCCATTGCTAAACTAAGAAAATCTATTAAACTTTTAATATTTGGGGGCAAATGTGCATTAAAGAATTCATGGGCAACTAGAGGATTCTCCAGTGCCTTACGAAATATCTTATCATGCTTAGCTTTCTTCTTATCCTAATCTGGATCACCCAGCAGGTTTCCTTGTTCACTCATATTGTTGACATTTTTTAACTTGATAAAATATTATTATACTACACTCTAAACTCTTATTCCTTGACTAAGCTTGTGCTCAGACACTTGCTTTACCGCACTTCTTATTTCTTTAGCTATTTCTGAGCTTGGACTTATATACTGCATTACTTGTTTATCCCTTCCTATAGCATTTAAATAATCTTCAGCAACGAGATGGCTTTTGCCTTGAAAATCATATATTACTATATCAGAAAATTTTTTATCACCAAGATTATAATTAGGATCAAATTTATTCTGCATAATTTGTAAATCCCTCGTGATCTTCTGCTTTATTGCTGCTATGCAAATCTTGTTACTATAAGCAGTACAAGAATCCATACCTTTTTCTCTGTAGAGTTGCATAGCAGTATTGATATTTTCTGCTGTGCCAAACTTGGCTAAAGCTGTTATTTGCTGTTGTTGTAAATTATTTAGTTCATTATTATCGTTATTTGCCAATTTTGAGAATAATAATTCTATAGACTTAATTTACATCTCTCTTAACTTGATGGTATGGACGCCAATGATAAGAAAGAACTTATCAACGGTTTTAAGTGATATTAAGATATCAAAGAACCAAAACCTAAGATAGGTTTGTAATTTTTAATAATTTTATAAAGGAGTCCATACCATGAGTAATTATAAAGTAATAGGAATTGATTTAGCAAAAAGAAAGTTGCATTTTGCAGCAATAAATTTAGACAATAAAGTTGTATTAAAAAAAGCAATGGATCGAAGAAGCTTTTTTGAAAATTTATCAACAATGTTTCCAGAGTCAGAAACCTTTGTATTTGAAGCTTGTGGTGGAGCTCATTATATGGCTCAAAGGCTTGAATCAATAGGACATAAAGCCATCTTGCTTAAACCTAAAGATGTGAAAGCATATGCAAAAACTCGACAAAAAAATGACATTAATGATTCAATTGCAATTTGCAAAGCATCATGTGATCCCGATTTAATACACGTCAAAGCTAAAACAATAGAAGAGCAAGAAATATCTTACCTGCATAAAGCAAGACAAAATATAATACAACAAAGGATTCAGTACAGCAACTCTCTGATGACTTCATTATTTGAATTTGGCTATTTGGTAACATGCGGAAAATCTACATTTGCAAAATCTTGTCAAAATTTTGTAAATTTTGCCCTAGAAGAAGGATTTATTAACAACACTATTGCTGAACAAATGTTGCTGGATTGTAAAGAAATTGAACAATTGATGATTCGTGAACAAAGCTTAGATAAAGAATTAGCAGCAAAGAATCGGAGTTCCAAGAAGGCAAAAATTTTAGAAACTATTCCAGGAATTGGTACAATTAACGCAAGTATTTTAAGCATCAAACCGGTTGAAGCATACGATTCTGCTAAGGATTTTGCTGCTTCACTTGGAATTGTCCCGAAACAAAATAGCACTGGAGGTAAGATTATTCTAGGAAGAATAACCAAGCAAGGTGATAGATATGCAAGAACAATGCTAATACAGGCTGGTAGGTCTTTATTGATGAGAAGCTATAAAACTAATCAGACATCAGGAGCGTTATCAGAATTTATTGAAAGATTAAAAGAAAAAGGGAAATCGTTCAATGTAATTGCAGTAGCTACAGCTAATAAATTGGCTAGAATCGCTTATGCCTGTCTGGTAAAGAACAGAAATTACCAATTGGTATAATAGTACTTAAGATTTAGGATAAATTATAAACTATATAATTTTTAAACTAGATAGGGGTAAAGAAATAAAAACAAAGTAGAATAATAAAACGGCGGGTTAAAGAGATAATACATAATCATTCTGGATGAAATCCGAGCTAACGTCATGGTACCTAGATACCGCTAACTTGAGTGAATCTCTCTAGGATCTTAGGCAGAATGCAGAAACCATTATGGCACTTTGATGCCGAATATATGACTGCTTCATTTATCATTAACTGTTTTTTATTTTTAGTACTTGTTTTTAACCAGGCGTCCATATATGACGGTGCCTGTACAAACAATAGGAGCTAAAACCCATAAAAAAGGACAGAAAACAATTTTAGAAACTTTACAGGTCTTCTTAGCTCTTGCTACTTATCTCAAAACACCAAAAGTTGCAAGACAATTACACACACATTGTATGAAGAACTCGGCCGCAAGCGACCGAGTTTCAAAACAGGTTAAACTGCTTTGTTTCTTTTTCAATTTTATCCATTGCGTTTATTTGATTTCGTACATATTCACGAATTACCTCATCATTAACGTTACCTACAGTTTCTACAAAAAAACTTTGCGTCCAAAGTTTACCACCCCAAAAATATTTACGCTTTATTTTTGGATAAAGCTTGAAAAAATTTCTTGCAGATATGCTTTTTATTATTTGCATAATATACGACGGAGAAACTTTTGGCTCAGATTTTACTACCATATGAATATGATCAGTAGGTATCTCTAACTCCACTATTTCTATATTATAATCGTAACCAATCTTCTTTATTATTAACCTTAAGCTTTCTCTATAAGGTTCAATAAACACTTTATGACGATATTTTGGTATCCACACAAAGTGATACATTATTCTAAAAACATGATGACTATTACGCCTCAATTCCATTCTACTAAATTATAATATGCCAACGCTTATATTATAACGCTATCCATCTAGGGAGCAAGCTCCCTAGATTTTCGCTATGCGGTTAAATATAACTACAAATTACAAAAGATTAAATTTATATAATAACACAGTCCCATTCTCTCCTCTTACTCCACAATAACGGTAAATTGTTATTACGCAATAAATATCTTTAATACTCTTTATTATACCTAATTGAATTTACTTAACTATAGAATGCTATTCAATTTTATTGCAGTGATGCTTTAATAGTTTTCTCTTGATTGTTAAGATAATTTAATTTATTGTTAAGATGTAATTTCTCTGCTTGTTGTTTAGCTTTACCACAATATTCCAAAGCTTTGTTGAAATCGCCTTTGCTAAAATAAACATCTGAATAAGTTATATAAAAAAGCATTTTTATCATGTCATCAGATATTTGCTCAATTAAGTTATTGTATTTATTAAACTCTATTATTACTTTATCCACGTGGTTAGTTAAAATAAGTAGTTGTCCATACAATCTAAGTGATAATAAAAAACCTCTAGTTCTATTAGCTGCCTTAAATAAAATCATTGCTTCTTGAATTGATTTAATAGTATTCTCTATTTCTAGTATATTTATATTAGTTTTATCTGTTTTTTTACTTTTCTCTAAGACAAGCTTGGCTTTATTATACACTAATCTTGCCTTCAATATTTTCATATCATTGTCTTTTTCTGAATTATTTATTTTTATATTATTGTACTCATCAAATGCTTTATTTAGTTTTTCTTCAGCCTCATGATAATTACCGATTTTATAAAAATATGCTGAATATAAGGCTAGCATTTCACATTTTAACATTTCTAAGCCGTCAATTTTCTGCAAATATGCATTAACCTGATCAAGTTTCTTTAGAAAATCTTCATACTTTTCTTGATAATAGTAGATTGTAGCAACCATCAAATCCATTGTTATAAGATTTTCATTATATTTATCCTGAAATTGAGTTTTAAAGTGCTGACTAGTTTCAATAATTTGTTGAAAAGAATTAGTTAGTTTAAATTCTTGCTCATTATCTATAAAAAATTGTAATAGGGATTCAAACCACCTTAAATTTAAGGTAGGATACATATTATTGTTTTTATTTAGTATCTGATTGGACTGATGACGTAAAACTGTTTGTACTAGACGATGGACGGAAATATTATTATCGTTATCATAATTGATCATGGAATATTTCCATAATAGAGCAATATGTTTATTTAATGTTAATTCTGGCGATGATAAATCAGGATGAGCAGTTTGCAGCCATGTAAGCAATAGTTTTCGAGAGATTTTGTCTGGTGCTAAGTAAGCACATACTATTAAAAGTTCAATAGCTATTGGTGGTTCATTGTTAATTCTAGTATCTCTAACAATTTCATCTAAGGTAATGTTCCAGGTTACTGCCACTGGGTAGATATAATTATTTGTCTCTTCTAAAAAAGAATTATCTGATAATAATTCTGATTCATACTTCTTGTAAAGGTCTAAATATTCTGGAATAGTAATATGTTTTTGCTTAATATAAACACTAGCTTGTACTAGTGCTAAGGGTAAATATCCTAAAATTTCTACTAATTCCCTTATAGCATTTTCTTCTTCTAATGCCACATTTCGCTGTATTAAAGTCTTTATTGTTTTAATAGATTCTTCTTCTGTCATGACGTCAATGGACAATATTGAAAATTTTGTTGACCAATGACGTTGACGAGTTGTTAAAATTACATGTCCCCCAGTTTCTGGTAAAAATGGTGCAATTTCACGATAGTTATTTACGTTATCATAAACTAAAAGCCATCCTGGATTATCAACTAGCCATTGTTTAACATAAGCGATAATGTTTTCTTTTGTATACATGTTTTCTGTATATCCTAATAGCTTAGCGAATTCAATATATTTATTACACAAATCATCAATGTTCTCTGCAGGAAACCAAGCTTTAAATGTATACGGATGTTTTGTGTGCGTGACATATTGCAAAGTTAATTGTGTTTTTCCAATTCCTCCAAGTCCAGTACATGCACTAATTGCCACATTACTTATTCCTTCTGGTGTATGATTCTGACGTAATTTATTGTGTAAATTATTCAATAATTTTTCTCTACCAACAAAAACGTTATCTTGTCTAGGTATATTCCAAGTAGTCAAATTCTTAGGAAATATTATTGATTCTTGTGGTTTAAGGTAAGGCATTTCTGCTTCTTGACTTTTAACCGTTGTTCTAACAGCTGGGTCAAATATTAAAAGATAAGTACTACAAATAATCAAAACCAATACACCAACTATTGGTAAATAAATATTCCTAACTTTAGCTTGAATATTTTTGTCTGTCAAATAGGCGTGAGGGGCAACTGAACTAGTCTGATTTGACATAATATTATTATATCTTTCCCTGAACTTAACAATAATATTCTCTACATTTGTATTAGAAAAAACTTTTGTGACAATTTCTAAAAAAATAAAATGATATTGTTTGGATAGAGAAAGATTAATATATTCAAAATTAGTTCGCTTAGGTAAAAATTCTAAACCTTGTTTTTCCTGTGTTGTAAGGAAAAATACTTTAGATATATCCTGATCATTAGACATAACAATAGATTGTCGTTTAGGTATATTAGTTTTATTTACAGATAAAACATAGATAGTACATTGCTTTTTATCTTCGCCATGTGTCCCCTTATGCATGAGCACTATAGGAACATTATCAGAATATTCTCGCAGTTCTATAAAAACTGTTATGCCTACAAGTTGTAAATCCCTACGTATCTTATAAATCATCCAGTTTAAATCATTGTTTCCTAGCATCTGCAAAACAATAAAAAAAGATGTATTATAAGGCTTTGTTAATATTAAAATTTCCTTTAAGTTTTTTTTAAATTCTTGTTGAATTAATAAACTTAAATAGTAACTTTGTATTAGTTTATATTTATCGGACTTTTCCATAAAGTTTATAATGCCCTCTCGAACATTTGTTCCTATTTTCCGTTTGATGTTAGAAATATGACTTTCAATAGTTCTTGTCTCAACCTGTTTATCCTCATTTGATAAAAAATTAGCTACTCCTTTTATGTTCTTCCCATGCATAATGCATGCTATTACATCTATTTCTCTTGATGTAAATCTAATATTGTTAATTACACGTAAATGTTTTGCATATATTTCTTGCGGACACATAGCCTTTATCTTCCATAAAATCTAATTTATTTAAACTATTATATATTCTATAAGGTTAAAAGACATCGTCATATATGGGGTCGTTGAAAGATAATTTTTGATAGTAAAATAAGAGGAAAGGAGGTAATAAATATTTTAAAAAAGAAATTCTGTTTAATATAGAGATAAATGTTATTCAATAGTGTAGTAATTTAATAGAGATTTGTTTACAGAGTTAGAATTTTTATTAATAAATTTCTTTAAGCCATTAAAGTTGTTAAAACCACTAATCGTTTTAAATTAAAACATATGGCATTCATAAATTCGGAGAATTGATTTTTGGCAATTCCTATATATCTAACCCGCTTATTATCTTTTGAAAATACCATCTCGAAAGGTGCTCTGATTTTCGTATAATATTTATCAAGGTCAAAATTCTTATCTTTCATATTATTTTTCTTTATTGCACAAAGATGGACTCCCTTTTTAGCTGCTGCATTCTTGGTAGAGATTGTACAATAACCTTTATCAACATATGTAGCACCAGAACTTGGCATAACATGCTTAAAACCTTTTCTATCGGTAACATTTGCAGGGGTAACTGCAACCTTATTGATCATGCCTGATTGAATATCAACACTCACATGTTTTTTATAACCATACCAAAATTTATTCCCTCCCTTACAGCCAATTTTGGCTTGTTTATCCTTTGCAACCTTAGGCAAAGTCTCATTATTCAATTTATCATATTTTTGTGCTCTTAGTTTATCACGTTCCTCCCAGAGATTAGCTTTTGAGATTAAATGAGAAGCATCTACAAAGGTAAATACTTCACCCATATAGCCTTGTACTCGTAGTTGATCGCGGAATTTTGTAAATATTTTTGATAGTAAATTAGTACCTATTTTTTTACGTATTTTACTAAATACACTATAATCAGGTGTCTTTTCTGTAAGAGCAAAATTACAAAACCATTTCGCCGCTGTGCTATCAGCTAAATAACGTTCTAATTCCCGATCAGATAAGTCTTCCATAAATTGTAGCAGCAAACATTTAAACAGCCTCTCTATACCATATCCTTTATAATTAGCTTCGCATTCTAATGCTAATAACTCAGCTTCAACTGCTTTGAATTTGAATAAACTTTTGAATTTACGATATTGATGATCCGCATTTACTAACTCATCTAAACTTACCATTAGCATTTGATACTCTGACATATAAACATATTTTTTATTTTTTTATTATACCTGCTACCCTCTCATCTCGCAACAGTCCCTATATGGATCAGTCAAAAATGCCTTCTCTCACATGATCGCTTCTCTTATCAATTACCAGTTACTACCTAACAAACCGTCTATCGACTCTTCCCTTAATTCTTGACTTATTTTAATTCGCTATTCACGTTAAATTATATAATTGTCCTAATAGGATGCATTTAAATAACAATCACTCGCTATAACCAATCCTGCCTAAGAGCCTGTCTTGAAAGTGGATTGATAACAACAATAATACACTAATTCATAACAAGCAGTTTAAAATCTATATAAAAAAACAGTAATTTTGCTAAAACTTGTAAATTTTTTAGACATAAAATAGTACTAAAGTAACATGTTGAAGTACTATGTAATTAGATAATTAGTCTTTCAAGACAGGCTCTAAGTCAGATCTCAGTTTACTGTTCTTTAAATAATTACTTACTTGATTCCAGTTAATTATTTGTTCTAACTTAAGTACGTTATCTTTACTTAATCTGTCTCCTCCAGCAACTGTAAATATATCCATTCTAATAATTCTTAATGATTATAATCTCTTCATTAATATCTACTTTCTTATTATTGACTACTTAATTCACTTATTTTTAGAGGTCTTTAATAGATAAATTTTTACATTAAATATCTATGTGTTTTTTACTTATGTATAATACTTACTGTTTTTTTAAGAGTTGTTAATAATTCTAATTTAAGTTTTAATCCCTGTTGGGTTAAATTCCCCGTGGCTTGCCTCGGGGATAGGCAAATTTAGTTCTGCGAATTTATTACATTCTGCCAGATTAGTAAGGTCAGGGAGTTAAATTGCACTTAAGTTACTGTAAAATAAACAGCTTTTTCCCTCCATAAATTTAAAAGTAAAATTCCAAGAGTTATATCTCTTTATGGAGTTTAGTGTACTAATGTGGAGTTAATAGTTAATTACAGGGATCAAAAGCTGATTATTTTATAACAAACGTATTATAATTTATTATAAATGTTAATTATGCAAGGTATAAATACTAATGATTTACATAATATCATAGCTGCTATTAGCACTAAACTATATAAGGCTAATATAGCTGCTGAAATACATTACAGATTAAAATCCCCTTGTTCTGTTTTAAAGAAGATATTAAAAAAAGCTACCACTGTGAAAGAATTGAAGGACCTAATTGCTTTTAGGATTATAGTTAATAAAAAAGAAGACTGTTATAAAGTATTAGATATTATTTACAATATTTATTCTGTTGATGTAAAGAAGTTTAAAGACTATATTACTAATCCTAAGGATAATGGCTACCGTTCCTTACATGTCATAATTAATATCTATAAACGCAATATAGAAATACAAATGCGTAGCAGAGAGATGCATAATACAGCAGAATTTGGTACAGCAAACCACGATGAATATAAAAAGACACAGGAAACAAGATTAAGAAAGTTACTCTCTAATGATAGGTTTAATACAGCTTATATTAATACTAACATCAATAATGCCTATAATATTTTGAGTCGATTTAATTGGACTATGTCACAACTCCTTGAATATGAGCAGATACTTGAGAATCTTTGTCATCATTTGGATTGCCGTAACGGAACATGCGAAAAGCGAAAAGTGGACTATCCATCGGATGGCTCTAGCCTGGGGTCGTTGAAAGATAATTTTTGATAGTAAAATAAGAGGAAAGGAGGTAATAAATATTTTAAAAAAGAAATTCTGTTTAATATAGAGATAAATGTTATTCAATAGTGTAGTAATTTAATAGAGATTTGTTTACAGAGTTAGAATTTTTATTAATAAATTTCTTTAAGCCATTAAAGTTGTTAAAACCACTAATCGTTTTAAATTAAAACATATGGCATTCATAAATTCGGAGAATTGATTTTTGGCAATTCCTATATATCTAACCCGCTTATTATCTTTTGAAAATACCATCTCGAAAGGTGCTCTGATTTTCGTATAATATTTATCAAGGTCAAAATTCTTATCTTTCATATTATTTTTCTTTATTGCACAAAGATGGACTCCCTTTTTAGCTGCTGCATTCTTGGTAGAGATTGTACAATAACCTTTATCAACATATGTAGCACCAGAACTTGGCATAACATGCTTAAAACCTTTGCTATCGGTAACATTTGCAGGGGTAACTGCAACCTTATTGATCATGCCTGATTGAATATCAACACTCACATGTTTTTTATAACCATACCAAAATTTATTCCCTCCCTTACAGCCAATTTTGGCTTGTTTATCCTTTGCAACCTTAGGCAAAGTCTCATTATTCAATTTATCATATTTTTGTGCTCTTAGTTTATCACGTTCCTCCCAGAGATTAGCTTTTGAGATTAAATGAGAAGCATCTACAAAGGTAAATACTTCACCCATATAGCCTTGTACTCGTAGTTGATCGCGGAATTTTGTAAATATTTTTGATAGTAAATTAGTACCTATTTTTTTACGTATTTTACTAAATACACTATAATCAGGTGTCTTTTCTGTAAGAGCAAAATTACAAAACCATTTCGCCGCTGTGCTATCAGCTAAATAACGTTCTAATTCCCGATCAGATAAGTCTTCCATAAATTGTAGCAGCAAACATTTAAACAGCCTCTCTATACCATATCCTTTATAATTAGCTTCGCATTCTAATGCTAATAACTCAGCTTCAACTGCTTTGAATTTGAATAAACTTTTGAATTTACGATATTGATGATCCGCATTTACTAACTCATCTAAACTTACCATTAGCATTTGATACTCTGACATATAAACATATTTTTTATTTTTTTATTATACCTGCTACCCTCTCATCTCGCAACAGTCCCATTATCTAAAGTTGAGTAAATACCCAAAAAATTTGGTACAACTAGCTGGTGTAAATTTAAAGATTTAGAGAGATAGTAGAACGGATTAGACCTGAATTTAAAAAGATTGAACTCAAGAAAAGATGTCATGGTAGAATATTACATTTACCTTTAATCTCTTAGGGTTTAATTCCCCGAAGGTCTGCTTCGTGATATACTAGATGCATGGAAGAAAGCAGTTATATACATAAAAGTCATAATGTCACAGTACTAATATATCATTTAGTAACACCGGCAAAGTATAGAAGAGTAATATTCAATGAGGAACTAGACGATTATTTATGTAAAATTTGTGAGGACATAGAAGCTCGTTATGAAATTAGATTTTTGGAAATAGGAGTAGATAAAGATCATGTACATTTTTTACTACAGTCAATACCAATGTATAGCCCAACAAAAATAACTCAAATCATAAAAAGTATTACATCTAAGGAAATGTTTAAGAAATATCCAAATCTTAAAGAAAAATTATGGGGAAGTGAGTTTTGGAGTAAAGGATATTTTATGAGCACAGTATGTAAACATGGTGATGAGCGGAAATTACGTAATTATGTAAAAAATCAAGGTTCAGGCAAACCTTCTTATAAAGCATTTCAACAAAAACAGTTAAAACTTTTTGGATAGATACCTCGTAGCTCTGCTGCGAGGAGTATCATTGGGACTGTTGAAAAAGTTTTAAATAATTTAAATACATTATAGTAAAATAAATTAAAAGTTATACTATATACGCTTATTTATCAAAACTACAGTGGTTTATACAAACAAAATGATTATAAAAATACTTTTTCAACACTTCGCTGATATTAATACACATAACACTTTATCTTCTAATGATACTCCTCGCAGCAGAGCTACGAGGTATCTATCCAAAAAGTTTTAACTGTTTTTGTTGAAATGCTTTATAAGAAGGTTTGCCTGAACCTTGATTTTTTACATAATTACGTAATTTCCGCTCATCACCATGTTTACATACTGTGCTCATAAAATATCCTTTACTCCAAAACTCACTTCCCCATAATTTTTCTTTAAGATTTGGATATTTCTTAAACATTTCCTTAGATGTAATACTTTTTATGATTTGAGTTATTTTTGTTGGGCTATACATTGGTATTGACTGTAGTAAAAAATGTACATGTTCTTTATCTACTCCTATTTCCAAAAATCTAATTTCATAACGAGCTTCTATGTCCTCACAAATTTTACATAAATAATCGTCTAGTTCCTCATTGAATATTACTCTTCTATACTTTGCCGGTGTTACTAAATGATATATTAGTACTGTGACATTATCACTTTTATGTATATAACTGCTTTCTTCCATGCATCTAGTATATCACGAAGCAGACCTTCGGGGAATTAAACCCTAAGAGATTAAATGAACAAATTAACGCGAGTTTCGAATTAATATAGCATAGGATTTAGCATATCAAGAGAGATGTAATAGAAGGTTTATTATCAGACATTTGATAATTTATCAGTGCTGCAACCATATGCACAAAGGCATTTGTAACTGATCTATGCCTTGAATGCTCAAACTTCCCCAATAGTTTAATTTTACTAAACACAGATTCTATTAATGCTCTTTTAAGCAATAATATTTTATCCAACATAGACATAAGTTTATTTTTCATATTTTTCTTTACCCTAGTTACCATAAAAATTCCTTGCTCTAAAAGTTGTTGAAATAATTGTTGTGAAATATAACCACGATCTCCGAATACTTTACCAAAAAGATTTTTGATCATCAGTTCCAGCTGTTTTCTATCATCCTTATTGCCAGGGCTAAAAGATGCTTTAACTATACCACCGGCTCTATTAATTATTAGATGTAGTTTAAGTCCATAGAACCAACCTTTTGTTGTCTTACTGCGTGCTGCTATGCCGGCGAACACTTTATTCATTGAAATACAGTATCTCTTACATACCTCTATACTACTTGAATCTACAAAAGAAAGGCCATCACACTGATCCAAAATAGAATTGAATATCAGTACTAATAGTGGTAAATGTGGACCTATTATTTTTATAAATTGACTATAGCTTACTAATTGAAAATCTCTTTGATGATAAATCCATATTTGCTTCAGATAATAATTCTTAAAACAATCATAAGATGACTGCCAGTAGCCTATTATAATTGTTATTACCTCACTTCTGTTAAGTCGACTTTTAGGACCAGATTTGTTGTTATGGTTAGTAATTGAATTTGTATGCTTGTCTAATTCTTGAAAAAAATCATCGACGTAACAAAATATTTCTGTAAAATCCATTATCATAGGTTATTGCTCTTAAAGTTTTTTCAATAACCTATAAACTTTTTTCTTATACTATAAATACCATATTTTAATTAGCAATTTGTATTTTGTACTCACTTTATAACAAAAACAGTATTATCAATATCCCCGTAACCCACTGTTTATCAGCTATACAGCGACTTTTTGAATACGAAACTCGCGTAAATTAACGGATTGAATAATATTAATGAATTAGGCAAAATAGTATTTTTGGAATAGATTAGAAAAAGAAATGGACGCAACTTATCCACCCTTTAAATTTTTATGCTGCTTGTGAATTTTGTTGCATAAAACTTTACCCTTGGTGGTTAGCAAATCGTACTACTTGCTTCCACCATTCAAATTATTCGCAATTAATAATAAATGTACTAAATATTAAATTCATTATACATATTTGTATATTTTCCTATAATATCTTTAGCTAATTCAGCTATATTAGCATTAATTTACTATCCGATGATAGATAAACTAAATATAATAATCATCTGAAAGTCAAAAAATCATGCATAAATTCTTATTAACTTTAAAATTAATGCGGGCAGATAAGCCGGTAGCTTATTTGCTGGTCTTCTTTCCTGCCTTATTTGGCTTGCTACTTGCAAATCCGTCTAAAGCAGATTTAATACATTTATTGCCATTATTTATTTTAGGTAGCATAACTACAAGAAGTAGCGGGTGTATTATCAATGATATATTTGATCGAAAATTCGATAAGCATGTTGCCAGGACTAAAAACCGCCCTATAACTAGCGGTGCTTTGTCTATAAAATATGCTATCAGCATACTCTTTATTCTTGCTTTTATCTCGCTTTTTATTTTGCTAGCTTTGATTAGGACGGCAATATATATAGGTTTTTTTGCAGTAATTATGATTAGTACATATCCGCTAATGAAACGGATCACTTACCTCCCACAAGTTTTTTTAGGCTTTACGTTTAATTTAGGAACGCTAATAGCCTATGCAGCAGTTCAGAATAAGCTTGATATAGGAGCAATTATCATGTATTTAGCCTGCTGTTTATGGACGATAGGGTATGATACTATATATGGATTTATGGATATAAATGACGATAAGAAAATAGGAGTAAAATCTTTAAGTATTTACTTAGAGAATAAAGCCTATAAATTTTGGCTTTATATATTTTATGTTGGATTTATTTTGTTATTTATCTCAGCTGCCGGCTATAATGTAGACTATCTACCTATCCTAGCTGCTTCAATCTTGTTAATATTACAAATAGCAACTTTAGAAATTCACAATCCAACTAATTGTATGACGAGATTTAAAGCAAATCATTATGCCGGATTTCTATTAAGTATAAGTCTTTATTAAATATATTACTAATTTATATATAACTATACCTATACAAATCTTACAAAATTCTATGGCACCGTCATATATGGACGCCTGGTTAAAAACAAGTACTAAAAATAAAAAACAGTTAATGATAAATGAAGCAGTCATATATTCGGCATCAAAGTGCCATAATGGTTTCTGCATTCTGCCTAAGATCCTAGAGAGATTCACTCAAGTTAGCGGTATCTAGGTACCATGACGTTAGCTCGGATTTCATCCAGAATGATTATGTATTATCTCTTTAACCCGCCGTTTTATTATTCTACTTTGTTTTTATTTCTTTACCCCTATCTAGTTTAAAAATTATATAGTTTATAATTTATCCTAAATCTTAAGTACTATTATACCAATTGGTAATTTCTGTTCTTTACCAGACAGGCATAAGCGATTCTAGCCAATTTATTAGCTGTAGCTACTGCAATTACATTGAACGATTTCCCTTTTTCTTTTAATCTTTCAATAAATTCTGATAACGCTCCTGATGTCTGATTAGTTTTATAGCTTCTCATCAATAAAGACCTACCAGCCTGTATTAGCATTGTTCTTGCATATCTATCACCTTGCTTGGTTATTCTTCCTAGAATAATCTTACCTCCAGTGCTATTTTGTTTCGGGACAATTCCAAGTGAAGCAGCAAAATCCTTAGCAGAATCGTATGCTTCAACCGGTTTGATGCTTAAAATACTTGCGTTAATTGTACCAATTCCTGGAATAGTTTCTAAAATTTTTGCCTTCTTGGAACTCCGATTCTTTGCTGCTAATTCTTTATCTAAGCTTTGTTCACGAATCATCAATTGTTCAATTTCTTTACAATCCAGCAACATTTGTTCAGCAATAGTGTTGTTAATAAATCCTTCTTCTAGGGCAAAATTTACAAAATTTTGACAAGATTTTGCAAATGTAGATTTTCCGCATGTTACCAAATAGCCAAATTCAAATAATGAAGTCATCAGAGAGTTGCTGTACTGAATCCTTTGTTGTATTATATTTTGTCTTGCTTTATGCAGGTAAGATATTTCTTGCTCTTCTATTGTTTTAGCTTTGACGTGTATTAAATCGGGATCACATGATGCTTTGCAAATTGCAATTGAATCATTAATGTCATTTTTTTGTCGAGTTTTTGCATATGCTTTCACATCTTTAGGTTTAAGCAAGATGGCTTTATGTCCTATTGATTCAAGCCTTTGAGCCATATAATGAGCTCCACCACAAGCTTCAAATACAAAGGTTTCTGACTCTGGAAACATTGTTGATAAATTTTCAAAAAAGCTTCTTCGATCCATTGCTTTTTTTAATACAACTTTATTGTCTAAATTTATTGCTGCAAAATGCAACTTTCTTTTTGCTAAATCAATTCCTATTACTTTATAATTACTCATGGTATGGACTCCTTTATAAAATTATTAAAAATTACAAACCTATCTTAGGTTTTGGTTCTTTGATATCTTAATATCACTTAAAACCGTTGATAAGTTCTTTCTTATCATTGGCGTCCATACCATCAAGTTAAGTAACATAGTGTCAAAAAGAGTAATATTTTTAGATTTCAGACAGCAAGAAGTCTTTGAGTAGCTTCATCCCAAATGGATTTAGCGGATGCAAATGCAATTCTTTGGTCAGGTGCTGTTTTAGTATACCTTCCAACATTTACGGCAAATATATTTCTAACTTTTCCCATCAGTGATAATGTACATTGTGCTGCATTAGGATGCTTAAATTTAATCAATATCTTCTCTTTTCGCCTAGTTGGTTGATGTGCATTCTCAACGCGATTATTTAATCTCTTATTAACGCGAGTTTCGAATTAATATAGCATAGGATTTAGCATATCAAGAGAGATGTAATAGAAGGTTTATTATCAGACATTTGATAATTTATCAGTGCTGCAACCATATGCACAAAGGCATTTGTAACTGATCTATGCCTTGAATGCTCAAACTTCCCCAATAGTTTAATTTTACTAAACACAGATTCTATTAATGCTCTTTTAAGCAATAATATTTTATCCAACATAGACATAAGTTTATTTTTCATATTTTTCTTTACCCTAGTTACCATAAAAATTCCTTGCTCTAAAAGTTGTTGAAATAATTGTTGTGAAATATAACCACGATCTCCGAATACTTTACCAAAAAGATTTTTGATCATCAGTTCCAGCTGTTTTCTATCATCCTTATTGCCAGGGCTAAAAGATGCTTTAACTATACCACCGGCTCTATTAATTATTAGATGTAGTTTAAGTCCATAGAACCAACCTTTTGTTGTCTTACTGCGTGCTGCTATGCCGGCGAACACTTTATTCATTGAAATACGGTATCTCTTACATACCTCTATACTACTTGAATCTACAAAAGAAAGGCCATCACACTGATCCAAAATAGAATTGAATATCAGTACTAATAGTGGTAAATGTGGACCTATTATTTTTATAAATTGACTATAGCTTACTAATTGAAAATCTCTTTGATGATAAATCCATATTTGCTTCAGATAATAATTCTTAAAACAATCATAAGATGACTGCCAGTAGCCTATTATAATTGTTATTACCTCACTTCTGTTAAGTCGACTTTTAGGACCAGATTTGTTGTTATGGTTAGTAATTGAATTTGTATGCTTGTCTAATTCTTGAAAAAAATCATCGACGTAACAAAATATTTCTGTAAAATCCATTATCATAGGTTATTGCTCTTAAAGTTTTTTCAATAACCTATAAACTTTTTTCTTATACTATAAATACCATATTTTAATTAGCAATTTGTATTTTGTACTCACTTTATAACAAAAACAGTATTATCAATATCCCCGTAACCCACTGTTTATCAGCTATACAGCGACTTTTTGAATACGAAACTCGCGTTTATTAGTTCGATGTTTAGTCCTAGGACACTTAAGCTTAATCGGTTTAATGTAACTCTTGAGCTTATCAGTAACAATTACTCTTGGAGCTGGGTAATTGCCCAATAATCTTAATAAAAAGCAAATAGCTGATTTCTTGTTGCGTCGCTTCTGTAGCAATACTTCTAATTCATGTCCCTCAGAGTCAACAGCCCTCCATAGTATGAATACTTCACCTTTAATCTTAATGTTCATTTTATCTAAATGCCATTTATCAGTTGGCTTCCGCTCTCTCCTTCTGATAACATCTTGAAAATAAACTGCAAATTTGTTGCACCAAAATCTTACTGTCTCATGACTCAAAATAATACCTCGATATGCCATCTGTTCTTGAACATCTCGGTAGCTACTATTAAAACGATGATATAACCATACTGCATGGCTAATGATGCTTGCTGGAAAACGATGTCTCTTCGGAGCTTGAGTAATACGCATAATGGTGAAATTTAGAGATAAATGGTTACTGCTATTCTATAAATTATTCCATGCATTTGCTCAATACTTAATTTACATCTCTCTTAACTTGATGGTATGGACGCCAATGATAAGAAAGAACTTATCAACGGTTTTAAGTGATATTAAGATATCAAAGAACCAAAACCTAAGATAGGTTTGTAATTTTTAATAATTTTATAAAGGAGTCCATACCATGAGTAATTATAAAGTAATAGGAATTGATTTAGCAAAAAGAAAGTTGCATTTTGCAGCAATAAATTTAGACAATAAAGTTGTATTAAAAAAAGCAATGGATCGAAGAAGCTTTTTTGAAAATTTATCAACAATGTTTCCAGAGTCAGAAACCTTTGTATTTGAAGCTTGTGGTGGAGCTCATTATATGGCTCAAAGGCTTGAATCAATAGCAGGAGTTTCGCACTTAGAGCCTGTCTTGAAAGTGTATTGAGAACAAAAACAATACACTAATTCATAGCAAGCAGTTTACAATTTGTATAAAAAAGCAGTAATTTTGCTAAAAATTGTAAATTTTTTGATACATCAAACAGTGCTAAAGTAATATGTTGCAGTACTATTTAATGAGCATATTCGTCTTTCAAGATAGGCTCTTAGCAAAGAATATGGTAATCTAGAGAAAAATAGTTTTAGATAAAAATGACAAGATCAAAATGTAGCAAAGATTTATATCAATCGTTTTTACAAGCAAGTAGTGTAAGATATACTGGCAAAGCATTATCTGAAGTAAGCCCAGTAGATCTATCGCACGATAGTGCAAGTCGATGGTTAAAGAGTAAAGATTTTCGCCCTAGCGAAATCTATAGCAAAGTGTCAAAATATCTTGATCTAGAGGAGCCTTGTTTATTAGTAGGAGATGACACCTTATTGTCAAAGCAATACAGTAAGAGGATCGAGCTTGTAAAGTATCAATATTCTGGGGCTGTACATGATGTTATACCTGGTATAGGAATGGTAAACTTACTGCATTACAATACTCAAATTGATCAATCTACTCCTGTAGATTATAGAATATATGATAAAGAAACTGATGGCAAAACAAAGAACGAGCATTTTTGTGATATGCTTACTTTAGCTAAAGAAAGAGGTATCAATCCTGATGCCATAGTCATGGATGCTTGGTATAGTGGTTTGGATAATTTAAAACATATACGTAATTTAGGTTGGATATGGGTTACTAACCTAAGAAGAAATAGAAAAGTTAATCGTAATGTTAGCTTGGACACTTTGGAGATTCCCGATGAAGGGCTAAAAATTCATCTACGTGGATACGGTTGGGTAACGGTATTTAAGTTTGTGGCAAAAAATGGTCGCATTGATTACATAACAACTAATTTAGAAAACCCTACACGTGAGCAAATAGAGAAAATTGTTAAGGCACGTTGGTCTATAGAAGTTTATCATCGAGAATTAAAACAAACTTGTGGTATTGAAAGCTGTCAGGCACGCACGGGTCGAGCTCAAAGAAATCATATTTGCCTTGCTGTATTGGCATGGCTTGATATGAACAAAAGGAGGATAAATGAAAAAATTACTTTATATCAACAAACTTGGGAAGTTATAAAAACATCAATTCAGAATAACATTAGATGGCTTCTAACTGATATGCAATTTTCCTAAGTGCGAAACTCCTGAATAGGACATAAAGCCATCTTGCTTAAACCTAAAGATGTGAAAGCATATGCAAAAACTCGACAAAAAAATGACATTAATGATTCAATTGCAATTTGCAAAGCATCATGTGATCCCGATTTAATACACGTCAAAGCTAAAACAATAGAAGAGCAAGAAATATCTTACCTGCATAAAGCAAGACAAAATATAATACAACAAAGGATTCAGTACAGCAACTCTCTGATGACTTCATTATTTGAATTTGGCTATTTGGTAACATGCGGAAAATCTACATTTGCAAAATCTTGTCAAAATTTTGTAAATTTTGCCCTAGAAGAAGGATTTATTAACAACACTATTGCTGAACAAATGTTGCTGGATTGTAAAGAAATTGAACAATTGATGATTCGTGAACAAAGCTTAGATAAAGAATTAGCAGCAAAGAATCGGAGTTCCAAGAAGGCAAAAATTTTAGAAACTATTCCAGGAATTGGTACAATTAACGCAAGTATTTTAAGCATCAAACCGGTTGAAGCATACGATTCTGCTAAGGATTTTGCTGCTTCACTTGGAATTGTCCCGAAACAAAATAGCACTGGAGGTAAGATTATTCTAGGAAGAATAACCAAGCAAGGTGATAGATATGCAAGAACAATGCTAATACAGGCTGGTAGGTCTTTATTGATGAGAAGCTATAAAACTAATCAGACATCAGGAGCGTTATCAGAATTTATTGAAAGATTAAAAGAAAAAGGGAAATCGTTCAATGTAATTGCAGTAGCTACAGCTAATAAATTGGCTAGAATCGCTTATGCCTGTCTGGTAAAGAACAGAAATTACCAATTGGTATAATAGTACTTAAGATTTAGGATAAATTATAAACTATATAATTTTTAAACTAGATAGGGGTAAAGAAATAAAAACAAAGTAGAATAATAAAACGGCGGGTTAAAGAGATAATACATAATCATTCTGGATGAAATCCGAGCTAACGTCATGGTACCTAGATACCGCTAACTTGAGTGAATCTCTCTAGGATCTTAGGCAGAATGCAGAAACCATTATGGCACTTTGATGCCGAATATATGACTGCTTCATTTATCATTAACTGTTTTTTATTTTTAGTACTTGTTTTTAACCAGGCGTCCATATATGACGATGCCTATGCAGATAAAGTGCAGATAAATCAAGCCTTTATTTTAAATATATAGCTCTTTTCTAAAATATGCTCCTGCTGATTCACCGCATTTATATCCTATATTTTCATAGAATGCATGTGTACCGTCTTTAGCTCGTCTATAACCAGAAGTAAGATCAACTATTACGGGGCTATAATTTTTTGCTATTTCTTCTAAATATTCCATAAGCTTTTTACCGATTTTTTGCTCTCGGTAATTTTCATCAATAATCAAAGCTTCAACATGAATCCTAGTTTTGTCTGAAACAAATAATATAGATTTAGACCAAGCAATAGCTCCAACAATTTTATTATCTAAACTAGCTACGGCAACACCATATCCATCAATGTTTATAAAATTACTAAAACGAGCTGTTAATTCTTCTATGCTAGATGGGTAACCGAGTTGCGACATTAAAGGTAAAATACTTGATATATCATTAATTGTTGCGGAACGAATATTTATTTCATTCATATTATATCATAATTAGTAATTTGCTATCTCTCTAAAACCTTTAGTCCCTCTTTCAAACCATGTTTTATAAATGTAATTTTAGCTTGCTTGCCAGCCGCCGTTATGAACTCTAAATAATTATCATTTAATAAAATCATTTCAATATCATCTTTTGTAATAGTAGCTATAGCTTGGCAACTATTTATCGTACAATTTATATATTTTCCTGGTGCAATATTTTCTCACCGCTATTAATAGCTGTGCCAGCAGGAATTTGAACATTTGGCGGTAGTACTTCAATTAGTTTTAATTCTTTTATGCTTTGATTATCACTGAAATAACCAATATGGTACATTGCTAATATTTCTTTCTCTTTATCTTTTTCCGTATTATTAATTTGTTGTGATAGAAAGCAAATTTGTTTTTGTTCGTTATTAAGATTGCAGTTTAAATTCCAAGCTCCATATTTTTTAGGAGCTGTTGAAGCATTAACATTTTCCACCCTAAATAATACAAAAACCCCAACTATTACAAATAAACCACTACAAACAAATATAGTTTTCTTTATATAATTCTTCATTTTATTTCTAACCTTTTTAAAATATTTTCTTTCCCTAAAATTTCAGCAATTTCAAATATGCTAGGTGAGCCGACCATACCGGTTATTAAAGCTCTCACAGGCTTCATAACTTCATTTAGCTTTAAACTATTTGCTGCTGCTATTTTCTTAAATTCATCCTGTACTGATTCTTTATCAAACCGCTCAAGTTTTTCTAAGCCTTGTACAACATTATTAATCAAATTTTTATCGCAATTTGCTATTATCTCTTTTGCCTTCGATTCATAAGCAACAGGAATATTTACTAAATAAATTTTAGCAAGCTTTGCTAAATCTAGCAGTGTTTCACTTCTAACTAATAAACCTTGCAAACCACGTCTTATATAATTTACTTCCTGCTCACTGACCTTATAATTTTTATTTAATATCTCTAAAATTTTAGTAATTAAACTATTTTCATCAAGCATTCTTAAATAATGGCTATTTAAGCTGTTCATTTTAGTAAAATCAAGCTTTGCAGGTGATTTACCAAGTGAATCTAGGTTAAACCATTTTATTGCTTGATCCAGCGAAATAATTTCATTATCTCCATGACTCCAACCAAGCCGCAACAGATAATTACATAAGCTTTCCGGCAAATATCCCATATCCTTATAAGCTTCAACACCTAAAGCCCCATGCCTCTTAGATAATTTAGCACCATCTGCTCCATGAATTAGCGGTATATGAGTCATAATTGGAACATGGTAACCAAAAGCGTTATATATAGCGATTTGCCTTGCAGCATTCGTTAAATGATCATCACCCCTAATAATGTGAGTTATACCCATATCGTGATCATCAACCACCACAGCTAGCATATAAGTAGCAGTGCCATCACTACGTAGCAATACCATATCATCAATGTGGGAATTCTCAATTACCACATCACCTTGCAAAGTATCATGAATTGTTATACTACCTGAGCTTGGAGTTTTTAAACGTATAACCGGCTTTACGTCTTTTGGATAAGTAGATGGGTCTTTATTACGCCACTCGCTGTTAAAAATAAAATGTTGTTTATTTTCTACAGCTTTTTGTCGCTGCTTTTCTACTTCTTCTTGTGGAGTAAAACAGTAATACGCCTTACCTTCTGCAAGCAACTTTAACGCTACTTGCTTGTAAAGATCATTGCGTTTAGATTGGAATACAACTTCATCATCCCAATTAAGCCCTAACCATTTCAGACCTGAAAATATAGCTTCTACTGCTGCTTCTGTTGATCTTTCTTTATCAGTATCTTCAACACGTAATAGAAATTTGCCGTTATTATGCTTAGCAAATAAATAGTTAAATAAAGCCGTTCTTGCTGAACCTATATGTAAAAACCCCGTCGGTGATGGAGCAAATCTAGTAATTACGTTGTTAGTCATTTTTTTAATATATCTATAAGTGCATAAAAGTTAGTAGAGGAAGTTTAATTTGGAAAAGAGCAAGGAATCCACAAGACGAGGAACGGAGCGTACACTTTAGTACGTGAGTACCGAAGTACTTGTAGGATGACGTAGCCAATTTTTCAAATTAAACGAGTATACACATAAAATAATTTACATCTATATCATCATCACTTAATACCCATTTGTCTTCTGCCATGTTATACACCAAACCTTTTAGCTCCTCAATTTCTACATTAGTGTCTGCGAGCATCTCATAAATTTCAGATGGTTTTAGAAACTTACTATAATCATGAGTATTTTTGGGCACCCATCCGAGTATATACTCAGCTGCTATTATCCCGAGTAAATAAGCTTTTTTGGTGCGGTTAATCGTAGAAATTATAGCCATGCCTTTTGGCTTAATACGCTTTACTAAATTAAGCATAAATTCTTGAACATTTTCCACATGCTCTATAACTTCAAGACAAATCACTACATCATATTGCTTATCGTTTTCTAATTCTTCTATAGTGCTTTTTAAATAATCTACCTTAATATTATTTTTGGTAGCGTAAGCCAAAGCAGTATAAATATTACTTTGCAAAGCATCAATAGCTGTAACGTTAAAACCTTGCATTGCAAGATTAGTAGCAATTAAACCGCCACCACAACCTACATCCAATATTTCTAGTTTAGAAATATCGTTGTAATGCGATTTTATTTTCTCTATTATATAGTTAAGACGAATAGGGTTTATGCGGTGTAAAATACCGAATTCCCCCTCTTTGTCCCACCAACTATGAGAGATTTTTTCAAATTTTTCTAATTCGTTTTTATCGATTGAAGACATAAGCTCTAATATACTTAGATGATATTAATAATACTAGCCTTAATTTTAATTAGCTGCATATTTGCTCCCATCGGCTGCATAGCATTATGGAAGAGATATGTTTACTTTGGCGATGGGCTTGCTCATAGTAGCTTTTTAGCGGTCAGCATTAGTATTATCGCTCATTTTCCGTTAATATATTCAGGACTAATTGTTGCAATTCTTTTTTCGATTTTTGTATTTATCTTCCAAAATAATTCTGAAAAAAATGCAGTTATTAATTTAATTTCTAGCACTATGCTAGCTATTGCTTTAATTATTAATTATTTTTCTTCTGCACAAAACAATATAGTAAATTTACTGTTTGGCGATATTTTATCTATAACTTTTGATGATTTAATTGTGCTAGCAATAATGTTTATAGTTATTATAGGTTTTATTATATATTTTTATAATCAAATTCTTCTTATAATTATTAACAGAGATATAGCACTAATTAAAGACGTAAAAGTTAATATTATAGAACTATTATTTTTACTTATTTTATCCGTGTCAGTATTTTCTGCAATTAAAATAGTTGGGGTGCTTATGGTGACGGCTATTTTGATTATTCCTGCTATGATTGCACGATTTATTGCGAACAGTCCTGCCTTGATGATTATAATATCGATTTTTGTTTCGCTATTTATTAATTTTTGTGCTGCTGCTTCTTCTTTCTATTTCGATCTTCCTCTAACGCCATTAGTCATAATAATTGGCTCATTGATTTATGGATTGTTGTACGTTCGTAGGGTGTAGCGTTGTTGCTTGAGTTTTATGTCATTCCTGCGAAAGCAGGAATCTAGAAATTAAATAAATACAATAACTTTTTAAAGCTAAAAGCTCTATTTATCTCGCTTTATGCTGGATCCCGCGATCAAGTCGCGGGATGACAGGTAGCATATAAACAACAAAAAAGCAAGCTATTTAGTAATAACTTGCCTTTTATTTTACCTGAAACTAATTAGAAATTTTAATCTTCGTACATTCTTTTACGAGCAAACTTTCTTTTTCTTCGTGCAGCTTCTTGTGCTTTACGAACACGCTTTACTGACTTTGGTTCGTAGTAACGCTGTTCTTTCATTTTACGAAAATAAAGCTCTCTTTGTAGCTTTTTCTTAAAATTCTTAAGCGTATTATCACAATTACCGGCGTGAACATTTACTAGTATCACTAAAATTACTCTCCTTAAAAATAAATATATTTGGTAACAAGCTATATTATCTATATAATAAGTTATAATGTCAAGGTTAAAAATATGAATATTCAAGAAGAACACTACATAAAGAAAATAAGCTTTATGCAATCATTACTAGAATTATTACCATTTAACGAATGGAATGACAAAATAATTAATGAAGCAGAAGAAAAATGCGGCTTTGCTAAGGGCTATGGCTTAATACTTTTTCCAGATGGATTAGGCGAAATAGTAAAATTTTTTGAAAGCTATCTAGACAATATTACGCTAGAGATTTTAAATAAACAGGAAGTACCAAATAAAATAAGAGAAAAAATATCCTTAGCAGTAAGGACTAGAATTAAAGCCGTGTTACCTATTATTCATAGCAAAAATGCTACATATTTTGCACTAAACCCTATTCAAGGTACAGAAGTTGCATTCCACAGCTGTGATATTATTTGGCAATATACTGGTGATAAATCGATTGATTATAATTATTATACTAAACGAGGCTTACTGCTTTCAGTTTATGTATCATCTATTCTTTTTTATATTCAAGATGAATCAGAAAATTATATCAACACCGATAAATTTATTGATAGTTCTGTAGAAAATATTGTGCAAGCTTTTACGCAAATGAAAAAATTGCTTGATCCTTCAAATATTCCAATAGTTAGGATGTTTACATAGGAGGATAATGAAAATTTGTTTTCTAATTATTATAGCTATATTACTAACAAGCTGCACTTCACCATACAAACAATTATATCAAAAAAAGCCAGGGTTTTATTCTTACATCATTGGAGATGTACAAAATAATTATATTTATAAAGAACATTACTCAAAAGTTTATGCTACACCTGCTAACTGTCAAAAAGTTGTAACTGCTCTTGTTGCATTAAAAACTCTTGATCCTTTATATAAATATAAAACAGAATTATTAGTGGCATCGTCAAGTTAAGTAACATAGTGTCAAAAAGAGTAATATTTTTAGATTTCAGGCAGCAAGAAGTCTTTGAGTAGCTTCATCCCAAATGGATTTAGCGGATGCAAATTCAATTCTTTGGTCAGGTGCTGTTTTAGTATATCTTTCAACATTTACGGCAAATATATTTCTAACTTTTCCCATCAGTGATAATGTACATTGTGCTGCATTAGGATGCTTAAATTTAATCAATATCTTCTCTTTTCGCCTAGTTGGTTGATGTGCATTCTCAACGCGATTATTTAATCTCTTATTAGTTCGATGTTTAGTCCTAGGACACATAAGCTTAATCGGTTTAATGTAACTCTTGAGCTTATCAGTAACAATTACTCTTGGAGCTGGGTAATTGCCCAATAATCTTAATAAAAAGCGAATAGCTGATTTCTTGTTGCGTCGCTTCTGTAGCAATACTTCTAATTCATGTCCCTCAGAGTCAACAGCCCTCCATAGTATGAATACTTCACCTTTAATCTTAATGGGGTCGTTGAAAGATAATTTTTGATAGTAAAATAAGAGGAAAGGAGGTAATAAATATTTTAAAAAAGAAATTCTGTTTAATATAGAGATAAATGTTATTCAATAGTGTAGTAATTTAATAGAGATTTGTTTACAGAGTTAGAATTTTTATTAATAAATTTCTTTAAGCCATTAAAGTTGTTAAAACCACTAATCGTTTTAAATTAAAACATATGGCATTCATAAATTCGGAGAATTGATTTTTGGCAATTCCTATATATCTAACCCGCTTATTATCTTTTGAAAATACCATCTCGAAAGGTGCTCTGATTTTCGTATAATATTTATCAAGGTCAAAATTCTTATCTTTCATATTATTTTTCTTTATTGCACAAAGATGGACTCCCTTTTTAGCTGCTGCATTCTTGGTAGAGATTGTACAATAACCTTTATCAACATATGTAGCACCAGAACTTGGCATAACATGCTTAAAACCTTTTCTATCGGTAACATTTGCAGGGGTAACTGCAACCTTATTGATCATGCCTGATTGAATATCAACACTCACATGTTTTTTATAACCATACCAAAATTTATTCCCTCCCTTACAGCCAATTTTGGCTTGTTTATCCTTTGCAACCTTAGGCAAAGTCTCATTATTCAATTTATCATATTTTTGTGCTCTTAGTTTATCACGTTCCTCCCAGAGATTAGCTTTTGAGATTAAATGAGAAGCATCTACAAAGGTAAATACTTCACCCATATAGCCTTGTACTCGTAGTTGATCGCGGAATTTTGTAAATATTTTTGATAGTAAATTAGTACCTATTTTTTTACGTATTTTACTAAATACACTATAATCAGGTGTCTTTTCTGTAAGAGCAAAATTACAAAACCATTTCGCCGCTGTGCTATCAGCTAAATAACGTTCTAATTCCCGATCAGATAAGTCTTCCATAAATTGTAGCAGCAAACATTTAAACAGCCTCTCTATACCATATCCTTTATAATTAGCTTCGCATTCTAATGCTAATAACTCAGCTTCAACTGCTTTGAATTTGAATAAACTTTTGAATTTACGATATTGATGATCCGCATTTACTAACTCATCTAAACTTACCATTAGCATTTGATACTCTGACATATAAACATATTTTTTATTTTTTTATTATACCTGCTACCCTCTCATCTCGCAACAGTCCCTTAATGTTCATTTTATCTAAATGCCATTTATCAGTTGGCTTCCGCTCTCTCCTTCTGATAACATCTTGAAAATAAACTGCAAATTTATTGCACCAAAATCTTACTGTCTCATGACTCAAAATAATACCTCGATATGCCATCTGTTCTTGAACATCTCGGTAGCTACTATTAAAACGATGATATAACCATACAGCATGGCTAATGATGCTTGCTGGAAAACGATGTCTCTTCGGAGCTTGAGTAATACGCATAATGGTGAAATTTAGAGATAAATGGTTACTGCTATTCTATAAATTATTCCATGCATTTGCTCAATACTTAATTTACATCTCTCTTAACTTGACGGTGCCGTGGAAAAAGAGGAGAATATATTATGCATAATATTTCTCCTTAATCTCAGTTATAGGAGAGATTTTGAAGAAATTATAGCTCTGATAATGCAATCTCAAAGGAGAATATAGGGAGCATAAGAATTTTTTGATAACAATATTAAACTGTGAAAGCCCTAGAGATAAGGTGGTGGGCGATAGGGGAGTTGAACCCCACAGCTGTCGAAAGTAGATATAGTTATAATCTAAACTTTATAAGATCAATATTGCCCCCAGACAATATTACAATATCACGAATTATTTCCTTCTCTAGTAATAAGCAAAATCGTAATAATGGAATCTTAAAACCCTTTAATTTATTTATATTTTTAAATATGGTAAATAGAATTGCAGCTATTAATATGCTATATAAATATACTATCATGCCATTTTGAGAATGACTGATAAAATGTTTAAACTGTAAATGCTGTTTTATGAATTTAAAAAATACTTCTATATCCCATCTTTTCTTATATATCTCTGCTATCTCTTCAGCAGAACTATCCGATAAATTTGCTAAAAACCATATTTCTTTGTTCTTATAATCAATGGTTTTTATTAATCTTAAATTACATTTGATTATTTTGTTAGCACTGTATAAATTAATAATCTCATCACTTTGTATTTGTAAGTTACTATGATTGTTTTGATTCTGCTTGATCTCTAACTTTTTAATAACTCTATAGCGTCTGTTAGTTTGTACTCTAGTAACAAATTTTATTTCTTTGTTACTGAAATCTTCATAGGTAGTTGTTTTACAAATTCCCCTATCAAATATTAATATATCTTCCTTATCTAGCTTAGATTCATTTATAGCTTTAACTAATGCTACATCATCACTTGCTTCAGATTTATCATTGCAAAATCTTATATTAGATGGTATTTGTCCCTCTAAACCTACACTAAGCTTTACTTGACTATCATTCTTTTTTCCTCCTATTTTTAATCCATCTTTAATTACTCTGCCGGAAAGATTAATAGTTGTTGAATCAAATATGTGTAATTGTTTTCTTTCTATCTTATTAAAATGGCTATTATACTTTTCTACTAGTTCATCATAAATTGCTTTGAAATATTCTGTCTTTATTGTTTTTAATCTTTTACCAATAGAACTATGGTCTATTTTATTTTTACCAACCTTTTTTGTTTTAAGAAGACTACTTAACTCTAAAGTTGCCGGTACTATTTCCTCTAATGTCCTTAAGCTAATCGGTCTACCAAGTAGTGATGACCTAACAAAACTTTTTAAAATAAATGCTCCCGTTATTTTATGATTGGCTTTATCTACGGTATATTTTTCCCCTACTTCTATCAGCCTCTTATCACTAATTAAGTTCATTATTTCTTTTATTTCCATTCAGGGTAACCTTTTTAATTTTTTAGTTACCTGTTTACCTCTTCCTAATACTTTTTTACATACTTATTTCTTCTCTTCTACTTTCGACAGCTGTGAGTTGAACCCCCGACCTTTACGATGTCAACCTAAAAGTCGCTTTTGCCTTATTTTTTGTTCTTTTCTCATATACTAACTTTTAGCTCATAACCCTTGTACTTATAGTACTTTCCTTGGGTACCAAAAAATTATAGGCTTAACTGTAATAGAGTTGCAATTATTTGTCAATATCTAAAAAACGCGAGTTTCGTATTCAAAAAGTCGCTGTATAGCTGATAAACAGTGGGTTACGGGGATATTGATAATACTGTTTTTGTTATAAAGTGAGTACAAAATACAAATTGCTAATTAAAATATGGTATTTATAGTATAAGAAAAAAGTTTATAGGTTATTGAAAAAACTTTAAGAGCAATAACCTATGATAATGGATTTTACAGAAATATTTTGTTACGTCG
Source organism: Rickettsia endosymbiont of Nabis limbatus (assembly GCF_965196655.1). NCBI lineage: Bacteria > Pseudomonadati > Pseudomonadota > Alphaproteobacteria > Rickettsiales > Rickettsiaceae > Rickettsia > Rickettsia endosymbiont of Nabis limbatus. The sequence continues at coordinate 1,013,257 of NZ_OZ239771.1, forward strand.
ATGATTTTTTTCAAGAATTAGACAAGCATACAAATTCAATTACTAACCATAACAACAAATCTGGTCCTAAAAGTCGACTTAACAGAAGTGAGGTAATAACAATTATAATAGGCTACTGGCAGTCATCTTATGATTGTTTTAAGAATTATTATCTGAAGCAAATATGGATTTATCATCAAAGAGATTTTCAATTAGTAAGCTATAGTCAATTTATAAAAATAATAGGTCCACATTTACCACTATTAGTACTGATATTCAATTCTATTTTGGATCAGTGTGATGGCCTTTCTTTTGTAGATTCAAGTAGTATAGAGGTATGTAAGAGATACCGTATTTCAATGAATAAAGTGTTCGCCGGCATAGCAGCACGCAGTAAGACAACAAAAGGTTGGTTCTATGGACTTAAACTACATCTAATAATTAATATAGCCGGTGGTATAGTTAAAGCATCTTTTAGCCCTGGCAATAAGGATGATAGAAAACAGCTGGAACTGATGATCAAAAATCTTTTTGGTAAAGTATTCGGAGATCGTGGTTATATTTCACAACAATTATTTCAACAACTTTTAGAGCAAGGAATTTTTATGGTAACTAGGGTAAAGAAAAATATGAAAAATAAACTTATGTCTATGTTGGATAAAATATTATTGCTTAAAAGAGCATTAATAGAATCTGTGTTTAGTAAAATTAAACTATTGGGGAAGTTTGAGCATTCAAGGCATAGATCAGTTACAAATGCCTTTGTGCATATGGTTGCAGCACTGATAAATTATCAAATGTCTGATAATAAACCTTCTATTACATCTCTCTTGATATGCTAAATCCTATGCTATATTAATTCGAAACTCGCGTTAAAAAATATTACAAATTTGAAAATAACATGTGGATATGATGAGCATATAGTTAGTACAAATTCATGAGCAGTTTTATCTGGTAAATATATCTGGACCTTTTGAATTTGATAAGAGATTATAACAACTATTGGTTATTTAATTGTATATAGTTAGGATAAATCATCATTTTTTAAAGTATAATCCTATTTAACATAAGATTTGTTTTTCTGAGTAAAGCATACTACAGTTTAATTATATATAAATTAAGCTGTGGGAGGATTTATGTCAGTTAAATCACTATTGTTTACTAAAGAAGCATTACATGAAATTAAAGCTCCACAGGCAAAACGAGATGTATATAAAGATACCAAAGAAAAAGGATTATTGCTAATCGTATCATATGGTGGTAGTAAAATATTTTATTTGGGCACAGTACTTGATAAGAAATATCATAGAATTAAAATAGGTGTGTTCCCTGATCTATCAATTATTGATGCTAGAGCCAAAGCATCTGAATTAAAAGGTGAGATCGCCAAAGGATATAATCCCGTCGCAGAAAAGATTAGATTAGCTAAGGAACTGACATTTAAAGAGCTTTATGATAAATACCTTAATGAATATAGTAAAATTAATAATAAAAGATGGAAAGATTATGCTGCTTCTGTAGATAGATATGCCAAACATTTATATCCTAGGAAAATAGCTACTATTCAAAAAACAGATATTCAAGAGTTATTTAATAATTTAACTAAATTTGGTAAATATGGAGCTAATAGATTTCTTGAAGTTTTAAGTCCTGTATTTAGTAAAGCAATAGAATGGGAATTACTTACAATAAATCCAGTTATTGGCATAAAGAAGCATAAGGAACAATCCAGAGACAGGTATTTAACTAGAGAAGAAATACCACGATTTTTTACAGCAATAGCAGGCGAGCAAAACCAGGTAATGAAGGATTTTTTCTTAATAGCATTATATACATCAGTTCGTAAAGATAATTTACTTACTATGCGTTGGGAACAGATTAGTTTTGCTGATAAACAATTATATCTTCCAGATACTAAGAATGGTGATCCTCAGAGTTTACCTTTACTAGATCAAGCAGTAGAAATATTAAAAGCAAGAAAAGAGCAATCTGATAGCATTTGGGTGTTTCCAAGTGAGACCAGCAGTAGTGGTTGTCATTGCTAAAGTAAAAGGGACCAGTAAATTGCACGAAAAAGGGACCAGAGAATTTGGTGTAACCTAATAAGGTTATAATGTGCAATATTCACTAGATAATTAATTAAAATAAATATCTAGTGATACAATGATAAGAATAAATATGTACACAACAATTATCACCCTTTATAAGCAAGGCAATAGTCAAAGAAATATTGCCAAACTAACGAGAATAGACCGTAAAACAGTAAGAAAAATAGTAAACCGTTATGTAGAGTCTGGTACAGAATCTCCTGCACCCTATGAACGATCTTCAGCACTGGATTCTTGGCACGAACAAATAATTGAGTTATTAGAAAAGAATCTAAGTTACATAAGAATTTTTGAAGAGTTAAAAATTCAAGGTTATACAAAAAGTTATGGTTCGCTAACCCGTTATATCAAAAAATATAAGATACAAAATAACAGTTGCATTCGTTTTCATACTTTAGCAGGAGAGGAAGCACAAGTAGATTTTGGTGACATAGGCTTACAGTATAATTCTAAGGGGCGTAGAGTTAAAGCATATGTATTTAATATGCGTTTAAGTTATAGTCGCCTTGATTATTATGAAGTAGTGTTTGATCAAAGTTGTCAAACATGGATACAATGTCATATCAATGCATTTAATTATTTTGCTGGCAGTCCAAAAGTAATAAAACTTGATAATCTTAAAGCTGGAGTGGTAGATAGCAATTTCTATGAGCCCGTATATCAGAAGGAATACAAACGTTTAGCTGATCATTATGGAATTTTACTTTCTCCTTGTCGTGTATATCAACCTCAAGAAAAAGGCAAAGTAGAATCAGGAATAAAGTATGTCAAAAATAATTTTTTTGCTGGACGTAAATTTCATAGATATGAAGAATTAACACATGATCTTGCTAACTGGTTAAATAAAGCAAATAACCGAATACATGGTACTACTAAAAAAATTCCTCAGGAACTATTTGAGCAAGAAGAAAGTAATAATTTAATGCCTTTACCATTAGAAACGTTTGATTTGTCATCGTGGCATAATCGAAAAGTAGCAAAAGATTGTCATATCACCATAGATAATAATTATTATTCCGTACCGGCAAAATATATATACAGTGAGGTACTGGTACAATTATCACCAAAACTTGTTCAAATATTTTCTATCCAAAATGATTTAATAGCAAGGCACGTTAGAACAGATGGCAAAGGAATATTTACCACTAATCCGTCTCATTATGCCAAATATAAACGTCTATGCCCAGGTTTTATAGAATATAGTGAACATTATCAACAACAAATGCAGCAGATAGGAAATAATTGCAGTTTATTATTAGAGTTATTACAACAAACACGAGTAAATGATTGGCAACGTTGTGCTAGAGGTATTATTTCTTTACGTAAGGTTTACAATGATGAGTTAATAGATAAAGCTTGTCATAGAGCATTACATTACGGTATAAGTTCTTACTCTAAAATTAAAAATATCTTAAATAGTAATGCAGTAAACTTACCATTGCCAGAGTTTGGAGGTCAGAATGCAGAACTTGCTTAATGACCTACGTAGTTTTAGATTATCAGGTATAGTCAATAGCTTAAATGAAAGGATTATTTATGCTCAAAATAATAAACTAGGATTTAAAGAATTTCTCTCACTATTATGTGAAGATGAAAAATCTCACCGTAAGGATAATAATTACCGTCGTCGTAAAAGTGCTGCTAAATTACCAGTCACTAAAAATTTAGAAGACTTTGATTTTCAGTTCCAACCAAGTATTGATGCCAAAGTAATAAGTGATTTATCTACTTGTGATTATATTAATACTAAGGGCAATGTCATATTCATAGGTAATTCTGGAACTGGCAAAACTCATCTTGCTATTGGATTAGCATTAAAAGCTTTAACACGAGAATACTCTGTATATTTTACTACGGTATCGGATATGCTTTATAATTTACATATTGCAAGAGCAGATAATAGCTATCACAAAAAAGTTAAATTACTCTTATCATTTGACTTATTAATTCTTGATGAGTTAGGTTTTAAGCAATTACCAAAACATTCAGTAGATGATTTTTTTAATATTATTGCTAAACGATATGAAAATAAATCTACCATTATTACCACAAACAAGGATTTTGAAAGATGGAATGAAATATTTGCTGATGAGTTATTAACTCATGCAATTATTGATCGAGTAGTACATCATGCACATATACTAAACATCACAGGTAAAAGTTATCGTATTAATAACTATAAATTTGGAGGTCATTTGACATAAAAATTTTTACATATAGTGGTCCCTTTTTCGTGCAATTTACTGGTCCCTTTTTATTTGACAATGACATGGTCATTTGCAAGAACCAAAGAAAGCATGGAAGAGGATTTGTAAAAAGGCAGGAATAGAAAATTTAAGAATCCATGATTTAAGAAGAACAATACCAAGCTGGATGGCAATGACCGGAGCAAATCAATATGTAATAGGACAACTTCTAAATCATAGAGATCCAAGATCAACGGCAGTTTATGCTAGACTTGCCAATGACACTGCTCGAGAATATATGCAAAGAGCCGTAAATACTATTATAAATATAAAATCTTAAATATATATTAATTGATATATCATGTTATAATAATTCCTGTATTAAGTGAGTTCTATAAGAACAGAAAGGCTAGAAGAGGAAAGTAGTAAAGCAATTATTGCAACAAGCTTGGAAATTCCTTTTTTGCTTCTTCTATACTCTTAAGAATTATTGAGTTTTTGCAGATTTTGGGGTCGTTGAAAGATAATTTTTGATAGTAAAATAAGAGGAAAGGAGGTAATAAATATTTTAAAAAAGAAATTCTGTTTAATATAGAGATAAATGTTATTCAATAGTGTAGTAATTTAATAGAGATTTGTTTACAGAGTTAGAATTTTTATTAATAAATTTCTTTAAGCCATTAAAGTTGTTAAAACCACTAATCGTTTTAAATTAAAACATATGGCATTCATAAATTCGGAGAATTGATTTTTGGCAATTCCTATATATCTAACCCGCTTATTATCTTTTGAAAATACCATCTCGAAAGGTGCTCTGATTTTCGTATAATATTTATCAAGGTCAAAATTCTTATCTTTCATATTATTTTTCTTTATTGCACAAAGATGGACTCCCTTTTTAGCTGCTGCATTCTTGGTAGAGATTGTACAATAACCTTTATCAACATATGTAGCACCAGAACTTGGCATAACATGCTTAAAACCTTTTCTATCGGTAACATTTGCAGGGGTAACTGCAACCTTATTGATCATGCCTGATTGAATATCAACACTCACATGTTTTTTATAACCATACCAAAATTTATTCCCTCCCTTACAGCCAATTTTGGCTTGTTTATCCTTTGCAACCTTAGGCAAAGTCTCATTATTCAATTTATCATATTTTTGTGCTCTTAGTTTATCACGTTCCTCCCAGAGATTAGCTTTTGAGATTAAATGAGAAGCATCTACAAAGGTAAATACTTCACCCATATAGCCTTGTACTCGTAGTTGATCGCGGAATTTTGTAAATATTTTTGATAGTAAATTAGTACCTATTTTTTTACGTATTTTACTAAATACACTATAATCAGGTGTCTTTTCTGTAAGAGCAAAATTACAAAACCATTTCGCCGCTGTGCTATCAGCTAAATAACGTTCTAATTCCCGATCAGATAAGTCTTCCATAAATTGTAGCAGCAAACATTTAAACAGCCTCTCTATACCATATCCTTTATAATTAGCTTCGCATTCTAATGCTAATAACTCAGCTTCAACTGCTTTGAATTTGAATAAACTTTTGAATTTACGATATTGATGATCCGCATTTACTAACTCATCTAAACTTACCATTAGCATTTGATACTCTGACATATAAACATATTTTTTATTTTTTTATTATACCTGCTACCCTCTCATCTCGCAACAGTCCCACAATGGGAGTAAATGCATGACAATACTCACATCCTTGATTTACTTGCAGAATTAATCCCCAATCCTTAGCTAAAAATCTTAGTTTTTTGCTGTTTTCTTCTTCTTGCCTTACTTCATATAATTTCTTATGTAAGGAATTTACTGGTTCATCCATGTTTACTAGCTTGTAATCTAATATCGTTGCTAATTGCCACATAGTAGCAAATTTCTGTGCTTTCTCCATAATCTGCTTTTGCAGTCTTTGAGCTATGATGACATTTTCTAGCGTTGGATTATCAAGAGCTTGACGCTTAGCTCTATTAAATTCCTTCTTTAAAGCTTCTATCCTTTGATCATAAGGTCCAAGTTCTGGCTCTTGCTTTTTTTTATCTTGAGAAAATTTTAATATTTCTTGCTTGTAAACATGATCCTCGTTATACCATAAAAACCCTTGAGGTCGTTGCCAAAACTGATTATTTACATTAAACCTGATCATCTCATTTTTATTACTACTATCTAACTCTATAGTACCAGCAAATGCATGATTTGACCAATCATTGATTAATAACCATAAATTAATTACTAGTAATGTAATGGCTAGTGATGATTTAGTTATTGTGTTTACTAGCCACTTCATTATTTTAATAAGATAAATTTGAATCAGTACAATTATTATTAGACCTTTGTTGTTGCATTATAGGCATCTGATTTTTTAGTTGCTGTGGAAAACTCTTACTCATTTTACTTTTAGCATGATCAAGTAAATCACTAAATAGCTCCTCTAAATCAAACTTAGAAAAATCTATTCTTTGCAGCTCTTCTACTGTAAACCCCCTGCAATTAGCATATTGTGCTGTGCCAAAACCAATAGCTAATTGAGCTTTACCTTGCTCTTGAAATACTCTTGCAAGTTTTGAATTAAAACAACAATAAGTAGATTTTTTAGTAATACATGTCTTAAATATTTTATCTTTCTTAGCACAATATGTACCAACATAGTAGCACTGACCTTTTGCTTTTTTCAAGGCTAAGGCTTTTTCTTCTGCATTACACCTACTTAATCCTAAATCCTTGCCCCAGCCTTTAAACCCAGAACAACAATTAAGAAAATTACCAATATTTACTTTGCGGCAACTGCTGGCATGCCCTTTAAATACTGAAATCGGATTTGTTTGCATATCTTTTTTCATTTCATTTAACATCGCTAAATACCCAACATTCCCCATATCAGTATTAGGCACAATAGTTGCAGTATGACAATCCCCTCCTAAACAAAACATTTGTGATCCTGCTATAGAAGAGCTAAGCTCTTTTTTCTGGGCTATACATATGTAATCTTTGTGCAATTGCAAACAAATACTAGCAGCTTGCTTAACGCAATTGCTCCTTGCAAGTTCACAACCTTGCTTCTTTAAATGATCACACCCATATTTTGGCTCACTACTACATTGATATTTAATTTGCTCACTCCAGCATGGACGATTAACATTATATTGATTAAAAAATAATTTATTACCAGCTTCAAGACATATGCGATTTATTTCATGGCATTCATGTTCTTCAAGCAAAGCTTCTAAATATTTATTTACTATTTGGAAATATTCACCTTTTTCTCTAAATTCCTTGATTTTATCACGATATTTATAAGTAAAAACATATCTATCCCATTTTACTATATCTCTATCCCAGCCTTCAGTTAACGCTCCTTCTCCTTGAGAAGAAATGCCAATATATGTATCAATATGATCAAGAGAAACATTTAACTTACCGGCAATTGCTGCTCTTACATCAAGCATTATTGCTTGATTATTATGCATATGCATGCTGTATATTGTTTTACGCTTACCGAAATGTCTTTTCTTTTTCCAAAAGACAGGATAAAGCCAGTGACGATGGCTATTACTTATCTCAAGGCCTGAAAATGCTATTGCTTTATCCTGCCAATCTCCCCATTTATCTATTAATTCAGCATCTAGTATAAGATTCCTGATAATATCTATTTCAAATTCTGCCCCTTCACAGCAACTCTTATTAATTTTGATTTTGAATACTTTTTCACTAACATTAAGTGCAATCCCTTCTGTATGCTTTAATGGATCTGCCTCAATCTTAGCTGAATTACTAATTAAGGGATTGTCAGGATTAAGGTCATATTCTTGCATTGCATTTATTTTCTTCAGCTCACTTTGTTGCAGTAATTGCCCTTGTGCAGAGTTATTTAGCATAACACTACCTTGATTTGTTAAGTCTTGATCATTCATTTTACTTAAATTTGATATATTTACCTCTTTATCAAATATTATCTTATTGCCCATTTGATCAGGATTACCAAGCTTAATACTGTGTTCATACTGTCTGGCACTATTATAACTATCCTCCATAGTAGCAGAGTAAGAACTGATTGCATTCATCACTAAAGTAACTAACATAATAATATTAATACTTTGTCTCACATTTGTTTCTCTTGCATTATCTGCAATGCATCATTTAATCCTATATGACCTGCTAGTTTTTTAACTTTGTCTTGGTTATTATCTATCACTACTATCGGTACAGAAGTAATTTGATATTTCTCAAATAGATTTGGATCAATATCAAAACTAATACCAATTTCATCGGCTTTTGCTTTAGTCTCAACAAATGAATTATTTTTTAAACCTCGCATTACAAGTCTTACACCTTTTTGTTCTGCTTCAATATAATAACTCTTTAATGCTGAATCAGGCATTGAAAATGAAACAAAAATGTAGATTTGATTATATGTTTTAGCCTCTAATGTCTTATGATGTATGCTCTTCTGTAATAATCCTTCTTGTTGTGCCAAAGCATTTATATTACTTAAAATTAGCAAACTCATTAAAACTACTAAGTTGAAACACATATTTTTCTGTATCCCGTTATCTTGCATCATCATAACATCAAAAGAGACAGCATGATTTTTTTCTCCAAATCAAATAACCAAAATCCTCTCCTTTAACCGGGAATTCGCGTGCACCCTGCCAGGTAATTTCAGTCTCGCCAATCTTTTTACAAGAATGCACCTCTGGTATAGGATAAGTCATCTGCAGTCTATATTGGCTCTTTTTGATTATTGGCATTGGATATTTAGAACATAATCCTTCTCTTCCCATATACCCCCAGAGTAACAATTCCCTATGTAACTTAGCCATAAATTTAGCTACCAACAGTGCAGAAGATCCAACTCCGCCATTATGATAGCTAGTTGTGCCGGTAAAGGGATAAAGAGAGCTTTGACATCCCCCGCACCAAAACATCATATCATTTGAGAGGTTACCAGAACTAGAGCTAATGCAATCAGCTATGCAAGCACTTTGAGCTGTAATACTTCCAAATAATAAACTTTCAGGATTTAATTAGCAGCCTTATTATCATCTCCCCATAATGGATCAAATTCAGTTAAATATGCGATATCTACTTGTGACATCTCTAAACAGGCAAAATCAAGTAAGATCTCAAGCCAGTAAATAACCGGATATATATACCAGTGAACATGATAAAAGCTACTTCCCTCTATATCATCCTTAACACCTTTTTGCATGCTAGTACCAAGATTAATGCCCCCAAGACTTACCATGCACATAGGGGATTTAGTTACATCCACCAGTCTTACCGGCTCCCAGAATCCAATTGGAATACCAGGAACTGGCATCGGAATCGAAGGCTTAGGGCAAAAACAAACAATTTGCCTTGGGTTATTAGTATCAGCCATAGAACTTGATACAATTTTTACTCCTCCAATAGTAATTGGAAATAAACATTTCCAGCAAACATCAGTGATTGGATTTACAAACCTGCCTACGCAGCCAATTGATGCATAACTATAATTACCAAGCAAAATAATTATAATAAACATTATTAACTTCATTATTACTTGTATATTTCAGAAGTGACTAAATCTGTATTTGCTTGACAACCTACCTTTGCTTGCTCTGCTATCATATTATTTTTCTCACCTGCGATTAGATATACTACTTCTCCACTAGGCTTTACTATTGCTTGCACCCTACCTTGTAATACCTGACCTATTATCTTTTCTAAATTTTTCTTTGCTTCTGGTAATTGCCACTTCTTCATACATTACCTCCGGATTTTATCAGTTGTTGTTCACACCTTAATTTTTACTCAAATACTATAATATTTCAATTAATCTTGATTTCGCTAATTTTAAGTAATTTGCCTTCCTGACAGGCAATAGCCGGCACTGCTTTTATTTTAAAACGAGTAGTAAGCACGCCACCTTGATCAAAAAACACCGGCTTGTTTAGTTCTTGCCTCAGTTCTATAGGATTTCCTTTGGTTAGAACTAATCTTCCTATTTGTAATTTAGCCCACTTAACCTGCTGCTCATCATCTCCATCAATAAATATCAATAGCTCCCCCCAACTTACTTTTTCTAAAGGATTCACACTTGTTCCAGCTTTTACTATGATGTTTCCTGCTTGATCTTTTATATCTGTCTTTTGTATAAAGCTTGGATTATAGTACCAGCTACGGTTTTTATTTGCTTTTGCTAGAGCTAAGACAGGAGTTGGTCTAGAGATTCTTTGCTTTACTCTATTTTTAAATTCTTCCTGCATTTTCTCTAAAATGCCATTTTGTTTTGCTATTTTGAGCCTCGCCATAATTATCTCTAGTAAAGATTTTTCAATAATTGGAAATACATGACCTCTAACACCATAATCTAATATTTTACTGCTTTTACTTTTGCCAAGCTTATTAACACCATCTGCATTAACATTACTAACTTGCAATATAGCTAAAAATAAAATAAAAAAGCTGATTACAATAATTTTTAGAGCTAAATATCTTCCCATATTTTCTAATCACTTTAAACTAAGCCTCGCTCGTCCAGTATATTATTGATGGCATCTGTAACGCTCATTCCTGCAATCATTCTATCTTCTAAAGCCCTATAATCCCTAGCATTAGTAGATGTTAGCATCAGAGTAAATGGATCTAACATTAACCTTGCTACTACTCCATGAACACTTGGTCCATAAATCGCTGCTTCACTATAATGTGGTGGATTTGAATGAATTGATTGCAGTAAATTTAGCTTCCAATCCTCATCTACAAAACCTGCAAGTTTTGGGTTTCCTCTCATTGCTTTAAAGCTCTCAGGATTTTGCTTAAGAATAACTTTATGTGATGAGTTCTCAAAAGCTTTTTCAGCAGCTGATCCTTCTTCCCTGAAGTAATCAGTTAATTGCTGAGTAGCAAGGGTTATTGAGCCGTTGTATTTTCTTGCAATTCTACCTGCTTCTTCAATAAATTCTCCAGATCTCTTGCCGGATAGTAATTTCCATGCTTCATCAATCATGATTAGAAAGGGACGCTTCCTATCACCTTTAACCATTGCTTGGTTAATATGAACAATCATGATTTGTACAATTACTGCAAGTAGTGCCGGGCTACTACGAAGATGATCAGTTTCAATTACTACTATATCTGAGTTTAGTGATAATTGTGCCTTGTTACTGAAAAATTTGCCATATTGCCCATCACGGGTAAATGGAAATAGCATATTACCAAGTTCTTGCGAGTAAGACTCTTCTCTTTTAAGCAGCCAATCTGCTATGTCAGTTATCTCAGCTCGTGCTCCTTTTGCTTGCCAAACAGCTATTAAGGCTTTTTGTAGCATTGGTTGTTGCAAATCATTAGTTCCATATTGCGGAGCTGCCATGGTCGCCAGAATCGATGGAAAACTTGCTAGAAAATCTGCCTGTGCTTCAATTGAGCCTTCGCTGCCGTCTGCTGGAATTTCTGAAAATGGATTAATAGAAATAGGATTTTTTACATCAAATTCAATATAATTACCGCCCAGTAGCAAACAGGTTCTTTTAAATGATCTACCATAATCAAGAACAAATACTTTGCCGCCAGTGCCTAAGACTGATAGCATTAACTCCTGCATAAACACTGATTTACCAGATCCTGGTACTCCTGCTATACAAAGATTAAAATTTTCATTGGGAGCTGCAGATGCACTATATAAATTTGAGCCAATTAATGCTGAGCCAAAGGGCGACCTATACATAATCTGTCCTCTTCTACCAGTAAGCAGCATGCCAGGAGAGCTTAAATCCCCTTTCCATTCACCAATAATAGGCAGTAACACCTTACTTTCTGAAGCAATAGTCCTTATGCCTCTACCAAGATTTGATAATGCTACGCCAACTCCCTGAGTCTTTTTATTAAATATGTTATTGAATCTATTAAATTTACCCATTAAAGAATTAGGCGCTGCTTCAACTAACTGCATCGGTAAACTAGCAAGTACCACCGCTAAATGATCATATTTACAAGGGACAAAATACCAGCCACTTCTTCGCATATGTGAACAAAACTGTGATGCTGACCCTTTGGCTTTGTTCTTCTGATCCCACATAATGACATTTAAATGGATATTTACTACTCTATCACCATTTTGCAAGCACGCTACTGCTCCTGCTAAATCTTGTGCTTCACTAGCTAAGTTAGGAAAGAATTTCCCCATCCCAGCATTAATGTTTCTCTCTAAAGCTTCTCTTTTGGTAATAGCAGATGTTTTAGCCACTAACTGATTTGGTATAATCTGCAAACCAAAATGAATTAAAAAATTTGCTCTAATATATTCATCTCGTCTTAGCTCATTACCTAAAAACAAATCCATGGCTGATAAACGCCACTCAGAAGGTCTTTTTCCTGCCTCTAAGCTTATAAATATTTGATTATCATTAAGACTGACATAATCTTCCTTTTCATATAAAGAAAAATTACCAGGTAAAATCTGCTCAGATAATATTTCATAAGGGTTAATTTCAGGATGCTCTTCTTCTCTCCAGCCAAATATTAAACGGACAAATTTTAATAGCAATGTTGCCTCAACATTATAAGTAGTAAGACCAATTGATTTAAATGTATCTTGCAGTACTTCTCTTCTTCGTATCATCTCATTAATATCAATCGTCAGCGTCGGAATAGTTACGGAAATTAATAAAACGACATCTTTGATATTTCCCTCTTCCTTTGCTTTTGCTTGTAAAAATTTTACTCTTCTACTGCTAAGCTCAGCAAAGATGCTGCCTTTTCTATGTAATTGCCAGTTATCTAGATATTCTCTTATATGATCAGAGCCAATCATCAATATTTGAAAACTACTGCCTGCTGGTAAATTTTCATCACTTTTTAAAAATTCAGCTATCTCCCCTTGTGCTTGCAAGCTTGTTCCAACTAACGGCCAGCCAAGCAGGACAAATCCTACTGAAGCCCTATTAAAAAACAAGCTACTCTCCTCATCATATGATTCATAAACAAAATGTTTAGCTAGTCTTTCCCGAGCAAAATCTTTATCAATTCCTGATGTCATTAATTATACTCTCCAAAGCATCTAGTAGAGCATCTCGATTTAAAATTAGGCTTATCATTATTATTATTTGGATTAAACATATCAAGATCTGCCATTTTATTTACTTCATATAATGATTTACATTTTAGTCCTTGGGGCAGCGGGCAATCAAAATCATTTCTATATGGCATCAACTTACAATTAGCAACGCTAAAGCTTAACATTAATAACAAAAGCAGATTAATTATTTTATTATTCATTAAAAATTACCCGGATATTGTTGTTCTGATTGCAAATCAATATCTATCATCTCATCAGTCCCATTATCCGGAGTAAAACGTTCTTGCAATTTAGTTTTTGCCTTAGTAAAACTTGTTACTTTATTCCCAGAATAGTTTTGATAATTACTATAATTTGCTGCATTTTGCGAATAATCATTCGTCGTTGGCGGCAGTAATCTATCTACTTTTGTACTCTCTTTATTATCCCTTAAATCAAAACCTTTTCTAAATACTACATCTATTACTCTACCTGAAGCTACAACAATTACCGGACTCATGCTTTCTGCTCGTTTAATGGCAAAATCAGCAAGCTTTTCTAAAGCATTACCGGTGCCGGCATAAACACCGGCTTTTAGAGAATTCTGAGCTTTTAAGGCATTTTGCTGACTGGTAATCGGTGACACTGGAAATATACTATGGGGTCGTTGAAAGATAATTTTTGATAGTAAAATAAGAGGAAAGGAGGTAATAAATATTTTAAAAAAGAAATTCTGTTTAATATAGAGATAAATGTTATTCAATAGTGTAGTAATTTAATAGAGATTTGTTTACAGAGTTAGAATTTTTATTAATAAATTTCTTTAAGCCATTAAAGTTGTTAAAACCACTAATCGTTTTAAATTAAAACATATGGCATTCATAAATTCGGAGAATTGATTTTTGGCAATTCCTATATATCTAACCCGCTTATTATCTTTTGAAAATACCATCTCGAAAGGTGCTCTGATTTTCGTATAATATTTATCAAGGTCAAAATTCTTATCTTTCATATTATTTTTCTTTATTGCACAAAGATGGACTCCCTTTTTAGCTGCTGCATTCTTGGTAGAGATTGTACAATAACCTTTATCAACATATGTAGCACCAGAACTTGGCATAACATGCTTAAAACCTTTTCTATCGGTAACATTTGCAGGGGTAACTGCAACCTTATTGATCATGCCTGATTGAATATCAACACTCACATGTTTTTTATAACCATACCAAAATTTATTCCCTCCCTTACAGCCAATTTTGGCTTGTTTATCCTTTGCAACCTTAGGCAAAGTCTCATTATTCAATTTATCATATTTTTGTGCTCTTAGTTTATCACGTTCCTCCCAGAGATTAGCTTTTGAGATTAAATGAGAAGCATCTACAAAGGTAAATACTTCACCCATATAGCCTTGTACTCGTAGTTGATCGCGGAATTTTGTAAATATTTTTGATAGTAAATTAGTACCTATTTTTTTACGTATTTTACTAAATACACTATAATCAGGTGTCTTTTCTGTAAGAGCAAAATTACAAAACCATTTCGCCGCTGTGCTATCAGCTAAATAACGTTCTAATTCCCGATCAGATAAGTCTTCCATAAATTGTAGCAGCAAACATTTAAACAGCCTCTCTATACCATATCCTTTATAATTAGCTTCGCATTCTAATGCTAATAACTCAGCTTCAACTGCTTTGAATTTGAATAAACTTTTGAATTTACGATATTGATGATCCGCATTTACTAACTCATCTAAACTTACCATTAGCATTTGATACTCTGACATATAAACATATTTTTTATTTTTTTATTATACCTGCTACCCTCTCATCTCGCAACAGTCCCACTATTTGTTGCCTGGTTCTGGAAAAATTGTGCTATCCCGCCAAGTACACCGTTAAGCACCGCCATCCTTGCTATATCTGATGATCTATCAACAACTATCCCTTTAATTCCAGGTCTCCCATCTTCTCCTATTAACCATCCTTCTACCGGTTTTTCAATTATCTCTCCATTACTATTTAGTAAAGATACCGTCTCTAAACGGCATTTAGCCCTCTCTGATGAAATATCCCCACTACAAGAACCAATTAAAATTGCTTCTTTGATTTGCTCTGTTTTATACCCTTTAGAAAAAATAGCTGTATCAACAAGCCTTATCATTATGGGCTCAGGCGAAGCTGCATTATTAGTGCCAGTTCCAACTACTACTCCAGTAAGCAGCACCCCTCGTGCAAAGCTTCCAGTAGTAATATAATCTTTAAAATCTTTTTTGAGCTCCACATCAGCTCTTTTTACATAACCAAGTAATCTTTTTACTGGAGCGGTAGAAACAGCAGCAGTGCTTTGCTCAAGGTTATTATCTAACGCGAGTTTCGAATTAATATAGCATAGGATTTAGCATATCAAGAGAGATGTAATAGAAGGTTTATTATCAGACATTTGATAATTTATCAGTGCTGCAACCATATGCACAAAGGCATTTGTAACTGATCTATGCCTTGAATGCTCAAACTTCCCCAATAGTTTAATTTTACTAAACACAGATTCTATTAATGCTCTTTTAAGCAATAATATTTTATCCAACATAGACATAAGTTTATTTTTCATATTTTTCTTTACCCTAGTTACCATAAAAATTCCTTGCTCTAAAAGTTGTTGAAATAATTGTTGTGAAATATAACCACGATCTCCGAATACTTTACCAAAAAGATTTTTGATCATCAGTTCCAGCTGTTTTCTATCATCCTTATTGCCAGGGCTAAAAGATGCTTTAACTATACCACCGGCTCTATTAATTATTAGATGTAGTTTAAGTCCATAGAACCAACCTTTTGTTGTCTTACTGCGTGCTGCTATGCCGGCGAACACTTTATTCATTGAAATACGGTATCTCTTACATACCTCTATACTACTTGAATCTACAAAAGAAAGGCCATCACACTGATCCAAAATAGAATTGAATATCAGTACTAATAGTGGTAAATGTGGACCTATTATTTTTATAAATTGACTATAGCTTACTAATTGAAAATCTCTTTGATGATAAATCCATATTTGCTTCAGATAATAATTCTTAAAACAATCATAAGATGACTGCCAGTAGCCTATTATAATTGTTATTACCTCACTTCTGTTAAGTCGACTTTTAGGACCAGATTTGTTGTTATGGTTAGTAATTGAATTTGTATGCTTGTCTAATTCTTGAAAAAAATCATCGACGTAACAAAATATTTCTGTAAAATCCATTATCATAGGTTATTGCTCTTAAAGTTTTTTCAATAACCTATAAACTTTTTTCTTATACTATAAATACCATATTTTAATTAGCAATTTGTATTTTGTACTCACTTTATAACAAAAACAGTATTATCAATATCCCCGTAACCCACTGTTTATCAGCTATACAGCGACTTTTTGAATACGAAACTCGCGTTATCTAGTAAATCTTCTATCTTTTGATCATTATTAAAATCATTGCCATCATATAATATAGTTTCTTTAAGAGGATTCTCTAATGATTCTAACTTTTGACTAAAATCATCAATTTTACTTTTAGTTTCTAAATATTTATTCTCGATTAGCTTCTCTAAATGGTCCTGCATGTTTTTAACTTCATTTAATATTTCTGCAGTCCATTTTGCCCTTGGATCTATGGCCTTTTCTATTCCTGATATTTCCCTTGATTGTCTATCTTCTTGTAAACCTCGGGAAGCTTTTACCTCACTTTCTGAAAATCCATAAAATACCAAAACCATTATTACTCCTATGCAAGCTAAAGTAACTAATGGTCTGTTTTTAATTATCTCTATGAGTCCTGATAATCTTTTACTAAATGCAGATGGTAATGTATGATTATCTACTTTACCTTTTATTTCTTCCTGCTTATTGAAATCTTGATCCATTGCTTTTAATCAATATCTTAATTATCTAACTGATTTTCATCCCACTAGAGACCCACTCTAAATAAAACCCTAAAATAATACCAATGGCTACAATTGCTCCGGCAAGTCTTAAATTACCCCTGACTACTGCCCAGATTGATGACAAAATCGTTGCTCCTGATATCCCGATAGTTTTAAGTTTACCAGTAGAGAGCCCACCAATGCGATCTAACTGTCCTTCTAATGTTTCTCCTAAAGCAACTTCAGATAGTATTACATTTACACAAAAAATTAACAATACCGGCAATAAAGGATATATTATTCTTAAATACTGTTTATTATTTTCTTTTTCTATTACATCTTTGTTTTTTACATTCATGATGCTTATCTTCCTTATTATTAGTTAACTTTGTTACTTCTTTTTCTAAATCAAACTTAATGAGTCTAATAGGAGCTGGTTTAGTTTTAGTAAAATTCAAGATTAAATCTTGGGTCGTACCATTTTCTCCAATTAGAGTTAGGTAAAGTTTACTGTTATCTTGCTGCGGTAAAATAAATAAACAGCCTGAATCATGTACTACTACTTCTGCAGCTTCCTGCGGATGAATAAAGATATCATTAATTTTTTCTCCTTCAATATTAATCCTAGTTGGAGCGTCTTTTGCTATTTGCAGCTCTAACAAAGAATCAGCATGTAACATATAATGTGTCCCATAAGCATTACTACTAAAAATTGTAAGCATTATTCCAACGCAAACTACTAATATCTGTAACTCTGACTTCAAACTTTTCATTGCTTATTTGCCTCTTCTTCCTTAATACCTGTAAGTAATAATAAATGATTTGCTCCTCGCTTGTAGGTTAACAAATAAGTTTTATCAGCTGCTATATGCTTATTTTCGGAAAACCAATAACGAAATGTTCCGTTAATTAATACTCCATCCTCAATGACTTTTACTTTTTTAGGAAAAAATACCGATGAAATATTAGAGCCCTTAACAAAATTTAAATGTTCCTTAAAAAATTTATCCAATTGCTCTGTATTACTAGATACTACTTTCATATCAGCTATTTGTCTCTCCACCTCCTCAGACGAAGTAGTAAATAATTCTTTCATTACAAAAATTGCCCATTCTTTAAGATAGGTCTCATGATAGCTTTTGGATGATACTATCATTCTTCTATCTGGCTCTATTGCCGGAATTAATAACCATTTTTCTTCCGTGCTAACTGTTTTAATCATCCCAAGAAGACTCGTAAACGCAAGCAGCAATGTGATAAGCAATAATCTCTTATTATATTTAACTAGCTGCTGAATAGAGCTTTGCTTAAATAAATGATCCATTACTTACCTATTTTTTTACCAAGCAAATTAGGATAAGAAGTAGGAGCATATAGCCATTTCTTAGCAACTAAATAACTCTTAAGTACAAAATACTCCGATAGTTTCTTAAACTTTTTAAATATATAGCAAAGTACAATACCAGTTATAATACATATTCCCCCAAGCTTAGCATGTCCGCTATTTAGTAACACTATCCCAGGTACTATACCAAGTAAGATAACTAACCACTCATCTAAGCTTAATCCCATATATTTTAGGGGAGTAGAGAGTGACCAATATAATCTTTGATTAGCACAATTATTATTCATATTAATTAAGTGATATTTCCATTAATAGATAAGTTTTGCTAGTCATGACATTAACATCCTAATTTTTACATTGCCAGTGGAGTTTTAAGCCATAATAAAAAAAGCTGTAATTCATCTAAAACTGTGCCTATCTGGAGATGAATTCTATAGCTATATAAATGCATTTGTTGATAATTAGTAGTAAATTTGCTAGTATTAACGAAATAAATTATTGGTGAGTTGTGTATGTTTAGAAATGATGTAGAGTTAAAATTAGAATGTTTAAAACTTGCTATTGGGTCCTGCTGTAGTTATGATGCTGTGGATCTTGCAAAACAATATTATCGTTTTCTTGTAGAAAATAGTGAAAATGTGCCGGTGCAATTCCTTTTTAATAATAAAGCCAATTTAAATTAACCTTTTTTTAAGATAAGTTAGTCTCAACCACTACCGGCTGAGAGCCGGTAGGTTGATGATAGGCACTAGAAGTGCCGTAGAGTTTAAGCTAAAGCTTATTCCAATCTAATGTTAGAAATAGAAGTTGGTTTATGAGCTTCTGTATGGTTATTTATATACTCATTAATTACTTCATCTGTGATATGACCACTTGTTGTACTAAAATAACCTCTTCCCCAAAAATGCTTCCCCCAATATCTCTTTTTTAATTCTGGGAATTCTTGTTGTATTCTACGTGAAGTTCTACCTTTTGCTCTTTGTACAAATTCACTTACTGCTATATTAGGAGGTATCGATACTAAAATATGTACATGATCAGATGATATCACCCCATTTACTATCCTAATATTCATTTCCTCTGAAACTTGAGCTATGATTTCCCTAATCCTTTCTTTGATAACTTGGGTTAATACTTTATAACGGTATTTTGTTATCCATACTATGTGATACCTGTGATAATATACCGTATGTTTCCCTTTTTCATATTCTGTCATAGTCATCCTATAAAATAAGTCCTACTTACTTATTTTATATAAGACGACTATGACTTATTCAAACTAAAGTTTCTCCACCTGAAGGTGGAGGTTTGAACCATCAGCTGGATAATCAAAAATAGAGTTTTAGCTTTTTATTTGCCTAATACGTTTACTTATTTTTGGGTTAGTACATTTCCAAAATTGTAACTGCTCTAGGGTTTTATCAGACCAAATGACTTTCAATTTTTATTACCTGCTTTTTTTTCTTTTCCTTCAAAAGATATTCTGTAATATCTTCAGCAGGTACGCCACTATCATAATTCATCCACCACCCATCTTCAGCATTTTCTATTTGTGCAATATCTGCTTTAGTAGTTGATAAAAGATAATCTTTAATATCATTTATTATATTAGCTTTAAAAAATTCCTGTATCTGTTCTTTAGTAATAGTAGTATCTGTATTCTCTATAACTTCATACCAAATAGAATGTGTATGTGTTAAGTTACGTAAATAAGCAGCTGAATGTTCACCATAAAAAGAATATACTTTGTGAAGTAATTTTTTTGTTGCTAAGTCATAAATAGCAAAATCTATTTCGCCAGGCAAAGGAATTACATTATCTCTAAAGCTACCAAATATTGAGCGTAAAGCCGGTACTACCGGTCCATGTTTCCAAGCCTTAATCTCTTCTTCAAACAAAACTTTATCAAATAAAGCAAGATGAATGCCTTGAGCAAAATACATTAATTTCTGCAGCTTTAACTGGGTTATACTATCCCCTGCTTCTCTATCAACTAACACTAAAAAATAATTAGCTACATCAAAACAGCTAAGTACTTTAGCTTTTTCTTTATTCTTCATTGTTATAAAATGGGACTGTTGCGAGATGAGAGGGTAGCAGGTATAATAAAAAAATAAAAAATATGTTTATATGTCAGAGTATCAAATGCTAATGGTAAGTTTAGATGAGTTAGTAAATGCGGATCATCAATATCGTAAATTCAAAAGTTTATTCAAATTCAAAGCAGTTGAAGCTGAGTTATTAGCATTAGAATGCGAAGCTAATTATAAAGGATATGGTATAGAGAGGCTGTTTAAATGTTTGCTGCTACAATTTATGGAAGACTTATCTGATCGGGAATTAGAACGTTATTTAGCTGATAGCACAGCGGCGAAATGGTTTTGTAATTTTGCTCTTACAGAAAAGACACCTGATTATAGTGTATTTAGTAAAATACGTAAAAAAATAGGTACTAATTTACTATCAAAAATATTTACAAAATTCCGCGATCAACTACGAGTACAAGGCTATATGGGTGAAGTATTTACCTTTGTAGATGCTTCTCATTTAATCTCAAAAGCTAATCTCTGGGAGGAACGTGATAAACTAAGAGCACAAAAATATGATAATTTGTAGATGCTTCTCATTTAATCTCAAAAGCTAATCTCTGGGAGGAACGTGATAAACTAAGAGCACAAAAATATGATAAATTGAATAATGAGACTTTGCCTAAGGTTGCAAAGGATAAACAAGCCAAAATTGGCTGTAAGGGAGGGAATAAATTTTGGTATGGTTATAAAAAACATGTGAGTGTTGATATTCAATCAGGCATGATCAATAAGGTTGCAGTTACCCCTGCAAATGTTACCGATAGCAAAGGTTTTAAGCATGTTATGCCAAGTTCTGGTGCTACATATGTTGATAAAGGTTATTGTACAATCTCTACCAAGAATGCAGCAGCTAAAAAGGGAGTCCATCTTTGTGCAATAAAGAAAAATAATATGAAAGATAAGAATTTTGACCTTGATAAATATTATACGAAAATCAGAGCACCTTTCGAGATGGTATTTTCAAAAGATAATAAGCGGGTTAGATATATAGGAATTGCCAAAAATCAATTCTCCGAATTTATGAATGCCATATGTTTTAATTTAAAACGATTAGTGGTTTTAACAACTTTAATGGCTTAAAGAAATTTATTAATAAAAATTCTAACTCTGTAAACAAATCTCTATTAAATTACTACACTATTGAATAACATTTATCTCTATATTAAACAGAATTTCTTTTTTAAAATATTTATTACCTCCTTTCCTCTTATTTTACTATCAAAAATTATCTTTCAACGACCCCATTGTACTAGAATTTGCCAATAAATATAAATTTCAGCTGTTATTTGTCTCCAATGATGGAGAAAATTTTGAATATATAAAAACTACTAGGGATACTGGGTTGCTCAGTCGTCTTAATCCTACAAATCTTGTTCCGGTATTGTATTTAGTGGATAGCAGTGGTAAACAAATATATCCAGTTGCAAGAGGAATTATTAGTGAAAATAAAATTGCTAAAAATATTTTATTGATAGTTCAGCACCATAATGGACTAAAGGTTAATGATTATGATCAGTAACAATAAGTTTAGAAGAGTGATCTATATAAAGCATGTGATACATATTGTCATGATAGTTTTATTGTTACAAGCAACAACATCTTATGCTTGGGATTTACAGGATGTATTTGAAGGGATGAGTGTTAATGTAACGAAACCTGGTTCATATCAATCTCAAGCTGCCGGCTATTATGCAGCAGGAGGACTATCAATGCGGAGTAGTAAAACAGCTTTTAATCCGATCTCTATAACTCAGCCAACACTGACCATGAGCTGTAGTGGTATTGATTCTTATCTTGGTAGCTTTTCTATTATTTCAGGAGATGAGTTAGTACAGCTGATGAAAAATATAGGCTCGCAAGCAAAAGCTTATGCATTTTCATTGGGTCTTAAGACCTTTGCTCCACAAATAGAAAATGCCCTAAAAGATTTAAGAAATCTTGCTATGGAAATGAATCAATTTGCTAAGGGAGATTGTGAAATGACTAAGGCTCTTTTTGCTTCCATTTTGCCTAAAGATTCAGCAATGAGAGAATCAGTTTGTAAAGATTTACAATCCAGCTCTGGTTTGGATTATTTTGCTGCCGGCAAAAAATGTCGTAGTGATTTAGAGCAAAAGCAAGCTTTAGCCAGCATCCAAAATAAAGATCCAGAATTAATGCTGACAAATTATAATATCTTTACTAAAGCAGCAGAAAAAGCAGGCATCCCTGAAAATATGAGAAGTGCCATTATGTCAATGACAGGCACTATTATAGTTAGAGATAATAATGCAAAACTTACGCTATGTTTGGTTCTAAATATCGTAAAGATGGAGAACGAAGCTGTTGTTGCATATAGTCATCTAAAAGCCCTAACTTTATTTGGTAGACCGTTTTACCTATTTTATTTGCAGTTCTTTTGAGAAAAGCCCAAACTAGAAATGCACAACTAATGTGATTACGTTGGATACGCTGTTTTCTGCATTGGCAACGTTCTATACCAGTCAGTTGCTTAATTTTTCTATGCATGCTCTCAATTACCCATCGCAAGCCAAACTCATCTTGTGCAGCTTTAGAAGATTTTTGAGTTTTGTTATTGGTAACAACATAATCAACTCTGTTGGTAGAAACAGTAAATTTAAACAAATTAACATGCTTATTTTTGGCAAATCCTTTTATATGAATCTCCATTCCATTCTTAATTTCTTCATCTGAAAACGTCAACTTGCTAACAGCTTTATAAGGCTCGTAATCACACGTTTTACTAACATTTCTATTGGCTTTAATAGGGGCATAATAATATTTGCCCAAGGAGTCAACATGTTGCATAATTTTGTGTGTAGCATACCATGTGTCAAAAAGTACAGTTTGAAAAGGAATCTTTTTACTATAAACAGCATTATTGAACATCTTTAGTAGGTGATCTAGTTTCGTCGCTCCATCATGATCAGGTGAAAAAATGCGATAATCTATTACCCAAAACTTATCAATATCGGGGTTATAATATACAAGACTCACTACTCCTATACCGGTAGTAACTCCACCTGTAGCTCCACTATACTGCGATCTAGCAACCTCTATTTTCTTTGTGTTCCTTTTGTTTAACACCGTATCATCAAATATTGTATATCCGTTAGATGAAAAGATAACATCATTCTTAATGTGTTCCCATAACAAAGAAGGAGTATATTTTTCATTTTCTAAAAATCTATTAATAACATCATGGCTACATTTCTTGGCATGTTCAGCGTAGTAGGTTAAACTATAATTCTTTTGGCTAATTGTTAAAAATTGACAGTAATCTGTTCTATTAATTGGTATTGCTTGCAATCTGTTCCTCTTTGACATGTTTAATTATTCTTACAATAATTTATCACTCTTCCACTCATAGCGTAAGTTTTGCTTAATTTAAATTTATCTTTATAGATAAAATAGTTACTGAGGTTTTGGTATTATTCAAGGAAATACATATTACAGTATTATAAATAATTAGTTAATTATTTATAAATTTTATTGAAATATAGGGGCTTTTAGTAAGAAATTATATGATTTGAGGTATTAATGATACTCCTCGCAGCAGAGCTACGAGGTATCTATCCAAAAAGTTTTAACTGTTTTTGTTGAAATGCTTTATAAGAAGGTTTGCCTGAACCTTGATTTTTTACATAATTACGTAATTTCCGCTCATCACCATGTTTACCTACTGTGCTCATAAAATATCCTTTACTCCAAAACTCACTTCCCCATAATTTTTCTTTAAGATTTGGATATTTCTTAAACATTTCCTTAGATGTAATACTTTTTATGATTTGAGTTATTTTTGTTGGGCTATACATTAGTATTGACTGTAGTAAAAAATGTACATGTTCTTTATCTACTCCTATTTCCAAAAATCTAATTTCATAACGAGCTTCTATGTCCTCACAAATTTTACATAAATAATCGTCTAGTTCCTCTTTGAATATTACTCTTCTATACTTTGCCGGTGTTACTAAATGATATATTAGTACTGTGACATTATCACTTTTATGTATATAACTGCTTTCTTCCATGCATCTAGTATATCACGAAGCAGACCTTCGGGGAATTAAACCCTAAGAGATTAAATCGCTTTTATACCTCCAATGTGCTGCTCCGCCACTTTCTGCATGATAATGCATATTTTCATCACGTGTCTGTATTTCTATTCTATATTGATCTTCAGTTATGATAACAGTATGTAAAGATTGGTAACCATTTGATTTAGGATTAGCAATATAATTTTTTATCTTATCTTTTTCATACTCATATAAATTATGTACTATCTTTAAAGTTTTATAGCATTTTTCTTCATCTAATACTACTATCCTAATTGCGAAAATATCAGTTAATTGTTCTATTTTTATTCCCTTACGATACAACTTATATAAAATTGATACGGGATGTTTAATTCTACCTGTTATTTTAGCAGTAATATCATGTTTAGATAAATTATGACTTAAGTGTTTAATAACTTTTTGAAGCAACACTACCTCCTTAATTTATTAGCAGTAGCAAATTAATTTTTATAATTGCTATTATAAAAAAAGTTGTAGAAATCAAGATTTGAGAGGATTCCCTAGCCCGATTTCAAAATAAAATTTTCATTTATCTTATTATATTTATCTTATTATAAAGATTATAAGTTTTTGCTTAATTCAACCAATTAAAGACTAAAGGTTGGGAGGTGTATTATAATTAATTAAAAATTACTTGCAATATTAAATCTCAAGTAATTAGGCAAATAAATTTCAGCCTTAGACCAGTAACCAAAAAATTTTTATTTTTACCTCTTGAACTAATGAAAATAAAATATATATAGTATGTACATTTAAAATTTTATATAATTTGGAGGTTAGAATGTCTTTTAAACCATTATACGATAGAATTGCAATAAAGCCTATCGAACATGAAGAAAAAACTAAAGGTGGAATTATTATTCCGGATACTGCTAAAGAAAAACCAATGCAAGGTGAAGTTGTAGCAGTTGGCAAAGGCGTTCGCAATGAAAAGGGCGAAGTGCATCCTTTAGAGTTAAAAGTAGGTGATAAAGTTCTATACGGTAAATGGGCTGGTACTGAAATTAAAGTCAATGGTAAAGAGCTTATCGTAATGAAAGAAAGCGATGTATTTGGTATTATTAATTAATTATTTGTTTTAAGGAGAATTTAAATATGGCAACAAAACTTATTAAGCACGGCTCAAAAGCACGTGAGCAAATGCTAGAGGGGATCGATATTTTAGCTGATGCAGTAAAAGTTACTTTAGGTCCAAAAGGCAGAAATGTACTTATCGAGCAATCATTTGGAGCACCAAAAATTACTAAAGATGGTGTTACAGTAGCAAAATCTATTGAATTAAAAGACAAAATTAGAAATGCTGGTGCTCAGCTGTTAAAATCAGCTGCTACTAAAGCTGCTGAAGTTGCAGGCGATGGAACAACTACTGCAACTGTTCTTGCTAGAGCTCTAGCACGTGAGGGTAACAAGCTTGTTGCTGCTGGTTATAATCCAATGGATTTAAAACGTGGTATGGATTTAGCGGTAAATACAGTATTAGAAGAAGTTAAAAAAGCTAGTAAAAAAATCGATAGCCAAGAAGAAATAGCACAAGTTGGTACTATATCCTCAAATGGTGATAAAGAAATCGGTGAAAAAATTGCTAAAGCAATGGAAGAAGTTGGCAAAGAAGGCGTAATAACTGTTGAAGAAGCAAAGAATTTCAGTTTCGATGTTGAAGTAGTTAAAGGTATGATGTTTGATAGAGGTTATTTATCACCATATTTTGTAACAAATCCTGAGAAAATGGTTGCTGAACTTGAAAATCCTTACATCTTGTTATTTGAGAAAAAATTATCAAATCTACAACCAATGCTACCTATCCTTGAAGCAGTAGTGCAGTCACAACGTCCTTTATTAATTATCGCTGAAGATGTTGAAGGTGAGGCTCTTGCAACTTTAGTAGTAAATAGATTACGTGGCGGTTTAAAAGTTGCAGCTGTAAAGGCTCCAGGCTTTGGTGATAGAAGAAAAGCGATGATGGAAGATATTGCTATTTTAACTAATGGTGAGCTTATAACCGAAGATTTAGGCATGAAGCTTGAAAATGTTAGCCTTAAAAGTTTAGGTCATGCAAAAAGAGTTACTATCTCTAAAGAAAATACTGTAATCGTTGACGGCAACGGCGATAAGAAAAATATCGAAGAGAGAGTATTACAAATTAAATCACACATCGCTGAAACTACTTCTGACTATGATAAAGAAAAATTACAGGAGCGTTTAGCAAAACTTTCTGGCGGTGTTGCTGTACTTAAAGTTGGCGGTGCTACTGAAGTTGAAGTAAAAGAGCGTAAAGACCGTGTTGAAGATGCACTTGCTGCTACACGTGCTGCTGTTGAAGAAGGCGTTGTTGCTGGTGGTGGTGTGACGTTACTACATGCTTCACAAGCTTTAAAAAATCTGAAAGTAGAAAATAAAGACCAACAAGCAGGTATTGAGTTAGTAATCGAAGCTTTAAAAGATCCAATAAAGCAAATCATTGAAAATGCCGGCGAGAATGGCGGCGTAGTAGTTGGTAAATTACTAGAGCATAAAGATAAGAATTTCGGCTTTAACGCTCAAGATATGCAATATGTTGATATGATTAAAGCAGGAATTATTGATCCAGCTAAAGTAGTACGTACTGCTTTGCAAGATGCAGCTTCTGTTGCTTCATTAATTATTACTACAGAAACTTTAATTGTTGATGAGCCTGAAGATAAAGAAAACCCAATGCCAATGCGTGGCGGTATGGGTGGCATGGGCGGAATGGGAGGTATGGACTTCTAAAGCCAACCTGTTATTGCGAAGAGTCGTAGACGACAAAGCAACCTCAAGATATAGTGCTAAGTGTCATCTTGTGGTTTGACCACGGGGTTATGTCATTCCTGCGAAAGCAGGAATCCAGAAAAAAGTCTGTCATACCGCGGCTTGACCGCGGTATCTCAGGACACATTCTATGGCACAAGATCCCGTGATCAAGTCACGGGATGACAATATAATTGACTAGATTCCTGCTTTTAGCTAAGAATGACATCGGAATCACGCAACACCATCACCACGGCATAACACAGAATCCCAACATACTATATCTTTTACTCTCCTATTAAAGGGAACGCTCGCATCTGTTTCTATCATTTTATACTCGGAAGCTGCTCTATCTATAGCTTCGTAATTTCCTAAGTTTTTATAAAATATTTAATTTTTATATGAAGAACTCGGCCGCAAGCGACCGAGTTTCAAAACAGGTTAAACTGCTTTGTTTCTTTTTCAATTTTATCCATTGCGTTTATTTGATTTCGTACATATTCACGAATTACCTCATCATTAACGTTACCTACAGTTTCTACAAAAAAACTTTGCGTCCAAAGTTTACCACCCCAAAAATATTTACGCTTTATTTTTGGATAAAGCTTGAAAAAATTTCTTGCAGATATGCTTTTTATTATTTGCATAATATACGACGGAGAAACTTTTGGCTCAGATTTTACTACCATATGAATATGATCAGTAGGTATCTCTAACTCCACTATTTCTATATTATAATCGTAACCAATCTTCTTTATTATTAACCTTAAGCTTTCTCTATAAGGTTCAATAAACACTTTATGACGATATTTTGGTATCCACACAAAGTGATACATTATTCTAAAAACATGATGACTATTACGCCTCAATTCCATTCTACTAAATTATAATATGCCAACGCTTATATTATAACGCTATCCATCTAGGGAGCAAGCTCCCTAGATTTTCGCTATGCGGTTAAAAAGTTAATACTTACTTTACAATTTATTAAATTTATCCTATAATTTATACCTAATTTATATTAAGTATTTATTATGAAAAAATCCAAATCTCCTACTGAAGTAAAATTTAATCTCTTAGGGTTTAATTCCCCGAAGGTCTGCTTCGTGATATACTAGATGCATGGAAGAAAGCAGTTATATACATAAAAGTGATAATGTCACAGTACTAATATATCATTTAGTAACACCGGCAAAGTATAGAAGAGTAATATTCAAAGAGGAACTAGACGATTATTTATGTAAAATTTGTGAGGACATAGAAGCTCGTTATGAAATTAGATTTTTGGAAATAGGAGTAGATAAAGAACATGTACATTTTTTACTACAGTCAATACTAATGTATAGCCCAACAAAAATAACTCAAATCATAAAAAGTATTACATCTAAGGAAATGTTTAAGAAATATCCAAATCTTAAAGAAAAATTATGGGGAAGTGAGTTTTGGAGTAAAGGATATTTTATGAGCACAGTAGGTAAACATGGTGATGAGCGGAAATTACGTAATTATGTAAAAAATCAAGGTTCAGGCAAACCTTCTTATAAAGCATTTCAACAAAAACAGTTAAAACTTTTTGGATAGATACCTCGTAGCTCTGCTGCGAGGAGTATCATTTACCATAAAATATGATTTTTTAATAAAATTTGTTTTAGACCTCAAATATGATATATTCAATATAAAAACGATATTTATGATTCCTATTATTCCTTTTTTACAGGATTTTGCTGAATTTATTATAAGTAAATTTGGTAAAGAGAATTTGCATAAAGAACTTAAAATAATATTCCCAAATAGTCGTTTCTGCCTTGAATTAAAAGAAATTTTAACTCAGAAATATAAAGTACAAAATCTACCTGTTATTATCTCGTTTAATGCTATCATCTCAAAAAAGGATTCTTCAGAAGATTACATGTCTAAAATGGAAGAATTATTCATCCTGTCAAAAATAATTACCGAATATAAAAAATTAGATTTTACTCCTGAGGAAGCGTTAAAAGCTGCTAGAATTTTAAATAAATTATTTGCAGATTTAGAAAATAATAATATCGATATAAAACTAATTGAGACTTACAATAATTCAGAATATTGGCAAAATATTTATAAATTCTTAGAATATAGTTTTTTTAAATGGCAAGAAAACGAAAAACAAAGCAGCAATAATTATAAATTAAAATTGCTCTTGGAAGAGATAGCAAGAACCAAAAACGGCAATAAAAAGGTAATATTAGCCGGCATATTCAAACCTAATTCTTTCTTAAAAAAATATGAAGAAGAACTGCAAATAATTAAATATAATGAGATAAAACTAGCTCACAATAACATATATTATTATGAGCCTACGGATATTTATGAAGAAGCTGAGCAGATAGCTCACATATGCAAGCAGAATGCGGATAAAAAAATAGCTATTGTTATAAATAACAATAAATTGAAAAGGATATATTGTAACTATTTAGATAAATATGAGTTAGTGTTTGAAGATTTGATCGGTAATGATCTAAAACTAACAAATGTAAGTAGCTTACTAATATCTATCATCAATATATTATGTAATAATTTTGATTTAAAACTTTTATTTTTATTACTTAAAAACCCTTTAATAAACTGCACTAATGTTCAAAAACTTGAGTTATTATTATCAGGTAAAAATCGTTTTATATCTTCACCAAAATATTTACTACAGTTACAATTTGATAATGAGGATCTAAGAAGTTACTGCCATAATTTAATAGATATTTTATTTGCTACAAAACCTTATAATATCAATGATATATTAGTAGTTTCTAAAGAAATAGCTGAAAAGCTTTTACCAGAAATTTGGGAAAAAGAGGGAGGAGCTGAGCTATTAGAATTTTTAAATAATTTAATAGAGTTTAGCGGTAGTATAAACACCAGTAAAAAAGATTTTCCTAAAATTTTTACTTTATTACTTTCTAACGTTAAATATTACAAAAATGTTGAATCTAAGATAATTATTGGTTTACCTGAAGAACTTGCTTTATCTCGTTTCGATTTAGTTATATTACCACATTTTAATAGCGATAATTGGAGTACTGCTGCCACTACTCACCCTTATTTAAGCAAGGAAGCAAAGCAAATATTAGACATAGATTATGATGAAGTTAATACCCAAATATATTCAGACTATTTTGATTTGTTATTACAAAATGAAGAAGTAATCATATTAAATGCAAAAAAATATGCCGGAAAATTATCCACTCCTTGTAATTTATTTTTAAAGTTATCAAACAAAAATGTCATCCCGAATAAAAGTGTCATACCGCGACTTGATCGCGGTATCTCTGGAGTTATATTTCTGGATTCCACTACAAGCACGCAAGATGACATAGAACAGGCGGCACACAGTACTTTTTTCCCCAATATATTATCTGTAACAGATATAGAAACTTTAATCAGGAATCCATATGGTTTTTATGCTAAGAAAATTCTAAAGCTACGGACTCAAGATAAGATATGGGAAGAGCCAAAAATATCAGATTTTGGGAACTTTATTCATAAAGTTTTAGAAGAATATTCTAAGAATTATGACCAGCAAAATATGCTTGATAAACAGCAGGCTTTGCTAAATATTGGCAATAATATTTTACATAGCACTATTCTACCAACATATACAAAGAAAACTTGGCAAACAAAACTAACACTACTTAGCAAAACTTTTATTCTATTTGATATGGAACGCAGAAAAAATTGTCAAAAAATTTATTTTGAAATTAAGGGAGAGCTGAACTTAAATATAGCAGGACAGAATATAAAAATAATTGGTATAGCTGACCGAATTGAAATCAGTAAATCAAACCGCATAACTATATTAGATTATAAAACTGGTACTATCCCAACTAAAAAAGAAATAGAGCTAGGACTTTCACCTCAGCTTATTATAGAAAGTTTGATGATACTTGAAAACGGCTTTAATATTTGTCATTCTCACTCTCCTGTATGTCATTCCAGCAACGGCGGGAATCCAGTTGAAGACATCACCATTGCCTATGTAAAAATAACTAGCACCGAGCCTTATGTACAAACAACAGAAATAAGTTTAAGCATGGAAACACTAGAAAAACATAAACAAGGATTAATTAGATTGCTTGAATATTATGTTATAAACAAGTCTTTTGTTTATGATTTGGATATGTCTAAATATAATGATTATTTGCATTTGAGGGGGTGAAAGTAGTTTCTCAGTGTCATCCCGCAACTCGATCGCGGGATCCAGAAAAATAATAAAAATACTAATATTATTATTATTTTTATTTTTTAGCTGGACCCCGTGGTCAAGCAACGGAGTGACAGGGGAAATGATATACGCAACAACGCTCTGCGGGAATGACATCGAAGCCATGCAATAACACTTGCCTCTTCTTATAATGACTTTCACACTATTTAACTAGATATAAGCACCATCATGATCAGGAAATAGTGCGAGCAATACAAGATAATTACCATCTCTATATGCTGTGCCACGATATTTTTGTGAAAATCTAAATGAATATACATTATTACCTTTTGATGTTGTTTTTGAGGTAATTAATTCCCACCTTATACCCTTATCTAATTCTTCCCATTCTAATTGTTTAATTTTCTTTAAAGTAGTAAGTAAAGCACGTTGTTCTTGCTTTTCTATGCTAAATAATTGTTCTTGAAAAGCAGGATAATTCATATCTAGTAATATTTTAGTCATTTTGTACCAAATCTACTATTTCATCAAAATTTTCATGCCTTTTATTTGTTTCTACCCATTTTATAGCTCTATCAATTATCTCATTGTTATTTTTATTATAAAGCCACATTTCATTATCAGGAATAAATTTACCAGGTTTAATTATTATAGTACCATCTATTAACGTTAAAACTTGGATTTGCTTACCAGCATATTTTCCTCCAAGTGATACCTGCCCGTTAGCTCCAACTTGCTTTATTGTTTCTATTTGACTTTCTGCTATCATAATATTTCATTTACAAAATTCCTATTTTCCTATTTTAGTATATTTGTGTGTATAAAGCAATAGGAGTTATCACAAATCCATTATCAACTTAAATTTTTCGCCGTTACTTATAATTTTACTATCCGTGTTATAAATAATTGGATCATTGATTTTTTCATGACCGAATCTATCAGTTTTAAATACCGGTACTTTTAAACTATTGGCAAAATTACTCAGCACTAACATTGTGACTTTAGAATCTTTATCAAACGTACCAAATATTATAGCCTTAATATTATTAAGTAATCCGGCTTGTTTCAATTGGAGCAAAGCACGATCTAATTGATAAGGAGCTACATTTATATCTTCTAAAAAAAGAATTTTACCAGCAGTTTTTATTTGCCATTTAGTTCCTATACTAGTTAATACCATAGTTAGGTTACCGCCGGTTAGCTTGCCGCTAACAAGCTCTATTGGCTTGGCTACATCATTAAGAGATACTAATTCATTAATGGTAGCCTGTTTTACTTTACCTTGTAATATTTCAGCAAGTTTTATAAAGTTACCTTGATCTTGTTCGGGTTTCAGTAAACCGGCTGCATTAGTGCCATGTATTGTTTTCCATCCCCATTCTTGCGATAGAAAAAGATGCAAAGCTGTTATATCGCTATATCCTATAAAAAACTTTTCTTTATTTGGTTTTGGAAGTTTTAATAAATCAGGAATTAATCTTGCTGACCCGTAACCACCTCTTAAGCTCCATACTATGTTGCTAGATTCATTATATAAGGTATCTTTCAAACAATTGAACCTTATCTCATCAGTACTTGCTAAAAATGGTAAATCACCTTTACTAAGGCACTTAATCGGTATATTTAAGTTAAGAGTTTTGATATTTTTTAAATCGGCTAAAGTTTTGCTATCAGCACCTGAAGCCGGTGCAACAACATTAATTGGAATATTTTTTAAAAGATTGGGTATTGTAGCTTGCGAAAAAGCTGATAATGAAGAATATAGTAATATTAATGAAATTAAATTTTTAAGTTTCATGATATTTATTATTAGAGTTTTACTATTATGTCATCCTGTGGCGGCATTGCCTGCGTGGATCGGAAAATGTCCTGAATGTCATTCTTAGCTAAAAGCAGGAATCCAGTATAAAGCGAGATAAATCAAGCTTTTAATTTTAAAAATTTGCTGCATTTATACTTTTTTCCCTGGATTCCCGCCTACGCAAGAATGACATTAAAAGGCGAAACTTATTATAGAACAATATAGAAAATTTAATCTATTAATAAGCAAGAAACATCACCGGTAATATCTACTGCCTTACTTATTACTTCTTCAGTAGTAAGATTATTATAATCTGACCATTTTGTAGCTAAAGTATTGTCGTTAAAAGAGCCAATTTTTACAAAAGCTTCTGACATAGTTAACTCTTTTTTACTAATTTTATATGCAAGCTTTAATAATATGAGTTCTTTATCCTTAGCTGCTAACTCAATTGACTCTTTAGGAGTTTCTAATGAAGAGGAGTTCTCTGATATAATCTCTTCTTGTTCTATTTTATTATCAAAAGAACAATATGGATTTGTTACATCATATTTTGCAAATAATTCTTTTGTTGAGACATTATTCCATTTTACAGGATATTTTTCCATATCTTTAAGAGCAGTAGCAACACATCCATCGAGATTAATACCTAATTTTTTTGCTGTAGTCATATATGCTACTACACTACCAGGATTTAACTTTGAGAAATGATCTATAAATTCACTTGTTACATCACTTAGTTCATTGCTATGTTTTGTTTCTAACAAAGCTTTTAATACTAGCTTAGCTTGTTCACCCTTTTTTTGGTTATTATCACCTGAACCAGAAGTACTTACTATCCATCTATATTTAATTGGCTCTTGTTTATCAAGAGGCTTCAAAGGATGTGGCATCCCAATGTCAAAAGTTTCTTTATTTTCATTATTAATACCTAAATTGCTAAGCATCTCCTTAATATTGTGCACATTATTATCATGATCATTAGGTTTTTTTTTACCTTCTTTTTTTATTTGATTACCAAATTTTTTAAGTGCTTTTCCAAATGGCATAATTTCCTCCGTTAATTTATTATTGTGTATCTGAATAATACTGATATTTTATCATGTGTCAAAACAAATATTAATATAAATTAACTTTTTGATATATCACAAGCGTGCAAATCTTGCCTAAATTTGAATGTACTATTTTTATTTAAGATTGTACGATAAATCTGAATATTCTCAAGAACTCTTTGAACATAATCTCTTGTTTCTCGATAAGGTATAAGCTCCATCCAGTCGATAACTTTCCTCATATCCTTGATATTCCTTGGATCACCAAATCTATCTATCCACTTTAAGACATTGTGACTGCCAGCATTATAAGATGCAATCGATAAAATATAAGATCCACGATGATCACCTAGTAATTGTTTAAAGTGATGAGTACCAAGTTTAATATTATATGCAGGATTTTTAGTTAAATCTGCTACACTACATTTAACGCTTATAGATTTAGCAGTATCACAAGCGGTTTTGTCAATAAGCTGCATTAAGCCCCTAGCATTTGCACTACTTACCGCTTTATGATCAAAAACTGATTCTTGCCTAATTATTCCATAAATTAAATGAGGATCTATAGGAAGCCCTGCAAGATTATAAGGTGTTGGGAAAGCACAATTTGGAATAAAAATATTATTTTGAGCAGCAATTTTTGCA
The DNA here is from genome assembly GCF_965196655.1 of Rickettsia endosymbiont of Nabis limbatus. Taxonomy (NCBI): domain Bacteria; kingdom Pseudomonadati; phylum Pseudomonadota; class Alphaproteobacteria; order Rickettsiales; family Rickettsiaceae; genus Rickettsia; species Rickettsia endosymbiont of Nabis limbatus. The sequence continues at coordinate 1,048,460 of NZ_OZ239771.1, forward strand.
ACATCAACCATATAGTTAGCATTATTAGTTGACTTAATAATATTTGCGATTACTAAAGTTTCAGCAGGATTCTTAGTCTCTTTAATAGCAGCTTTAGAATATATAACGGCTAATTTATTTTTATCATATTTAACTAATAATCTTATTGCTTTAATAATATCTTTATTCTCAATAGCTTTTCTTTCTTCATTATTAACTGCAGGTACAGGAGGCAATACTAAATTAGTCTTATTTAACTCAATACTTGCTACCTGACCATAAAAGGTAAAAGAGTATTTAGCAGCCTGTTCGTAAAATTGTTTAGCAGTTTGTTTATTGCCTTTTGCTTCGTAACTTCGTCCTAACCAATAATATCCACGTGCTAAACTAATTGGAGTTTTAACAATTTTGATAAATTTATTAAAATGTGCTAATGCCTGATCAGGCTTTTTTAAAAAGCTTAGAGACAGCCATCCAGCCATCCACTCTTGCTCTCTTATCGTTTCAGGACAGGTAGCAAAGGGCAAGGATGCTATTTTGTAGCTATTAGCAAAATCTTTATAATCGATAAACTCACGAGCATAGTAGAGCTGCAAGCGACACCATTTAGCAAAATGCTTGCGATTATTCTTTGCTTTCTTAAATAAAGTAATAATTTCGCCAGTTGGTTTTTGTTTTTTCTTAGAATCTAAGTAACGATATAACAAACCAGAAGTATAATATTTTTCAGAGACTTTTCGGAAAAGCTTTTCAGCATTTGGCGATTTATTTATAATAGCAATTTGAGCTCTAAAAGAGTTTTGATAATTACGATCTACATATTTTAGTGATTGCTCAGCTGATCTAATATCAGATTTCCAAAGATGTTCTTCTATTCGTTCTAAATGATCATTTATAGTTAAGTATTTTTTCCATCTGCTATAATATGTACTTTCTTCTTCAGGACTAAAATCAGCATATATCCAAGCATCCTTAATAATAGGTAATAATATTTTTTGATCATTAACTAAGCTACTTGCAGCTAATGCATAATATTTATAACCTTTACCAGTAAGAGGAGGATGCTTACTAAACCATTCAAAAATTGTTTTTTTATTTGTATTATTATTTAAATATTTTTCTGCTTTTTCTTCTAATAGCTTACCTTGAGACCAATTTGGATTATCACTCAAAAACTTAATTATTTGCTCAAAGCTATTATTTGGATAATCGCTATCTAAAAATCTTTGCGACAGAATAATCTTTGTTAAAGCTTTGTTATTTAACTCCCTAGATAACTGCTCTGCCTGTGACCAATTTTTTTGATCTATATATAAAAAAGCTTGCTCTATATTATTGTTAGATTCAGCAAATACTTTAAAATTTGCTGCTAATGAGAGCAAAATAATAATTGATAACTTTTTTATTATTTTCATATTTTTTAAATATATTCAGTTTTTTATCATCCCGTGATGGCATTGCCCGCGTGGATCATTTTCTCCTGTCATCCCGTGATGGCATTGTTGCGTAATTCCGATGTCATTCCTGCGTAGATGGGCATGACATTGAAGCCACAAGCAACTAGATGACCATTAAATATTTATAGTTCTTTTATCCACCCCAAGAGCTGCTTCTTTAATTGCCTCGCTCAACGTTGGGTGGGCGTGGCAAGTTCTTGCTATATCTTCTGCAGCTGCACCGAATTCCATATAAGCCGTAAGCTCGGCGATTAAAGTTCCTGCATCAGCCCCGATAATATGAGCCCCTAAAACCTTATCAGTTTTACTATCGGCAAGAATCTTCACCATCCCTTCAGTTCTACCTACTGCCCTTGCTCTACTATTAGCTAAAAATGGGAACTTACCCACTTTGTAGCTAACACCTTTTTCCTTTAATTGCTCTTCAGTTTCACCAACACTTGCTACTTCAGGAAAAGTATATATTACACTTGGAATCAGGTTATCATTTACATGACCAGCCTGCCCTGCCATAATTTCGGCAGCAGCTACTGCTTCTTCTTCAGCCTTGTGTGCAAGCATAGCACCTTTTACAACATCACCAACTGCGTAAATGTTTGGTACACTTGTTTGGAAATGCTCGTTAATCTCGATTCTACCTTGTTTATCTGTAGCAATGCCGACGGCTTCAAGACCTAAATTTTGCGTGTAGGCTTTTCTGCCGACTGACATAAGTACTACATCCGAAGTTATTACAGAGCTTTTACCCCCCTCCTCGATTGTAAGGTTAACTTTACCAGATTTTACCTCCGCAGATAATACTTTAGTGTTTAGCTTAAACTCTATTCCTTGTTTTTGCTGAAGCTTCATAAATTGGCTAGCGACTTCTTTGTCAAGCATCGGTACTATACTAGGTGCATATTCTACCACTGTTACCTTAGAACCTAGACGTCTCCAAACAGAGCCAAGTTCTAAACCGATATAGCCACCACCCACTACTATTAAATTTTCAGGCACTTTTGAAAGCTTTAAGGCACCAGTCGAGGAAACTATAAACTCTTCATCAATCTTAATATTTGGAATTTCTATAACGTACGATCCTGTAGCAATTAAAATATTTTTAGCCGAAATCTGCTCACCACCTATTTCAATAATATTATTTGATATAATTTTAGCTTCACCTTTTATTCTAGTAATTTTATTTTTAGCAAATAAACTTTCTATACCTTTTGTAAGGTCTGAAACCACTTTATCTTTATTAGCAAGCATTTTTTGTAAATCTAGTTTCACTTCCGCAGTAATACCAATATTCTCAAAATGCTTTAAAGCTTCTTCATATTTTTCAGAAGAATTAAGAAGTGCTTTAGAGGGGATGCATCCTATATTTAGACATGTACCACCAAGCGTATCATTTTTTTCAATGCACGCTACTTTCATACCAAGCTGCGCTGCTCTGATACTACCTGTATAACCGGCAGGACCGCTTCCTATTACTACTAAATCAAATTCTTGCATATTTGTTGACCTTACATTTTTTTCAAAAAATACTATATTATAACTTTTATAACAACTTTAATCTTATACTATTTTTATTAGGTGAAGCAATAAAACTAATTAAGGTAATATGATCTTCAAAGCCATTTTTATGATTTTGTAGCAAAGAATATATTTTTTTAGAAATAGAGTAATTTTGACGTAGAATTAACGAGTTTGACTCGCCTATATTTTTTATTTCTCTCATTAACCCTAATGGATTATCAAATTTCAGCTCTACATTTTCGTAATCAACAATTACTTCATTAAAGCCCGCTTGTGATAATAAGATTGGAACGTGATCGAAATGAATAAACGGTGAGATATGAGGGGAATGTTGAGAGCTACTTTCTATCTCAAGCTCTATTAAAAATTTACGCAAATTTTGAAGACTGCTACCTCCAATAAAATTACCAACAAAAACACCATCACTTTTTAGGAATTTTCTTATATTAAACAAAAAACGCTGTAAATCATTTATAGAGTGCAAACCTAAAGAATAAACTATTAAATCAAATGAACCCTCTAGAAATTCTAAATGCTCCTCATCAATACATAACTTATTATTATGCTCAAATGAATCAAGCAATAAATGCGACATATCAGTTGCAGTAATTTTAGCATCCTTATAGATAACCTTTAATAATTTAGTCAGATAACCACATTTAGCGGATATTTCTAAAATATTAGAAAAGTTTTTATTGATCATTTTTAAACGATCAATTAGATCATCTGCTGCCTGCTTTATAAATAAGCTGTTGCTAATTCCAATTACTGCATTATTGCGGTTATTTTTTAGCTTCGATCGATCAAATATAGACATTATTAATCTTAATATAATTCTTTTATTTCTGGATAAGGATAGATTTGGTGAGGATAATATTTACCATCTTTTTTGCTTTTAAAACGTGATTTTGGAAGTCTTAATTGCATATCTTTTAGAAATTTTTGCTGTCTTTTTATGTGCATATTATAGGGAAAATTTTGATCTAATTTCGTAAAATCTGGCTGAAATAAATCAGTTTGATTTTTATTATTTGGAAAAGGATTTGCTTGGTTTTCTTTTGATGGTTTTACACTATTTAGGGCTGGATCTTTAAAATAAATAGGCTCTAATAACTTTTCTTTGATACCTTCCTTAAGATATTTTTTTTTATTTTTTACTAATGAATCTTTATTTTTAAAACTTTCCATAACATATATCGAATTATTTATTACATATTTTGATTTATTATCTTCTGCTAAAGCTTTATAACTATTTAAACATAATAATGCTATCAATATAAACTTTCTAAACATTAATACCTACCTATTATATTGAGTTTAATGATACTCCTCGCAGCAGAGCTACGAGGTATCTATCCAAAAAGTTTTAACTGTTTTTGTTGAAATGCTTTATAAGAAGGTTTGCCTGAACCTTGATTTTTTACATAATTACGTAATTTCCGCTCATCACCATGTTTACCTACTGTGCTCATAAAATATCCTTTACTCCAAAACTCACTTCCCCATAATTTTTCTTTAAGATTTGGATATTTCTTAAACATTTCCTTAGATGTAATACTTTTTATGATTTGAGTTATTTTTGTTGGGCTATACATTAGTATTGACTGTAGTAAAAAATGTACATGTTCTTTATCTACTCCTATTTCCAAAAATCTAATTTCATAACGAGCTTCTATGTCCTCACAAATTTTACATAAATAATCGTCTAGTTCCTCTTTGAATATTACTCTTCTATACTTTGCCGGTGTTACTAAATGATATATTAGTACTGTGACATTATCACTTTTATGTATATAACTGCTTTCTTCCATGCATCTAGTATATCACGAAGCAGACCTTCGGGGAATTAAACCCTAAGAGATTAACCCCTAAGAGATTAATAAATACAAAATGCAAGTATTAATGAGCAATTAATTATTTATTATATGAGGGTAACACAGCGTTATTATAGTATTTTTGCTTATAATATATTTTATAATTCTCACTTCTTATACTATTAGACCACTGTTCTTGCTGTTTTTTCATATTATAATTTAAAGAGTCAGATTTATTAGTTTGAAAATTATCTTCACAAAACTTAAAGAAATTTGAAATAATTACTTCGGCTTTATTGTTTTCTTTTTCAATAAATTGCGTAGAAAAATTGCTAGGACTATTATGATCTAAATAAAATTTTCTATATCCTTCATAAATTTTATTTTCTTTTTTAACCTGTTTTTCTGAAAAAGAAAATTTTCTTTCAAATGATTTATGTATTTCGGTGCAATCACTCCAGGGCAATTTTATAGTTTCTTGCTCTATTACTATATCTTGAGTAATTTCTGTAACTTGAATATCGTTAAAATTGGCATTAATTTTTACCGCACTTATTAATATTACAAAACATATTATTGATCTAATACTCATAAATTTAGTTAATTTTAACTGGGATTGGGACCATAATACTACTTTTATATCTTTTATTACTAGTAAAAAATGGCTTTTTTTGAACTTTATGATTACTGACTACAACCTTATCCACTAAAATATCCTCACTATTACTTAAGTAATTATGCAATGATTCTTTATAAAGAGCCATATTACTTGCTATTTTTACTACATCCTGTTTATACTTAAAACCTAAAGAATGAGTAGCTGAATGATAATGTGCTATAGCTTTATGCCAGTTTTTAAGTTGATCATATTTTGAACGTAGAAATTCTGCACCATAACGAACATTATTACTTGGCTCAAATGCTTGATCAAGAGAGTTAAAAGCCCCTAGATGATGCCTTAAATTAATCTGCATACATCCAACATCGATGCTTTCACGCCCTCTTATAATCTCTTTTCTTACAAAATTTACTGCCTCTCTTTTAGTATTAAAGTAATAACCTTTACCCTCAACATTAACAGTCCAAGGCCATACTACTCTAAGGTTACGAGTTTTATGTTTTTTACCCGACTCCTTTAAAGCAATTGAATGAAGCGTGTTAGACGGGATATTAAATTTTTTTTCAAAATAAGGGAAAAGTTTAGAACATTTTAAAGACTCAGCTATTTCAAGATCAGCAATAGCTATTGATGAAAAGAAGATATAAGGAATTGCGAAGATCAATAGCTTAACAAACATTTACCCTAAATTATTTTAATTATTTTTGGATAAATTAACGTAACATAACTTTTCTAATTAAGCAAGAAAAGTCATATTAGCAAAACTTACGCTATGTTTGGTTCTAAATATCGTAAAGATGGAGAACGAAGCTGTTGTTGCATATAGTCATCTAAAAGCCCTAACTTTATTTGGTAGACCGTTTTACCTATTTTATTTGCAGTTCTTTTGAGAAAAGCCCAAACTAGAAATGCACAACTAATGTGATTACGTTGGATACGCTGTTTTCTGCATTGGTAACGTTCTATACCAGTCAGTTGCTTAATTTCTCTATGCATGCTCTCAATTACCCATCGCAAGCCAAACTCATCTTGTGCAGCTTTAGAAGATTTTTGAGTTTTGTTATTGGTAACAACATAATCAACTCTGTTGGTAGAAACAGTAAATTTAAACAAATTAACATGCTTATTTTTGGCAAATCCTTTTATATGAATCTCCATTCCATTCTTAATTTCTTCATCTGAAAACGTCAACTTGCTAACAGCTTTATAAGGCTCGTAATCACACGTTTTACTAACATTTCTATTGGCTTTAATAGGGGCATAATAATATTTGCCCAAGGAGTCAACATGTTGCATAATTTTGTGTGTAGCATACCATGTGTCAAAAAGTACAGTTTGAAAAGGAATCTTTTTACTATAAACAGCATTATTGAACATCTTTAGTAGGTGATCTAGTTTCGTCGCTCCATCATGATCAGATGAAAAAATGCGATAATCTATTACCCAAAACTTATCAATATCGGGGTTATAATATACAAGACTCACTACTCCTATACCGGTAGTAACTCCACCTGTAGCTCCACTATACTGCGATCTAGCAACCTCTATTTTCTTTGTGTTCCTTTTGTTTAACACCGTATCATCAAATATTGTATATCCGTTAGATGAAAAGATAACATCATTCTTAATGTGTTCCCATAACAAAGAAGGAGTATATTTTTCATTTTCTAAAAATCTATTAATAACATCATGGCTACATTTCTTGGCATGTTCAGCGTAGTAGGTTAAACTATAATTCTTTTGGCTAATTGATGAAGAACTCGGCCGCAAGCGACCGAGTTTCAAAACAGGTTAAACTGCTTTGTTTCTTTTTCAATTTTATCCATTGCGTTTATTTGATTTCGTACATATTCACGAATTACCTCATCATTAACGTTACCTACAGTTTCTACAAAAAAACTTTGCGTCCAAAGTTTACCACCCCAAAAATATTTACGCTTTATTTTTGGATAAAGCTTGAAAAAATTTCTTGCAGATATGCTTTTTATTATTTGCATAATATACGACGGAGAAACTTTTGGCTCAGATTTTACTACCATATGAATATGATCAGTAGGTATCTCTAACTCCACTATTTCTATATTATAATCGTAACCAATCTTCTTTATTATTAACCTTAAGCTTTCTCTATAAGGTTCAATAAACACTTTATGACGATATTTTGGTATCCACACAAAGTGATACATTATTCTAAAAACATGATGACTATTACGCCTCAATTCCATTCTACTAAATTATAATATGCCAACGCTTATATTATAACGCTATCCATCTAGGGAGCAAGCTCCCTAGATTTTCGCTATGCGGTTAAAAATTGACAGTAATCTGTTCTATTAATTGGTATTGCTTGCAATCTGTTCCTCTTTGACATGTTTAATTATTCTTACAATAATTTATCACTCTTCCACTCATAGCGTAAGTTTTGACTATATAAATTGGTAATTGACGGATTAGACAAAAAAGTTTATTATCACCTCAAGTTAAATATAGTTAGGACATGTATGAAAGTCGTTAGTTCGTTAAAATCATTGAAAAATCGTGATAAAGATTGCCAAATCGTTAAAAGAAGAGGCAAGATTTTTGTAATAAATAAAAAGAATAAAAGATTTAAAGCAAAACAAGGTTAAATATTTTTAAAGTATAGATAAAATGGCGGGACACTCAAAGTTTAAAAATATTCAACATCGTAAAGGTGCTCAAGATAAGAAAAGAGCAAAAGTTTTTACTAAATTAATCCGTGAGATAGTTACTGCCATCAAAGCTGGCTCTACAAACCCCGATAATAATCCACGCCTTAGAACTGCTTTAGCCACTGCCCGCAGCCAAAATCTTCCTAAAGAAAGAATTGATAAAGCTATTAATAGTGCTAATGATTCTTCTAATAACGAGAATTATACAGAAATTAGATATGAAGGGTATGCACCCGGCGGTATTGCTATAATAGTTGAGGCTTTAACTGATAATAAAAATCGTACTGCTGCTGAGGTACGCTCTAGCTTTACTAAATATGGCGGTAATTTAGGTGAAACTGGTAGTGTTAATTTTTTATTCAAACATTGTGGTGTCATTCAATATCCTTTAGAAATTAGCTCAGCTGAAAGTATTTTAGAAACTGCGATAGAAGCAAGAGCGGATGATATAGTCTCAGATGAGTTATTTCATACTATATACACTGATATTGAAAATTTTACTAAGGTGCTGGAATTTCTAACGGATAAATATGGTACTGCTGAAGAAGCTTATATAGGATGGATTCCTTTAAATACAATAATTATCGATGATAAAGAAAAAGCTGGAAAGCTTTTAAAGCTTGTTGATCTTTTGGAAGAAAGCGACGATGTGCAGAGAGTTTTTGGTAATTACGAATTATCAGATGAAATTTATGAAATTTTACAAGGTAGCGAATGAATAATATTCAAATAATTATTTTAGCAGCTGGCAAAGGCAGCAGAATGGAGTCTGATTTACCAAAAGTAATGCATGAAGTTGGTGGCGTTCCAATGCTTGAAACAGTATTAAAGAACTCCCTTAAAGTAACTAATGACGTTATTATAGTTTATTCAGAAGATTTAAAAAAATATTTGATACCTTATGAAAATATGTGTCGTTTTGCTCTGCAAAAAGAAACTAAAGGTACAGCTCACGCAACTCATGCAGCAATAGATTTGATTGATGAGAATAAAACAACTTTAGTGTTATACGGTGATCACCCACTTATTACTCCAGACTTAATGAATGAATTAGTAGAATACCTAAATTTTAGCAATGCTTCATTAGTAACATTATGTTTTGAGAGAGATGATCCCGCTTTTTATGGTAGAATCTCCATAGATCAAAATGGTGAATTTTTGGAAATAATTGAATATAAAAATGCTACTGAAGAACAAAAGAAAATAAAGCTTTGTAATTCCGGAATTATGGCATTTAATCCTGGAATTTTAAATAAATATCTCCCCCTATTTGCTAATGATTCTAGGGATAATAAAGAAGTTTATTTAACAGAACTGGTAAAATTGTGTAAAGATAACGGAAAAAAAGTTTCGTATTTATTATCTGATAATCATGATCTAATTGTTGGTGTTAACACTAAAAATGAGCTTCTGGAAGCTAACAATATTTTTTCAAATAATAAATTATTATAGCTCTCATAAATGGATAATAAATTAAATTTGTATTTTAGATAAGAATTGCTTTTCATCTTAAATACTCATTATTCATGGATAGATGGCCGAGCGGTTTAAGGCGCACGCCTGGAAAGCGTGTTCACGGCAACGTGTCGGGGGTTCGAATCCCCCTCTATCCGCCAGCTAAAAATTAACACATATTAAGTAGTACTTTTTTCTAAAGCTTTTATTTTCCTTTCTCTCTACCGTTATATATTCCTAAAAAAATTGATATACGAATATACAAAACTCTTCATTATTTTGAATTTCTATTCGATTATACTACCAATCAAGTGATAAATTTTAACCTACAGTAAAAATTCCTATTGACTTTTATATAAAAAGGTATAATTTCTTTACAATTTAATTTTTCGTAAAGGGTTTATGCTAGGTTGCGCAAAAGAGCAAAGAAGCTTAACAAGAGAGCAAAAGCAAGCAGTTGGATTGCTATCAATCGGTACGTTTTTAGAGTACTTTGATTTGATGTTATACGTGCATATGGCTTTACTTTTAAATACTTTATTTTTTCCAGAATATGATCCATTTACTTTTGCACTGTTATCTGCTTTTTCCTTTTGTTCTACGTATAGCTTAATGCGATAAGGTAGTGACTTTTTTAAGAGCATAGTAAACCGCATCAAAAAAGTGCTCAAAATTAGAAACAGTTTTTCTTATTTCGTTCTTGATTTTAAACCAGTAATGCTCAATAGGATTTAAATCTTACTATTACCCACAAATTTTACCACTAACAATTGATAGCATCATTACGCTCTCTTGAAGGATTTCATATCCCCGCCATAAAGACATTGCTCCGGGCAACCCATCACTCTTTCTTGCCATAAAGCCTCCTAATTTACCAAGCAAAATAATAGCTTCTTTTATATTTGGAGGCTTGCCAGGAGTATTATTTGTTCTGTGCACGCGCATATAAAGCGTTTTCCATTCTTGGGTGGTAAGTATGCTATCGCAGCTCTCTTCAGGACAAGTTGAGGCTATTTTTGATAAATATAAAATTTTAAAAGCAATGAGGCTTTTTATGGCAATTAATTTTTGTAGCTTTGTTTCGGCAGATAAGCGAGAGGCTTCTATCTTGCATCCTGATTTCAGAACTCTAAAATATTCTTCTATTTTCCATCTTAGCTTATACCAAGTTATACGCTCAACAGCATCTTCAAAGCTACTCACGGGGATGTTGGTCAGTATAGTCCAATCGATTGCCTCTACTCCAACAGGGGCATTAATTTCTTTAGCGCTTACAACATAAACAGCTAATTTGTCACTGATTTTGTGATCAGTATTTTCAGGGCCATATAAAGATACAGACCTAATTGGTATGTGCCCATATGTGTATTTAATTTCAACATTTGCTTTTCTTGCTTTATGAAGTCCATTGCCTGGGATTTTCAGTCTAATCTCTTTCTTGGACTGTAGCTTACTTATTTTCGTTTGTATTTTTGTTTTACCATTTTCCGGGCAAATAAATTTCCTATCCTGTCTGTTGCGAATTACAAATTCTGCAGCTGATTCTTCAATTTTCCATAACAAATCAAAGATATCTGCTTCTCTATCTCCAACCGTAATAACTCTAGTATTTTCAGGAATATTGGCAATTGTTTCCTCAAACGCGTTAATCCATTTATAGCTTTCTTTATCTTTGATGTGAGTGATATACTTACGCCTTGCTTTTTCCTTCTGATCCTCTTCCCTTGCGATACGTGCCCAACATTGCTGAGAGGTAAGGCCTAAAGGCAGACCTCCTGGCGTCACTATAATAGTACTATGCATAATAAGACCCTGTTTGTGCTTTGTATAAGCTTTGGAGATACTGCCTAGCCCTTTTGTCTTAATATGAGTGTCATAATCCAGGTAAGTTGTATCCTGAATTGCAAACACTAAATTTTTGCCTTGGATTCTATTTTGTGTTTCCACATGATGCGAAGAATAGACTTCATCTATATCAAACTTATCATTGCTAAATAGTCTGTAAGCTCCCTTCGCATCTTTCCAGGATCTGCAACTTTGATTTATTGTGCCGGATGCTTTGCTATCAAGTAAGTTACTGGTTTTAATAAGCCGATTTATAAGTCTTTTATCTTTAAAGTCAACATGCCTGAGCTCATTCTCTAACCAACCAGTGCTTGATATATTTATCCCGTATGTTACTATATCTTGCATATCGCCTATCCTTCTTATTTAAAATGATCAGTGAATACTCTAGCAGCATTTTATAATTGTGGGTAATAGTAAGGGTTTAAATCAGGAGAGTAAGTTGGTAAAAATAAAATACTGCAACCAAAAGATTCAATTAACGTTTTCACTTTTGTACTTTTATGAAAATTAATATTATCCATTACTACTATCTGACCAGGCTTTAACTCTTTGATCAATATCTCTTGTACATAAGTTTCAAAAATGTCCTTATTACATGTCCCATCAAATATTATTGGGGCAATAATATCTTTGGCAGACACCCCAGCAATCATACTAATCTGTGATTTATGTTGATAGACCCTTTCACCATAACATCTTTGACCGATAATGCTCCACCCGTGTTCTCTACAGCTATTATCTTCTATCCCAGATTCATCGATAAATACTAAATCTTGTTTGTCTATAGTTTTTAGTTTCAATATAAACTCATTCCTTAGACCAACATCTCTTTTGGGATGAAGAAAAGTTTTTTTTATAACTATAACCTAATTTATTAAGCAATCTTGATATCGTACTTGCAGATACTTTTTGACTCCAGTTGTTAGCTAGTTCCATGGTGGTTTTATCAAAATTTAATTCTATAAATTTTTTAAATCCCTCTATGTCTCTTATTATTCTACGATGTCCTGTATGATAACCACTTTTTGCTTTGATATCGCCGGTTTGTTTCTTTAATTTTTTCCATTCTATTATAGTCTTCCTACTAATAGAGTATATCTCAGAAGTCTCTTTTATTGTTTTACCATCTGTTAAACTTTTTATTACTCATATTCTTAAATCGTATGAATATGCCTTTGCCATAAGTTTTTCATTTAGTATAATCTAACTCATACTCTAAGTCACTATCTTATCGCATTAAGCTATACCTTTTAAGACCTCTAGGAGCTTTAATATTTGGATATATAGGAGATCATCTGGGGCAAAAAATAGTAGTGATATTAACCACTATTTTAATGGCTGTAACTTGTGTAATTATAGGAAGTATTCCAACATATGCACAGATAGGAATAACAGCATCTTGGGTTCTTACTATTTGTCGTGTAGTTCAAGGAATGTCGGCTACTGCAGAATCTAGAGGGGCTGAATTATATTTGACTGAAAGCTCAGCTCCACCTATTCGGTATCCATTAGTAGCCTTAATAACTGTTTTTTCTGCAGTTGGTACTACAGTAGCACTCGGTATTGCAGCAATTTTTACCAATCAAAATATTTATTAAAATGAATCAAGTTGGCGTATAGCTTTTTTTGTAGGAGCAGGTATTGCATTTGTTGGTACTATAGCACGAACCAGCTTAAAAGAGGCTGATGAATTTGTAAATAAAAAGCAAAACTTACGCTATGAGTGGAAGAGTGATAAATTATTGTAAGAATAATTAAACATGTCAAAGAGGAACAGATTGCAAGCAATACCAATTAATAGAACAGATTACTGTCAATTTTTAACAATTAGCCAAAAGAATTATAGTTTAACCTACTACGCTGAACATGCCAAGAAATGTAGCCATGATGTTATTAATAGATTTTTAGAAAATGAAAAATATACTCCTTCTTTGTTATGGGAACACATTAAGAATGATGTTATCTTTTCATCTAACGGATATACAATATTTGATGATACGGTGTTAAACAAAAGGAACACAAAGAAAATAGAGGTTGCTAGATCGCAGTATAGTGGAGCTACAGGTGGAGTTACTACCGGTATAGGAGTAGTGAGTCTTGTATATTATAACCCCGATATTGATAAGTTTTGGGTAATAGATTATCGCATTTTTTCACCTGATCATGATGGAGCGACGAAACTAGATCACCTACTAAAGATGTTCAATAATGCTGTTTATAGTAAAAAGATTCCTTTTCAAACTGTACTTTTTGACACATGGTATGCTACACACAAAATTATGCAACATGTTGACTCCTTGGGCAAATATTATTATGCCCCTATTAAAGCCAATAGAAATGTTAGTAAAACGTGTGATTACGAGCCTTATAAAGCTGTTAGCAAGTTGACGTTTTCAGATGAAGAAATTAAGAATGGAATGGAGATTCATATAAAAGGATTTGCCAAAAATAAGCATGTTAATTTGTTTAAATTTACTGTTTCTACCAACAGAGTTGATTATGTTGTTACCAATAACAAAACTCAAAAATCTTCTAAAGCTGCACAAGATGAGTTTGGCTTGCGATGGGTAATTGAGAGCATGCATAGAAAAATTAAGCAACTGACTGGTATAGAACGTTGCCAATGCAGAAAACAGCGTATCCAACGTAATCACATTAGTTGTGCATTTCTAGTTTGGGCTTTTCTCAAAAGAACTGCAAATAAAATAGGTAAAACGGTCTACCAAATAAAGTTAGGGCTTTTAGATGACTATATGCAACAACAGCTTCGTTCTCCATCTTTACGATATTTAGAACCAAACATAGCTTAAGTTTTGCCTACTGTGCTCATAAAATATCCTTTACTCCAAAACTCACTTCCCCATAATTTTTCTTTAAGATTTGGATATTTCTTAAACATTTCCTTAGATGTAATACTTTTTATGATTTGAGTTATTTTTGTTGGGCTATACATTGGTATTGACTGTAGTAAAAAATGTACATGTTCTTTATCTACTCCTATTTCCAAAAATCTAATTTCATAACGAGCTTCTATGTCCTCACAAATTTTACATAAATAATCGTCTAGTTCCTCTTTGAATATTACTCTTCTATACTTTGCCGGTGTTACTAAATGATATATTAGTACTGTGACATTATCACTTTTATGTATATAACTGCTTTCTTCCATGCATCTAGTATATCACGAAGCAGACCTTCGGGGAATTAAACCCTAAGAGATTAAAATAATTTGACTATTTCAGAAAAAATTCATAACATTTATTAATAAACTCAATCTAAACAATAATATAATATATGAAAACAGCCTTTATCTTTCCAGGTCAAGGGTCTCAAGCCATTGGTATGGGCAAGGATTTTTACGATAATTTTAAACCTGCAAAAGAAACTTTCCAAATAATCGATGAAGCACTAAAACGAAAGCTTACCGATATAATTTTTAACTCTACTTCGGAAGAGCTAACATTAACTACCAATGCACAGCCGGCATTAATGGCTGTATCTATGGCAATAATCAATACTATAAAAGCCGAAACTGGTAAAAATATAGCTCAGCTATGCGATTATGTTGCTGGTCACTCTTTAGGCGAATACTCCGCTTTATGTGCTGCCGAAAGTATCAGCGTTGAGACTACTGCAAAATTACTCCATACACGCAGCAGCTCCATGCAAGAAGCCTGTTCTGCTAATATCGGAGCTATGGCCGCTTGTATAGGTATATCCATTGATAAACTTGAGACAATAGTAAAAGAAAGCAAATGTGAAATAGCCAACGATAATATAGATGGACAGATTGTTATCAGCGGTAAAGCGGAGGCAATCGATCATGCTATTAGTTTAGTTAAGGAAGCAGGTTATAAAGCCATAAAGCTAAAGGTAAGTGCTCCCTTTCACTGTAGCTTAATGAAGCCGGCAGAAGAGAAGATGCAAGTAGCTCTTGATAAAGTAGCAATTAGTAAGCCGCTAGTTCCGGTGATTCAAAACTATACGGCAAAACCTGTTACCGATCCTGTAGAAATTAAGCAAAATCTCATTTCTCAAATATGCGGACGGGTTAGATGGCGTGAAACTTTAGAGCTATTTAACACACTAGATATCACCAATATAGTAGAAGTAGGAGCAGGAAATGTACTAACAAATATGCTTAGAAAAATCAACTACCCATTTAAACTTAGTAATATAAGTAACGTAGAAGAATTAAAAGATTTTTTAGTAGCTTCTAACTTATAATATTTTTTTAGGGTAGCTTAATGAGAGTAAGTTTTAGTTTTCTAAGACAACTACTAGAATTATTAACTAGCGACTGGCAGGATTATTTAAATAACGCGAGTTTCGTATTCAAAAAGTCGCTGTATAGCTGATAAACAGTGGGTTACGGGGATATTGATAATACTGTTTTTGTTATAAAGTGAGTACAAAATACAAATTGCTAATTAAAATATGGTATTTATAGTATAAGAAAAAAGTTTATAGGTTATTGAAAAAACTTTAAGAGCAATAACCTATGATAATGGATTTTACAGAAATATTTTGTTACGTCGATGATTTTTTTCAAGAATTAGACAAGCATACAAATTCAATTACTAACCATAACAACAAATCTGGTCCTAAAAGTCGACTTAACAGAAGTGAGGTAATAACAATTATAATAGGCTACTGGCAGTCATCTTATGATTGTTTTAAGAATTATTATCTGAAGCAAATATGGATTTATCATCAAAGAGATTTTCAATTAGTAAGCTATAGTCAATTTATAAAAATAATAGGTCCACATTTACCACTATTAGTACTGATATTCAATTCTATTTTGGATCAGTGTGATGGCCTTTCTTTTGTAGATTCAAGTAGTATAGAGGTATGTAAGAGATACCGTATTTCAATGAATAAAGTGTTCGCCGGCATAGCAGCACGCAGTAAGACAACAAAAGGTTGGTTCTATGGACTTAAACTACATCTAATAATTAATAGAGCCGGTGGTATAGTTAAAGCATCTTTTAGCCCTGGCAATAAGGATGATAGAAAACAGCTGGAACTGATGATCAAAAATCTTTTTGGTAAAGTATTCGGAGATCGTGGTTATATTTCACAACAATTATTTCAACAACTGTCATTGCTAAAGTAAAAGGGACCAGTAAATTGCACGAAAAAGGGACCAGAGAATTTGGTGTAACCTAATAAGGTTATAATGTGCAATATTCACTAGATAATTAATTAAAATAAATATCTAGTGATACAATGATAAGAATAAATATGTACACAACAATTATCACCCTTTATAAGCAAGGCAACAGTCAAAGAAATATTGCCAAACTAACGAGAATAGACCGTAAAACAGTAAGAAAAATAGTAAACCGTTATGTAGAGTCTGGTACAGAATCTCCGGCACCCTATGAACGATCTTCAGCACTGGATTCTTGGCACGAACAAATAATTGAGTTATTAGAAAAGAATCTAAGTTACATAAGAATTTTTGAAGAGTTAAAAATTCAAGGTTATACAAAAAGTTATGGTTCGCTAACCCGTTATATCAAAAAATATAAGATACAAAATAACAGTTGCATTCGTTTTCATACTTTAGCAGGAGAGGAAGCACAAGTAGATTTTGGTGACATAGGCTTACAGTATAATTCTAAGGGGCGTAGAGTTAAAGCATATGTATTTAATATGCGTTTAAGTTATAGTCGCCTTGATTATTATGAAGTAGTGTTTGATCAAAGTTGTCAAACATGGATACAATGTCATATCAATGCATTTAATTATTTTGCTGGCAGTCCAAAAGTAATAAAACTTGATAATCTTAAAGCTGGGGTGGTAGATAGCAATTTCTATGAGCCCGTATATCAGAAGGAATACAAACGTTTAGCTGATCATTATGGAATTTTACTTTCTCCTTGTCGAGTGTATCAACCTCAAGAAAAAGGCAAAGTAGAATCAGGAATAAAGTATGTCAAAAATAATTTTTTTGCTGGACGTAAATTTCATAGATATGAAGAATTAACACATGATCTTGCTAACTGGTTAAATAAAGCAAATAACCGAATACATGGTACTACTAAAAAAATTCCTCAGGAACTATTTGAGCAAGAAGAAAGTAATAATTTAATGCCTTTACCATTAGAAACGTTTGATTTGTCATCGTGGCATAATCGAAAAGTAGCAAAAGATTGTCATATCACCATAGATAATAATTATTATTCCGTACCGGCAAAATATATATACAGTGAGGTACTGGTACAATTATCACCAAAACTTGTTCAAATATTTTCTATCCAAAATGATTTAATAGCAAGGCACGTTAGAACAGATGGCAAAGGAATATTTACCACTAATCCGTCTCATTATGCCAAATATAAACGTCTATGCCCAGGTTTTATAGAATATGGGGTCGTTGAAAGATAATTTTTGATAGTAAAATAAGAGGAAAGGAGGTAATAAATATTTTAAAAAAGAAATTCTGTTTAATATAGAGATAAATGTTATTCAATAGTGTAGTAATTTAATAGAGATTTGTTTACAGAGTTAGAATTTTTATTAATAAATTTCTTTAAGCCATTAAAGTTGTTAAAACCACTAATCGTTTTAAATTAAAACATATGGCATTCATAAATTCGGAGAATTGATTTTTGGCAATTCCTATATATCTAACCCGCTTATTATCTTTTGAAAATACCATCTCGAAAGGTGCTCTGATTTTCGTATAATATTTATCAAGGTCAAAATTCTTATCTTTCATATTATTTTTCTTTATTGCACAAAGATGGACTCCCTTTTTAGCTGCTGCATTCTTGGTAGAGATTGTACAATAACCTTTATCAACATATGTAGCACCAGAACTTGGCATAACATGCTTAAAACCTTTGCTATCGGTAACATTTGCAGGGGTAACTGCAACCTTATTGATCATGCCTGATTGAATATCAACACTCACATGTTTTTTATAACCATACCAAAATTTATTCCCTCCCTTACAGCCAATTTTGGCTTGTTTATCCTTTGCAACCTTAGGCAAAGTCTCATTATTCAATTTATCATATTTTTGTGCTCTTAGTTTATCACGTTCCTCCCAGAGATTAGCTTTTGAGATTAAATGAGAAGCATCTACAAAGGTAAATACTTCACCCATATAGCCTTGTACTCGTAGTTGATCGCGGAATTTTGTAAATATTTTTGATAGTAAATTAGTACCTATTTTTTTACGTATTTTACTAAATACACTATAATCAGGTGTCTTTTCTGTAAGAGCAAAATTACAAAACCATTTCGCCGCTGTGCTATCAGCTAAATAACGTTCTAATTCCCGATCAGATAAGTCTTCCATAAATTGTAGCAGCAAACATTTAAACAGCCTCTCTATACCATATCCTTTATAATTAGCTTCGCATTCTAATGCTAATAACTCAGCTTCAACTGCTTTGAATTTGAATAAACTTTTGAATTTACGATATTGATGATCCGCATTTACTAACTCATCTAAACTTACCATTAGCATTTGATACTCTGACATATAAACATATTTTTTATTTTTTTATTATACCTGCTACCCTCTCATCTCGCAACAGTCCCAATATAGTGAACATTATCAACAACAAATGCAGCAGATAGGAAATAATTGCAGTTTATTATTAGAGTTATTACAACAAACACGAGTAAATGATTGGCAACGTTGTGCTAGAGGTATTATTTCTTTACGTAAGGTTTACAATGATGAGTTAATAGATAAAGCTTGTCATAGAGCATTACATTACGGTATAAGTTCTTACTCTAAAATTAAAAATATCTTAAATAGTAATGCAGTAAACTTACCATTGCCAGAGTTTGGAGGTCAGAATGCAGAACTTGCTTAATGACCTACGTAGTTTTAGATTATCAGGTATAGTCAATAGCTTAAATGAAAGGATTATTTATGCTCAAAATAATAAACTAGGATTTAAAGAATTTCTCTCACTATTATGTGAAGATGAAAAATCTCACCGTAAGGATAATAATTACCGTCGTCGTAAAAGTGCTGCTAAATTACCAGTCACTAAAAATTTAGAAGACTTTGATTTTCAGTTCCAACCAAGTATTGATGCCAAAGTAATAAGTGATTTATCTACTTGTGATTATATTAATACTAAGGGCAATGTCATATTCATAGGTAATTCTGGAACTGGCAAAACTCATCTTGCTATTGGATTAGCATTAAAAGCTTTAACACGAGAATACTCTGTATATTTTACTACGGTATCGGATATGCTTTATAATTTACATATTGCAAGAGCAGATAATAGCTATCACAAAAAAGTTAAATTACTCTTATCATTTGACTTATTAATTCTTGATGAGTTAGGTTTTAAGCAATTACCAAAACATTCAGTAGATGATTTTTTTAATATTATTGCTAAACGATATGAAAATAAATCTACCATTATTACCACAAACAAGGATTTTGAAAGATGGAATGAAATATTTGCTGATGAGTTATTAACTCATGCAATTATTGATCGAGTAGTACATCATGCACATATACTAAACATCACAGGTAAAAGTTATCGTATTAATAACTATAAATTTGGAGGTCATTTGACATAAAAATTTTTACATATAGTGGTCCCTTTTTCGTGCAATTTACTGGTCCCTTTTTATTTGACAATGACAAACAACTTTTAGAGCAAGGAATTTTTATGGTAACTAGGGTAAAGAAAAATATGAAAAATAAACTTATGTCTATGTTGGATAAAATATTATTGCTTAAAAGAGCATTAATAGAATCTGTGTTTAGTAAAATTAAACTATTGGGGAAGTTTGAGCATTCAAGGCATAGATCAGTTACAAATGCCTTTGTGCATATGGTTGCAGCACTGATAAATTATCAAATGTCTGATAATAAACCTTCTATTACATCTCTCTTGATATGCTAAATCCTATGCTATATTAATTCGAAACTCGCGTTAAATAATGAAATAAAAAAACTTAAGATATTAAGTATAACAAAGACTAATGATGGTTTTTTAAGAAGAGAATGCTTTAAAATAATTTCTGATATAAGAAATTCTATTGAAAAGTATGAAATCCATAGTATATTATTCCTTTTAATAAGGCAAAATATGCAAGTTTTTTACTTACTAATATACAACATATATTAGAATTTAGTTGTTTTAACCAAAATACGGTAAAAGCAATAAAAAATATGCTACAGAATAATTTTAAAGATATATATGATCCTACAATACATCTAGTTGCTAATTATGATGAAGAGTTTTTAGACAATAGTTGTAGAGTAACAGAGAAGATAATTAAAGGTAAAATTATTACCTTTGAAAATTTTGATATCAAATATACCAATTATACAAAAGCAGAATTAAATAATATAGATAGCATAGTAAGCTGTATTAGAAATACTAGATAGTAATTTAGTTGCTGAGATAGCAAGTATTATTAATTTCATGCATCAAATTTATTTTATAAATTATTCTATTACTGAACCTACTATACTTTTTGTAGCTGCACATTTTGACAATTTACCAAATTTCCATAAAAATTTAGATAAAATATATTTTTCGATACCATTACAAAAATATGATTCTAAATATCAGCCTAAAAATTATTATTATTTTATAAATATTGAAACAGTAGTTTGGAATAAATTCTTAATTCAATATAAAGAATTATTTCATGACCTTGACGAAGAAAATTTAGATAGATTATTTAGTATTTGCAACGCTAATGATAGCTTAGTAAAATTGTTAGTTTCTGATTCTTATCGTGTTAATTTAGAAACGCGAATAGAAATTATTAAATCTAAGATAAATGAAGATAGTAAATTTATTTATAATAAAATTAGTCGACTTTTTAACACAAATCACTGGATTAATTTTGCCGCTTTTGTGTCTAAATTTGATGTATATCCTAATTGCACTAGTAAAGATAATTTTTTTAATATAGGTAATTCTACAATATCAGAAAATTATTTTGAGCAGGAATAATCTATTTCAAAAAAAATCTCATAAATAATTATATGAATAAAAAGAACAAAAGCAGATTAATCTCTTAGGGTTTAATTCCCCGAAGGTCTGCTTCGTGATATACTAGATGCATGGAAGAAAGCAGTTATATACATAAAAGTGATAATGTCACAGTACTAATATATCATTTAGTAACACCGGCAAAGTATAGAAGAGTAATATTCAAAGAGGAACTAGACGATTATTTATGTAAAATTTGTGAGGACATAGAAGCTCGTTATGAAATTAGATTTTTGGAAATAGGAGTAGATAAAGAACATGTACATTTTTTACTACAGTCAATACTAATGTATAGCCCAACAAAAATAACTCAAATCATAAAAAGTATTACATCTAAGGAAATGTTTAAGAAATATCCAAATCTTAAAGAAAAATTATGGGGAAGTGAGTTTTGGAGTAAAGGATATTTTATGAGCACAGTAGGTAAACATGGTGATGAGCGGAAATTACGTAATTATGTAAAAAATCAAGGTTCAGGCAAACCTTCTTATAAAGCATTTCAACAAAAACAGTTAAAACTTTTTGGATAGATACCTCGTAGCTCTGCTGCGAGGAGTATCATTTTTAAATTTTGCATATATAACTTAAAAATAACTCTAGAAATTCTTTTAATTAGCTGATATAAAATAATCCTACATAAACGGAGAGATGGCCGAGTGGTCGAAGGCGGCGGTTTGCTAAACCGTTATACGGGTCATACCGTATCGAGGGTTCGAATCCCTCTCTCTCCGCCAGTCGGGACAATTAGCCATTTCTTGTAATTTATCGAACGGAAAAGCCAGAGAGTAATCAAGTTTTTCGCCTCTCAAGCTATATCACCTGATCCGGCACTTGCTAATGTTAGCTTATGCCCTATTACTCTTGCTCATCAAATAAGATTTAAGGATTGTGTTTAGAGGTTTGCCTAAAGTAGGTAAGAGTGATTTTTTGTTATCACTATTCGTATGCTTAGCTGCATATATAGGATTTCTAGTATTTAAATCAATAATCACTCAAGATTTTTTATTTTCAAACTTAGGTAGAATATAATTATTTAAATGAAAGATTGCAAAGTATAAAGCTTTTGCAAGAATTATTAAATAAAGCACTAAATAATTTATATATAACACCAAGGAGTAGCAACTTAAGATAGTTTTGCTATTGATAAAATTTATTTATTCATTCTTTTTTTACTTAAATGCATATCTAGTGCTTCACAATATTTAAACATTTCTATTGTATCAGGATGCTTGACTCCAAACTCCATAGCTTGCGGATTACCAAAAGCTTTATACATACTTATATCTTTCTTTTTACAGGCTGCTTTTGCTCCTTGAAGATTCAAATAACTTACTTGAGCAATATTTTTACTATTTTTTCTATATAAGTTAAAATATATCATTTGTGCCTTTCTATAGCTTTTTAAAGCATCTTCAAGCTTATCCATCTCGGCTAATATATCACCCTGTACCACACATGCATTAGCTATAGCAGGGTTAGTTACCATAGGCATTTGTCTTTCTGCAAAGTTCTTATCATTATTTCTAAAAATCTCTAATGCTTTATTCACATTTGACAAAATGCTGCTGCTGATGAGAAATATATCTTTTTTTCAAGACATAATATTTGAAAGGAAATATTTTCATCCTCTTTTTCAAACCTTTTAGAAAAAATTTTAGTCAAATTTTGTATATCTATCTCTTCTTTATCAAGTGGGTTATATAAAACGATAGAGCAGTGTAATTCTTCTTCTAAATATTGTTTTTTAAAGTTTATAACGTTATCATTTTTATTATTATTTTCACTTAACATTGTTTTAACTGCTTTTTGGCTAAACAAATAGTTAATTTCAGCATCGTAGGTTTTACTTAAATCCCGATCCCAGAGTTTTACCATCCACGATTTTTCAGAATTTTTTATTTCAATTTCATGATTTTTAACTGCAATATCATATTTATTTTGATATTCTCTAACAGGACATTAAAAAAGTTGATATTAAAATTACCGGTTTACGCCCTATATTATCACCTATCCAGCCAAATAATAATGCACCAAAGGTGCCTAAATACGAAAGTTGAACAATAAGCAAAAGCTGAAAGCATTTTTACAGAATAAGTATTGTCCGGAGAAAAAAATATTTTATTAAGAAGTACTGCCATATGTACATATAAATATAAATATTCTAGGAATGTACCAAAAGTTTAATGAAGTGCAAGCTTCAGACATGTATAGACCTCCCTATATACTATTATTGATTCTGTATATAGGGAGGTCCATACCATTACTTCGTAAGTTTAAGATGGGTAGATAGTTAAGATATTTCTCAACCCTCTTTAGCTGGCTGTCCAGTATGTTTTGTCATGTGGGACACTAGCAATTTCTTGTAAAGTAATCAAGTTTTCTGCTTCTTAGTCGCAGGTTTTCAAATACAAAATTTGAAATTTTTTTCTAGAATTGTCAAACCTTTAAAAATTTTATATCTGTTTATCGTTATTTCGTGATACTAAATTAAGACCAAGAAAAAAGCCTAAATTAGTTTAATCGGCACTATTACCTCTACTATTTTACAACTAACAATTAAAATTGTTGACTTGGTTTAATTATTTCTATAACTTATTTTAAATGATACTCCTCGCAGCAGAGCTACGAGGTATCTATCCAAAAAGTTTTAACTGTTTTTGTTGAAATGCTTTATAAGAAGGTTTACCTGAACCTTGATTTTTTACATAATTACGTAATTTCCGCTCATCACCATGTTTACATACTGTGCTCATAAAATATCCTTCAAAACTTACGCTATGAGTGGAAGAGTGATAAATTATTGTAAGAATAATTAAACATGTCAAAGAGGAACAGATTGCAAGCAATACCAATTAATAGAACAGATTACTGTCAATTTTTAACAATTAGCCAAAAGAATTATAGTTTAAGAAGTATTGGTATGCCTTGAGTTTCATACCATGGTAACACGCGGTCATTAAGCATATCAGCAGCAGTTAAAGCTGTTTTATCAGTATATAGTTTAGCATCAGCTACTCTGCTATAGCTATCAATAAATACCTGAGAATAAACCTTACCTATACCCTTAAAATTTCCTACATAATATGTATCTTGGCATCCTAGATAACCTGGATGCTGTGTCTCAATCTCGCCATGGGCTTCTTTTTCGCTACGTCGTTTCTCTAGTACTTGTAACTGAGATTCAGTAAGTACAATACCATCCTGAGCCATCCTTGCTTCTAATGCTTTAAGCCTTTTATTGATATTGTTTAAATCATTACGTAACCAAATTGATCTCACTCCTCCAGGTGATACAAGTATACCACTCTTCTTAAGCTCATTTGATACTCTTAGCTGACCATATGCTGGATATTCTATTGCCATATCCATTACTGCCTTCTCTATCGCTGGATCAACTCTATTGGCTATTATTGGCTTTCTTCGACTAATTTCATACAACGCTTCTTCACCACCAGTTTCATACAGTTCTTTAAATCTGTAATAACTATCTCTGCTATAGCCCATCGCTTTACATGCTGATGATATGCTACCAAGACTCTTAGCGAGTTCTAGTAATCCTAATTTTGGCTTTATTATTTTTTGATTTAAGTTCATTTCTTATCTCCATTTAATAATTAATTTATTTTACTAAATGTAAGATAAAATCTCAACTATTACACATTATAAATTTATGTAACAAAATTGTTAGAAAAGAAAGTCAATAATAGATTTAATTAAATATTCTCTCTTAGCCAATCAAAAACTTTATTAATCCAGCTGCTATTTTCATCAAGTTTCATATGTGCAAATTCTTTTTGCTGTTTTAGAGCATGAATTTTTAGCATACCTATAACTGCCGAATAAGTAGCTGGATTATAATCTTCAGTAAAGCCATCAATAAGCTCTGGTTTACCTATTCTAGTTTGCTTCTCAAAAATCTTACTTGAAAGCTCCTTTAAACCTCTAAGCTGCGATCCACCTCCAGTAATAACAGTGCGGTACACTGATATTTGTCCTTTTATTGCCTTATCATATTCAGACTTTACCATTAACAATATTTCTTCCGCTCTTGCTTTTATTACTTCAGAAAGTTTATAAACCGTTACTGCTCCTGCAGGGCTATGGTGAGCATCAACATTAAAATCCTCCATATTAATAATACTGTCTTTATCAAAAGAGGATAAAATTGCGTTACCATATAAAATCTTTAATTTTTCAGCTGTAGCAAGGTCAGTACCGAAAACTTTTGCAATATCAGAACTAATATGAAAACTACCTATATTTACGTGTCCTGTATATATCAATTTACCGGCAAAAAAAATACCAAAAGAAGTGGTTTTATCACCTATATCTACGATTAGTGAACCAAGATTTTTTTCATCATTCGTAAGACAGCTAATTGCAGAAGCATAAATGGCTAGAGTAATATTGGTAACTTCGATATGGCATTTAGCAAAACACTGCACGATGTTTGATAACATATTTGACTCGGCCGCAATAATATGTAATTCACAACCAAGCTCTCTTCCATACATACCTATAGGGTTTTCGACCCTATTATTATCAAGAATAAACTCAAGAGGAAAGTAATGTATAATTTCTTGATTCTTAAATTTAAATTCCTGTAATGCTTTTTGTAAAAGCTTTTTTATGTCTTGCTCGGTTATAGTCGCTGTACTAACTTTAATGGTATAGTTTATATAATAAGATTTAGTAGCAGCTCCTGATAGCGATAATATAACTTTTTTGATATTTTTATTACAATCTTTTTCTAACGCATAAATTGCCGGAATAATACTACTTTCAGCACTCTTTAAATCTGTTATAACCCCTGATTTTATACCTTTAGAGTGATGTAAATTTTGACTTGCTACCTTAACCTCACCTTTTTTACTAATATAGGCGGCAATGGCAGCAATTTTACTACTACCACAGTCAAGTGCTACAAAATTTGATATTTTTTCTTTCATTTTTTATGTTTGTTGTAATCCCAAAAACGTCATTGCGAGGAGCATAGCGACGAAGCAATCTAGTTAAACGTCCTTAGATTGCCACGTCGATGCATTGCATCTCCTCGCAATGACGAGTCTAATTAATACTTTTCTATATAATATTTATTTTTGTCTCTCAAATCTAATATTTTGTAATTTTGATTAAATAGTTTATTTGCTTTATTGAGTGCATCTATATATTTTAAGGCTTCTTCAAAATTCTTTGCCGGTAATTTAATATTTATCTCACCTTTAAGATTTAAATCCCATCTTCTATCTCCGCATCTAACAGCAGATAAAGTTTTATTTATTATTGCCGGATATTTTTGTAGCTCATTTACCAACTTGCTAGCATATATATTTGCTCCTTCCCCTACAACATGTAATAAATGAGGGAATGGCTCTATGTTCTTACTGATTTCATAACCCTCTTCATCAATCAAGAAGAGTTGATTATTAATCTGCCAAATGGCAATAGGTTCTCTTTCAAACAGTTTTATATATATCGTATTTGGTAATCTTCTTGAAACATATACTTCCTTAATCCATTTATTATTCTTTAAATTATTCCTAATTCCATCTAAATTAAGAGCAAAAATAGAATTACCTTTTTTAGCATTTAAAACTTTTAATATTGTAGGTTCGTCAACATTTTGTTGCCCTTCAATTATTACATTCTCAAGTTTAAAACCAAGTTCTGTAGTTATTTGATATGTATTTGTTGTTAAATAATTTTTTAACGAAGCAAAATATTTTGTGAAAGCAAACAAACATATAAAGATAATTAAAACGATTTTAAGTATTAATGTTGTTTTTTTATAGATTAATCCTAACTTTCGACGCAATGAAATGTTATTGTTTTTTTTAGCTGTATTTTTTTTATTTGAGCTTGTTTTTTTTCTCATGAGTCAAAGTTTGCAGTCTTTAAAGTTTCTTCAATTAAGTTAATAAAATTTATGCCTTGAGAAGCCGCTATTTCAGGAACTATAGATAGAGGAGTCATGCCAGGATGAGTATTTATTTCTAAGGCATATAATTTATTTGTTCCATCTTCTAAAATAAATTCAGCTCTAGCAGGACCTCTACAATTCATAGTCTTATAAATTTTCTCAGATTCTCTAAGCAATTTATCATATAACTTGCTTGGCAGCGGAGCGGGACAAAGATGCTCAGCGAATCCTTCAGTATATTTAGTTTCGTAATCATAGAAACGGTTTTTTAACAGCTTAATTTCTAAAGCTCCTAAGGCTTTGCCATTTAATATTGCTACTTGTAATTCACGCCCTTTTATATACTTTTCTATTATTACCTCATTACTATAAGGAAAATCATAATTAGCAAAGCTAAAATCATCTTCCTCAAATATTACCTCAACCCCTATGCTTGATCCTTGTGTAAGAGGCTTAATAACATATGGACGCTTCATAGGATCATCCTTAATATTATCGCTTTTATTTACAACAATACTTTCTGCCATATTAATATTATTAGTCAAAAACCAGCTTCTGGAATGTACCTTATCAAAAGCAAGGCTTGATGCTAAAACCCCGCTATGAGTATAAGGAATTCGCATAATATTAAGAAGTCCAGGCAGACAGCCATCTTCACCATATGTGCCATGCAGGCAGTTAAAAACAATATCAGGCTTTATTTCATGCAGCTTAACGGCAACATCAGCTCCCATATCTATAAAAGTAACTTTATATCCTGCTTCTAATAAAGCTTTGCCTGCCCCTTCAGCTGATATTAGCGACACTTCCCGTTCAGCAGACATACCACCAGCTACTAACGCTATGTGTTTCTTACCACTATCACTTAATATTTTAATTTCTGAGCTTCCGACCCAATGTGTTTGATATTTATGCATATTTTTATTTTTTATGTCATTGCGAGGAGCGTAGCGACAAAGCAATCTCAGGACATTCGTATGGGATTGCCACGCCACTTTCAGTGGCTCGCAATGACGAAGTTAGAATTTCCCAATCCGCTTAATTTCCCAATTCAATTTAATCCCACTATCTTCAAATACTTTCTGCTGGACGAAATTACCTAGATCCTCTAACTCCTTAGCAGTAGCATTTCCATTGTTTATCATAAAGTTACAATGAAGTTCTGAGATAGAAGCGTTGCCTATTCTATAGCCTCTAAGTCCTGCTTTGTCAATAAGCTGCCACGATTTAAATCTTTCCGGATTTGCAAAAGTACTACCGCCGGTACGCTCTTTAATTGGTTGCGTTGATGATCTTGCAGCATTTATTTCATTCATCCGCACTAATATATCTTCACTATTACCTTTAGTAACTTTAAAAACAGCTTTGAGAATAATTAAATCTTTTGGCAAATTATTACCACGATATTTAAAGCCAATTTCTTCATTTGTAAATGTTCGAAAATTTCCCGCAAAGTCAATTGTTTCAATTCTAACTAAAATATCTTTAAATTCACAGCCATAAGCTCCGGCATTCATCGCAACACCGCCGCCAATAGTGCCAGGGATGCCGACTAAAAACTCAAAGCCACTAATAGCATTTACCTGACAAAATTTAGCTAAACTAAAATTAAGGCAACTACTACCGACTATTAAATAATTATCATCCGTAAAATCGATATTACTAAAATTTTGACCAAGCTTTATCGTAACTCCCTCTATACCACCATCTCTTATGATAATATTTGAGCCAGCACCAAAAGTATTTATGGGTAATTTTTGTTTATTTTGCACTAAAAAGCTTGCTAAATCTTCGCTATCTACGGGCTTAAAAAATA
This sequence comes from Rickettsia endosymbiont of Nabis limbatus, assembly GCF_965196655.1. Classification (NCBI taxonomy): domain Bacteria; kingdom Pseudomonadati; phylum Pseudomonadota; class Alphaproteobacteria; order Rickettsiales; family Rickettsiaceae; genus Rickettsia; species Rickettsia endosymbiont of Nabis limbatus. The sequence goes on from NZ_OZ239771.1 coordinate 1,077,577, forward strand.
TTTCAGCATTACCGCCTACCTTAAACCATGTTAAATGTTTTAAGTTATAATCTTTCCTATATTCACCTTTTACTATAGGGAGATTCATGACAAATTACCAAATTTTTGTGGTAATTCATTTGCAAAATTCGAGATATTTCCTGCTCCCATCATAATAATCATATCACCAGGTGATGCTTTATTCATTATAACTTCTACACTATCATCTAATTTTGCTAAGAAATTTGCTTGATTATGATATTTGAGCTTAGTAATATTATCAATTAAACTTTGTCCACTAATACCCTCTATAGGGCTTTCACCTGACGCATATACATCTGTAATATAAAGTAAATCCGCATCATTAAAGCAACGCATAAAATCATCAAATAAATGCTGCATTCTTGAATATCTATGCGGCTGAAAAATAGCAATAACTTTACCATGCTGTTTATTTGCTATATTTTTTGCAGTAGATAATGTTGCCTTAATTTCTTCAGGATGATGAGCATAGTCGTCAATAACTGAAGCGTGATTATATTCAGCTACCTTAGTAAATCTCCTTTTCACTCCTTTAAAGTTGTTAAAGCCGTTTTTAATAGCTTTAATACCGAAATCTAATTCTACCCCTACACTAATTGCAGCAAGGCTATTTAAAATATTATGTCTTCCTGGAGTGGGAATAGTAATTTTTTCTATAATTGTAACACCGCTTACATTCGGTAAGGTGATTTTTACATCAAAGGTAGATGAGTTAATATCTGTACTAATATTAAATGCTGTAATATGAGCATCGTCAGAATCAATACCATAAGTGATAACTTTCTGCTCAGTAATATTATTTACCAACTCACGTACGGTTTTATGGTCAATACAGCAAACAGCAAAACCATAAAAAGGTAAGTTCGTAATAAAGCTTCTAAAGGCATTAATTAACGTATCAAAATCTTTGTAATAATCTAAATGTTCCGGATCAATATTGGTTATTATTGCAATGGTCGACGGAATACTGATAAAAGTTGCATCTGATTCATCTGCTTCAGCAATTAAATAATTACTTGAACCAAGATATGCATTTGTTGATCTGTTATTAATAATACCGCCATTAATGACTGTAGGATGTAAACCAGCTGCCTCAAATAAGCAAGCAACTAAAGACGTGGTAGTAGTCTTACCATGCGAACCTGATACCGCTACTGAGCATTTTAACCTCATAAGCTCAGCAAGCATTTCTGCTCGTCTGATAATTGGGATTTTACGCTCCAAAGCTTCTTTTACTTCCGGATTATTTCGATTAATTGCCGAAGAAACAACAACATATGAGACATTTGTAATATTTTGTGGTGCATGACCAACAAATATTTTAATGCCATATGCTTCTAAACGTTTGGTATTATAATTTTCTGATAAATCAGAACCTTGCACCTTATAACCAAGATTATGTAATATTTCAGCAATGCCGCTCATTCCAACGCCGCCAATACCAATAAAATGTATAGTTTCTAAAGTTTGATTAGTTTTTTTTAATTCAAGTAACAGCATTTAAGTTAATTTTTAAAATTGAGTTGTGCATATATGGTTTTAGGGATTTTGTCAAGTACTATACTTTTTATGTCATTCCCGCAAAAGCGGGAATCCAGCATAAAGCGAGAGAAATCGAGCTTTTAATTTTAAAAACTTGCTGCTTTTATGTTTATTTTCCTGGATTCCCGCTTTTGCGGGAATGACATAAAAGACGGCTCTACCCTACTCCGCCCTATCAAATTTTGCTTCGGAGTAGTAATTGCCTTGCAAGCCGCCTACTTTTAGATCTATTAAAAACTTAGCTATTTCACCGTTTTCGACAAATTCAGCTACTGTTTCAATATTTAAATCTTCCGAGATTTTAATTAATCTTTCAACAAAATATCTACTTTGTACATCGCTTGTAATACTACGGACATATTTACCATCAATTTTTATAATATCTATAGGCAAACTTTGAAGTTGTTTAAAGGAAGTAAATCCTGAGCCGAAATCATCTAAAGCAAATTTACAACCAAACTTACGTAACTTATTGATAAATATGTTTATTTTATCATAATTCTCGTTAAAAGAAGTCTCGGTAATTTCGATAATTAAACGATCTCGAACATCATAAGTTCTTAATAAATTTTCTGCTATTTCCCATAAAGCTTCATCAGTTGTGCCAATATTCGAAATATTAACAGATAGCATTAAATTAGGATTGTTTGCAAGCTCATGAACACTCATTTCTAAAACAATCTGATCAATTACAAAAATTAATCCTTTATTTTCAGCAATAGGAATTATAGGACCAACAGAAATATAAGCACCATTCTCATCTGGTATGCGAAGCAAACATTCATAATAATGTACTTTCAAAGTCTTACGATCAATTATAGGCTGATAGGAAAAACGTATAGTTTTTTTAGCTAAAGCTTGCCTAAGCAAATTGAGCTGTAAATTAAACTTTTTTATATTCTCTAAATCATGGTCATCACGATTATATTCACGATAATAATAATTATTATTATTTTGTGAAAGTAACATGTTTAGTATTTTTTCAATCTCTTCTGCATTAGTACTTACTTTGGGAAACTCGGTGCTTGCAATATAACAATTTATATAAATTTCTGGTCGCTCCTCATTTATATAAAGTTGAGAAGATAAATATAACTTTCTGGCAAAACTTTTAATTAGATCAGAATCGGTAATATCTAATACAAATAATATGATATCCTTTTCTGTTTTCCTAAACTTTAAAGGAATATTTAGTTCCTTGCTTACATTTTCAATAATTCTTTCTAAATCCTGAATTATGAAATTTTTATTTGGTTCTATAAATGCAAATTCATCATAATTCAATAATTTACAAGCAAAACATACTCCTTTTTCTATTTTATCCATTTCAGCTTGTAAAACTTTATATTCCGTGATTAATTCTGACATTGCCATTTTGATAAAAAAATTATATATTCTAACAAATACTAAGATATTTTTTCTATAAATAAAATAAAAATATGAGCAGAATAGACAGGATAACTAAAAGCTTAAGTGTGTTAAAACCACATTTTTGTGAAATAATAGACGAAAGTCATAAACATGCTAGTCATTATGACGGGATTCAAAGCCATATTAAAATAAAAATTTCGGCAGAAGTTTTACAAGGCAAAAGCCTAATCGTCAACCATCGTACTATTAATAGACTACTTGCTGATGAATTTCAAAATGGCTTACATGCTTTATCACTTGAGGTATTTTAAAATGAAAACAAATGATTTATTAAAAGTAGCCACAGGAGCTAGCAGCGTCCTCCATAAAGCAATAAATAATATAAAAGATAAAAGTTGCGACGTGATTGAGGACAAAATACTTAAAGGTAATTATGTTACCAGGGAGGAATTTGAAAAATTACAAACCCTAGTAATAAAATTAAAGAAAGAAATAGCAGAGATGAAAGACAAATAATGCTTTTCCAATCATTGGAGTCTGAATTATAACACAGCCATTTTTTAAATATTATTGATTATCCAGCTGATGGTTCAAACCTCCACCTTCAGGTGGAGAAACTTTAGTTTGAATAAGTCATAGTCGTCTTATATAAAATAAGTAAGTAGGACTTATTTTATAGGATGACTATGACAGAATATGAAAAAGGGAAACATACGGTATATTATCACAGGTATCACATAGTATGGATAACAAAATACCGTTATAAAGTATTAACCCAAGTTATCAAAGAAAGGATTAGGGAAATCATAGCTCAAGTTTCAGAGGAAATGAATATTAGGATAGTAAATGGGGTGATATCATCTGATCATGTACATATTTTAGTATCGATACCTTCTAATATAGCAGTAAGTGAATTTGTACAAAGAGCAAAAGGTAGAACTTCACGTAGAATACAACAAGAATTCCCAGAATTAAAAAAGAGATATTGGGGGAAGCATTTTTGGGGAAGAGGTTATTTTAGTACAACAAGTGGTCATATCACAGATGAAGTAATTAATGAGTATATAAATAACCATACAGAAGCTCATAAACCAACTTCTATTTCTAACATTAGATTGGAATAAGCTTTAGCTTAAACTCTACGGCACTTCTAGTGCCTATCATCAACCTACCGGCTCTCAGCCGGTAGTGGTTGAGTTTGGCTTTTAGTTTTTCAATTTCTTCTTTTGGTAATCCGGTTGATGTAGATATAACTTGTATGTCTACACCTGCAATCAATAAATTTTTTGCTATTTCTATATTTCTTTCAGCTTTACCTTTTTCAAAATGTTCTTCTAAGGTAATCTCTTCAGTTTGCTCAGCGAGTTTAGTTCTAATATATAAATCATAACCTTCATGAGTCATATTATGCATTTCAATAACATGATAAGCTTCTTTGACTTTATCGCTAGTGATATCTTCGGGTATATCTTTTTCCTCTACTGCACATTTAAATAAATGTAACCACTCATCTGCGACTGTTTCTAATTTTTCCTTATTAAATTTTCCAAGTTCAATAAATACATATGATAAGTCGTATAAATATTGTTTTTTGCTACTTGCCTCTATTGTTTTGTGATAACTAATATATGGTACTTCCTCATTAAATAGCTTATCTTTAATTAAAGATATAATAACTACTGGTAATAAATTCTTGTAAAGTAGACCTTTTTTAAGTTGACTAACATAAGCATGAGCAGAATAATATTGAGCTCGTTTTAAATAATCTGACTCATTCTTCTTTTGCATCTCGATTATATACCAGTTACCGGTTTCATCTTTTACTTTTAGATCAAATATAACTCTTTTTCCTAAATTTATTAAAGGTAGCTGCTCTATCGGAATATATTCAATTTCTTTTATTCTATACCCTTCAGGTAAATCAAGTATACTATTGATAAACTCTTTTAAGCGTTCTATATCGCTAAAAATTTTTTTAAACAAACTATCATTTGTTGGGTCTAAATATCTTTGCATATAAATATAAACTACTTATAGTTGTATTTTGTTTTGCCTTATAGCATAAAAATTCAACTTAGACAACACTTTCCCTAAAAAATCATATCTTTTGATCAGTTCTGATAGATACGATTACTGACATGCCTGGGATAAGATTGGCAACAGGTGCATCAAAATCTATTAAAACAGGTACACGCTGCACTATTTTAGTAAAATTACCGGTGGCATTATCGGGTGGGATTAAGGTAAATTTAGAACCGGTAGCAGGAGAAATATTGCGGATTTTTCCATAAAATGTTTTTTTAGGAATAGCATCAAATTGGATTTTCACTTTCATGCCTGACTGAAATTTCTTAATTTGTGTTTCCTTAAAATTAGCCTGAATGTACATTGAATTATCTTGTACTATGGAAAATAAGGCTCTACCAGGCGTTATATAATTTCCTACTTCTAAGCTACTATTACCAAATACACCAGATACCGCAGCAATAAGCTTAGTGTTCTGCAAACTCCGTAAGGTAATTTTTTTATTCGCCTCTAATTCTTTCAGTTTTTCTTGTTCTGCAGCTTTTTCAAGCCCAAGGAGCTGTAAGTTTTGCCTTGAGATATCTATATCTAGCTGAGCTTGTTTGTAATCGGTTTTTGCTTTTTGATAAGCATTTTTAGAATCATCTAATGCTTTAATACTGGCAAACTTTGCCTTATTTAACTCTTGTACTCTAGTAAAATCAGTTGAAACAATATTAAAACTTGTGGTGGCAAGTTTTAGTTTTTCATTTGATTGCTCTAAGTTAACCTGCCCTATTGATATTTTTTGATCAATAATCTCTATATTTTTTTCTGAAGCTCCGATAGATGCCTCAAGTGCTGCAAGCTTGGCTTTATAGTCCCTATCATCGATTTCACCGATTAGATCACCTTTAGTAACTTTTGTGTTATTAGTCACTAATAAACTAGTTAAAACTCCATTAATTTCAGCACTAACATCTGAAATATCAGCATCAATATAAGCATTATCTGTTGATTCTGTATTTACCCAAACATAAATTTTATAACCTGAATAAATTATTACTATAAGGGCTATAATGATGATATATTTAGCAAATGGGTGATTTTTAAATTTCTGAATATTTTGTTTTAATACATCAAGCATAATTAATTGTTATTAAATTTATGTTTTAAGAAATAACAAAACGGGATAGAAAGAATATATATAACTGCAATAAATGGCAGTGCATACCATGGATATATTATAAGATTTATAATAACAACAGCAAATAAAATCATTGCAAGCGATAAATATTCAGGCTTAATACTTAAATTTTTTGTCGAAATCGTAGGGAGTCTGCTAGCAAGCAGAAAAGCTATAATAGCTAAATAGATGTTAATTGTTATAGTATGAATACGAACATTTATATTTAATAATGTACCGATTTCAAAATCTATCATTACAGGAACTAAGGCAAGTAAAGCACCACAAGGGGCAGGCACACCTGTAAAGAAATGCTCAGGTTTTTTATCTTGTTTTGGCTGATAAATACCTACATTAAACCTAGCAAGACGCAGAGCCATACATACTATGAATAGTAACATCACTGCTGAAGAAAATACTTTATATTCATATTGCTGAAAAGACCATAAATATATCAAATAAGCAGGTGCTATACCAAAATTAGCAAAATCACATAACGAATCAAGTTCTGCACCAAAAGGGCTAGTAGCATTTAGCATCCTTGCAATTCTTCCATCAATGCCATCAATAATTGCTGCTACTATAATGCAATATACCGCAATTTCCCATTTACTATCTAATGCAAATTTTACTGAACTCATCCCCGTTACTAAGCCAAGCAGAGTCACAAAATTTGGTATTAATTTTATTATAGGTACAGGTTTAGATATTATAGTTTTACGAATTTTTAACAATGCGGATACTCAAGAATATGGTTTTATTATATTATAATGTCATTGCGAGCGAGCGTAGCGAGTGCGGCAATCTCAAGAGTTATACATTGCTTCATTAGATTGCCACGTGTGGCTTTGCCACTCCTCGCAATGACGGTTATTTCTACTTTCTTTCAAACTGTAATTCAGCTGTCTTTTTGCGTCCGAAATCTGCAATAATAGTTTCACCACCAATAGCAGTTTGCCCTTTACTTACTAATAAAGCTGTTTTTAAAGGTAGATACACATCAACTCTACTACCGAAACGAATTATACCATATCGCTCGCCTGCTTTAACTTCATTACTTTCTTCTAAATCACAAACTATACGTCTTGCTATTAATCCTGCAATTTGAACAAAAGCAATTTTCTGCCCCTGCTCTGTTTCCATTAATACAGATTGACGTTCGTTATAAACACTTGCTTTATCAAGAGAAGCATTAAAGAACTTTCCAGGATTATAATGTAATGCTAAAATTTTACCATTTGCCGGAATTCTATTCACATGCACGTTAAAGATATTTAGGAAAATACTAACTCTAATCATTTCAACATCACCAAGCCCTAACTCTGTTGGCGGTAAAGCTTCTTTAATTTCTTGAATTACTCCATCTGCAGGGCTTATTACCAAATCATTACCTATCGGTACGAAACGATCGGGATTACGGAAAAAATAAATACACCAAGCAGTAGCAATAAATCCCATACAACCAAGCTTCTCGTTAAAAGAAGCAAGTAAGAAGCTTACTAATGCAAAACTAGCAATAAATATGTAACCTTCGCGGTGAATAATTTTAAATAAGTCGTTATATTGTTTCATTTTAATCTCTATAGTTATTATATTTTTTTTGATGTTGATAGCGTACGTGGATCGGTTTTTCGTCATTGCGGGGAAATTACAAAGTAATTGTACCTACGCAAATGCTAATTCATAGCATTTTTTATTATTTTCTAGATGCCGTGATCAAGCCACGGCATAACACCGAAAGTAGTTTTCGATTCACACAACAACGCCACCACAGGATGATGCATTCATAAGCTGATAATTTATGCTTGTTCTGCTTTATTATCTTCATCATCATTTTCATCTTCATCATTACTTGTAGTTTGAGATTCTTGGGCAGTACCAAGAGCATAAACACACAAATCTTCAAACGATACATTATTTTTTTTCGAAAGATCATATAACTGTTTTACTGCGTCCATAACAGCATCAGGAATAGTACCGCCTCGCTCATCTGATAACCATTTTGCTTGGAACTGCAATGGGTGATGTCCATCTTGTGGGGTACCTACATAAATAGCAAAATCAGCCTCTTGTCTTCCAAAGTTAGCTTTAATGTTGAATTTTTTCATAATACGATTACAGACATAAATGATACTCCTCGCAGCAGAGCTACGAGGTATCTATCCAAAAAGTTTTAACTGTTTTTGTTGAAATGCTTTATAAGAAGGTTTGCCTGAACCTTGATTTTTTACATAATTACGTAATTTCCGCTCATCACCATGTTTACATACTGTGCTCATAAAATATCCTTTACTCCAAAACTCACTTCCCCATAATTTTTCTTTAAGATTTGGATATTTCTTAAACATTTCCTTAGATGTAATACTTTTTATGATTTGAGTTATTTTTGTTGGGCTATACATTGGTATTGACTGTAGTAAAAAATGTACATGTTCTTTATCTACTCCTATTTCCAAAAATCTAATTTCATAACGAGCTTCTATGTCCTCACAAATTTTACATAAATAATCGTCTAGTTCCTCTTTGAATATTACTCTTCTATACTTTGCCGGTGTTACTAAATGATATATTAGTACTGTGACATTATCACTTTTATGTATATAACTGCTTTCTTCCATGCATCTAGTATATCACGAAGCAGACCTTCGGGGAATTAAACCCTAAGAGATTAACATGCTTAATTATTATATCTTAATGCTAAAAATGCAAATTTAAAATAATGTTTTGCTTAAGATTTTTTTAATTCTCTAGTAATGTAACGATTTGAGTATATAAATTTATCACTAGAATCTACAACTATGCCACCTGCTTCTTTAATAAAAAGATCAAAAGAATAATATAATGTAAAATTTAATAATGGTAAATATATTAAATCCGCCTTGCCTGATGCTAAAAGCATTGCTGCATAACAGGGAGAACCAAAAGTTCTACTGTTATTAGTTTCTTGAAAGTTATTGTTTTTTAAATCTTCAATAATTGTTAGACAATTTTCCAAATTAGCGTTATCAAAAACTCTTAACCTTAAACCTTTATGATTAGAACCTAAATCATTTTTTTCTACCCAAGCCCCTCTACCCTTTTCAGCATAATAAATCTCATTAAGAATTGGAAAATATATAATAGTAGAAACAGGTGTTAGACCATCTTGATTTTGCTTCAGACAAGTTATTGATACAGCAAAAAAAGGAAGACTTCTAGCAAAATTATTTGGACTATCTATAGGATTTACTAAAAAAACAGTTTCATAATTATTGTTGGGATCAAATGGATCTTCAGGAAAAAATAAATATTTCGTATGTTTTTGTAATTCCTCACATAACAAAGTTTTTAGTCTTAAATAAGATCGCTTACAAAATTCTTCATTTCTAATAGGATTTTTCTGAAGCATTTCAAGCTCTAAAAAATCTCTATGCACAAACTTAACTGCTTTACGCAGTGAATTGATTAATAAATTAGTTATAGGCTGCATTTAGTTTTTAGCCCTTTCAACATAGGTTAAATCTTCAGTCTTAACAACAATTTTTTCACCTATTGCTAGATATTGAGGTACTTTTACCTTAACACCATTTGCAAGGGTAGCTGGTTTGTATGAAGCGGTAGCAGTTGCTCCTTTTATTACCGGATCAGTTTCAATAATTTCTAGTATAACTGTTGCAGGGAGCTCAATACTTAAAGGTTTTTCACTATAAAACTCAACTTTAACAATCATATTTTCAGTTAAAAAAGGTAACTTTTCATCTAAAATTTCTTTGCTTACACTTATCTGCTCAAAGGTCTGATTATCCATCAATACTATATTATTATCTTCAAAATATAAAAATTGATAGTCTTTTTGTTCAAGTTCAGCTTTTTCTAAGTGATCTGAAGAACTAAATCTTTCGTTACGCTTTGTGCCAGTTTTTAGATTTTTCATCTCAACTTGTACATAAGCACCGCCCTTTCCAGGCTGAGTATGCTCAGGTTGTTTGCTTACGACCCATAAATAGTTTTTATAAACTAATATATTACCTGTTCTAATTGAATTTGCTGAAATTTTCATATATTATTACACTTAAACCTACTTTAAAAAAATATAAATATACAAATTATTTCCTTTAAAAACAAGAATTTAATCTTATGAGTGCAAACATATTAATAGTAGACGATATAGAAACGAATATTAAATTACTAGAAGCAAAGCTTTTAAATGAGTATTATACTGTTTTTAAAGCAAATAGCGGCAAAGAGGCTTTAGATATTCTAAAAAAAGAGAAAGTTGATATAGTACTTCTTGATGTTATGATGCCTGAGATGGATGGATTTGAAGTATGCAAAAAAATTAAATCTGATCCTGAAACTACCCATATTCCTGTAGTAATGGTAACTGCTCTTTCTGATGTGGATGATCGTGTCAAAGGGTTAGAGGCTGGTGCAGATGAGTTTTTGACAAAGCCAATTAATGATAATGCTCTTTTTATAAGAATTAAATCATTATCAAGAATGAAGAGCTTAATTGATGAGTTAAAAGTTCGTAATAGTACTAATGCATTACTTGGTGGTGTTAATATTGAAATACATGATAATTTTGCAGATAAAAAAATATTGCTAATTAACGATGACGTAGTACAAGCTAAGAACATAAAACAAATGTTGCTTAAAATTACATCGAACGTAAAAGTAATAAGTAATTCCGAAGAAACAGATACTATAAATGAATATAAACCTGATCTAATAGTAATTAGTAGTACCCTTGAAAATGAAGATCCTTTAAGAGTAGGAGCTATTTTAAGAGGCAAACCGGAAATAAGAGGAGTAATATTAATTTTACAAATTTATGAAGATGAAAATGGAAACGAAAATCAAATGCAATTAGTTATGAAAGGATTTGAACTTGGCATTAATGATTATTTTGTTTATCCTATTGATGAAAGTGAGCTAGCTGCAAGAATTAAAACCCAATTAAGACGTAAGCAATATCAAGATAATTTACGTAATGATTTAGAACAAAGCGTAAATTTAGCAGCTAAAGACGGATTAACAGGTTTATTTAATCGCCGTTATTTTGATGTACACATTAAGCAGATGGTCGAAAAGGCTAATAAAGAGGACATAAAATTATATTTGCTTATGTGCGATATCGATAATTTTAAGCATGTAAATGATACTTATGGACACCAAGCAGGAGATAAAGTTTTAATAACCACTTCTCGTATTTTAAAAAATACCTTTAGAGTAACTGATTTAATAGCAAGATTTGGTGGTGAAGAATTTACTATACTTTTAAATGATATAAATATTGACCAAGCAATATATACAGCAGAGCGAGTTAGAGTTAAAATAGAAAGCATGAACTTTCAAATAGACGAACAAGAAGAACCTTTAAAAAAGACTGTATCTATAGGGGTCACAGAATATAAAAAAGGTGAATCAATTGAAGATTTTATTGAACGCTCGGACAAAGCTATGTATGAAGCTAAAACAACTGGTAAAAATAAAGTTGTAAAACTATAATTATGAATAAAACTTATAAAAAACATCTTGCTTTACCTTATAGACCAGGCGTTGGTATGATGATATTAAACGCCGATAATAAAATATTTGTTGGTAAGCGAATAGATACTAAAATCTCTGCATGGCAAATGCCTCAAGGTGGAATAGTACCTGGCGAAACTCCAAGTATTGCAGCTATGCGTGAAATGCTAGAAGAAATAGGAAGTAGCAAGGGCTATATAATTGCTGAAAGTAAATGCTGGTATAGTTACGATGTACCAAGTTTTTTAATTCCTAAATTATGGAATGGTAATTTTCGTGGGCAAAAACAACGTTGGTTCTTAATTAGATTCACCGGCACTAATGAAGATATTAACATAAATACTCTTAACCCAGAATTTGACGAGTGGCGTTGGGCATCACTTGACGAATTACTATCAATCATTATTCCATTCAAACGTAAGCTCTACCAAGCGGTAGTTAAAGAATTCGAGTCATTGATTCAGTAGTCTGCACTATGTAGAAGTTAAGATTTGATCTTACAGACACTATAAAAATTATATCTGAATATCTGATAAATTATGACTGTCAGATAAGTATTCAAGATATAAGATTTCATTGTTCTTTTCAATAGCTAATTTCTTACTATCCTTAAAAGTTTGCATAGGCGTTTTACCATAACAATATTTTCCTGAATGTGGTCGCTCATTATTGAAATGCTCTAACCAAATATCAAGATCTAATTGTAAATCATCAAGATCAGTGTAGATCTTTTTCCGCATAGCTGTATCAAAGAATTCTTGTTTCATAGTTTTATTAAAACGTTCACACATACCATTTGTTTGAGGAGAATATGCTTTAGTAATAGTATGTTCTATACCTTCGATACTTAGAAATAATTCAAAAGCATGATGCTCTATATTTCCCTTATATTCTGACCCACAATCTGTCAGAATACGAAGTATTGGTATGCCTTGAGTTTCATACCATGGTAACACGCGGTCATTAAGCATATCAGCAGCAGTTAAAGCTGTTTTATCAGTATATAGTTTAGCATCAGCTACTCTGCTATAGCTATCAATAAATACCTGAGAATAAACCTTACCTATACCCTTAAAATTTCCTACATAATATGTATCTTGGCATCCTAGATAACCTGAATGCTGTGTCTCAATCTCGCCATGGGCTTCTTTTTCGCTACGTCGTTTCTCTAGTACTTGTAACTGAGATTCAGTAAGTACAATACCATCCTGAGCCATCCTTGCTTCTAATGCTTTAAGCCTTTTATTGATATTGTTTAAATCATTACGTAACCAAATTGATCTCACTCCTCCAGGTGATACAAGTATACCGCTCTTCTTAAGCTCATTTGATACTCGAATCTGTCCATATGCTGGATATTCTATCCATATCCATTACTGCTTTCTCTATCGCTGGATCAACTCTATTCGCTATTATTGGCTTCTTCCGGCTAATCTCATACAACGCTTCTTCACCACCAGTTTCATACAGTTCTTTAAATCTGTAATAACTATCTCTGCTATAGCCCATCGCTTTACATGCTGATGATATGCTACCAAGACTCTTAGCGAGTTCTAGTAATCCTAATTTTGGCTTTATTATTTTTTGATTTAAGTTCATTTCTTATCTCCATTTAATCTCTTAGGGTTTAATTCCCCGAAGCTCTGCTTCGTGATATACTAGATGCATGGAAGAAAGCAGTTATATACATAAAAGTGATAATGTCACAGTACTAATATATCATTTAGTAACACCGGCAAAGTATAGAAGAGTAATATTCAATGAGGAACTAGACTATCAAAACTTACGCTATGTTTTATGATAAATGGTTTAATACTGGGGTTTTATTAAAATCCTCTAATATGAATAAACAGCTTCCAGTCAAGCTGTTTAGTTACATTTGAGATAACATAGCGTAAGTTTTGTCATTATTTTGCAATGTCATGGTTGCTACTTTATTGTTTTTATTAATATCTATTTTTACCGGCATAATAGTAAAATTAGCAGCAGAGGATAGATTTGAAAATAATATCAGTAAAAAAATCACCAAATTAAAATATTTTTTTAACATATGACCTTATAATTATTAAGTTTAGATATTTATGGAACTGTTATGCTTACTCCGATTTGATCGGTATAAGCATCTGCTGGTGCTGTTGTTTGACCTGAGGGTATACGACCATAAACAGTATAGGTTTGAGCAAGCCCTGTACCTGTTCCTTGCGGTGAATCATTGTTATTTGCATTATTTCCCCAATTAATAGTTCTAGCAGAATCAGAATAAATAAAATAATTAAGGGTACTACTAGTAACAGTCCCTTGCATTTTACGAGCAGTAGTAGAAGTACCATGCTGACCTTGATCTAATTTTACATGATAAGATGTGCCAGTAGTACAAATTACACTAATAGTACTTGTTTTATCACTATTAGACTGAGAGGTGTAGGGGTCAAAATTTAAGGGGGTTGCTGTAACTGTACATGACGGCAAAACTGTTGCAGTAACTGCAAAATTTGTTGTAGCAGTAGCGAAAATTTTACTACTATTTAGTATTAAAATACCAATAGCAATAATATTAAGTAAGATCTTAAGGTTATTCCTCATAAATATCCTAAATTTTAATTAAAAAATAATTAATTTCTATTATTTATTTTTTACAAATCTTAACAATTTTACAAGAATAGTTTAAAAAATAGTTATATTTTAAATAAAATTTATGATATTTTTCCCACAGAGTTTTTAAAGTCATAAACTTGTTTTATTTTATATCTATTCTATTATTAATTAAAAAAATAATATTATTATTGTACTATTAGTAGAAAATGTATATAGTGCGTTTTATATTAATAGTGCATCAATAATTAAGTGTCTACAAAGCCTAAACACGACGAAATTATCCGAAGTGCGTTTGAAAATCCTTTAGTTTCTAAAGAGTTTTTTGAGATGCATTTACCATCTCATATACAAAACTTGCTTTCTTTCGAAACTCTTAAAATGTAAAAAGACAGTTTTGTAGACAAAGAACTTAAGAAATCGATAGTAGATATTTTATTTTCTGCTAAATTCGGAGATAACAAAGGTTACTTGTTTCTGTTGCTCGAACATCAAAGCATATCTAAATATAATATGGCTTTGCGGTTATTTAAATATATGTTTAAAATTGCTGAATACCACAAGAAAGCAACAAAAAGCAAAAAGTTTCCTTTCATATATCCTTTGATATTTTATAACGGTGTACAAAAATATAATACTCCACGAAATCTATGGGAACTATTTGAAAATAGTGAACTTGTAAAAGCTACATGGAGCGGTGATTATCAATTAATCAATGTTCATGATATTCCGGACGAAAAATTGAAAGAAAAAGCATGGTCAGGAATGTTACAGTTTTTTATGAAGCATATTCACGAACGTGATCTGTTAAAAAGGTGGGAAAAGGTATCTGATCTTTTACCTAAATTTGCTAAAGTTAATATTGGTATTGATCACATAGAACTAATTTTATGCTACACTTTGACCAAGATTAAGCAAAAGTGATATAATAGAAGTAGAAAAACTACTTAAATCAAAATTAAATCCTAAAAAAAGAGAGAACATTATGAAAAGTATAGCTCAGCATTGGATACAACAAGGTAGAGAAGAAGAAAAAGCTATTATGACAGAGAAAATGCTAAAAGAAGGTATACCATTAGAGTCTGTTATAAAAATTACAGAATTATTTAAAGAAGATTTAGAAAAATAAATATTATGAAAAGTATAGCTCACCTTTGGATGCAACAAGGTAGAGAAGAGGAAAAAGCTATTATGGCAAAAAAAATGCTAGAAAAGAATAAACCTTTAGATGAAATAATATATTTCACAGATTTAGCCAAAGAAGAAGTTGAAAAGTTAAAGTAATAATATTTAAAATTGAAAAAACTATAAGGATATAGCATATCATTTTAAAGAGCGTAATAATATCTATGGACCTATAAAAGATTTTCTGAATTTTATAACAGATATTAATGGGTTAGCTATTAAAGATATTTCTTCAGAGATTGCGGCTAAAAGCATTTCTCTTATTCAGGAGTTTCGCACTTAGAGCCTGTCTTGAAAGTGTATTGAGAACAAAAACAATACACTAATTCATAGCAAGCAGTTTACAATTTGTATAAAAAAGCAGTAATTTTGCTAAAAATTGTAAATTTTTTGATACATCAAACAGTGCTAAAGTAATATGTTGCAGTACTATTTAATGAGCATATTCGTCTTTCAAGATAGGCTCTTAGCAAAGAATATGGTAATCTAGAGAAAAATAGTTTTAGATAAAAATGACAAGATCAAAATGTAGCAAAGATTTATATCAATCGTTTTTACAAGCAAGTAGTGTAAGATATACTGGCAAAGCATTATCTGAAGTAAGCCCAGTAGATCTATCGCACGATAGTGCAAGTCGATGGTTAAAGAGTAAAGATTTTCGCCCTAGCGAAATCTATAGCAAAGTGTCAAAATATCTTGATCTAGAGGAGCCTTGTTTATTAGTAGGAGATGACACCTTATTGTCAAAGCAATACAGTAAGAGGATCGAGCTTGTAAAGTATCAATATTCTGGGGCTGTACATGATGTTATACCTGGTATAGGAATGGTAAACTTACTGCATTACAATACTCAAATTGATCAATCTACTCCTGTAGATTATAGAATATATGATAAAGAAACTGATGGCAAAACAAAGAACGAGCATTTTTGTGATATGCTTACTTTAGCTAAAGAAAGAGGTATCAATCCTGATGCCATAGTCATGGATGCTTGGTATAGTGGTTTGGATAATTTAAAACATATACGTAATTTAGGTTGGATATGGGTTACTAACCTAAGAAGAAATAGAAAAGTTAATCGTAATGTTAGCTTGGACACTTTGGAGATTCCCGATGAAGGGCTAAAAATTCATCTACGTGGATACGGTTGGGTAACGGTATTTAAGTTTGTGGCAAAAAATGGTCGCATTGATTACATAACAACTAATTTAGAAAACCCTACACGTGAGCAAATAGAGAAAATTGTTAAGGCACGTTGGTCTATAGAAGTTTATCATCGAGAATTAAAACAAACTTGTGGTATTGAAAGCTGTCAGGCACGCACGGGTCGAGCTCAAAGAAATCATATTTGCCTTGCTGTATTGGCATGGCTTGATATGAACAAAAGGAGGATAAATGAAAAAATTACTTTATATCAACAAACTTGGGAAGTTATAAAAACATCAATTCAGAATAACATTAGATGGCTTCTAACTGATATGCAATTTTCCTAAGTGCGAAACTCCTGTTATTGATGATTTTCATGGCAATCCAGCCGATAAAATCGTTTTGTAGCAAGGGCAAAAAGTCTTGAGGCTACATTACTTACTAGAGATCAAAAAACTCTTACTTAGGCTAAATTAAGGTATATTAAATCAATATCTATTTAAACATTATAATTAATAATAATTGATTATTTCCCCAATATTCAATAAAATCCTGTTTTAAAATCAAATATAGAAAACAATGCATAATACCGATGTTTTAATAATAGGGGCTGGTCCTGTCGGATTATTTGCCATTTTTCAAGCAGGAATGCTAGGAATGAAGTGCCACGTAATAGATGCACAAGAGGTTATAGGAGGACAATGTATTACCCTGTACCCTGAAAAACCTATTTACGATATACCAGCATACCCTAAAATTGCCGCAGCCGAGCTAATAAAACAGCTAGAATTGCAAGTAGCTCCGTTTAATCCGGTTTATCACTTAAATCAACAAGCGGTAGAACTAAAAAAAGAAGGTGAATTTTTTGAAGTAAAAACCTCAAAAGATATTGTTATTAAAAGCAAAGTAATTATTATTGCGGCAGGAGCTGGCTCATTTGGTCCCAACAAACCTCCCCTTACAAATATCGAAGAATTTGAGAATGAATCAGTTTTTTACTTTATTAATAACCGAAGTAAATTTACAGGTAAAAATATAGTTATAGCAGGTGGTGGTGATTCGGCGGTTGATTGGGCTATTTCTCTTTCTGAGATTGCTAATAAAATATATTTAGTTCATAGACGTGATAAATTTAGAGCAGCAAATGAAAGTTTAAGACAATTAAAAGATATAGCAAAAAGTAGGAAAATTGAGTTAGTTACCGGTTATCAATTAGATTCATTAGAGGGAAATAATGGCGAACTTCAAGCTGTTATAGTTAGAGACTTACAAAATAATACACGTAAATTAGATGCTAATATATTATTGCCATTTTTTGGTTTGAAGCAGGAATTAGGTAATTTAATAAATTGGGGACTTGATATAAAGCTTCACCACATCGAAGTCGATCCTGTGCATTACCAAACTAATATTTCAGGTATATATGCTATTGGTGATGTCGCTTATTATGATGGTAAGCTTAAACTAATTCTTACTGGTTTTGCCGAAGCAGCAAGCAGTCTCCACCATGCTTATGGTAAAGTATTTGATGGCAAGGCTCTACATTTTGAGTACTCAACTACTAAATTCGGAGAAGCAAATAAGAGTGAATAACGTAATTGATAGCAAAGCTTTAGCAAATGAAATATTGAGTGAATTAAAGCATGAAGTTCAAAGGCTTAAGGATAAAACAGGAGAATCACCAAAACTAGCAATAGTCTTAGTTGGTGACAATCCTGCAAGTATTATTTATGTCAAAAATAAAATAAAACATGCTAATAAAATAGGTATTGATACTTTATTATTAAATCTTCCTATTATTATAAAAACAGAAGATTTAATAGCAAAAATCAATGAATTAAATCTTGATCAACATATTTCAGGAATTATAGTTCAACTTCCTTTACCAGAATCTATAGACAAAAATAAAATCTTGTCTGCCATCTCACCTTATAAAGATGTTGATGGTTTTCATCCTTTAAATGTTGGTTACTTACATAGCGGAATTGATAGCGGTTTTGTACCCTGCACTGCCCTTGGTTGCCTTGAGGTAATTAAGAAATATGAGCCAAATTTAAGCGGTAAAAATGCTGTAATTATTGGACGCTCAAATATCGTCGGCAAACCTTTGAGTGCATTACTTCTAAAAGAAGATTGCAGTGTAACTATTTGCCACTCTAAATCACAGAATTTAAGCTCCATTACCACTAAAGCCGATATCGTTGTTGCAGCTATCGGCTCACCTCTAAAACTGACTTCTAAATATTTTAAGCCAGATGCGATAGTAATTGACGTAGGGATTAATAGGATCGGCGGTAATAAAATTATTGGCGACGTCGATTTTGAAAATGTTAAATCTAAAGTTAAATATATTACCCCCGTTCCAGGTGGCATCGGACCTATGACTATTGCTTTTTTACTTAAAAATACAGTACAGGCATTTAAGATGTATAACTAAGAATATTGCTGGGGGGCTCTATGTTATTTCCACTTAAGGCTTGCCCCACGTGGATCAAAAAACGCTCTTGGTGTCATTCTAGTTGCTTGACCACAGCATCCAGAAAAACAATAAAAAATACTAATTATATTAGCAAAACTTACGCTATGTTTGGTTCTAAATATCGTAAAGATGGAGAACGAAGCTGTTGTTGCATATAGTCATCTAAAAGCCCTAACTTTATTTGGTAGACCGTTTTACCTATTTTATTTGCAGTTCTTTTGAGAAAAGCCCAAACTAGAAATGCACAACTAATGTGATTACGTTGGATACGCTGTTTTCTGCATTGGCAACGTTCTATACCAGTCAGTTGCTTAATTTTTCTATGCATGCTCTCAATTACCCATCGCAAGCCAAACTCATCTTGTGCAGCTTTAGAAGATTTTTGAGTTTTGTTATTGGTAACAACATAATCAACTCTGTTGGTAGAAACAGTAAATTTAAACAAATTAACATGCTTATTTTTGGCAAATCCTTTTATATGAATCTCCATTCCATTCTTAATTTCTTCATCTGAAAACGTCAACTTGCTAACAGCTTTATAGGGACTGTTGCGAGATGAGAGGGTAGCAGGTATAATAAAAAAATAAAAAATATGTTTATATGTCAGAGTATCAAATGCTAATGGTAAGTTTAGATGAGTTAGTAAATGCGGATCATCAATATCGTAAATTCAAAAGTTTATTCAAATTCAAAGCAGTTGAAGCTGAGTTATTAGCATTAGAATGCGAAGCTAATTATAAAGGATATGGTATAGAGAGGCTGTTTAAATGTTTGCTGCTACAATTTATGGAAGACTTATCTGATCGGGAATTAGAACGTTATTTAGCTGATAGCACAGCGGCGAAATGGTTTTGTAATTTTGCTCTTACAGAAAAGACACCTGATTATAGTGTATTTAGTAAAATACGTAAAAAAATAGGTACTAATTTACTATCAAAAATATTTACAAAATTCCGCGATCAACTACGAGTACAAGGCTATATGGGTGAAGTATTTACCTTTGTAGATGCTTCTCATTTAATCTCAAAAGCTAATCTCTGGGAGGAACGTGATAAACTAAGAGCACAAAAATATGATAAATTGAATAATGAGACTTTGCCTAAGGTTGCAAAGGATAAACAAGCCAAAATTGGCTGTAAGGGAGGGAATAAATTTTGGTATGGTTATAAAAAACATGTGAGTGTTGATATTCAATCAGGCATGATCAATAAGGTTGCAGTTACCCCTGCAAATGTTACCGATAGCAAAGGTTTTAAGCATGTTATGCCAAGTTCTGGTGCTACATATGTTGATAAAGGTTATTGTACAATCTCTACCAAGAATGCAGCAGCTAAAAAGGGAGTCCATCTTTGTGCAATAAAGAAAAATAATATGAAAGATAAGAATTTTGACCTTGATAAATATTATACGAAAATCAGAGCACCTTTCGAGATGGTATTTTCAAAAGATAATAAGCGGGTTAGATATATAGGAATTGCCAAAAATCAATTCTCCGAATTTATGAATGCCATATGTTTTAATTTAAAACGATTAGTGGTTTTAACAACTTTAATGGCTTAAAGAAATTTATTAATAAAAATTCTAACTCTGTAAACAAATCTCTATTAAATTACTACACTATTGAATAACATTTATCTCTATATTAAACAGAATTTCTTTTTTAAAATATTTATTACCTCCTTTCCTCTTATTTTACTATCAAAAATTATCTTTCAACGACCCCTTATAAGGCTCGTAATCACACGTTTTACTAACATTTCTATTGGCTTTAATAGGGGCATAATAATATTTGCCCAAGGAGTCAACATGTTGCATAATTTTGTGTGTAGCATACCATGTGTCAAAAAGTACAGTTTGAAAAGGAATCTTTTTACTATAAACAGCATTATTGAACATCTTTAGTAGGTGATCTAGTTTCGTCGCTCCATTGTCATTGCTAAAGTAAAAGGGACCAGTAAATTGCACGAAAAAGGGACCAGAGAATTTGGTGTAACCTAATAAACGCGAGTTTCGTATTAAGATGCCTAAATTATAGTTAAGGAATTTGCCACAATCCTGATTTTTTAAGGCTTTTGGGAGATTGGATAAGTTTCATACTGTAATAATTGGAGTCAAAAAAGACAAATTGCTGAAAATTTATGCATTTTAAGCCCATTTTATAACAAAAACAGTATTATCAATATCCACCGTAACCCAGTATTTATCAGCTATACAGCGACTTTATGAATACGAAACTCGCGTTAATAAGGTTATAATGTGCAATATTCACTAGATAATTAATTAAAATAAATATCTAGTGATACAATGATAAGAATAAATATGTACACAACAATTATCACCCTTTATAAGCAAGGCAATAGTCAAAGAAATATTGCCAAACTAACGAGAATAGACCGTAAAACAGTAAGAAAAATAGTAAACCGTTATGTAGAGTCTGGTACAGAATCTCCTGCACCCTATGAACGATCTTCAGCACTGGATTCTTGGCACGAACAAATAATTGAGTTATTAGAAAAGAATCTAAGTTACATAAGAATTTTTGAAGAGTTAAAAATTCAAGGTTATACAAAAAGTTATGGTTCGCTAACCCGTTATATCAAAAAATATAAGATACAAAATAACAGTTGCATTCGTTTTCATACTTTAGCAGGAGAGGAAGCACAAGTAGATTTTGGTGACATAGGCTTACAGTATAATTCTAAGGGGCGTAGAGTTAAAGCATATGTATTTAATATGCGTTTAAGTTATAGTCGCCTTGATTATTATGAAGTAGTGTTTGATCAAAGTTGTCAAACATGGATACAATGTCATATCAATGCATTTAATTATTTTGCTGGCAGTCCAAAAGTAATAAAACTTGATAATCTTAAAGCTGGAGTGGTAGATAGCAATTTCTATGAGCCCGTATATCAGAAGGAATACAAACGTTTAGCTGATCATTATGGAATTTTACTTTCTCCTTGTCGTGTATATCAACCTCAAGAAAAAGGCAAAGTAGAATCAGGAATAAAGTATGTCAAAAATAATTTTTTTGCTGGACGTAAATTTCATAGATATGAAGAATTAACACATGATCTTGCTAACTGGTTAAATAAAGCAAATAACCGAATACATGGTACTACTAAAAAAATTCCTCAGGAACTATTTGAGCAAGAAGAAAGTAATAATTTAATGCCTTTACCATTAGAAACGTTTGATTTGTCATCGTGGCATAATCGAAAAGTAGCAAAAGATTGTCATATCACCATAGATAATAATTATTATTCCGTACCGGCAAAATATATATACAGTGAGGTACTGGTACAATTATCACCAAAACTTGTTCAAATATTTTCTATCCAAAATGATTTAATAGCAAGGCACGTTAGAACAGATGGCAAAGGAATATTTACCACTAATCCGTCTCATTATGCCAAATATAAACGTCTATGCCCAGGTTTTATAGAATATAGTGAACATTATCAACAACAAATGCAGCAGATAGGAAATAATTGCAGTTTATTATTAGAGTTATTACAACAAACACGAGTAAATGATTGGCAACGTTGTGCTAGAGGTATTATTTCTTTACGTAAGGTTTACAATGATGAGTTAATAGATAAAGCTTGTCATAGAGCATTACATTACGGTATAAGTTCTTACTCTAAAATTAAAAATATCTTAAATAGTAATGCAGTAAACTTACCATTGCCAGAGTTTGGAGGTCAGAATGCAGAACTTGCTTAATGACCTACGTAGTTTTAGATTATCAGGTATAGTCAATAGCTTAAATGAAAGGATTATTTATGCTCAAAATAATAAACTAGGATTTAAAGAATTTCTCTCACTATTATGTGAAGATGAAAAATCTCACCGTAAGGATAATAATTACCGTCGTCGTAAAAGTGCTGCTAAATTACCAGTCACTAAAAATTTAGAAGACTTTGATTTTCAGTTCCAACCAAGTATTGATGCCAAAGTAATAAGTGATTTATCTACTTGTGATTATATTAATACTAAGGGCAATGTCATATTCATAGGTAATTCTGGAACTGGCAAAACTCATCTTGCTATTGGATTAGCATTAAAAGCTTTAACACGAGAATACTCTGTATATTTTACTACGGTATCGGATATGCTTTATAATTTACATATTGCAAGAGCAGATAATAGCTATCACAAAAAAGTTAAATTACTCTTATCATTTGACTTATTAATTCTTGATGAGTTAGGTTTTAAGCAATTACCAAAACATTCAGTAGATGATTTTTTTAATATTATTGCTAAACGATATGAAAATAAATCTACCATTATTACCACAAACAAGGATTTTGAAAGATGGAATGAAATATTTGCTGATGAGTTATTAACTCATGCAATTATTGATCGAGTAGTACATCATGCACATATACTAAACATCACAGGTAAAAGTTATCGTATTAATAACTATAAATTTGGAGGTCATTTGACATAAAAATTTTTACATATAGTGGTCCCTTTTTCGTGCAATTTACTGGTCCCTTTTTATTTGACAATGACAATTATTAACCTTAAGCTTTCTCTATAAGGTTCAATAAACACTTTATGACGATATTTTGGTATCCACACAAAGTGATACATTATTCTAAAAACATGATGACTATTACGCCTCAATTCCATTCTACTAAATTATAATATGCCAACGCTTATATTATAACGCTATCCATCTAGGGAGCAAGCTCCCTAGATTTTCGCTATGCGGTTAAACTCATTATAATTCATCATTAAATTATAATGGGTTTATATGGCAAAGATAACTGATCTTGATCATCACTTAAATCAAGAAAAAGAAGCATTAAATAAAGTACTAAGTAACCTAAATGAGCTGTGCGAACATAATCAAAAATTACAAGGCTTCATTGAAATACAGAAAGAAGTTAAAGAATTAGAAAAAGAGCATAATAGATCATTATCTTGGTTTAAAAAACTTATAAATACAGCTTCTAATATAAAATATGCTTTTGTAAAAAGTGAGGAAAGATTAGCTAAAGATGCCATAGAACAGAATAATAAATTATTAAAGCGTATAGATAATACTATATTATTTATAGCCGATAAATCCGGTCCTTTAAAACAGGAACTACAAAAAGAACTCAGAAAGAATTTTGAGGATTTAGCAAAAAAAGACTTATCTAAAGATCAACGTGAAAGGCTTAGCAATTTATTCAATAATGAATATGCTGCTAACCCACAAAAATTTGCTCAATTACCTATGTCTAAACCTCTGTATTTCCCAAATGCAGAAGAATTAGAAAATCAGCATAACGATTTAAAGGTCATTCAGCAAAATGTCCTAAATTTATTAACTGAAAATTCTAATATTGAAGAGCTCAAAAAAATACAAAAACAAGTTGCTGAAATTAGAGAGGAAGTACCTTACACATTTTTTGAAAAATTAAACAATAGCTGGCAAAAAATCAAAAATATTTTTGTTAATAATAGTGAGCAAGTTTTAGCAAAAAATAAAGAAAACAATACTAAAACTATTATAAATGTAGAAGAAAAATTACATAAAGCTAATAATAAATTTGAGAAATTAATTAGCAATAAAAAGCAAAATATTGAAAATATAATTTCAAATTTACCTGATAATAAAAGATTAGAAGCGATAAAAGAAAAGCTTCAAAAGCATATAAACGTAAAAGTCTGTCATTGTCAAATAAAAAGGGACCAGTAAATTGCACGAAAAAGGGACCACTATATGTAAAAATTTTTATGTCAAATGACCTCCAAATTTATAGTTATTAATACGATAACTTTTACCTGTGATGTTTAGTATATGTGCATGATGTACTACTCGATCAATAATTGCATGAGTTAATAACTCATCAGCAAATATTTCATTCCATCTTTCAAAATCCTTGTTTGTGGTAATAATGGTAGATTTATTTTCATATCGTTTAGCAATAATATTAAAAAAATCATCTACTGAATGTTTTGGTAATTGCTTAAAACCTAACTCATCAAGAATTAATAAGTCAAATGATAAGAGTAATTTAACTTTTTTGTGATAGCTATTATCTGCTCTTGCAATATGTAAATTATAAAGCATATCCGATACCGTAGTAAAATATACAGAGTATTCTCGTGTTAAAGCTTTTAATGCTAGCCCAATGGCAAGATGAGTTTTTCCAGTTCCTGAATCACCTATGAATATTACATTTCCCTTAGTATTAATATAATCACAAGTAGATAAATCACTTATTACTTTGGCATCAATACTTGGTTGGAACTGAAAATCAAAGTCTTCTAAATTTTTAGTGACTGGTAATTTAGCAGCACTTTTACGACGACGGTAATTATTATCCTTACGGTGAGATTTTTCATCTTCACATAATAGTGAGAGAAATTCTTTAAATCCTAGTTTATTATTTTGAGCATAAATAATCCTTTCATTTAAGCTATTGACTATACCTGATAATCTAAAACTACGTAGGTCATTAAGCAAGTTCTGCATTCTGACCTCCAAACTCTGGCAATGGTAAGTTTACTGCATTACTATTTAAGATATTTTTAATTTTAGAGTAAGAACTTATACCGTAATGTAATGCTCTATGACAAGCTTTATCTATTAACTCATCATTGTAAACCTTACGTAAAGAAATAATACCTCTAGCACAACGTTGCCAATCATTTACTCGTGTTTGTTGTAATAACTCTAATAATAAACTGCAATTATTTCCTATCTGCTGCATTTGTTGTTGATAATGTTCACTATATTCTATAAAACCTGGGCATAGACGTTTATATTTGGCATAATGAGACGGATTAGTGGTAAATATTCCTTTGCCATCTGTTCTAACGTGCCTTGCTATTAAATCATTTTGGATAGAAAATATTTGAACAAGTTTTGGTGATAATTGTACCAGTACCTCACTGTATATATATTTTGCCGGTACGGAATAATAATTATTATCTATGGTGATATGACAATCTTTTGCTACTTTTCGATTATGCCACGATGACAAATCAAACGTTTCTAATGGTAAAGGCATTAAATTATTACTTTCTTCTTGCTCAAATAGTTCCTGAGGAATTTTTTTAGTAGTACCATGTATTCGGTTATTTGCTTTATTTAACCAGTTAGCAAGATCATGTGTTAATTCTTCATATCTATGAAATTTACGTCCAGCAAAAAAATTATTTTTGACATACTTTATTCCTGATTCTACTTTGCCTTTTTCTTGAGGTTGATATACACGACAAGGAGAAAGTAAAATTCCATAATGATCAGCTAAACGTTTGTATTCCTTCTGATATACGGGCTCATAGAAATTGCTATCTACCACTCCAGCTTTAAGATTATCAAGTTTTATTACTTTTGGACTGCCAGCAAAATAATTAAATGCATTGATATGACATTGTATCCATGTTTGACAACTTTGATCAAACACTACTTCATAATAATCAAGGCGACTATAACTTAAACGCATATTAAATACATATGCTTTAACTCTACGCCCCTTAGAATTATACTGTAAGCCTATGTCACCAAAATCTACTTGTGCTTCCTCTCCTGCTAAAGTATGAAAACGAATGCAACTGTTATTTTGTATCTTATATTTTTTGATATAACGGGTTAGCGAACCATAACTTTTTGTATAACCTTGAATTTTTAACTCTTCAAAAATTCTTATGTAACTTAGATTCTTTTCTAATAACTCAATTATTTGTTCGTGCCAAGAATCCAGTGCTGAAGATCGTTCATAGGGTGCAGGAGATTCTGTACCAGACTCTACATAACGGTTTACTATTTTTCTTACTGTTTTACGGTCTATTCTCGTTAGTTTGGCAATATTTCTTTGACTATTGCCTTGCTTATAAAGGGTGATAATTGTTGTGTACATATTTATTCTTATCATTGTATCACTAGATATTTATTTTAATTAATTATCTAGTGAATATTGCACATTATAACCTTATTAGGTTACACCAAATTCTCTGGTCCCTTTTTCGTGCAATTTACTGGTCCCTTTTACTTTAGCAATGACAGATCCAAATAACATAACTGAACAAACAACCTCTTCCCAATCACAATCTGCTAAAACTCAACCAACTGCTGTTGGTTTGCCTAATAATCATATACCTACCTCACCTGTAAATATAGTACCTCCCATAACTGAAGAAAAACCTTTTACACCGCCTCCTCCACCTATGCCAGAAACAGAAGTTACTGAGCATAAAAATGTAGAAACTACTGCATTTAATGTACCACCACCTCCTCCACCGCCTATGCCTAAAGATGATGTTCCTTCACCACCCCCGCCTCCTGTTGGTGATAATATTGCTACATTAACATCTCAAAAGGCTAAAGAAACTAACCAGCCTCGCCCAGCAGTAGATACTACAGATTTAATGAAACAAATACAGGGAGGATTTAACCTTAAAAAAATTGAATATGATGAAAATGGTAAACCTATACCTAAGCTTAACACAACCATACCTGAAAATAAAGATGGTAATAAAGAAATATCTGATCTTATGAAAGCTACTCTAGATAAAATAAAATCAGCAACAGCATCTAGCGATAGCGAAAGAAGTAATAGTGATAGCGGAACTGATTCAGGATGGGCTAGCGATGTTAGTACTAGAAGTAAAAAAGTTTTAACTAGAAGAGAACGAAACGCTAAACAATCTCAACAAAGGTAGAGCGTTAAAAAACAGATTTATCTAGATGTAGAAGTCAAGATTTGATCTTACAGACACTATAAAAATTATATCTGAATATCTGATAAATTATGACTGTCAGATAAGTATTCAAGATATAAGATTTCATTGTTCTTTTCAATAGCTAATTTCTTACTATCCTTAAAAGTTTGCATAGGCGTTTTACCATAACAATATTTTCCTGAATGTGGTCGCTCATTATTGAAATGCTCTAACCAAATATCAAGATCTAATTGTAAATCATCAAGATCAGTGTAGATCTTTTTCTGCATAGCTGTATCAAAGAATTCTTGTTTCATAGTTTTAATGATACTCCTCGCAGCAGAGCTACGAGGTATCTATCCAAAAAGTTTTAACTGTTTTTGTTGAAATGCTTTATAAGAAGGTTTGCCTGAACCTTGATTTTTTACATAATTACGTAATTTCCGCTCATCACCATGTTTACCTACTGTGCTCATAAAATATCCTTTACTCCAAAACTCACTTCCCCATAATTTTTCTTTAAGATTTGGATATTTCTTAAACATTTCCTTAGATGTAATACTTTTTATGATTTGAGTTATTTTTGTTGGGCTATACATTGGTATTGACTGTAGTAAAAAATGTACATGTTCTTTATCTACTCCTATTTCCAAAAATCTAATTTCATAACGAGCTTCTATGTCCTCACAAATTTTACATAAATAATCGTCTAGTTCCTCTTTGAATATTACTCTTCTATACTTTGCCGGTGTTACTAAATGATATATTAGTACTGTGACATTATCACTTTTATGTATATAACTGCTTTCTTCCATGCATCTAGTATATCACGAAGCAGACCTTCGGGGAATTAAACCCTAAGAGATTAAAACGTTCACACATACCATTTGTTTGAGGAGAATATGCTTTAGTAATAGTATGTTCTATACCTTCGATACTTAGAAATAATTCAAAAGCATGATGCTCTATATTTCCCTTATATTCTGACCCACAATCTGTCAGAATACGAAGTATTGGTATGCCTTGAGTTTCATACCATGGTAACACGCGGTCATTAAGCATATCAGCAGCAGTTAAAGCTGTTTTATCAGTATATAGTTTAGCATCAGCTACTCTGCTATAGCTATCAATAAATACCTGAGAATAAACCTTACCTATACCCTTAAAATTTCCTACATAATATGTATCTTGGCATCCTAGATAACCTGAATGCTGTGTCTCAATCTCGCCATGGGCTTCTTTTTCGCTACGTCGTTTCTCTAGTACTTGTAACTGAGATTCAGTAAGTACAATACCATCCTGAGCCATCCTTGCTTCTAATGCTTTAAGCCTTTTATTGATATTG
This sequence comes from Rickettsia endosymbiont of Nabis limbatus, assembly GCF_965196655.1. NCBI lineage: Bacteria > Pseudomonadati > Pseudomonadota > Alphaproteobacteria > Rickettsiales > Rickettsiaceae > Rickettsia > Rickettsia endosymbiont of Nabis limbatus. The sequence continues at coordinate 1,106,626 of NZ_OZ239771.1, forward strand.
TTTAAATCATTACGTAACCAAATTGATCTCACTCCTCCAGGTGATACAAGTATACCGCTCTTCTTAAGCTCATTTGATACTCGAATCTGTCCATATGCTGGATATTCTATTGCCATATCCATTACTGCCTTCTCTATCGCTGGATCAACTCTATTCGCTATTATTGGCTTCTTCCGGCTAATCTCATACAACGCTTCTTCACCACCAGTTTCATACAGTTCTTTAAATCTGTAATAACTATCTCTGCTATAGCCCATCGCTTTACATGCTGATGATATGCTACCAAGACTCTTAGCGAGTTCTAGTAATCCTAATTTTGGCTTTATTATTTTTTGATTTAAGTTCATTTCTTATCTCCATTTAATAATTAATTTATTTTACTAAATGTAAGATAAAATCTCAACTATTACAACTAAAGAATAATTTTCTAGCTTATTCTTTAGTTTTCTTTGTATTTAAAATAAATCAGAATGAGTTCCTGTCCGGTAAAAAATAATAGAATCTTCATCAATTTTATAAATTAATAACCAATCAGGCTCTATATGACATTCTCATTTTAAGTAATAATCACCAGTAAGTTTATGAGGTTTAAATTTTGATGGTAAAGGAATATTATTTACAAGCATAGATACTAATGCATGTATTTTCTTTATATTTTTTCCTCTTTTTACTAATTGCTTTAAGTCGCGTTCAAAAACTATAGTAGAACGAACTTGCCTCATTTTGCCATATCATCTAAAAATTTTTTAAACTCTTCTAAAGTAAAAGTTGTACCCTCGCCATTATCTGTTTCTTCAAAAGCTTTCAAAGTCTCCTTATTTGGAACCTTAACATGCGGTTTGAAAGGTAGCCCGCCGCTATTTATACACTGATTTAAGAATATTCTCATGGCTTCCGACATAGTCATACCCATTTGCTTAAATATTTGCTCAGCTTCTATTTTTGTGTCTTCTGCAATGCGTAATCTTAGAGCCTGTCTTGAAAAGATATAAGAAATAATTTATATTGTCAAAAAATAATAAAGTAGGAATATGTATCCCAGTGATATAGTGGAAGAAGAAAGGATACATTTAGCTCCATTTGTTGGTCCTTGCAAGATAGGACGGTCACGTAAACATAATATAAGAGATATAATTAATGGCATTCGTTACGTAATTAGGAGTGGTTGTCAGTGGGGATTATTACCTAAAGATTTTCTCCCATGGCAAACAGTATATGACTATTATTTACGTTGGCGTAAGAATGGTAGATGGCAAGAAATACATGATAGATTAGTCCAAAAAGTAAGGGAGAAAGAAAGTAAGAAATCCACTCCTACTGTAGGGATTATAGATAGTCAGTCTGCATAGTACCCTACAATTTTTGTAATGGGGCGTTGAGAGTGTGAAAAAGCTCTTTTTTTGGAGGTAGTAATAAGGTATCTATGAGTTGAGTTATAGCTATTATAGATTGATAGAAGGCATTTTTAATATAATCAAAGCCATAATAAGTAAATAATGAAAATAGTTGTTTTTCAATGGTTTTATAGCTTTTTATACGAATTGGATTTAGTGCATTTTGTATTAATCCATTCTTGATTATTAAGGCTGAATTGATAGCAGCTACCACTAATAATTTCTCAAATCTGTCCAAATTTACTAAATGACTTTTTTCAATATCAAAACCACCACTTTTAAGATGCTTAAACAACCGTTCGATTGACCATCGATATCTATATAAAGCGAAAATATCAACTTCAATCTCAATGGATGATACCAACACCATTAGTTCACTTTTATCGTTTTTATATGCAGCAAAATTAACTTTTTTATCCCACAATACACCGCTACAAACCTTATATTCTAAAGCTTTAAGATCATTAAATATTTTTACAATGCTTAGAGTTTTTAAACTTTTTTCAAGGCGAATTTTGTTATCTCTTTTTAAGGGAATAGCAAATTTTATGTGATTATTTATCAGAAAATTTAACCATTCTTTATTCATAAATTCCCGATCAGCAAGCAAATACTTTATTTTTTCAACACCCAAATTTTTAATAAATTTCTGTAAAAATTCTTCCATCAATTCTCCAGAACATACCCCACCATGCGGTAAAGATTTCCAGTACACTGGCACTGATATTTTACCAATTATAATTACTAAAAATAAAATATTAATATCTGATTTCCCAAATTTCCAGTTTGTTCGATCTATTGCTACAACATAATTTTCTATACAAAAAAAGCTTAATATCAATGATGCAACTTTCATATAATCAAAAGTAAATTCTTTCAAAAAACAATAAATCCTATGGGTTTTTGATGATATTTTAGCATCACCTACAATACCAAGGGCTAAACCTTTTTGATAAATAGAACTTCCAGTCATTAGACTGATTATCATTCCAGACAAACATTTTAATCTTGATTTATTTCCATCTATATATAAAATTAATTCTCGAAGTAGTATTCGGTGCATTGTTTTCCAAAAAATCCACCTTATACTACTTTATTACCCTTTAAATCAACCTTTCTTCAATATCTCTACAAAATTGTAGGGTACTATAAGATTTTGTATACATACTTGAGATTTTTTATTATCATACAAATAAAATGTACCGTTTAACTCATGTTGCGTATAGTTATAAGCTGCTTCATTATTTTGTAATGCAGTTACGACATTATCTTTTATTTCAAAAATTCCCTTAAACTCTTTTTCTACATATTGTATGCCCAATTGGCATGTATTACCTAATGATTCAAAAAATTTTCGAGCTTGTGTAACACATGATTTAGGAGTAATATAACTATCATTAGATATAACATATTCTTCACTTCCTAGAAAAAAATTGGTAAAATTACCGAACATATTAGGATTTTCTTTAACCCTAGAAATAGGTTGAAGACTTAATTGAAATTGTTTAGGCATAACACTCTCCATATATTATAGTTGATTATGAAAAGGTATAATATAAATATTTTTAGCGGTTAATAATTGTTATTATTTAATAAAATTGCTTTTTAATTGATATAATAGCTCTAAAGCTTCTTTAGGCGATAATTTATCAGGGTCGATGGTTTTAAATTTTTCCTCCAATTTACTGTTTTGTAGTTTAGGGGACTCAATAGCGAATAGACTCAAATTATTTGACTCCGTCGATAAAATATTCTTTCCTTTACCTGCGGCATTTTTCTCAAATTTAAGCAGAATCTGCTCTGCTCTATTGATAACGCTTGCAGGCAGCCCCGCTAAAGCTGCAACATGAATGCCATATGATCTATCGGCTGCACCTGCTATAATATTATGTAAAAACAAAATATCTTTGCCTGATTTCTCAATAGCAATAATATAATTTTGCATAGCCGGCAGAAAATTATCCATAATAGTTAGCTCATGGTAATGGGTTGCAAATAAACACCGACATTTCAGCTTATCATGGATGTATTCAAGCACTGACCAAGCGATAGATACGCCATCATAAGTAGAAGTTCCACGCCCTACCTCATCTAATATAATCAACGAGTTTTTAGTAGATTGTGCAAGGATCGCTGACGTCTCTAACATCTCTGCCATAAAAGTCGATTGTCCTTTAATCAAATCATCAGCTGCTCCGATTCTGCTAAATATCTTATCCACCATCCCTATTCTAGCACTTTTAGCAGGCACAAATGAACCTATTTGAGCAATGATTGCGATAATGGCATTTTGCCTTAGGAAAGTACTTTTACCTGCCATATTAGGACCGGTAATTAGCCAAATACGTTCCGCTTCCGATAAATGACAATCATTATGCACAAAGCTTTTTCTCTCTCTATTCAAAGCCTCTTCGACTACCGGATGTCGCCCTTTAACGATGTCAAAGCTTAAATCATCCGTAAACTCAGGTCTGACATAATCATTTTCGCTTGCAATATAAGCAAAGTTACAAAACACATCAATACCGCTTAAGGAGCTAGCAAGAATCCGTAAATAATCGGATTGCTTCGTTACTCGCTTGCATATATCTTCGTATAACTCTTTTTCCAAACTTACTACTAAGGTTTTAGCATTAACTAGATCGCTTTCAAGTTTTTGCAACTCAATTGTAGTATAACGCACGCTATTAACAGTAGTTTGACGATGAATAAATTTGGGATCATTAATCTTATTAGCATTTTTAGCGGTGATATCGATAAACAGCCCTATCACATTATTATGAGATATTTTTAAACTATCTATACTTGTTTCTCTTTTATATTGATCTTTTAGTTTCTCAATATGTAGTTTACCATTATTAATTAAATCATGTAGCTGCAATACTTTTGGGTGGTATGAATGCTTTATAACACCGCCATCATTTAAATTATTCGGTGCATCTTCACATATGCTTTCCTCAATTAAATTATACAACTCATCATTTCTTATTAACGGTTTAACAATTTTTTCAATAAAGCTTGGTAGCTCAAAACCATAATTATCAAATAATATTTCTTTAATAGAGTTAGCCGCCTCTAACGTATATTTAATACTAAGCAAATCACGCCCCGAACCTCTATTCATAGTAATACGGGTTAAACAACGCTCTATATCGCTGGTTTTCTTAAGTAGCTCACGGACTTTTGCAGTTATATCTAGATTAGAATGAAAAAAATCGGTTATATTTAAACGCTGATTTATTTTATGAATGTCAGTTAACGGGCTTGATAGGAAATTATATAACAATCTACCGCCTTGTTTAGTAACAGTGTGGTTAAGGGTACTTAGCAAGCTTCCTTTATTCCCTCCACACGAATTTGTGACTATCTCAAGATTACGTCTTGTTGAAAAATCAATTGTCATATAACTATGAAAATCGATAATTTTTGGCTTTGGTAAATTTGGGATATTTTCTTTTTGCGTTAGGGTAAGATATTCCAAAATACTACCTATTGCACAAATTTGGCTGCTAGATATTTCCCCTACCCCTTTAATATCTCTCATCTTATAAAAATCTAGAATAATTTTTTCACATTTATTAGCAGCAAAAAAACTATCAACCTGATAAGTAATACGGAAATTTAGTTGCTTAGAAATATTACTCGCAAGATCAGAAGATCTTAAATGCTCACTAAGTAGAATTTCACGAGGCTTAAGGCGGGCAAGTTCATTAAGAATTTCAAGCTCAGGAACGTTAACTACAAAAATTGTGGAAGTAGAAAGATCAGCATAGCAAAGTGCTGCCATATCTTTGTTTTTCGGCACAACAAGACTTGCTAGATAATTCGGTTCAGCCGTAGTAATCAAATTTTCTTCAATCACTGTGCCAGGCGTTATAATACGAGTAACATTTCTATTAACTACCGCCTTATAACCGCCTCTATTTTTTGCTTCTTCAGGAGTTTCGAGTTGATCGCAAATAGCGACCTTATAATTTTCTTCGATTAATTTAGTTAGGTAATTTTCAAGAGCATGGTAAGGTACGCCGCACATCGGCACTTCTTCATCGCCGTTCTTACCCCTCTTAGTTAAAGCAATACCGAGTACGCCGCTAGCAAGCACGGCATCCTCATAAAACATTTCATAAAAGTCACCCATTCTAAAAAGCAATAAGCAATCTAGGTGAGCAAATTTAATATCTAAATATTGCTGCATCATTTTAGTAGCAGCATCATACCCATATTTATCCTTAAACTCTTTAAAATCCATACCAAGTAAAATTATTTATATACTGTTTTATGACTATATAAGAATGTGCTAATTAATTAAATATATATTTTTCATTATCAGATTTTTAGATAATCATTGCTGTGTTTCTCAACATATTCTTTATATTTACCTTTAAAATCGATAATATTTCTTTTATGAGAAAGAGCGATAATTCTAGTTGCTAGGCTTGCAAAATCACGATCGTGAGTAACTAATATTACTGTACCCTCAAACTCAACCACTACCGGCTGAGAGCCGGTAGGTTGATGATAGGCACTAGAAGTGCCGTAGAGTTTAAGCTAAAGCTTATTCCAATCTAATGTTAGAAATAGAAGTTGGTTTATGAGCTTCTGTATGGTTATTTATATACTCATTAATTACTTCATCTGTGATATGACCACTTGTTGTACTAAAATAACCTCTTCCCCAAAAATGCTTCCCCCAATATCTCTTTTTTAATTCTGGGAATTCTTGTTGTATTCTACGTGAAGTTCTACCTTTTGCTCTTTGTACAAATTCACTTACTGCTATATTAGGAGGTATCGATACTAAAATATGTACATGATCAGATGATATCACCCCATTTACTATCCTAATATTCATTTCCTCTGAAACTTGAGCTATGATTTCCCTAATCCTTTCTTTGATAACTTGGGTTAATACTTTATAACGGTATTTTGTTATCCATACTATGTGATACCTGTGATAATATACCGTATGTTTCCCTTTTTCATATTCTGTCATAGTCATCCTATAAAATAAGTCCTACTTACTTATTTTATATAAGACGACTATGACTTATTCAAACTAAAGTTTCTCCACCTGAAGGTGGAGGTTTGAACCATCAGCTGGATAATCAACTAAGGCTTTTTTAAGTGCTTCTCGTGATTCTAAATCAAGATGATTTGTTGGCTCGTCAAGAACTAAAATATTGCTTTTTTCTAGTATCATTTTAGCAAGTAATAATCTTGCTCCCTCACCACCGCTTAAATTTAAGATATTTTTATTTACTTCATCGCTACGAAATAGTACCTGCCCCAATATATTTCTTATGGTGTTCTCTGTTTCCTTTTCAGCATAATTTTTAAGCCAGTCAAGAAGGCACCGTCAAGTTAAGAGAGATGTAAAAATGATACTCCTCGCAGCAGAGCTACGAGGTATCTATCCAAAAAGTTTTAACTGTTTTTGTTGAAATGCTTTATAAGAAGGTTTGCCTGAACCTTGATTTTTTATATAATTACGTAATTTCCGCTCATCACCATGTTTACCTACTGTGCTCATAAAATATCCTTTACTCCAAAACTCACTTCCCCATAATTTTTCTTTAAGATTTGGATATTTCTTAAACATTTCCTTAGATGTAATACTTTTTATGATTTGAGTTATTTTTGTTGGGCTATACATTGGTATTGACTGTAGTAAAAAATGTACATGTTCTTTATCTACTCCTATTTCCAAAAATCTAATTTCATAACGAGCTTCTATGTCCTCACAAATTTTACATAAATAATCGTCTAGTTCCTCTTTGAATATTACTCTTCTATACTTTGCCGGTGTTACTAAATGATATATTAGTACTGTGACATTATCACTTTTATGTATATAACTGCTTTCTTCCATGCATCTAGTATATCACGAAGCAGACCTTCGGGGAATTAAACCCTAAGAGATTAATTTGATGATTAATGGTTAATGATGTATTTGTAAATCTATGAATAATAGGTATATTATTCTTCCAGAAAATAATAATCAAATAAATCAAACGGCATCGTCATATATGGACGCCTGGTTAAAAACAAGTACTAAAAATAAAAAACAGTTAATGATAAATGAAGCAGTCATATATTCGGCATCAAAGTGCCATAATGGTTTCTGCATTCTGCCTAAGATCCTAGAGAGATTCACTCAAGTTAGCGGTATCTAGGTACCATGACGTTAGCTCGGATTTCATCCAGAATGATTATGTATTATCTCTTTAACCCGCCGTTTTATTATTCTACTTTGTTTTTATTTCTTTACCCCTATCTAGTTTAAAAATTATATAGTTTATAATTTATCCTAAATCTTAAGTACTATTATACCAATTGGTAATTTCTGTTCTTTACCAGACAGGCATAAGCGATTCTAGCCAATTTATTAGCTGTAGCTACTGCAATTACATTGAACGATTTCCCTTTTTCTTTTAATCTTTCAATAAATTCTGATAACGCTCCTGATGTCTGATTAGTTTTATAGCTTCTCATCAATAAAGACCTACCAGCCTGTATTAGCATTGTTCTTGCATATCTATCACCTTGCTTGGTTATTCTTCCTAGAATAATCTTACCTCCAGTGCTATTTTGTTTCGGGACAATTCCAAGTGAAGCAGCAAAATCCTTAGCAGAATCGTATGCTTCAACCGGTTTGATGCTTAAAATACTTGCGTTAATTGTACCAATTCCTGGAATAGTTTCTAAAATTTTTGCCTTCTTGGAACTCCGATTCTTTGCTGCTAATTCTTTATCTAAGCTTTGTTCACGAATCATCAATTGTTCAATTTCTTTACAATCCAGCAACATTTGTTCAGCAATAGTGTTGTTAATAAATCCTTCTTCTAGGGCAAAATTTACAAAATTTTGACAAGATTTTGCAAATGTAGATTTTCCGCATGTTACCAAATAGCCAAATTCAAATAATGAAGTCATCAGAGAGTTGCTGTACTGAATCCTTTGTTGTATTATATTTTGTCTTGCTTTATGCAGGTAAGATATTTCTTGCTCTTCTATTGTTTTAGCTTTGACGTGTATTAAATCGGGATCACATGATGCTTTGCAAATTGCAATTGAATCATTAATGTCATTTTTTTGTCGAGTTTTTGCATATGCTTTCACATCTTTAGGTTTAAGCAAGATGGCTTTATGTCCTATTGATTCAAGCCTTTGAGCCATATAATGAGCTCCACCACAAGCTTCAAATACAAAGGTTTCTGACTCTGGAAACATTGTTGATAAATTTTCAAAAAAGCTTCTTCGATCCATTGCTTTTTTTAATACAACTTTATTGTCTAAATTTATTGCTGCAAAATGCAACTTTCTTTTTGCTAAATCAATTCCTATTACTTTATAATTACTCATGGTATGGACTCCTTTATAAAATTATTAAAAATTACAAACCTATCTTAGGTTTTGGTTCTTTGATATCTTAATATCACTTAAAACCGTTGATAAGTTCTTTCTTATCATTGGCGTCCATACCATCAAGTTAAGTAACATAGTGTCAAAAAGAGTAATATTTTTAGATTTCAGACAGCAAGAAGTCTTTGAGTAGCTTCATCCCAAATGGATTTAGCGGATGCAAATGCAATTCTTTGGTCAGGTGCTGTTTTAGTATACCTTCCAACATTTACGGCAAATATATTTCTAACTTTTCCCATCAGTGATAATGTACATTGTGCTGCATTAGGATGCTTAAATTTACTCAACCACTACCGGCTGAGAGCCGGTAGGTTGATGATAGGCACTAGAAGTGCCGTAGAGTTTAAGCTAAAGCTTATTCCAATCTAATGTTAGAAATAGAAGTTGGTTTATGAGCTTCTGTATGGTTATTTATATACTCATTAATTACTTCATCTGTGATATGACCACTTGTTGTACTAAAATAACCTCTTCCCCAAAAATGCTTCCCCCAATATCTCTTTTTTAATTCTGGGAATTCTTGTTGTATTCTACGTGAAGTTCTACCTTTTGCTCTTTGTACAAATTCACTTACTGCTATATTAGGAGGTATCGATACTAAAATATGTACATGATCAGATGATATCACCCCATTTACTATCCTAATATTCATTTCCTCTGAAACTTGAGCTATGATTTCCCTAATCCTTTCTTTGATAACTTGGGTTAATACTTTATAACGGTATTTTGTTATCCATACTATGTGATACCTGTGATAATATACCGTATGTTTCCCTTTTTCATATTCTGTCATAGTCATCCTATAAAATAAGTCCTACTTACTTATTTTATATAAGACGACTATGACTTATTCAAACTAAAGTTTCTCCACCTGAAGGTGGAGGTTTGAACCATCAGCTGGATAATCAATATCTTCTCTTTTCGCCTAGTTGGTTGATGTGCATTCTCAACGCGATTATTTAATCTCTTATTAGTTCGATGTTTAGTCCTAGGACACATAAGCTTAATCGGTTTAATGTAACTCTTGAGCTTATCAGTAACAATTACTCTTGGAGCTGGGTAATTGCCCAATAATCTTAATAAAAAGCGAATAGCTGATTTCTTGTTGCGTCGCTTCTGTAGCAATACTTCTAATTCATGTCCCTCAGAGTCAACAGCCCTCCATAGTATGAATACTTCACCTTTAATCTTAATGTTCATTTTATCTAAATGCCATTTATCAGTTGGCTTCCGCTCCCTCCTTCTGATAACATCTTGAAAATAAACTGCAAATTTGTTGTACCAAAATCTTACTGTCTCATGACTCAAAATAATACCTCGATATGCCATCTGTTCTTGAACATCTCGGTAGCTACTATTAGAACGATGATATAACCATACTGCATGGCTAATGATGCTTGCTGGAAAACGATGTCTCTTCGGAGCTTGAGTAATACGCATAATGGTGAAATTTAGAGATAAATGGTTACTGCTATTCTATAAATTATTCCATGCATTTGCTCAATACTTAATTTACATCTCTCTTAACTTGATGGTATGGACGCCAATGATAAGAAAGAACTTATCAACGGTTTTAAGTGATATTAAGATATCAAAGAACCAAAACCTAAGATAGGTTTGTAATTTTTAATAATTTTATAAAGGAGTCCATACCATGAGTAATTATAAAGTAATAGGAATTGATTTAGCAAAAAGAAAGTTGCATTTTGCAGCAATAAATTTAGACAATAAAGTTGTATTAAAAAAAGCAATGGATCGAAGAAGCTTTTTTGAAAATTTATCAACAATGTTTCCAGAGTCAGAAACCTTTGTATTTGAAGCTTGTGGTGGAGCTCATTATATGGCTCAAAGGCTTGAATCAATAGGACATAAAGCCATCTTGCTTAAACCTAAAGATGTGAAAGCATATGCAAAAACTCGACAAAAAAATGACATTAATGATTCAATTGCAATTTGCAAAGCATCATGTGATCCCGATTTAATACACGTCAAAGCTAAAACAATAGAAGAGCAAGAAATATCTTACCTGCATAAAGCAAGACAAAATATAATACAACAAAGGATTCAGTACAGCAACTCTCTGATGACTTCATTATTTGAATTTGGCTATTTGGTAACATGCGGAAAATCTACATTTGCAAAATCTTGTCAAAATTTTGTAAATTTTGCCCTAGAAGAAGGATTTATTAACAACACTATTGCTGAACAAATGTTGCTGGATTGTAAAGAAATTGAACAATTGATGATTCGTGAACAAAGCTTAGATAAAGAATTAGCAGCAAAGAATCGGAGTTCCAAGAAGGCAAAAATTTTAGAAACTATTCCAGGAATTGGTACAATTAACGCAAGTATTTTAAGCATCAAACCGGTTGAAGCATACGATTCTGCTAAGGATTTTGCTGCTTCACTTGGAATTGTCCCGAAACAAAATAGCACTGGAGGTAAGATTATTCTAGGAAGAATAACCAAGCAAGGTGATAGATATGCAAGAACAATGCTAATACAGGCTGGTAGGTCTTTATTGATGAGAAGCTATAAAACTAATCAGACATCAGGAGCGTTATCAGAATTTATTGAAAGATTAAAAGAAAAAGGGAAATCGTTCAATGTAATTGCAGTAGCTACAGCTAATAAATTGGCTAGAATCGCTTATGCCTGTCTGGTAAAGAACAGAAATTACCAATTGGTATAATAGTAACGCGAGTTTCGTATTCAAAAAGTCGCTGTATAGCTGATAAACAGTGGGTTACGGGGATATTGATAATACTGTTTTTGTTATAAAGTGAGTACAAAATACAAATTGCTAATTAAAATATGGTATTTATAGTATAAGAAAAAAGTTTATAGGTTATTGAAAAAACTTTAAGAGCAATAACCTATGATAATGGATTTTACAGAAATATTTTGTTACGTCGATGATTTTTTTCAAGAATTAGACAAGCATACAAATTCAATTACTAACCATAACAACAAATCTGGTCCTAAAAGTCGACTTAACAGAAGTGAGGTAATAACAATTATAATAGGCTACTGGCAGTCATCTTATGATTGTTTTAAGAATTATTATCTGAAGCAAATATGGATTTATCATCAAAGAGATTTTCAATTAGTAAGCTATAGTCAATTTATAAAAATAATAGGTCCACATTTACCACTATTAGTACTGATATTCAATTCTATTTTGGATCAGTGTGATGGCCTTTCTTTTGTAGATTCAAGTAGTATAGAGGTATGTAAGAGATACCGTATTTCAATGAATAAAGTGTTCGCCGGCATAGCAGCACGCAGTAAGACAACAAAAGGTTGGTTCTATGGACTTAAACTACATCTAATAATTAATAGAGCCGGTGGTATAGTTAAAGCATCTTTTAGCCCTGGCAATAAGGATGATAGAAAACAGCTGGAACTGATGATCAAAAATCTTTTTGGTAAAGTATTCGGAGATCGTGGTTATATTTCACAACAATTATTTCAACAACTTTTAGAGCAAGGAATTTTTATGGTAACTAGGGTAAAGAAAAATATGAAAAATAAACTTATGTCTATGTTGGATAAAATATTATTGCTTAAAAGAGCATTAATAGAATCTGTGTTTAGTAAAATTAAACTATTGGGGAAGTTTGAGCATTCAAGGCATAGATCAGTTACAAATGCCTTTGTGCATATGGTTGCAGCACTGATAAATTATCAAATGTCTGATAATAAACCTTCTATTACATCTCTCTTGATATGCTAAATCCTATGCTATATTAATTCGAAACTCGCGTAATAGTACTTAAGATTTAGGATAAATTATAAACTATATAATTTTTAAACTAGATAGGGGTAAAGAAATAAAAACAAAGTAGAATAATAAAACGGCGGGTTAAAGAGATAATACATAATCATTCTGGATGAAATCCGAGCTAACGTCATGGTACCTAGATACCGCTAACTTGAGTGAATCTCTCTAGGATCTTAGGCAGAATGCAGAAACCATTATGGCACTTTGATGCCGAATATATGACTGCTTCATTTATCATTAACTGTTTTTTATTTTTAGTACTTGTTTTTAACCAGGCGTCCATATATGACGATGCCGAACTAAGTAATAATACATTTGATGAAATACATATATATACTGTTGATAATAGTGAATATAAGCTTACAGGAGCTATACATTATTCATCATAATAGATGTTCAAATAAACTACAAAACTAAATCTAAACTAAGGTAAGAAGTAATTACTTTTAGTATTTGCTAACCTGATGCTAAAACCTCAAAACCTTGATTATACCTTGCGTCCCTCGTTCGACACGTTCGTACGAATAGCAAAAACTGAAGAGTGGCGCACCCGAGAGGAGTCGAACCCCTAACCTTATGATCCGTAGTCATATACTCTATCCAATTGAGCTACGGGTGCTAAATCTTAGAGTAGCATATATAAAAGCTTATAGTTTGTCAAGAAACATAGATTTTCCAAATAAAACTTCGTTTACTTACTCTTCATTCATTAAAGGTAATTAAAAAACAATAAAATATAAAAATAATCACAAATGATACTCCTCGCAGCAGAGCTACGAGGTATCTATCCAAAAAGTTTTAACTGTTTTTGTTGAAATGCTTTATAAGAAGGTTTGCCTGAACCTTGATTTTTTATATAATTACGTAATTTCCGCTCATCACCATGTTTACATACTGTGCTCATAAAATATCCTTTACTCCAAAACTCACTTCCCCATAATTTTTCTTTAAGATTTGGATATTTCTTAAACATTTCCTTAGATGTAATACTTTTTATGATTTGAGTTATTTTTGTTGGGCTATACATTGGTATTGACTGTAGTAAAAAATGTACATGTTCTTTATCTACTCCTATTTCCAAAAATCTAATTTCATAACGAGCTTCTATGTCCTCACAAATTTTACATAAATAATCGTCTAGTTCCTCTTTGAATATTACTCTTCTATACTTTGCCGGTGTTACTAAATGATATATTAGTACTGTGACATTATCACTTTTATGTATATAACTGCTTTCTTCCATGCATCTAGTATATCACGAAGCAGACCTTCGGGGAATTAAACCCTAAGAGATTAATAGATTTTTAGAAAATGAAAAATATACTCCTTCTTTGTTATGGGAACACATTAAGAATGATGTTATCTTTTCATCTAACGGATATACAATATTTGATGATACGGTGTTAAACAAAAGGAACACAAAGAAAATAGAGGTTGCTAGATCGCAGTATAGTGGAGCTACAGGTGGAGTTACTACCGGTATAGGAGTAGTGAGTCTTGTATATTATAACCCCGATATTGATAAGTTTTGGGTAATAGATTATCGCATTTTTTCACCTGATCATGATGGAGCGACGAAACTAGATCACCTACTAAAGATGTTCAATAATGCTGTTTATAGTAAAAAGATTCCTTTTCAAACTGTACTTTTTGACACATGGTATGCTACACACAAAATTATGCAACATGTTGACTCCTTGGGCAAATATTATTATGCCCCTATTAAAGCCAATAGAAATGTTAGTAAAACGTGTGATTACGAGCCTTATAAAGCTGTTAGCAAGTTGACGTTTTCAGATGAAGAAATTAAGAATGGAATGGAGATTCATATAAAAGGATTTGCCAAAAATAAGCATGTTAATTTGTTTAAATTTACTGTTTCTACCAACAGAGTTGATTATGTTGTTACCAATAACAAAACTCAAAAATCTTCTAAAGCTGCACAAGATGAGTTTGGCTTGCGATGGGTAATTGAGAGCATGCATAGAAAAATTAAGCAACTGACTGGTATAGAACGTTACCAATGCAGAAAACAGCGTATCCAACGTAATCACATTAGTTGTGCATTTCTAGTTTGGGCTTTTCTCAAAAGAACTGCAAATAAAATAGGTAAAACGGTCTACCAAATAAAGTTAGGGCTTTTAGATGACTATATGCAACAACAGCTTCGTTCTCCATCTTTACGATATTTAGAACCAAACATAGCGTAAGTTTTGTCTATAAATTGATATCTATATATTACTAATATCATTATATTTATAATTTTTCAATTAAAAGTTAAATAAAATCCTCTTAAAACTTAATCTCTTAGGGTTTAATTCCCCGAAGGTCTGCTTCGTGATATACTAGATGCATGGAAGAAAGCAGTTATATACATAAAAGTGATAATGTCACAGTACTAATATATCATTTAGTAACACCGGCAAAGTATAGAAGAGTAATATTCAAAGAGGAACTAGACGATTATTTATGTAAAATTTGTGAGGACATAGAGGCTCGTTATGAAATTAGATTTTTGGAAATAGGAGTAGATAAAGAACATGTACATTTTTTACTACAGTCAATACCAATGTATAGCCCAACAAAAATAACTCAAATCATAAAAAGTATTACATCTAAGGAAATGTTTAAGAAATATCCAAATCTTAAAGAAAAATTATGGGGAAGTGAGTTTTGGAGTAAAGGATATTTTATGAGCACAGTAGGTAAACATGGTGATGAGCGGAAATTACGTAATTATGTAAAAAATCAAGGTTCAGGCAAACCTTCTTATAAAGCATTTCAACAAAAACAGTTAAAACTTTTTGGATAGATACCTCGTAGCTCTGCTGCGAGGAGTATCATTAAAAATCTTTACAAAATTTAGTGAAAAAAGATAAAATCTAATATATTATAAATAATTATATCTTTAGCTCATTACATGGTAATTTTTAGTATAGTTTTTTTTAAAACCGTTTCAGTGTTATTAAGTGTAGTAATCGGATTTTTAGCAGGTAAGTACTCAAATGTTGAAAGAGATAGTATCTCTTCTTTATTATTCTATTTTATATCGCCTATAGTATTCTTTACTATTCCTGCTAGTACAACTTTGACATTTTCAGCATTAAGTGTTACGGTTGTAACCTTTGTAATTGCGACATTGTTGTCATTATTTTCTTACTATTTTTTCGGTAAATTTTGGCAGGACCACACACGTAATATTATAGCTTTGTCTGCTGGTACAGCAAATGGTGGATATTTTATGTTGCCTATAGCTGCTGCACTTTTTGATGATTATACGCTAAGTATTTACATGATGGCAGTGATAGGCGTTAATATTTATGAGTGCTCGGTAGGCTTTTATATTTGTATGCGAAGCTTTGCAAACACTACTGATAGTATATTGAAAGTAGTAAAATTGCCAATTTTGAATGCATTTTTCCTAGGTTGTTTATTTAGTTTTTGCGGTTTTACTTTACCTGATTTCTTAGATGATTTTATATATAATATGAAAGGTTCTTTTTCTATACTAGGTATGATTATGGTAGGTCTTGCTCTTTCATCACTTCAAAAATTTGAAGTGGATATAAAATTTACTCTGGCTACTTTTGCTGCTAAATTCTTATTTTATCCCTTAGGAGTGGGGCTATTTATCATGTTTGATCATTTTGTAACAAAATGGTATAATAATGATTATTATAATGCATTAAAGTTACTTTCTACAGCACCCTTAGCTGCAAATACTATAGTTATAGCAAATTTACAAAAAATTTATCCTGAAAAGGTCGCTGCTACTGTGTTTTTATCACTACTTTTTGTAGTAGTATATATGCCAACAATGGTCAGTATATTTTTAAGTGATTTAAATTAATCGATTCATATGAAAATTAGCTCAATTAAAATTGGTCCATATATTAACTTTCTTCCTCTTCAATATATACCAGAACATAAAATTTCTTATGTAGAATTTGGTGATCCTCAAAATAAAAATGTAATAATATGTGCTCATGGCTTAACAAGAAATGCTCATGATTTTGAAAAATAGCTAAAGAATTAAGTAAGGATTATAGAGTAATTTCTCTAAGCTATCCTGGACGTGGTGATAGTGAAAATTTTAAAAAAACCAGCCATTATAACTATACTACTTACATTAAAGATACATTATTATTTTTAAATAAGTTAAAGATAAAAAAACCTATTTGGCTAGGTACTTCAATGGGCGGAATTATAGGTATGGTTCTTGCCAGTAAATTTAAAAATATTTTTAAAGGTTTAATATTAAACTATATAGGAGCGTTTATCGATGCTGCTCCTTTAGTCAAAATTGCAGCTTCTGCTAAAAAAACTGTCATATTAGAGGATTTGAGAGTGCAAAAGAGCATTTAAAGCTTATTTATGGTCAGTCGGGAATTAAAGATGAAGAAGATTGGGATTATTTAACAAAACATAGTGTTATTTCTACATTTGGCGGAAAATATAAAATGAATTATGATCCTGCTATAACAAAAGGTATAAAAAATGTCAAAAGTCAGAAAGATGTAGATTTATGGTCTATATGGAATAAAATAAAATGTAAAATATTACTGATTCATGGCATTAAATCTCAAGTTCTAACAAAATCTACTGTAGAAAAAATGCAAAAAACAAAAGATTTTGATCTTTACGAAATTAAATATGCAGGTCAACTCCCTCCTTGACAAATTCCAATGAAATTGAACATATAAAATCTTGGTTAGAAAAATTATAAAAAGAAGATAAATTAAATTATGAAAATTACTACTAAAGTACTAATAATTGGTTCAGGTCCTGCCGGGTTAAGTGCTGCTATTTATGCAGCAAGGGCGTCTTTAAATCCGATATTAATTAATGGTATTCAGCCTGGCGGTCAGCTTACCATTACCACCGATGTTGAGAACTATCCAGGATTTGCAGAAAGCGTACAAGGACCTTGGCTAATGGAACAGATGCGTATGCAAGCTGAAAATGTTGGTACTAAAATTGTTAACGATTATGTTGAGAAAGTGGATTTGTCACGAAGACCTTTTAAAGTGTCTACAGGATCTAGGACAGAGTACGAAGCTGAAAGCATAATTATTTGTACTGGTGCGGAAGCAAGGTGGCTCGGCATCCCTACAGAGCAAGAATTTATGGGATTTGGGGTGTCAGCTTGTGCTACTTGCGATGGTTTCTTTTTCAAGAATCAGGAAGTAGTAGTAGTTGGTGGCGGTAATAGTGCTGTTGAAGAGGCTTTGTATTTAACCAATCATGCAAGTAAGGTTACTATAGTACATAGAAGAGATAGTTTTAGAGCCGAAAAAATATTACAAGAGCGTCTGTTTAAAAACCCTAAAATATCTGTGATTTGGGATCATGTAGTGGATGAGATAGTTGGTAATAATAAGCCAAAATCCGTTACAGGGGTTAAAATTCAAAATGTTCATACTAAGGAGGCGAGCTTAGTAGAGTGTAGCGGCGTATTTGTAGCTATCGGGCATAAACCAAATACCGCTTTATTTGCAGAGCAAGTTACAATGGATAGTGATAATTATATTATTACTACTCCAGGAAGCACTAAAACCAATATAGAGGGGGTATTTGCTGCTGGTGATGTTCAAGATAAAATCTATAGACAAGCTATAACCGCAGCAGGTACCGGCTGTATGGCTGCCCTTGAAGCAGAGAAATTTTTGAATAAGTGATGTTCTTGTGGCTTGTCCAATAATAGTACCGGACAGTTTAAAAAAATGTTATATTTTATTCAGGTATAGGTAACTTTATATGTCATTCCCGCATAAGGCTTGCCCGCATGGATTGATTTTTACGTCATTGCCACGCAAGCGATGCTCGCTCGCAATGACGTAAAAGCAATTTATGCAACCTGCTTATGTAAGCAATAGTATAATAAAAAGTTAAAATTTTTCAGCCCAATCGTTAAGCATATCACCGGCTAATTCACGATTTAGATTTTCAATCTCATTTATCAATACATTTACAGCATATTTAATAATATTAGGTGAAATTAGATATTCATTTATTTTTTGTATAGTTTCACTATTTACTAATTTTGGTCTAGTTTCTAGAAAGTTTTTAAGATTATCTAACTCACTTAAATGTTTAGAAAAAGATTTTGAATTTTCAGGTGTTATTGAGGCACCGTCATATATGGCTGCTGTTACATCTGTAAGATGTAATCCCGCAGTTAAACCTTTTTATAAAAGACTTGTAGAAAAGGGAAAAGCTAAAAAATTAGCTCTTACTGCAGTAATGAGAAAAATAGTAATAATTGTCAATAACATTGTTAAAAACAAACGACCTTGGCAAAACCAATATAAAATATTCTCTTGACTTCTCGAACACAATCATCAGGGAGTTAGAAGAACCGTCACAGAACAGTTATAACAGCCTTTAGGTTTAAAACCTTGTACATAGCTACTATCTCCTCAACCATGACAAAGTTGAGGAGCATTTTTAAATGGATGATGCTAACCATCTGTGATCAAGGGCTTCTATACCCTAGGATAGCATTGCTGCTATCCTTGCAAAGGATTTTAGCTAACTTTTCTAAAATGTCAACTATATTTTCTATTAATAATAGAAAATATAAATTATTTTTTAATTAGCTATTTATTTGCAAACAAAAAGTATATTTTTGATAAATGAAGAGTTGATAGACGAGGTTTAATTACTCGTCTCTTACTACTAAGACTGATATACTAGAGTGACGAACGATTTTAGAGGCATTAGGACCAAGCATATAATCTCTCAGCTGCGGTCTAACTGCTGAGATTATTATTAAATCAGCTTTGATATCATTGGAACGCTTAATTATTTCATCATAAGCAGCACCGCTACCTATGTAATAATCGGCTTCAATCTCATCAGGTACATATTGTTTTATAAGCTCTTTTACCTGAGTTTGATATTTTGCTTTTTTTTCTGCAATCCAATTTTAGGTAAATAATCTTCGACCATTTTCATACCAAAATCAGAAATCACATATAAGAAATGCAGCTTTGCTTGAGAAGTCGTTGCAAACATTAAAGCTTTAGAAAGAAGAGCTTTCATAGACTTTTTATCTGCTAAGTCTATAGGTATAAGTATATTTTTAAACATAGTATTTCTATATAATACTCTAATAAATAGTTATTCTCTATTTCTGACCGAATCATGTTTTGGTAAAACAAAGTTTTGAGTATCGGCAAAATAGTTAATGTTAATATTGTTCAATAAATAATTAGAAAGTTTAAAATTTGCAACATTTCTATGAAAAGCACCAATAAATTTATCTAACATATTAGAATCTATATCATCTCTAGTCACTAAAATTGCTGATACTTTTACAGTTGTTTGATCATCTGTAATACCTGGATATAAGCCTTTATGAAGCTCTGCTTTGCGAAAAGCTCTGTTTTGTTGTATTAACTCGGCTATTTTATCATTTTCAATTGAAATAAAATCGATTTCACATCTATTAGCAATTAAATTCACTAAAGGGTTTGGATGTCCAACCATCATGATTATAGCATCTATTTCTTTTTGACGGAATTTATCGATAGAATCTTCGTAATTAATATCAGTGTTTATTGGTTCTTTAGCAAATTTATATAGAGAACACATCGCATCATAAGTAATATTGCTGCTAGAATATTCTGGACCACTAGTTATTCTTTTCCCATCAATATCAGCAAAAAACTTTATCTTATCCTCATCTTTTACGACAACTGTAAAAAATTCATCATGTAAGTTTAACACCTGACGTAGATTTTGCATTTTTTCTTTATCGCTATAATAACCTATTCCGTCATATGCTTCTACTGCAATATTCGCCTGCACTATGGCTAAATCGATTTTACCTTGTTGCAATAATTTTAAATTTTCAATACTACCATTTGTTGCAACAACTTCGCATACTATATTTTCGTTATTTTTTTCATCTCCTATAATTGTTTTGCATAAATCAAGACCTATAGAATAATAACCTTGCAAAATAGAGCCAGTACCAATCTTAAAGACTTTTTGCTTTTGATCGGCATAAATATTATTACATATAAGAATTATACTAAAAACAAAGCTATATAATACTAATTTAAGGTTATTCATATAATTAATTCGCATGATTTTCAGGCTGCTGTTTTTCTTTACTATCGCCAAGTTTTAACTCAAGTAAATTAATAGAGCCGATATTTATTCCTTTTTCAGAAAATTCAACATCAAACTTAGCTTTTTCTATATTATTATAATCAGGATTTGAGCCATCTGATTCTTTAACTACAGCTTCATCTGAAGCATTATTAACTGCTTTAGCAATAACTGTTTTAATAAACTTTTTAGAAAACATAATATTATTAGGTAATAACTTATCAATAATAGGGTGATAATTTTCAAGCTCAAATGATAACTTACCTTGTGGTAATTTGTTAGCAAAAAACTGTAAAGCACCATTTAGATTGATTTTAGAGTTATGATCACAACTAAAGATAAATTTCTCTACATTAAAATTTTGTAAAATAGCAGAATTTTCACCATCAGGAGCGAATTTTAATAAAGCAACAATATCTAAATTAGCATTTTTAAAATTAGCTATGTTCTTTTCAGAGTCATAATTCATATTTAAAATCAATGAAATATCTTCACTATCTGTCATATTTTTCTTAGAAATAAAGAAAGCTAAGTCATTAATTTTGAAAATCTCTTCATCATCTTTAAATATTAATAATGATTTATTATTAAGCTGAATCGATTTTATTACTTCTTTTAAATCATCATCTTTAGATATTTTATATAAAGGTTTATTAAATTTCCCTATTCCTTTTATATCTTCTTCACTACGCATATCATAAGTGAATGTTTTTTCCCCATAATTATCTACTTCTTTAATAAATGGCCCAAAATTTAAAGTAGCTTTCTTAGTACTAAATTTAATACTTAAAACAATATTTTCGCTTGAAAGCTCTTTAGAATTTACATGATCTATTAATTTTACTTTTGGATCTGTTATAGTAATTTTCCAGTGAAACGGATATCCTAAAAATTTAACTGTATTATAAGATATTTTAAGATTATCAGATTCAGAGTTTTTAATTAAATTTATTACATTATTTTTTAAAGTATAAGCGGCAGCAAACCATACTATAGTAAAGGCTAAGAAAACAAAAATAAGTATTTTACGTATCACTTTTTTAATCCATTATTTTATGTTACGAGTAGCGGAAGGGAGACGTACTTTTATACCGTCTAGTTTTTCGGTTAAAATAATCTGACACCCTAATCTAGAAGTATCTGTAAGACCAAAGGCTAAGTCAAGCATATCTTCTTCTTCGTCCTTAGGTTTTTCTAATTTGTTGTAAAATTCTTCCTCTAAAATAACATGGCAAGTAGCACAGGCAAGAGAACCTTCACAAGCACCCTCAAGATCTATACTATTACTATGAGCAACTTCTAAAATAGAAAGTCCCAGCGGTGCTTCTATTATTTTCTCTTCCCCATTATTTATAATAAATGTAACTTTTACTGTTTTCGACATTATCCTGTTTCTTCCTTAGATTTTTCATATAACTTATCTTATAAAGAGGAATTTGCAGGAAACACGGAACGCAGCACCGCAGCGTACATAAACGTACGTGAGATGCGAGTACCGGATTGACGTACAAATTACCTTTAGAAGTAAGTTATTTGATCTGATTGATATTTTTACCTTTTAACAAATTACTAATTACTACATTAATCTTTGTATTTAAAGATTTTTTTGTTTTAGATTTAAAATCTTTAACAGCGTTATTAATTAAAGCACGATCTCGTGCATCTATTGCATGCTTTATATTATTTAATAAATTACTGATTATATGCTTTTCATTTTCTGATAGTAAATCTACTAATTCTTTAATAGCATGCTCTATATTAAAAATCAAAGATTCAGCTTCAATAACTGTTTCTTGTAATAATCTTGCAGCATGATCTAGTTTAGCATTTTTATAAGCACTTTCTAAAATCTTATCAACTTCACTTGTATCAATCCCGTAATCCGGCTTCACTTCTATAATATGTGAGGTATTACTTATTTTTTCGTAAGCAGAAACAGACAATATACCGTCAGCATCAATAGCAAAAGTAACTTCCGCTCTAATACTCCCTGCTTTCATAGGAGGAAGTCCCTTTAGCTCAAACCTAGCCAAAGTGCAGCAATCTGTTACCATTTCACGTTCACCTTGTAATATATGAAATTGTATGCCGGTTTGATTATCAGTATAAGTTGTAAATTCTTTTACCACAGAAATAGGGATCGGAGTATTTCGCATGATAATTTTTTCAACAATGCCACCATACAATTCCATACCTAAAGATAAAGGTACTACATCAATCAATAATGAATCGATGTTCGGTGTTGTTAGATTCTCTGCTTGCAGTGCAGCCCCGTATACAATAGCTTTATCAGGATCAATATCTGAGAGAATATTTACTTTAAAAGCTTTATACAATTCATCCTTAATTAACGGAATACGAGTTACGCCACCAACCAAAATAATGCCATCTATGTTCGGATTTTCTGCTATTTCCAAACATTCTTTGGCTATATTGATAGTACGACCTATTATAGGGGTAATTAACTGTTCAAATGTTTGTTTATCAAACGATATGTTATTGAACTCAAAACTATCTTGTTTCGATAATGCTTCTTTTGCTTTTTTAGCGATCTGCAAAGTATCTAAATTATCAGGTAAATTAAATTTATTACAAAAATAATCAACAATGATTTTATCTATATCATCGCCGCCAAGCATATTATCACCACTTGTTGCTATAACCTGAAAAACTCCCTCTGTAATATTTAGAATTGATACGTCAAAAGTACCGCCGCCTAAATCATATACAAGATAACAACCTGTTTGGTTTTTATTTAATCCGTAAGCATATGCAGCTGAAGTAGGCTCTGCAATCAACCTTAGAACTTCTAAACCTGCAAGCTTTGCGGCAAACATCACTTGCCCTCTTGCAGCATCATTAAAGTGAGCAGGAACAGTAATAACAGCTTGAGTTACTTCAGTTGCAAGCTCTTTTTCTGCTTGCTGTTTTAAATATATGAAAACTTCTGCCGCAACCTCAGCAATCCGCATTTGATTATTGGCAAAATTTAATTTAACTTCTTGACCTTGCAGATCTATATAATCTTTAACTAAAGAAAAAAGAGCAGGAGTATTTAGAATTTCATTTAATGTTTTGCCGAATAACCTTTTAATTGAGCGTAAACCTTTATTACTACCTACTATAATATTGTTATTCGTAAATTCTATAGTAGTTGGGATTAATTCTTTATTATCTTCAGTTTGTATAATTTTAACTTCTCTACCAACTGAAATAGCTATTAGCGAGTTAGTAGTGCCAAAATCTATACCCACAGCTATTTTAGCTTCTTGTTTAGATTCTGCTTGCCCTGGTTCTCTAATTTCTATTATTTGCATAATTTCATTTTTTCCTGAAGCTTACTCAGCAATGTATGAATATATTTAAGTTTACTAGTTTTGATAGTCGCATCTGATAAATCTTGCTTTTTAAAGGACTCGGCTAGAAAATTTATTTCAGCTTTTTCCATTAACTCATATTTGCTTTTTATTTCTTCCAAACTTTTATATGAGTTAGTATTTTCTATAAGCTCCATTTCATCCCAAAACATACTTAACTCAAAAGCTGAAAGCTTGCTGCGTACTTTCTCATCATTTAAGTTTACGCCATACAAAAGCAGCATATATTCAGCACGCTTTAAACTATCTTTAAGTGTAGAATAAGCTTTATTTAGGTTTGATGCTATAATAAGATTTTGCTCTTTTTCTTGCAAATTTTTGGCTTTATCAGGATGATATTTTATCTGCATGGCAAAATATTGCTTTTCTAATATCTTCAAATCAATATTATAAATTTGCTCTAACCCTAATAATTCAAAATAATTTTGCACTTTTACTTTTTTGTAATTCTAAACTGCTTTATCATACATTAAAAATATAAAATATACAATTATGGAAATAGATATATTACATTTTGAAAAAAATCCAAATTTCATTCTAGCCGGCATAGATGAAGCTGGCAGAGGACCATTAGCCGGACCAGTAGTAGCTGCCGCTGTTATAATTGATCAAGACAATATTATAGCTGGTATTAAGGATTCTAAAAAGCTTTCTAAAAAGAAAAGAGAATTATTATATGAGCAGATAACTGCTAATTACACTTGGGCAATTGGTATTATTTCACACACTGAGATCGATGAGATTAACATATTAGAAGCCACGAAAAAAGCTTGCATACTTGCTACAGAAAACCTTAGCACTAAGCCGGAAATAGTTTTAGTTGATGGTAATATGAAATTTTGTGATAAAAGATTTATCAGCATCATAAATGGGGATAATTTATCACTATCGATTGCCGCAGCTTCTATTGTAGCAAAAGTTACTAGAGACCGATTAATGCTAGAGTTAAGTAATGAATTCCCGCAATTTTTATGGCATAAAAATTCAGGTTACGGCACAAAAGATCATATACAAGCCATAAACGAATATGGCTTATCCCCATATCATCGTCTAAGTTTTACCAAAGCTTTATATAAATAAAAGTTTATTTTATATTACTGATATTAAACTTTAAGCTTAGATAAATATAGACATCACATACAAATTAGAATAAAATACGCTGCAAAATAAAACTACTAGATTTTGTGGTCAAAAAAATTAAAGCATGATTCCTTAGTAAAAATTATAATGACCGATAAAATAGCGGCACAAGAATTTTTAGAATATTATTTACCTGAGGATTTTAAAAAACTAATGGATTTATCAAAAATAACTGTAGAACAAGAAAGCTATATTGAAGAGTCTCTAAGTAAAAAATATAGTGATATAGTGTATGGAATTGACCTTCATCTACCAACTTTTCATTTAAGTTATTTGATAAATATTTATCACCGCAACACAAGGATAACATTATGAAAACTATAGCAGATACGTATATAGCAAAACTTACGCTATGAGTGGAAGAGTGATAAATTATTGTAAGAATAATTAAACATGTCAAAGAGGAACAGATTGCAAGCAATACCAATTAATAGAACAGATTACTGTCAATTTTTAACAATTAGCCAAAAGAATTATAGTTTAACCTACTACGCTGAACATGCCAAGAAATGTAGCCATGATGTTATTAATAGATTTTTAGAAAATGAAAAATATACTCCTTCTTTGTTATGGGAACACATTAAGAATGATGTTATCTTTTCATCTAACGGATATACAATATTTGATGATACGGTGTTAAACAAAAGGAACACAAAGAAAATAGAGGTTGCTAGATCGCAGTATAGTGGAGCTACAGGTGGAGTTACTACCGGTATAGGAGTAGTGAGTCTTGTATATTATAACCCCGATATTGATAAGTTTTGGGTAATAGATTATCGCATTTTTTCACCTGATCATGATGGAGCGACGAAACTAGATCACCTACTAAAGATGTTCAATAATGCTGTTTATAGTAAAAAGATTCCTTTTCAAACTGTACTTTTTGACACATGGTATGCTACACACAAAATTATGCAACATGTTGACTCCTTGGGCAAATATTATTATGCCCCTATTAAAGCCAATAGAAATGTTAGTAAAACGTGTGATTACGAGCCTTATAAAGCTGTTAGCAAGTTGACGTTTTCAGATGAAGAAATTAAGAATGGAATGGAGATTCATATAAAAGGATTTGCCAAAAATAAGCATGTTAATTTGTTTAAATTTACTGTTTCTACCAACAGAGTTGATTATGTTGTTACCAATAACAAAACTCAAAAATCTTCTAAAGCTGCACAAGATGAGTTTGGCTTGCGATGGGTAATTGAGAGCATGCATAGAAAAATTAAGCAACTGACTGGTATAGAACGTTGCCAATGCAGAAAACAGCGTATCCAACGTAATCACATTAGTTGTGCATTTCTAGTTTGGGCTTTTCTCAAAAGAACTGCAAATAAAATAGGTAAAACGGTCTACCAAATAAAGTTAGGGCTTTTAGATGACTATATGCAACAACAGCTTCGTTCTCCATCTTTACGATATTTAGAACCAAACATAGCGTAAGTTTTGATAGATGAGGGAAAACGAGAAGGTGAGTATAATAAAGCGATGCTGATAGCAAAAAAGATGTTCTTTCAAGGGTTTAAGGTTTCCGTTATTGCTGAGCTTACCGGTCTTAATGAATCTCTTATTCGCTCAATTGCAAAAAAGTAAATGATACTCCTCGCAGCAGAGCTACGAGGTATCTATCCAAAAAGTTTTAACTGTTTTTGTTGAAATGCTTTATAAGAAGGTTTGCCTGAACCTTGATTTTTTACATAATTACGTAATTTCCGCTCATCACCATGTTTACATACTGTGCTCATAAAATATCCTTTACTCCAAAACTCACTTCCCCATAATTTTTCTTTAAGATTTGGATATTTCTTAAACATTTCCTTAGATGTAATACTTTTTATGATTTGAGTTATTTTTGTTGGGCTATACATTGGTATTGACTGTAGTAAAAAATGTACATGTTCTTTATCTACTCCTATTTCCAAAAATCTAATTTCATAACGAGCTTCTATGTCCTCACAAATTTTACATAAATAATCGTCTAGTTCCTCTTTGAATATTACTCTTCTATACTTTGCCGGTGTTACTAAATGATATATTAGTACTGTGACATTATCACTTTTATGTATATAACTGCTTTCTTCCATGCATCTAGTATATCATGAAGCAGAGCTTCGGGGAATTAAACCCTAAGAGATTAATAGTGAAGTAATTTACTGGTGAGTAGGCCAGTAGAATTTTCTTCCCCCTAGCCTCTCTCAAAACCGTACGTAAACCTCTCAGCTTATACGGCTTCCATTAAACAACCACTCTTGTTATCCCTATTTTCCAATGTGCAAATAAATTTGGGTTATGCAACGCAATATTTTGGATATACTTTATTGCTTTAATTTTATGCCTCGTATACCGTTTATATTTTCTCATTGCCCATTTTACTAAGATCTTAGTAAAATGTTGTAAAACCCATGCCAATTCTGATATACCATACTTACCATAATAGTTAATCCAACCTACTAGTTTAGGGTTACATACCCTAGCAATATCTTCTAAGCTTGATCCACTTCTTTTATATATTTGGTAGGTTCTTATCTTTTGGCGTATTTCTTTACAAGACTGTTTGCTAATTGCTGGATTAAATCCAGTAAAAATCCTATTCTCTTTACTATTCTTTACTGTTCTAGGTCTGAAAGTGTATCCAAGAAAGTCAAAAGATATGCTTGGATAATTATCCTTCCGTCTATTATCCTTACAGTAGATTATCTTTGTCTTCTCTAAATTCATTTCAATGCCACACTCTATAAATCTTTCAACTAGCTTAGATAATATTTCTTTCGCTTGATTTTCTGTTTTACAGTGAACAAGACCATCATCTGCATATCGACACCATTCAACTTTTGGATAATTTCTTTCCATCCATTTATCAAATGCATAATGCATGAACAAATTACTTAGCATTGGACTAATTACTCCTCCTTGAGGTACACCACAACTCTTAGTAACTATTTTCCTATCTGATTTTTGCATTGCTGCTTTTAACCATCTTCCTATGTATAATTCTATCCATTTATTATTATTGTGTTTCTTCAATGCGCTCATGATAAGTGCATGCTGTATATTGTCGAATAATCCCTTGATGTCAAACTCCAGTACCCAATTATTTTTCCAGCATCTCTGCCTTGTTACCTCTATAGCTTCTAAGGCTGATTTATTTGGACGATATCCATATGAATCCTTTAAAAAGTGAGGTTCAATTTTTGGTTCAAGTTCTAACTTTACTACCATCTGAGCTATTCTATCTTCTACTGTAGGCACTCCTAAAATTCGTTGATCTCTATTTCTCTTAGGTATGGCTACAGCTTTAACAGGCTGTGGCATATAACTTCCTGAAGACATACGATTCCAGATCTTGTATAAATTCTTTTTCAAGTTTTCTTCAAAATCTTTTATCGTTTGTTGATCAACTCCTGCAGCTCCAGCATTTGCTTTTATAAGCTTGTATGCTTGCAACACTAACAGTTTCGAAATCTTAAATGGTTTCGTCATTACCTCTATCTCATCCCTTTAAAAAAAAGTTGAATATTAGTTAGACAGTTTAATTCACTTCCTTCGCTCCATCGTCATTACAACAACTTCAATACTACTACAAAGTGATCCGCCCCAGTGCACTGCTTTAGTATTCTTTATCTTGCAGTCACCCTGCTTGATATTCTACTTTTACATCAGTACGACTGGTTCCCGCAGTTCCATAAAAGAGCCTAGATTAGATTCATGCCACCTATACACCGAGTACCGCTTACCCAACATCCGAGTAGCCGATAAGCTTATCCCTAGAGAATGTGTAGCCCTAGGTTTTGATACTATTATCATTTACGACGCTTATAGTAGTTCACTCTCATTCATCTCTCTAATCCTTACTTCACCAAAAAGTTTTTTTTTGATTTTCCTTAATGCTCACGACCATCGCTCTTAACCACAGCCGCTTAAGGTAGTTTGAGACCAACTCTCGATAACCGATCTCGGTGGACCTACCACCATCTCTTCTATAGCTTTGCTACGGCACACACACAATTTTTAAAACTTTATATCTTTCTCAAAAAAAAGCAACGCGTTATTGTCATAATTAAATATACTCTTTATAATGCTGTTATTCAAACTAGTAAAAACATTTATGAAAGAATTCCCGAAGAATTATAATTTTATCGAAAGCGAAAAGAAATGGCAAAAGATTTGGCAAGAAAAGCAAATTTATGCTTACGATGAGAATATCGCTAAAGACGAAACATTTGTCGTAGATACGCCTCCACCAACTGTTTCAGGGCAGCTTCATATCGGGCATGTTTACAGCTATACGCAGACCGATTTTATAGTACGTTTTCAGCGTATGATGGGAAAAAACATTTTCTATCCTATGGGCTTTGACGATAATGGACTACCAACAGAACGACTTGTTGAAAAGCAAAGACAAGTTAAAGCATCTAATATGGGCAGAGAAGAATTTATTAATATTTGTAATGAGGTAGTAGCAAGCGAAGAAGAAAAATTCAGAAGCTTGTTTAATCATATAGCTTTATCGGTAGATTGGAGTTTAGAATATCAAACAATCAGCCCCTTATCTCATAAAATCTCACAAATGTCTTTTCTTGATTTAGTAAAAAAAGGTGAGGTTTATCGTAATAATCAGCCAATTTTGTGGGATCCAGTAGATGGCACAGCCCTTGCTCAAGCTGATATTGAGGATAAGGAAAAAGCCTCATTCATGAACTATATTACATTTAAAACTGAAGCAAATGATGAATTTACCATCGCAACTACACGACCTGAACTATTACCTGCTTGCGTTGCTGTATTCTATCACCCAGACGATAAACGTTATCAACATTTAGCAGGAAAGTTTGCCGTCACTCCGCTGTTTAATATTAAAGTTCCGCTTTTAGCTGACCCGTTAGTGCAGCAAGATAAAGGCACAGGTCTTGTTATGTGTTGCACATTTGGTGATCAAACAGATATTATTTGGTGGAAAACGCATAATCTGCCTTTGAATACTATTATTACCAAAAAAGGTACGATAGATTTCCCTCATGAAATTGGGATAGATGGCTTAAAAATAAAAGAAGCTCGAGCAAAAATAATAGATATTTTAAAAGAGCAAGAATTGCTTGTTAAGCAAGAAGAGATTACCCAAACTGTTAAATGTGCTGAGCGTTCAGGTGCACCTCTTGAGGTACTAACTGTGCCACAATGGTTTGTTAAAACTATATCGCATAAAGATGAGCTATTAAAAAGAGCAAACGAACTAAATTGGCATCCTAAAAATATGAAGATTCGTTTAGACAACTGGATTAATGCCATATCTTGGGACTGGTGTATAAGCAGGCAGCGTTATTTTGGCGTGCCGTTTCCTGTTTGGTATTCTAAAAGAATTGGCGAAGAGGGTAAAATTTTATATGCCGATATCTCGCAGTTACCTGTTGATCCTTTAAAAGACTTGCCTGCTGGCTATAGCAAAGATGAAGTAGAGCCCGACTTAGACGTTATGGATACTTGGGCAACTAGCTCTGTTTCGCCGCAACTTTCAACATGGGGTATTTCTGATGAATTCGCTATTAATAAGAATAGGCATGATAAATTGTTCCCAATGGATTTAAGACCTCAAGCACATGAGATTATTAGAACTTGGGCATTCTATACTATCTTAAAAGCTCATTTACATCAAAATACTCTACCATGGAAAAATATCATGGTTAGTGGTTGGTGTTTGGCTGAAGATCGTAGCAAAATGTCTAAATCTAAAGGAAATGTATTAGTACCGGAAAAATTGCTAGAGCAATATGGTTCTGATGTTATACGCTATTGGTCAGCTAATTCGAGGTTAGGAGCTGATACTGCCTATTCAGAAGACGTAATGAAAAATGGTAAAAGGCTTGTTAATAAGCTATGGAATGCTGCTAAATTTGTATCGCAGCATTTTGATAAATTATCTGCTGAAGATAAAAAAGCAAATTTTATAGATGTAAAAGAAAAAATTACTCATAAATTTGATCAGTGGATAATTAATAAATTAGTAGAGCTAGTAAATAATGCAACCAACGAGTTGCAAAATTATGAATATGCTAATGCTATGCATTTAACGGAAAAATTTTTCTGGTCAGTATTTTGTGATAATTATTTAGAGATAAGTAAAACACGAGCTTATGATGAGGAAAATAAAAACCCTAACGGACAATATAGTAGCATATTAACGCTTTATCACGTTATGAAAACTTTACTTAAACTATTTGCACCATTTATGCCACATATTACTGAGGAGTTATATCAAATATTATATAGTGATAATTCTATTCACATTAAAGGTAATTGGATTAATTATGGTAATTTAAACTATAAAATAGATGCAAAACAAGCTGAAAGATTGCTTGAAATTTTAGATCATGTTAGAAAATTTAAAGCTGAAAAAAATCTATCCATAAAAGCAGAAATACAATTGCTTGAAGTTAGCGGCATTGAATTATCCGATGAATTGACATCAGATTTAAAAAATGTTACATCAGCAAAAGAAGTAAAATTCAAACCAACAAATGATGAAATTAAAGTCAATATTCTTACCTAAAAATATTTTAGGCTCTATTCTCTTGCTTCTTGCCGGTATGTTTTTTTATACTCACGTGCTTGAACATGATTGGCGATATAAAACGCTTACCGATGAAGAGATAAAAAAATATAGGATTAGTGAGAATACGGCTCTCTCACTCTATCAAATAATGAAGGATACTCATGAGTTGTTAACTAAGCACAATATTAATTATTGGATAGACAGTGGAACTCTACTTGGGGCAGTTCGTCATCAAGGTATAATACCTTATGATGATGATCTTGATATTGGCATAATACAGGAAGATGAGATAAGGCTACAGCAAATATTTCCAGAGTTTCAAAAATTAGGTTATTCTATTTCTCATGATCTAGCTTATAAAATATGTCAAAAAGGCTGCATCGATATTTTTACTTTTCAAAAAGAACAAAATAAATTTATTCATGCTAACTTAAAAACACGCACTCAATATCCTAATGATTTTTTTTATGATTATGAGTTGTTGCCCTTAAAAAAATATAAATTTGGTAATATAGAAGTTTTTGGTCCTTATAACCCAAAGGAAAATTTAAATAGACAATATCCTGAATGGGACAAATATGCGGTGATACATCATCCGCACAATTTTCATTTGTTTTTTCTATCAAATATCGAGAAAAAAACTAAATTCATATTAACACCGGAATTGTTAAAACCGGCTAAAGCACTTAAGCCCTTAAAAAATAGAGTAGATTAATGTTATTAAATGATACACATAAACTAGAATTATTAGAAATAGTAGAAAATAACTCAGCAGATATAGCATCACTGCTAGATTATCTAGAAAATAATTTAGATATTCTTCCCACTGATCTAGAAGGTGAAGATCAAGAAACTTTAAAATTCTTTATAATAAAAAGCTTTAACAATGAAATTTCTAATTTTCAATCAGAAAAAAAACTTGAGAGTGTTAATGAATTACTAGAGGAACTAGAAGAAGGATGGGATGCTTGTTTTAATGAAAACGTAGAATATAGAATGTATAAATTAACAATTAATGGTCAAACTTATTATGAAGAATTAGACTTTAGTGGAGGTGAAGAAGAAATGAATTGCGATTCTAATTATGATAAAATTTCATCAGAGTATTTAGCTGAACCTAAGCCTATTAAAGAATTACCAGAAATTAGGTTTAATTTAGCTGAAATATTAACCTTGGGACAAAAATTACTTTGGAACAACTAAATATTTTATTAAATATATCAGCATCTCAAGCTAACTTTCCTATTTTAAACCAATATAGTAAAACTTTAGCTATGAAAGTCTTTTCTATAAGTGATAAAAATATTTTCAATATTAGTTTACAATCTAATGATGCTAATTTTGCTAATGCAATAATATATTTAACTGATAAATTTGATCAAAGAGGAAAGGCTGATTATAACCAAGGTCTAACTTTGTGTATTAATAACCAAGAAATTACCTCTCAAGACATATTACCAATTGATGAGTCTTTACTTTTAGGTTTGCCTAATATTTCAACATAGGTAAATTAATTAAGAATATCATATTATTATCACTACCCAATAAAAACTTAAATAATTAATCCTAAAATTAATGTTGCTGAAAGATTTTTAATGCTAGACTCAACATATTAATTATTATTAAATTCAAGGATAAATTATGATTAACTATGATTTAAATACTAATTATACATACTATATGCTAGAGGGGTTAAGAGCACAAATAGCCCCTATGCATTTAGGCATAAAGATTTTGAAAGAAGCATATGAGCGTGAATCATTAGAGAATAATGGTTTTGCTAGAATCATGCATTCTTACTTAACGCTTTGCGAGCGTATGACTAGAAAATATGAAAAGCCAGAATTTAATATCCTTGAAACTACTATTGATAACAAAACCTGCAAGATCAATGAAAAAGTTATATTGAAGAAGCCTTTTTGTGAGTTACGTCATTTTGAAAAATTAGACTTTAAAAATACACTACCTAAATTATTAATAGTAGCACCTATGGCGGGTCACCATGCTACGTTACTTCGCTCAACTGTGCAGGAATTATTACCATATACGGATGTTTATATTACCGACTGGACGGAAGCAAGCTATGTACCGCTTGAAGCAGGTTCTTTTGACATGGATGATTACATTGATTACGTAATGGAGTTTATTAATTTTCTAGGGTCAAATGTTCATACTATGGCTGTTTGTCAACCGACTGTACCTTTGCTTGCTGCTATTAGTTTGATGTCAAAAGATAATAACCCAAACGTTCCAAGCTCAATGATTTTAATGGGCGGTCCTATTGATGCTAGAAAAAATCCTACCGCAGTAAATGAATTTGCTTTAAGCAAAAGTTTGGAGTGGTTTTGCAAAATGGTTACGATGCAAGTGCCACCTAATTATCCTGGTCATGGTAGAAAAGTATATCCAGGATTTTTACAATTAGCTGGTTTTGTAAGTCTAAA
This sequence comes from Rickettsia endosymbiont of Nabis limbatus, assembly GCF_965196655.1. Lineage (NCBI taxonomy): Bacteria > Pseudomonadati > Pseudomonadota > Alphaproteobacteria > Rickettsiales > Rickettsiaceae > Rickettsia > Rickettsia endosymbiont of Nabis limbatus. The sequence continues at coordinate 1,140,852 of NZ_OZ239771.1, forward strand.
TCTATTCCGTCATATAGATTCTCATTTAGAATTATGGCAAAATTTATTAAATTGCGATTATCAAAAAGCTGATCATACTATTAAATTTTATGATGAATATTTAGCCGCTATGGATATGCCGGCAGAATTTTACCTACAAACTATTGATGAAGTATTCCAACAATTTTCACTAGCAAGAGGCAAGTTAGTTTCAGAAGAGCGTCCTATTGATCTAAAAAATATTACTAAATGTGCATTACTTGGTATAGAGGGAGAACTTGACGATATTGCAGCAGTTGGTCAAACCAAAGCTGCTTTAAAGCTTTGTGCCAATATTCCTGAATCAATGAAGAAATATCATTTACAAAAAGGTGCAGGACATTATGGCGTGTTTAGCGGAAGCAAGTTTAAACAGTTTATAGTACCTATTATTAAAAGCTTCATATACGATTTTGATAAAGCTAATTTTAAACAAACTAAAACCAAAATGGTTTAACAAAACTTTAATAATAAAAAAATAATTATCTATAGTAAACGGAGTTGAATTATGTGCCATTTATAGGAAATATTTTATTTTTTTAAGGATATAGCGAATACCGCTAATGCTAACCCATTTACGGTATGAGATATGTTTTAAAAAAATTAAAAGATAATGTATAAATAGTATATAATTCAACTCCGTTTACTATATCATTAGTTTGGTCTTCCCATCTCAATAATAGTTGAATCTTTAAAATCAGTATTTATTAAAAAAGGTGCAGTAATATAAGCTTGTATTCTATTATTAGCTACTTCTTGTGCTATAAGATCATCAATTGGCTCGCTAAAACTTTTACTATATTTAAGAAGCTTTATAGCAGCTTTTAAATTTATCAAATAAGCTGTAGCAGTATAAAAATATCTTTGGCTACCAACTTTTTTAAGATAAGGATTATTATAAATTTTATAGAATTTTTGCCTTGGTAGATGCATCAAAAATAAATAAACTAAATCCCAATCATTAGGTAAATATTTGATTATGGTTGAGAATTCCTTATAAAGATTTTCTTCTAATATAGCATCGTCTTCTAAAATTAAGGCATATGAAATATTTTCTTTGACCATTTTAAGCCAAATTTCTCTATGGCTACAATAACATCCAAATTCACCCGCTGTTAAAACCCGATTCAGCACCTTACTATTTGCATAATAATTTATATTCTCTGATGGACAAACAATAGCATAATTATTATCTAATGATAAAAGAGAAGGATTATTCTTTAGATCCAAACCGGTAAACTTTTCTCCTTTCTCATTTGCTATAGATAATTCATAACCGTTTACTGCTCTAAATCTTTCATAAGGTAAATTAATATGAGTTAACCACCCTGCATTGCAAATGCAGGGCTTAAGATTACGGCATCAATGCCTTAGCTATAGCTAGTTTTCAACTTGAAAGTTTCCAAACTTATCATCTCTCGATTCATGTTTATCAATATAATCCTTGATCATTTGGTCAGTCACATTGCCTGTGGTTCTGACAAAATATCCAACAGCCCATAAGTGTTTACCCCAATACTGTTTCCGTAATTCTGGAAATTCCTGCTGAATCTTCCTTGAACTCTTTCCTTTTAGATACTGTACCACCTTACTAATACTTTGATAAGGTGGCACAGATACATAGATATGTACGTGATTTGAAGCTATCTATGATAAGTGCAATCGTAAACTGTGTGGCTTATCTTCTTGTAATACTGCATCTCTACATTCTATATGTTAAAACGACGCACTGCAAGTGCGGGGTTTTTCTCCCAAATTTGGGACAATAAATTGTTTATTTATATTATTATATCTATTAGTACTATGATCTAGATTGATTACAAAAATTTTAACATCTTTTTCGCTAATCGGGGTGGTTTTTAACTGATAAGTAATATAGAATAAAGAAATTTCATTTGATCCAAATTTACAAAATATTAATAGACAGCTGATTATAATAAATAATATAAAAAAATATTTTTTTATGTAATAAATTTTATTTTTCATTTAATAAAGGTAAAAGTTTTTCTTTTAATTTCTCTTTTATTATAGGGTAATTATTTAGAGAATTGGATACAATTGAGTTATTATATATTTCACAATACTTTTTTGTCATCTTGATCAACAGAAATAATTATATAGATCTTATTCTAAATCAAAATCTTTAGCGAATATTACTGCCTTAGGCTTTAACTCTTTATATAGCTTTCATATGTCTTTTTTTATTGCAAGATCATAATTTTTATAATCTATAATAATTTTCTTAACATTTGAATTATCGATTTACTCCTCTATTTGTTGTGTTGGTGGATTTTCTGCTTCTACCTCAATAATTTCAGATTTGGAAGAAACAATTTGGTAGCGTTCAAGACTTGCAGGTAGCGCCTTATTTCCTGAATCAATACCGAGTTTTTGGATATTCTTAACTCTTGACATAAAATTACGATTAAAAGAAGCCGCAAACTTATCATAATTAGTAACCATATTATGCAGATTATTGCCAATTTTTTGAGAATAATCTGCTATAGTACCAATAGAGCTTAATAATTTTCTTACTTCTTCAATAATTACTTTATAATTTTCTGAACGTCTATGATCAGTAATTTGAAATTTTGCGAATGAAAGCATATTCATAAGCCCACTAGGACCTACTGGGAAAATACTACAGCCCCAAGCTTTTTGTAGAAAATTAGGATCAGCTGCAATAACTTTTTCAACGGCTTGTTCAGTGGGTAAAAACATCAAAGTAATGACATTGTTATAATTCTGTTCTTTTTTATTTAAGTCAGCTAAAATATTTTCAGCATAATCTTTATTGGCTAACGACTTTAAGTGATAATTCATGGTTTTGCTAAGATTTCCGCTATTATCCTGCTCATCAACTAAAAATTTGGAAGCTTTTGAATCAATCACCATCAAATTACCGGAAGGTAGAAAAATAAGTGCATCAGGTCTTAATTTAGTGCTATCTGAGGTAGTTAAACCATATTGCATGATGAAATCTAAATTAGAACGTAATCCTGATGATTTTAAGATATTTTCAAGAGTAATCTCAGCAAGTAGCCCTGCCCCAATAGGCGAAAGTAACGACTGTTTGATTAAGTCCACTGTGCTTTTAGACTGCTCAATATCTTTATTAAGTGCTCCTACCATAGTAATTAAACGCTCAAACTCGCTATTAAATTTTCCTGAAGCAGTAGCAATGTTTTTCTCAGCTAGCTCTCTTGCTGCTGTATTTTCCATTTTATGTATTTCAATTAGCTGCTTAGATAAATCTTTACCCAAATCAAATAAAGCAGCTTTAGCCGAAGAAAAAGATTCACTACGTATTTTTTCGGAATCTTTAATAGATTGTTCTTGATACTCTACTCTGCACTTTAGTTGTTCAATTTTTTGTAAGTAAGCTATTTTTTCTTGATTAAGCAGCTGATTATGATTAGAGAGTTCTAAGTTCTGATCTGTTAAGAATTGTAGCTGAGTTTTTAAAGTTTTGATCCTTATACAAAACCAAATATTTAAGCTTACTAAGATGAGTAAAACTATTGAGGCACTTAGTAATAAATAAGGCATATGGAAAATATTGTTTAGTATAGATGTTATCCCGTGGCAGCATTGTTGCGTGGTTCCGATGTCATTCCTGAGAAAGCAGGAATCCAGTAATTACTAAATAAAAATTTAGTTATTTTTATAATCAAAAATTCTATTTATTCAAATTTTTTCTGGATTTCCGCCTGTGCGGGAATGACATACAAAACATTTTTCGAGCCATGCAACAAAACACTAGGCTCCTTGCAATGACTTACACCAACCTTAAGCCGGTATATCTTCAACAGCTGATTGCTTTTTACTTGATTTTGCTGCTGGAGTAATAATAGAAGTAATTATTGGCTCTATTAGCCCCTTAACTACATCTTCCGTGATAGTAACACGTTGTTTCTTTAACTCAGCGACTTTATACATACTATCAAGTAAAAGATGCTCAATTATCGAACGAAGTCCTCTTGCTCCAGTTTTTTTAGCTAAAGCTTTTTCAGCAATAGCTTCTAATGCAGAATCCTCAACTATTAACTCAGCTTCATCAAGCTCAAATTGTTTTCTAAACTGTTTTATTATAGCATTTTTTGGCTTAGTTAAAATTGTAACTAAAGCTTCCTTATCTAAATCATCTAAGGTTGTAACGATTGGTAATCTTCCAATAAATTCAGGAATTAAGCCAAATTTTGTTAGATCCTCAATCTCTAAAGATTTAAGAATTTCTCTGTTGATTTTTTCTTTGTCAATATTTACATTTGCTGCAAAACCTATAGAACTATTATTTGTTCTAGAAGTTATGATGCTATCAATTCCCATAAAAGCACCACCGCAGATAAACAAAATATTTGAGGTATCGAACTGCACGAAATCTTGCTGTGGATGTTTTCGACCACCTTGCGGAGGAACGGAAGCAACTGTTCCTTCCATAATTTTAAGCAGTGCTTGTTGTACGCCCTCCCCTGATACATCTCTAGTAATTGAAGGGTTTCCGGACTTTCTAGCAATCTTATCAACTTCATCGATATAAATTATTCCTTTTTGAGCTTTTGCGACATTAAACTCGGCGGCTTGAAGTAATCTAAGCAGAATATTCTCAACATCTTCACCAACATAACCAGCTTCCGTTAAAGAGGTAGCATCAGCCATAGTAAAAGGTACATCTAAAATTTTAGCAAGTGTTTGAGCAAGCAAAGTTTTACCTGAACCGGTAGGACCAATTAACAAAATATTGGATTTATTAAGTTCAACATCATTATTGCCTGATTGGACATATTCGAGCCTTTTATAATGATTATATACCGCTACTGCTAAGACTTTTTTAGCTTGATCTTGACCAACTACATAATCATTTAAAACTGAACATATTTTTTGCGGAGTCGGAATGGTGGAAGTAATTTGCTTTAATGCAATTTTACTTTCTTCTTCCATTATATCCATGCATAAATTTATACATTCATCGCAAATAAATACTGCGGGACCTGCTATTAATTTTTTCACCTCATGCTGCTTTTTACTGCAAAATGAACAAATTAATTCTTTTTTATTAGCTTCTACTACCATCAATTTTTCTTTTTTAATATTATATTTAATTGTATGAATCAGTTTTTCGTCATTGCAAGAAGAAACTGAAAGTTTCGACGAAGCAATCTCAGGAGTTTGCTTTATGAGATTGCCACGTAGGCAAAGCCTGCTCGCAATGACAGACTTTTCTTATAAAACTCGTGCATACATATAGTAATCTTTATGCTCATTTGCAACTACTTCATATTTCTTACGTATTCCCTCACGTGCAAATCCGCATCTCTCAAGTAAATTAATTGAACGAATATTATCAGTAATTACTGTTGCTTGAATTCTAATGATTCCCATATGATCGGCAATCTTTAAAATATTTTTTATAGATTTTAACATTATGCCCTGCCCCCAAAAGCTATAATCCAAATCATAACTGATTTCTGCCTTGTGATGCTCTAGATTTATTATATTAAAACCGGCAGTGCCAATAAGTTTATTATCGGTTTTAAGTGCAATACCCCAATAAAAACTTCTGTGGTTCTTATATAAACTAGACCAATAACGAATTTCTTCCTTAGCTTCCTCTAAAGTTTTTGGTCTATTACTATCGGTTATATAAATAGCCATTTCAGGCTTATTCATATAATTAAAATAATCTTCCACATCTGCGTCCGTTAGCTCTCTTAATATTATATCATTTAAATCGAGCGTAGGAAAGGGGGAGTATAAATATTTTCTATCAATCATACATGTATACTCGCTGAATTTGAAAAATTGGCGGCGGCGTCTTTGTAAATCCTCGGATGCTCACGTATTAAGTGTATACGCTCCACTCCTCGTCTTACAGTCTCCTTGCTCTTTTCCAAATTGAGCTTCGTCTACCAACTATTTGTTTATTAAAATAATATATAATTAATTGGGTCTTGTACATTATTCTTTTTAAAAGCATCAAGCCTTATCGTACAAGCAAGGCAAGTGCCGCAAGATAAATCATCTTCGCTAGGATCATAACATGATATAGTATTTTTATAGTCTACTCCAAGCTCAAGCCCTGTTCTAATTATCTGATCTTTGGTCATATCAATCAAAGGAGTATGAATAGTAACTCCGCCTATATTAGTTGCTAGATTTGCCATTGCTTCAAAAGATTTTATGTATTCAGGGCGGCAATCAGGATAATTTGCTGAATCGCTAGTATGTACCCCTATGAAAATATCCTTAGCACTTATTACTTCAGCAAACCCTAATGCATAACTTAAAAAGATCGTATTACGAGCAGGTACATAGGTAACAGGTACATCTTCAGGTAGCTCTTTCGCATCATGATAATGAGGAACTTTTATATTATCATCGGTAAGAGCAGAACCACCAAAAGCTCGTAGGTCTATATTAATAATTTTATGCTGCTTGACGTTATATTCTTTTACTAGCTCTTTAACTTTTCTTAATTCAGCATTGTTACGCTGCCCGTAATTAAAGCTTATAGCATGAATCTCATAACCTTGCTTTTTCATTATTGCAAGAACAGTAGCAGAATCCGCCCCACCACTAACTAAAATAACTGCTTTTTTCATTTCTATATTCATTTCTTTATTAAGAATAATTATAATACAATTATATAAAATATATACAGAAATTTTTATGACCACAAAAATATTTATTAAAGAAAAAACTATCAATAGTAAAGATTTGAGTGCTTTAAGCAAAGATATAGACAACGCTAAAAAAGGTACAAATTAATACAACAATTATCAGGTAAAAGCACCTCAAATATGTCTACTGATGAAATAATGAAATTAACACGAGGTAAGGTATAAATATTCTTGACTAAATAATGATAATAATTTAAAGTCACGCTGTTACTTTGATAACTCATGGCGGGTGTAGCTCAGTTGGTTAGAGCATCAGGTTGTGGTTCTGAGGGTCGCGGGTTCGATTCCCGTCACTCGCCCCATTTTTTAGTTTTGTTAACGTCACGTCATTGCGAGGAGCAAAGCGACTTGGCAATCTAATACAAACATCCTGAGATTGCCACGCTCATTTCATTCGCTCGCAATGACGTTTTTTTTTCATATGAACATCAACCTTTTATATAGATTAGCTAAAAACTTAAGATTCTATAAAAAAGATTTGATCATTGTTATAATCTCTCTTCTTAGCGTATCACTTTCATTATTACTAATCGGTAATGTTTTCAGAAATTTAGTTGATCAGGGTTTGGTTTTGGATCATCCTTTGGCAGTTAATAAATCCATATTATATATCTGCCTGCTTATTATTATCTTAAGTATTGCTAGTTTTTTCCGCTCGTATTTTATCAATAATGTTGCTGAGAAAGTCTCAAGTCAAATAAGAAAGGAAGCATATAGCAATCTAATTAATTACGAAATTACTGAATTTGAAGAGCTAAAAATCGGCGATATAATCTCACGTCTTACGAGTGATATAGATCAAATATCTAAGCTCATTGTTAATTTCCTATCCTTTTTTATTCGCAATTCGGTGATGCTAATCGGCAGTATTATTCTGATGTTTTTTGAAAGCTTTAAGTTGGCATCGATAGTAATTATCACCATTCCTTTGCTGCTAATTCCCATAATCAAATTTGGTAAACACGTTAAAGCTTTATCCAAAAAAACCTTAGAATCTCAATCACTTTTAGCATCTGATATTAACGAAAGCTTTAGTAACATCAAAACCATTCATGCTTTTGGCGGTCAAATCGCTAAAATTACCGAATTTAATAATTTACTGCAAAATTATCTAAGTTATTCCGCAGCACGTTTAAAAATTCGTGCTTTATTCTTTGCGTTCTCAATGGTCCTTATATTTCTTGGGATTACACTGGTTATTTGGATTGGAGCTTTGGATATAGTAAAAGGGAATTTATCCTCTGGTCAAATTATATCATTTATTTATTATGCAATTATTGCCGGTTTTAGTAGTGGCGGTATTTTTGAGTTATTAAGCGAGATGCACTTGCCACTTGCTGCTTTAGAGCGAATAGTTACTATTATTGATAAATCACCTATAGTCCATAATAATTATTCAGATTTAAAGCCGACTAATTCTATATCGTTAGAGTTTAAAAACGTAAATTTTTCCTACCCATCAAGACCTAATTTAAAAATTATCAATAATATATCTTTTAAAATAGATGCTAGTAGTTTTATTGGAATTGTCGGCAGATCAGGTTCAGGCAAAAGTACTTTGATGCAGTTATTATTACGCTTTTATATCCAGGAAAGCGGTACAATCCTGATCAGCAACCAAGATATATCTCTTTTAAATCCTAACGGAATCCGTAAGCTAATTGCTTATGTTCCGCAGGAAGCTAGTATTTTTTCTGGTACTATTAAATCAAATATTATGTTTGGTAATGACGCTAGTGAAGAGGATACAGCAGAAATAATAAAAATTACCGGTATAGCTGATTTTGCTGATAAAATTCCTGATGGGATTAATGCCAAAATAGGCGAAAAAGGCGTAAGATTGTCAGGTGGGCAGAAGCAAAGAATAGCCTTAGCAAGGGCTTTACTACGCAAACCGCAAATTCTACTTCTCGATGAAGCAATGAATGCTTTAGATAGTCAAAGCGAGCAGAAACTATTAAACTCTATTAGGGATATAATGCAAGGGAAAATCATCATATCAATCGCCCATCGCATTAGTAGCATAGAATCAGCCGATAATATTTTGATAATAGATAAAGGAGCGGTAGAAGCCGAAGGAACGCACGCTCATTTACTTAAAACCTCCGACCTCTATCGCACTATTTGTAAGGAAGTAGATTAATGGTTATATTTCATTGTTTGTTTATTGACTTTCAAGATAATATAGGTTATTTCTGATTCTTGTAATATTGATTTCTATAACTTTATAAATATAGCTCTTTATATGTCTAAACTAAAAATCTCACTAATATTTGCTTTTGTAATTATTATAAATACTGCTGTTAATGCTAATAGTAGCATTAACAATGAAATCTATAAATCTCAAGATCACAAACAAGAAAAACAAGCTGATCTACTTAATAAAATAAAAGTCAGTGCTTCTAGATATTTATCATATAGGGATATTTCGGCTCAATTAAATTAGGAAAA